>NZ_LS483431.1:0-600000 GCF_900475935.1 Campylobacter fetus subsp. fetus
TTGCTAGCAGATGAAGTAATAGAGCTTTTAGGTCAAGAGATATCTAAAAATGAGTTGGAAAACTACATATCTCAAATTAAATTTAATGAAAAATCTTCAAATAGCGAAAATATTATTTTTACAGCCCCGAATGAACTTGTAGCTAAATTTATACAAACTAGATATGCTAACAAAATAGCAAATATCTTTGAAGTTAAAACCGGAATTAAACCGGTCATAAGCATAACAACACAAAAAAATAGAGTATCAATCAAAGCAAAAGATATAGATGTAAAACAAATTCGCACACAAAGCTCACTTCTAAATCCTAGCTATACATTTGAAAGTTTTGTCGTGGGCGATTCAAATCAATTTGCCTATATAAGCTCACAGCAAGCTGCTCAAAATCCGGGTAAAGTTTATAACCCGCTTTTTATATATGGCTCAACAGGACTTGGTAAAACTCACCTTTTACAATCCATAGGAAATTACTGTTTAGAACACGGAAAAACAGTAATTTGCGTAACTAGTGAACAATTTATGAGTGATTTTATCAGAAATGTAGAAAATAGAACTATGAATAAATTTAAAGAAAAATATAGAAATTGCGATATTTTACTCATAGATGATATTCAATTTTTTCATAAATCTGAAAAAACTCAAGAGGAATTTTTTCATACTTTCAACGAAATTCATGCAAAAAAAGGTCAAATCGTTATGACTTCTGATAAACCTCCAAAAATGTTAAAAGGTTTTGAAGAGAGATTAAAAAGTCGTTTTGAATGGGGACTTATGGCTGATATAACACCGCCTGAACTTGACACAAAAATACGAATTATAAAAGCAAAATGCGAATTTGACGGTATAAATTTAAGCAGTGATATAATCGAATATATAGCTACAAATATGGGAGATAACATTCGCGAGATAGAAAGTGCAATTATAAATATAAACGCGTTTGCAAACATTATGCGACAAGAAATTACTTTAGAATTTGCTAAAAATGTTATAAAAGATCAAATAAAAGAGAAAAAAGATAACATAAGTCTTGAAAATATTATAAGCTGTGTAAGTCATGAAATGAACATAAAACCAAGTGATATCAAAAGCAAAAGCAGAACAAAAGGTATAGTTGAAGCAAGAAGAATTTGTATCTATTTAGCAAAAACATTAACTCCAAACTCAATGCCTCAACTTGCAACTCATTTTGGACTAAAAGATCACAGCGCAGTAAGTCATAATATAAAAAAAATAAATGAAATAATAAATAACGATGGATACTTTAAAGCAAGAGTTGAAGAACTAAAAAATAAGATAACATCAAAGGAATAATGTGAAAAGAAGTGAAAAAGTAAAACTTTATTTTCAATATATAAATAACGAATTTTACGGTGTTTAATGATGATTTTCACAAAATCAACATATCAACTAAAAATAAAAAAATAAATTAAATTTAAAAGGCAAAAAAAATGAAAGTTCTAATTAAAAAAAATGTCCTTGAATCAATAGTTATAAACACAAACCCCTATCTTGATAAAAAAGATTTAAGTTCTATAACTTCTCATATCTTTTTATCTGCTAGAGATGGAGTTTTAAATATAAAAGCGACTGACAATGAAATAGGACTTGAATATAAAGTAAAAAATGCAACTATAGCAGATGAAGGAATGGCAACTGCTAATGGTAAAAAACTTCTTGATATAATTAAAAGCTTAAAAGACGGCGATATAATGCTAGAAACTATTCAAAATCATCTTTACATAAAACAAAATAACTCAAAATATAGACTTCCTATGCAAAAACCAGAGGATTTTCCAGATTTTCCAAGTTTAGAAAACAAAAAGAAATTTGATATAAATGCAGGATCTTTAAGTAAAAGTCTTAAAAAAATATCAAGCTCAATAGAAAACGTAAATTCAAAAATAGAATTAACAGGAGCTTTAATTGATATAAAAAAAGATCATATAAACTTAGTAGGTACGGATACAAAAAGATTAAGCGTTTATCAACTTGAAATAAATTCTCAAAACGATCCTTTTAGTATAATAATACCAAAAAAAGCTATAACCGAAATTCAAAAATTATTCTTTGAAAACATTGAAATTTATTATGATGAAAATATATTTATAGCAGTATCACAAAACTTTGAATTTTTCACGAAACTAATTAACGGAAGATATCCAGATTATACAAGAGTAGTACCAAATGAGATAAAACAAAATATAATTTTAAATCGAGAAAAAATAATAGAAGGCATAAAAACTATATCAATGCTTTCAGAAATAGTAAAAATAACAATAGCTCCAGATAATATAAGTTTTGAGAGTATAAATGATGATAATAGTGAAGCAAAAACATTTATAGAATATAGAAGTAATGTTAGTGATCAGATTATTTTAGGAGTTAAAAACAGATTTATACTTGATTTTTTATCAAGTATTGAAGATAGTGAGTTTAACTTAGGATATAACGAACCTAATTTGCCTTTTATATTAAGTTCAGGCGATCTTAGAACTGTTGTAATGCCAGTAAATATTTAAGGAAAATAATGGAAAATTTAGAAAAAAATTATGGTGCTGGAAATATAAAAGTACTAAAAGGGCTTGAAGCTGTAAGAAAACGTCCAGGAATGTATATCGGCGATACGAATATTAGCGGTCTTCATCATATGATTTATGAAGTAGTTGATAACTCTATAGACGAATCTATGGCAGGTTACTGTGATACGATAAATATAGAGCTTACAAGAGAAGGTTCTTGTATAGTTACTGATAATGGTCGTGGAATTCCTGTTGATATTCATCCTACAGAAAAAATTTCAGCAGCAACAGTAGTTTTAACTGTACTTCACGCAGGTGGTAAATTTGATAAAGATACTTATAAAGTTTCAGGAGGACTCCACGGTGTTGGAGTTTCGGTTGTAAATGCTCTTTCAAAAAAACTAATTCTTAACATAAAAAGAGATGGAAATTTATATCGTCAAGAGTTTTCAAAAGGAATACCCCAAAATATTTTAGAAGCTGTAAAAACTACAAATCGAACAGGAACTAGTGTTGAGTTTTGGCCTGATGATGATATATTTGAAGTAACTGAATTTGATAAACAAATTTTATCAAAAAGATTTAAAGAATTAGCATATTTAAATCCAAAAATTACTATAAATTTTAAAGATCAAAGAGACGGTTTTAGTGAAACTTATCATTTTGAAGGTGGGCTTGAAAGTTTTGTTACAGATATAAACAAAAGTAATCCAGTAAGCAAAGCAGTTAGTTTTAGCGGTGGTGAAGAAGATGTTATAGTGGATTTTGCTCTACTTTACAATGAAACATATACAGAAAATTTACTAAGTTTCGTAAACAATATAAAAACTCCAGATGGTGGAACTCATGAAGCAGGTTTTAGAGCTGGGCTTACAAGAGCTATTACAAATTATATAGCTGCAAATGCTGCAGCTCGTGAGAAAGATACTAAGATAACCGGAGATGACATAAGAGAAGGACTTATAGCTATAGTTAGCGTAAAAGTTCCAGAACCACAATTTGAAGGTCAAACTAAAGGAAAACTCGGCTCGAGTTATGTAAAACCTATCGTTCAAAAAATGACTTTTGATGTTTTGTGCAAATATTTTGAAGAAAACCCTATCGAAGCAAAAGCTATAATGAATAAAGCTCTTATGGCTGCTCGTGGTCGTGAAGCAGCTAAAAAAGCGAGAGATTTAACACGCAAAAAAGATAGTTTAAATAGCGTAGGAACGCTTCCTGGAAAATTAGCTGATTGTCAAAGTAAAGATCCAAGTGAGAGTGAAATTTATCTTGTTGAGGGAGATTCTGCTGGAGGCTCTGCAAAACAAGGTCGTGATAGAGCGTTTCAAGCGATTTTACCACTTCGAGGTAAGATATTAAACGTAGAAAAAAGTAGACTTGATAAAATTTTAAAATCAGAAGAGATAAAAAATATGATAACCGCATTTGGATGCGGAATTGGTGAAGAGTTTGATCCTGAAAAACTTAGATATCATAAGATAATTATTATGACTGATGCGGACGTAGATGGAAGCCATATTCAAACTTTACTTCTTACTTTTTTCTTTAGGTTTTTAACTCCGATCATTGAAAATGGTTATGTTTATCTAGCTCAGCCGCCTCTTTATAGATACAAAAAAGGTAAAAAAGAGATCTACTTAAAAGATGAAAAAGCTTTGAATGAATTTCTTATAGAAACTGGAATTGAAGGTGAGGATTTTGAAGGTGTTGGAAATAAAGATCTGATTGATTATTTAAAGATAATCGCGGCTTATAGAAGTATTTTGATGGATCTTAAAAAACGTTTTAACGTACTAATCGTTATAAGATATATGATAGAAAATCCGGATGTTATAGCAAAAAATTATAATGAACTTTTTGAGATTATAAAGAAAAAACTTGAAGATGAAAAATTTAATATTTTAAATTCATACGTAAATGAAGATGAGATTAGGATATATGTTCAGACTGAAAATGGGCTTGAGGAACTTGTTATAAATGACAATTTATTTGCAAATCCTCTTTATGAGGAGGCTGTTCATATATTTACAAAAATGAAAGAGCGTGATATAGATCTAAAAAGAGATCCAGTAGAAGTGCTTGAAGATATAGAAAAAAATGCTAAAAAAGGTGCTTATATACAACGTTACAAAGGTCTTGGAGAGATGAATCCTAGTCAACTTTGGGAGACAACTATGAATCCAGAAAATAGACGACTTTTAAAAATAGATGTTAGCAATCTTCAAACAGCTAGTGAAATTTTTGAACTCTTTATGGGTGATGAGGTTGAACCTAGACGAGATTATATACAAGCTCATGCAAAAGATGTAAAACATCTGGACGTTTAATGCTTTATAGCCAGCAAAAAGAGCGAAGTAACCGCTTTGCTCTTGCTCTTAGGATAGCTACTCCTTTTATCATTATTTTATTTATTTGGGGTTATGCGTTTGTAAATTTAAAAAACTATAAAATTTATGAAATAATTCTATTTGCTCTGCTCACATTTATATATGTTTATTATACTTTTTATATGATTTATAATGGATTTAATACAAGTCTTATTGATCAATCTACGGGAAGTTTTACAAGAGATAAAATTATAAAAATTATAAATAAAAGCATTAAAAACGGTGAAAAAAAGTATATCATTATGATATCTATAAAAAATTTAAATGAAATTGCTAATAAATACGGGCTTGGAAGTGTTGATAAAGTTTCAAAACAATTTTTAGAAAAACTCCATAGTTTTTTGGAAAAAAATAGTATTCGCAAAGTTCCTATCGGTAAATATATTGATGGATGTTTTATTTTGCTTATCGACTCTAAATTTAGTAAATTTAATAACTTATTAAAAAGCTTTGAGCTTAGTATTTTAAGAGATAATATCGATAATATAGAGCTTAATTTAGCTTACAATAATATTAGATCTGATTATGATTTAAATTTGAATGTCACTCTTTCAACTCTATTTTATATGATTTTAGATAGACAAAATGAGCTAAAAATAAACGAAAGCAAATATGAAAAGATGATTTTTGAAGCACTGCGCGATAAAAATTTTATTTTTAAATTTCAAACTATAAAAAGTAATAAAAACTCAGATGATATGACATATGTGATGCAAAGACTAAAACTTCCGAACTCAAATATATCAAAAATCAAATTTTCCCAAGTTATAAACAGAATCGGTTATGAGATATTTTATGATAAAGAGGTTTTAAGGCTGTTTTTTAGTAGAATTAGCAAAGATATAAAAGGTAAAATTTTCATAGAAATTTCTCCTGTTAGTCTAAGAAACTACTTTTTTAAAGCAGAGCTTTTTAAAATGATAAAAAAGTATAATATAAATGCTAAAAATTTAGTTTTTGAGTTTTTTGAGGATAAATTTTATGATGAAATTTCAAATTTTAACAATATTATAAATGAGTATAAAAAATTTGGATTTAGCTTTGCTTTGAGCCATTTTGGTGGAAAAAATAGTAGCTTTGAGTATCTTAAATATTTAAATATTGATTATATAATTTATGATATTGAATTTAGTAAAAATCTACATAAAGATAGATTTAAAATGTTATTTAATAGTGTAAATAGCGCTTCAAAAGCTCTTGATATAAAAACAATTATTAGATTTATAAGTAGTAATGAGCTTTATGAAATAGCAAAAAATAGTGAAGTTGATTATATCCAAGGTTTTTACATTGAAAAACCTAAGTTAAATTTAAAGGATTAAATATGGAAAATAAAAAATATGGTGAAAAAATTATAAATGAATTTGATATAGAAAAAAATCTTGAAATTTGGCCAAACTCTAGTAAAAACGACTATGCTATTCGCATAACTTTGCCTGAGTTCGCGTGTTTTTGTCCGCGCTCGGGATATCCTGATTTTGCTACTATATATCTAACTTACGTGCCGCGTGACTTTGTCGTTGAACTAAAAGCGATAAAACTCTATATAAATAGCTTTTTAAATCGTCATATAAGCCACGAAGCAAGCATAAACGAGATCTATGATACTTTAGATAAAAAGTTAAATCCAAAGTATTTACGCGTAGTGGGAGACTTTAATCCGCGTGGAAACGTGCATACGGTTATAGAGTTGGACTCAAATTTAGTTCGCAAAGAAAAATTCGACGTAAGTTCTATCACTTTAGAAACTACTCGCAAATTTTAAGGCTCAAAAATGATAAACGCTAAACTCATAGATCACATCTTTAAAGCTGCTTCGATTTCGCGTTGGAATGACTATCCAAAAATGGTAAATTTAGTCGAGCTTGATAAACAAGCACATAAATTTATAATAGCTTATTTTATCGCAAAGCTCGAGCCTGACGTGGATATGAACTATATCATAGAAGGCGGTGTTTTTGAGTTTTTAAGCCGTGTAGTAGTGACTGACATTCGCCCTGATGTTTTCCATCAAATCCAAAAATCCAAAAATCAAGAAATTCAAAGCTGGATTTTAACTAAACTTGAAAATATGGTTGAAGATATCGATGGGGGTAAATTTTTTGAAAGGTTTAAAGCTTATCAAGATGATAAAACTCATAAAAAAGAGCGTCTTATATTAAAAGCGGCTAGCTATATAGCGACGAAATGGGAGTTTAGCATAGTTTATCAAACTAGTAAATTTCTAAGCGACATAGAAGAGTTAAAACAAAAAGTCGATGAGGAGTTAGAAGATTACTACGAGCTTATAGGAGTTCGTAAAATCGCTATGAACCAAAAACTAGCTCGTATCATAGATCTAAGCGGACGACTTCGTTTTCAAAAGCGTTGGGCACAAACTCAGCGTATTCCTGAGACTGCAGTGCTTGGACATATGCTAGTCGTGGCGATATTTGCTTATTTTTATAGCTTGAAAGTAGGGACTTGTCCAAAACGACTTGAAAATAACTTTTATTGCGCTTTGTTTCACGACTTACCAGAAAGCCTTACGCGTGACATCATAAGTCCTGTAAAATACGGTATAAATGGACTAAACGAGATAATAAGCGAATACGAGATGAGACTTATAGATGAGCGAATTTTACCTTTTGTTCCTGAAAGTTTTAGAAGTGAGTTTAGCTACATTTTAGGCGTTAGAAAAGAAGATGGTGTTTTGAAAAAAGATGAGTTTGAAAACCGTATAAATAAAACTACTCCGATACATTTTGAAGGTAGTATGAGCAGCGTAAATGATAATGAGTTCAACGCTATAGATGGTAAAGCTCTAAAATGCTGTGATAATCTAGCTGCATTTGTAGAAGCGGGAATTTCTATAAGTTATGGTGTAAAAAGCAAGGATCTAGTCAGCGGATTTAATAACATACAAGCTAAATTTGATAAAAATCCAAAGATAGAAGGCGTTGATTTTAGTAAAATTTGTGCTGAGATCATAGAGTATTTTGATATAAGACTTTAGAAACCCTTCCCCAGATGACTGCGGCACACACTAAGAAAAAGTGCTCTGCTATGTTCCCATCCTGAAGCGGTTCTTTTTAAAAGCATTGCACAGGTCTAAGGAAAGGCGAAAAGGATTATATCTAAATTA
Organism: Campylobacter fetus subsp. fetus; assembly: GCF_900475935.1. Lineage (NCBI taxonomy): Bacteria > Pseudomonadati > Campylobacterota > Epsilonproteobacteria > Campylobacterales > Campylobacteraceae > Campylobacter > Campylobacter fetus. The sequence continues at coordinate 8,034 of NZ_LS483431.1, forward strand.
TACTTAAATTAGGATTACGCTATGAATTATAAATTTCATTTTTTGTCTGTTTTTCGTGAGATTTTTATACCGCATCATCGCTCTTTAGAGTTTCGTGCTAAAGTTTTAGCTGCTATGCTTTGTGCTAAAAAAACTGTTTCACAAAGTGATTATAACGATATAAAAGATATTGCAACAGAAATTTATATAAACGATGAAAGACGTGTCGGTGTTTTGGTACAAACCGTAAAAGAGTATGTTCAAAAAGTAAAAGAATTTAGTTATATAAGTCTTGATTCATTGCTTATAGACATAGACTATAATTTAAAAAATTTAAGAAGATATGCTAAAAAGATAGATTTTGCTCATTTAAGACGTCTTATGATAGATAGTGATGAAGATGATGCTCTTTTGCAACAAAGAGTTTATGAGTATTTCTTAAGCGAAGTTAGGAGATACTCATAACTATTTTTTCATATTTATCGCTTTTTGTATCATTTGATCACTTGTAGTGATCGATTTTGCACTTGCGTCATAAGCTTTTTGCATAATGATAAGATCGGTTAAAGATACGCCAAGATCTACATTACTCATTTCAAGAGTGCTATTTTTTATAGCTGCTCCATAAACTACATTCCCGTTTTGATCTTGATAAAATATAGGTTGACCTGAGTTTGCAGTTGTTTGATATGTATTTTCGCTGCTTTTTGAAAGACCTTGATTATTTTGGAAATGATATAGGGCAACTTTAGCGACAGAAGCCATTTTACCGTTGTCAAATATAGCTACAACTTCACCGTTATCATTCATAGTATATTCTTTTAGCAAACCTTCTGCTTCACCGTTTTTATTTACAGATAAGTTTAAATTTTGATCCCCCGTTGATCTCATACCGTCAAATCCGCTATTTGGAGTATTTGGATCATATGGAGTACCTAAATTGACGTTTAGTTCAGCTCCATCATTATCTAAAGTTCCTAAAGTATTGCTTACTAAAGCACCTTTTTCATTGAAATTTAAAACTCCGTTTGAAGTCGATATAACTTCGTTAGTAGGAGAAAAAATAGTAGCACTAACATTCCATGCTGTTCCGTTATCAAGATGCGGAACTTGTTTTGAAAACTCCATTTTTAATATATTTTTATTGCCGTTTGGAGAGATTATATCTGTACTAAAACTTTGAGTATTTGGTACTTCTTGTTTTAAATTTACATTTGCTTCTATGCTAAGTTCACCATCTAAATTTAAACTTCTTATATCGAAGTCATTTAAGCTAAAATTACCGTTTTCATCTGTTTTTGCTGCGGTTGTGATGGATTCGCCGTTAGCATCTTTTATAGTGATTAGTACATCTTCGTTTGGGCTATTTGGATTTTGTACTAATGGAGTGTCCGTTAGCGATCCATTTAAACTTATGGTTTTACCTTCTTTATTTATTGCCGTTGTAATTTTTGTATTATCTAAATTTATATTTATCGTTTGAGTATTTATGGTAGAGTCAAGATTACCGCTAAATGATACGTCTGTTGTTGCAGTAGCAGGTAAAAATAGCACGTCTGGCAAATGTATTTTTGTTTGCGCCGTAGAAGCACTTAACTCTATTGAAGTACCTGTTTGTAGAGTAAATGCTTGTTTATCGTTATTTCCCATAAGATTTCCTAGCTTTTGCTCTGCATTTGGACTAAGAGCTATCGCGTTTAAATTTGCCATCGTACCTAGTAGATAAAGCCCGTTTCTATTTACGATATCTCCATTTACGTCTTTACTAAAATCACCGTTTCTAGTAAAATACTGCTCACCGTTTATCCCACTAAGTCCAAAAAATCCATCTCCTACTATAGCTAGATCAAATACTTTATCGGTATTTTGTAGGCTTCCTGGCTTGAAATTTAAACTAGTTGCCATACTCGTTGAGCCAAGACCGATTTGTGATGTGACCGGACTTGTACTTGTCTGGTTTAGTGACTGATATAGTATGCTTTTAAACTCAGCGGTGCTTGATTTGTATCCTACAGTATTGATATTTGAAATATCATTTGATATAACATCAATACCGAAATTTCCAGATTTTATCCCGCTTATACCGTTATAGTATCCTATCATCATGAGCTTGGTTTCTCCGAATCATTTGAGTTAGATGAATCATTTGAGTTATTTACTGCCGTAGTTTTAACCGGTTCTGTAAATTCGCTTATTTTATCCATTGATACGTATTCTCCGGCTATTTTGATTTGAGCTATGCCATTTACGAATTTAACCGCTTCTACAGGATAGCTTCCTAATATGCTTTCTCCTGAATTGCCTGATGTATCTGTATATGTTGCTTTTATCAGATATTCTCCTGGTAAAGTTATATCTCCGTTATTATCAGTGCCGTCCCAGTTAAATTTATTTATTCCGGACTTTAACTCATCAAATTTTATATTTTTTACTAAATTTTCTGATGAATCATATATTTGAATGCTGCCTGATTTAACATCATTAGGAAAATATAAACTAAAATCCACAGAGCTAGTCGTAGTATCTTTTGACACTGCGTTCGAGAGATTTGCCATCTTTCCAAGCGCACTCATAGCTGTCATAGAAAGGCTGCTTTGCATTTGAGTTGTTAGTTGTTTCATAACTTTATTTGTATTTTCTTGCATTTCAAGAGTGGCTAATTGACTAGTTTGCTCAAGCATTTTTGCACTATCCATAGGCTCTGTTGGGTCTTGATACTGAAGTTCGACAAGAAGTAGTTTTAAAAATGCGTCTTTATCAAGCTGTGAATATGGATTTGTACCTGTTCCACTGGCGTTATTTAATTTTTCTGCTTCCGTTTGTGCTGCCCATTTGTCTGTCGTGAATTGAGTTCCGGTTGGAGTTGCCGTATTATTCATAGAATTTATTGCCATGGATTATCCTTTTATATGCAATTTTGCTATTTTAAGCAAAATTCATTCCTTTTTAACTTAAAAGTATCGCGGTACGACAACTTCTAAGATGACTTGTTCATCTTCATTTTGGTTTAATACATTTTCAAAATCATTGTCATAGTTTTTAAATTTACTGTTTTGACCTTGTTCTTTATTTTTATTTTGATCGCTAAAATTCATAGAAAGTTCAGTAAATCCCATATTTACAAGGCTATTTTTAAATTCGGCTTGATTTTGGATAAATAGCTGCATAGTTTGATTATTTGAGTTGAAATTTATATGTAGATTATTTCCTCTGTTTATCAAAGTCACCTCTACTTCGCCTAGATTAGTCGGATTTAGTGTCATATGAAATCTAGTAACAGGTGGTTTATATTCAGCTATTTTTTCTTGTAAATTTGAAGCAAAACTCTCAAAAGTTTGTTTGATTTGACCGTTTTTTAATTGGAGTTTAGAGTTTGCGACCACATCTTTTACCGACTGATTTGAGCTTGTTTGACTGCCGTTTTGATCGCTGTTATTTTGCATGTTATCTTTTTCACCGCTATTTTTTGTCTCTTTTGTAAAACTGCCACTAAGTGTAGTTTGAGACTGTTTATCTTTTGTTTCGCTACTTTCTTTTATAGCTCTTTGCATAATATTTGCTAGATAATCATCTACATTCGTATCTTTTGCGTTTTTTTGAGATGTATGATTTGCAGTCGCACCGCTTGTATCTTTTGTATGTTTGTCGTTTTTAGTTAGTTCTGTTTCGATATTTTTTGTATTTTGAATTGCATTTTTTTCACCGTTTAAATCTGCTTTTTTGCTATTTTTATGTTCCGCTTGCTCTACTGAAATTTTTGACTTATCCGTGTTTTTTAAATTTATAGTATCTTCTGTAGCTTCTTTTATGTTATTAGTTTCAGTTTTATTTTTGGTTTTTTTTCCGCTTGCATCATCGATTGTTTGCGTACTTTGAAGAAGTTTTGTTAGACTAGGGGTTGATTCGTCGCTTTTTTTATCTATTTTTAATGATTTTTCTATTTTTTGTTTTGTTACTTCGTTTAAAACTATCTGCGTATCTTGAATTTTAAAAAATCCTTTTGCTTCAAGAGCTTTGAACTCGGTTTTTAGAGTTGCTAAATCCTCTTTCGTAATCTTCAAATTACTTAGACCTAATCCAAATTTATTGCTCAAATTTATTATATCTTGTAAGCTTTTTGCACCTTTTATCTCATTTATATTTTTTTCCGTTGATAAAAATTTTGCTAAAGTATTTGAAAGAGCCGGAAATTTATCAAGTTTTTTTCCGTCATTCAATGCTTCAAGAAGCGATAAAATTTGCATAAAATCAGCATCTTCTAAGATAGATATACTATTTTTATTTGGGCTTTCTTGAGATGAATTTTCTTCTATTTCGATTTCATCCGGATTGGATTTTGAGTCTATTTTTTCATCTTTTTTATCTATTTGGGACTTTTTTGCATTTTGTTCTACTACGCTTTTGCTGCTCTCTTCGCTAATATTTTCATTTTTATTTACGCTATTTATAACCATAGACAAGAAGCTATCATTGCTACTTTCATGGCTATCACTCGGTTTTGTCTGCATCGTACTTGATGCAGTATTGTTTAGTAATGCGTTTAGTGTTTGCATAAATAGTCCTAAATAATTAAAATCTGCTGTTATTCACTAGCAAAAATTATTCCAAACGACTCATTTCATCCGAAATTTATAAAATAATTAAATGTAATATAAATTACTCTTTAAGTTTTTTAAGATATACTAAACAGTTTTATTTTTTAAAGGAGATATATGCAAAATTATACGAAAATCCATGGATTTTCTAAATTTAAAATTATTTTTATCTTGGCTCTTATGTCAGCTATAGCACCACTTTCTACCGATATGTATCTTCCTGCTTTAAAGAGTGTTCAAGAAAGTTTTAACACAAGCGAGTTTCTTACTCAGTTATCTATCGCTACTTTTTTCATAGCTTTTGCATTTGGACAGTTGATATATGGACCATTAAGTGATATTTTCGGTCGTAAAAAACCTCTTATTGTCGGTATAGTGATTTTTATGTTCTCAAGTTTAGGATGTGTTTTAGTCGATAATGTAGAACTTTTCATCGTATTTCGCTTTTTAGAAGCTCTTGGAGGTTGCGCCGGAGTTGTTATAGCTAGGGCCGTGGTAAATGATCTATTTGAATTAAAAGAAGCCGGAGCCGTATTTGCTTTAATGATGGTAGTTTCTAGTTTAGCTCCTATGCTCTCTCCAACTTTTGGTAGTTTGCTTTTAAAGATTTTTTCGTGGCAAAGTATATTTGTAACTCTATTTTTATTAGGAGTTTTGCTCATATTTTTAGTTGTTTTTGTACTTAAAGAGAGTGCGTCCATATCAAATAAAGTTAAATTTTCACAAAAAGAGATTATAAAAAATTACGCTTTTGTACTAAAAGATAGACCGTTTTTAGTCTATATATTTTCATCCGGATTTGCTATGGGTGCGATTTTCGCTTATATTACCGGCTCTTCTTTTGTATTTATAAAAAGCTTTGGGCTTTCTGAGCAGACTTATGGGTTTTTATTTGGGTTAAACTCGCTTGGTTTTATAATCGCTGCAAATATCAATGCAAAATTAGTTCTAAATTATTCTCCTTATGTTTTGCTTCCGAAGGCATTTTTTGCTATGCTTACTTTTGGTGCAGCTCTGATATTTTGCTCATTTTTAGGCTTTTATGCGTTTGAAATATCTCTATTTTTTATCATTTCTATGCTTGGTTTTATTATGCCTAACACAACTACTTTAGCGATGGCTAGATTTAGAGATCACTCCGGTACAGCTTCTGCTTTACTTGGCACATTACAGTTTGCTATAGCCGGACTGGTATCTTTTATAGTTGGATTTGTTCAAGCAAATACACCGTTTTTACTTTCTGTAATGATATTTGGATGTATATTTTTAGCTTTTTTTACCTATTTTTTTATTGGAAAGATGGTTTTAAAAGATGAGTAAATTTATAAAGAAATTTCATCATATAAAAGATTTAGAAAATTTAGGGTATAATCTACCCCTAAATTTAAAAAAATCAAGGAAAGCAGTTGGAAAAGATAAGAAATATTGCAGTTATCGCCCACGTTGACCACGGTAAAACTACTATGGTCGATGAACTCCTAAAACAATCAGGAACTTTTACCGAGCATCAAGCAGTAGGTGAGAGGGTGATGGATAGCAATGATATTGAGCGTGAGCGTGGAATTACAATTCTTAGTAAAAATACAGCGATTCGTTATAAAGATCATAAAATAAACATTATAGATACTCCAGGACACGCCGATTTCGGCGGTGAAGTTGAGCGTGTTTTAAAGATGGTAGATGGTGTTTTGCTTCTTGTAGATGCACAAGAAGGCGTTATGCCTCAAACTAAATTCGTCGTAAAAAAAGCTCTTAGCTTAGGTCTTCGTCCGATAGTCGTTATAAACAAAATCGACAAACCAGCAGCAGATCCAGACAGGGTTATAAACGAAATTTTCGATCTATTCGTCGCACTTGACGCGACTGATGAACAGCTGGAATTTCCGGTAGTTTACGCCGCTGCTAAAAACGGTTACGCAAAGCTTAAACTTGATGATGAAAACGTAGATATGAAACCGCTTTTTGAGACTATCTTAGCTCATGTTCCAGAGCCAACTGGAAAAGACGACAATCCTCTTCAACTCCAAGTTTTTACTCTAGATTACGATAATTACGTCGGCAAGATCGGCATCGCTCGTATATTTAACGGTAAAATCAGTAAAAATCAAAACGTTATGCTAGCAAAGGCTGATGGTACAAAAACAACTGGACGCATAAGCAAACTTATCGGATTTTTCGGACTTGATAGAATGGATATAAACGAAGCAGGAACCGGTGATATCGTGGCTATCGCGGGATTTGAGACGCTTGATGTGGGCGATAGCGTTGTCGATCCAAATAATCCTATGCCGCTTGACCCGCTCCATATCGAAGAGCCGACACTTAGCGTCGTATTTAGCGTAAATGACTCTCCATTAGCCGGAACAGAAGGCAAATTCGTCACTTCAAATAAGATAGATGAGCGCTTAGAGAGCGAAATGAAGACAAATATCGCTATGAAATACGAAAATATAGGCGAGGGTAAATTTAAAGTAAGCGGTCGTGGTGAATTGCAGATCACTATTTTGGCTGAAAATATGCGTAGAGAAGGCTTTGAGTTCTGTCTTGGTAGACCTGAAGTTATCATAAAAGTTATAGACGGCGTAAGATGTGAACCTTATGAACTTCTTGTTATCGACTCCCCAGATGATTGTACTGGAACCGTTATCGAAAAATTAGGCAAAAGAAAAGCCGAAATGGTAAGTATGAATCCAACTGGAGACGGACAAACTAGAATCGAGTTTGAGATACCTGCGCGCGGCCTTATCGGCTTTAGAAGCCAGTTCTTAACTGATACCAAAGGCGAGGGTGTTATGAACCATAGCTTTTTGGAATTCCGTCCATTAAGCGGTTCGGTAGAACATAGAAGTAACGGCGCTTTAGTTAGTATGGAAAGCGGCGTGGCTTTGGCGTATTCGCTATTTAATTTGCAAGATAGAGGTATTTTATTTTGCGATCCTCAAACCAAAGTTTATGTTGGCATGATCATCGGTGAACATAGTCGTCCAAATGATCTTGACGTCAATCCTATAAAAGGTAAAAACTTAACAAACGTACGCGCAAGCGGAAGTGATGACGCTATAAAACTAGTTCCGCCGCGCAAACATAGCTTAGAGCGCGCTCTTGAGTGGATAGAAGAAGACGAACTTGTAGAAGTAACTCCTATAAGTATCCGTATCCGCAAACGCTACCTTGATCCAACCATGAGAAAAAGAATGGCGAAATCTAAAGAATAATGAGTTTAAAAGAGCTTGAAATAACTAGAAAGCGGTTAAGGCTAAAGCTTTTTGCCGTTTTAGTCATAGCCGCCGCCTTCGGTTTTTTGGCGGCTGCTTTGCTCTTTAAATTTGACGCTGTTATGGCGATAATAGCTGCTATTTTTATAACGCTTTTTGTCTACTATCATTTTAAATTTAAAATTACAAAAGATTTTGAACATGATTTAAAGGAGCGAGTTTTAGCTCAAATTCTTATAAGCATGAATTTAAAAGCTTTAAAAGACGAGCTTGACGAAAATGAGTTTTTAGAAGGTAAAAATAATTTTCCAAAAACAGATATTTTGTTTAACTCTTATAAAATTTGTCAAGCTGAGTTTGATAGTTTTAATATCAAATTTTACGATGTATATTTAAAAGATACGAATAGCTCAAATACGCTATTTTACGGGCTTTTCGCGAGTTCTAAATTTAAAAAAACTTTAAGTATGGATAAAAATAGTTTGGATATCTCAAATTTAAAAGATATTTTTGGCTCAGATATCAGTTATTTTATTTCAGATAATAAAATTTTATTATATATAAATAGCCAAGGCGATAGTTTATCACTAAATTTAAAAACTCCTATTAGTAATGAAGGAGTAGATATTTTTAAATTTAAATCAGGCATAAACACAGTTTTAGAGCTGTTTAAAAGCTTTTAAAATAGCAAATATTTAAGTTTATATTCAAGCCTTTTTTTTGATTTATAGAGCTACTGCCCATTGCCAAAATGGCATAACGGAGCATCTGATTCCTTCAAAAGCAATGTTCGAGTTATTTGAATTGCTTATGACTTCGACTTTTGTGATCCCTAAATTTTTATAGTAATTTATAGATTTTTTAAATTTAAGAAATATAAATTCTGGCGGTAAAAACGGAATTACTAAAATCGCTAAATTTTTTTTAGGAATGAAAAAATCTATCTCATCGCTAAAAAATAGTTCATTTTCTAGTTTTAAAAGCTCACAAAAAACCATATTAGCAACTGTTTTTTTTGGATCTTTTTCATAACCAAGAGCATTCTTAAATCCAAAATCGCTAAAATAAACTCTCTTAAGACTGCTTTTTTCATCTATGTGATGTACGAAATTTATTAGATTTTCGTTCTCAAATTCGCTTAAAATACGGTAAATATTATCTTTTGATATCTTTGTAGTCTCTTTTAAATCTTTATAAATTTTATGAGTATTAAATGGCTGATGTACGTAAGCGGCGATTTTTGAGAGTATTTTCGCTTTTTGTTCGCCAAGATAAGCTTTGATTTTCATTTGCAGAAATTCACTCACTTCAAAATCTTGCAAAAATGCACTTTTAGCGCCGTTTCCCCGAGCTAAAAAATGACTAAATAGAGTTTTTGCTTCGTAATTTTTTCTATAAAATGCTATAAACTCTTCATAGTCAAGTCCATTTAATTTAACTTTTGTAAATTTATCTATAAAAAACGAGTTTGAAGTGGTTGAAATAATGATGTTGTCGCATTTGCAAGGAGTATAAAAGTCGTTTTTTACTCCATCGAATCCTATAGCTTTTATCTTTTTATCTTTTATAAACTCATTTAAATTAGGGATGAAATCAACTCTAATATCTTCTAAGTTCAAATATAAAAAATCTTGTCCGAACTCCTCTAAATACTGTATTAAAAGTGCTGTTTTACCGCTATTTATAGCTCCTTGTAAAATAATTTTATTACCGTTAAAATACGTTTTTCTATCTATAAATTTTGGATTTTTTGGCGGATTTTGATAGAAATATTCTAAAATATCCATAACATACCTAAAATAGCGATTTCTCAAGCGCTTTTAGATGAAAACTAAGTCTTGTTAGTTCGTTTGAGCCATGTTGTTTTAAAGCTTCTATATGTGCTTTTACGCCGTATCCTTTATGTTTTGCATATCCAAAATCTGGATAAATTTTATCAAAACGTCTCATTTGTCTATCTCTGCTAACTTTTGCTATTATACTAGCTGCACTTACTTGAGGGACGCTTGAATCGGCTTTTATGATAGTTTTTATATTTTTAACACCGTAATCGCAGTTTCCATCATAGATAAAATCACACTCGTTAAAATGCATTTTTATCACGTTTAAAGCACGCCTTAAGCAGTCGCTAAGTCCGATTTTATCAACTATAGTATTCCTAAAATAAACTACTAAATAATCGCTCATTTTTTCTAAATTTAAAAAAATTTCCTCTCTTTTTTGTTCGGTTAATTTTTTTGAATCGCTAAGTCCAAGTTTAATAATTTCTTTTTTAAATTTAGGCTTAAACACGCATCCAGCTACAACTAATTCACCTGCCAACGCTCCGCGTCCAGCTTCATCTATGCCGCAAATTTTAGCCATTTGTTATCTTTTTATTTTTATAAATAGAGCTTAAAAACGCAATTACTATAAGTCCAAATCCTATGGTTCCTGTTATCGCCTCGCCGACTTCATGAAAAACATTTATAAACATTATGATAGCTAGCGCCAAAATGGCGTAATGCGCTCCGTGTTCAAGATAGATGAAACTTTCAAGAGTTTTTTTATGTACCATATAAATTGTTAAGCTTCTTACAAACATAGCTCCGATTCCAAGACCTATCATAATAATAAAGATATTTTCACTCATCGCAAATGCGCCGATAACTCCATCGAAACTAAAGCTAGCATCCAAAACCTCTAAGTATAAGAATCCCATGAAACCGCTTTTAACGCCATTTGCACTAAAAATATCATCAAACAAAGATAACGCCATATGCAAAAGCACGGCACCGAAATACGATAGTGCGTAACTAGTATTTTGTGTTAAAAATACGATGATCATGCCTGTTAGTATCGCTATAAAAAGCGCTATAGAATTTGTTTTAGAAAGTATGTGCACAAGGTAGTTATCTTCTATAAATCTTATCCATTTTACATCTTTTTCCTCAAAGAAAAACGACAAAAACACCATTAACAAAAACGCACCGCCAAATATATAAATTTGATTTTTGTTCGCACTTAATGCGTTGTGATAAGCATCAGGATCGTTTAAAGCTAAAGAGAATGTTTCCCACATTCCAAGATTTGCCGCGACTGAAACTATAAGGATAGGAAATAAAAATCTCATTCCGAAAACAGCGATCGGAATACCGAAAATTATAAATCTATCTTGCCATTTTTTGTTCATTCCAGATAGTATTTTAGCATTGACAACAGCATTATCAAAGCTAAGACTAACTTCTAAAATTCCAAGCAAAAAACAGATATAAACCGCTAAAAAACCACCGATAAAATATGCAAGCAAAAGACCTAAAATCGTAATAATAAATGATGAGTAAAAGTATTTCATAAAATCTCCAAAAAAGTGAAAAATATTATAGCATAAATTGATTTAATATTATAATGTTTGATTAATGATATTAAATATCATTAAATATTTTAATGTATAATAGCTCAAATTTATTTAGGAGAGAATTTGCAAGAGATACTAAAAATTAGCCATTTGAGTAAAAAATTCGGAAATAACACTGTTTTAAAAGATATAAATCTTAGTTTAAACTCAGGCGAGATACTGACTATTTTAGGCGGTAGCGGATGCGGTAAATCAACTCTTCTTAGAATAATAGCAAATTTAGAAACCGCAGACGGCGGAGATATCGAGCTTTTAGGTGATGAGGTATGTAAAAATGGAGTATGCAGTAAAAATAAAAAAGTAGGTATGATGTTTCAAAACTATGCTTTGTTTCCGCATATAAACGTATCTGAAAATATCGCTTTTGCGCTTCACGCTTTACCAAAATATCAGAGAAATCAAAAAGTTTTAGAGTTGCTAGATAAGTTTCACATAAGCGAGTTAAAAGATAAAATGATAGATAAAATCAGCGGCGGTCAAGCTCAAAGAGTAGCTTTTGCAAGAGCCGTGGCAAATGAGGAGCGGCTTTTGCTTTTAGACGAACCATTTGCAAATTTAGATTCACATTTAAAAAATATGCTTAGAAATGAGCTAAAAGCTATGATAAAAGAGAATTCGTTAAGCGCTATAATGGTCACTCACGATAAATTTGACGCGTTTTTGCTAAGCGATAAGATAGCTCTCATATCAAGAGGTGAAGTTTTGGCTTGCGCAACGCCAAGAGAACTTTATTTCGAGCCAAAAACGGCTGAAATAGCTAAGTTTTTAGGCGATATAAACGAGATAACCGCAGACGCTGCTTTAAGTTTGCCAGATAAATTTAAAAACTGGTTAGAGGCAAAAAATTTTATGTTTAGACCAGAAGAGATAATAAGCTCAAATGAGTTTGAAGCTAAAGTTATAAGCTCACAGTTTTTAGGTGCGAATTATAAACTTGAGCTTGATTTTATGGGAGTTAGATTTCATACTTTTGTAAGTTCGATCTATGATATAAATAGTAGTTTTAAATTTGGTTTAGCTTAAGTTTTTTGCTTAATCTTGTTTTTGACTAAGCATGTTGCAGCTCTCACAAGCATCTTCAAATCCCATTTCGCATGCATGACAAAAATAGTCTTTTGCTTTGATAGCATCTTGTTCTATGCCGCTTTTTTCTGAGTAGATAAAATACATTAGCGCTAGATAATTACATCCGTTTGCCTCTCCCATTTCACACGCTTTTTTAAATAATTCCATAGCTTTATAGTAGTCTTTTGATATAAAGTTTCCATTTGCATACATAATCCCAAGCTCGCTACAACTGATATAATGTCCCATTTCACACGCTTTTTCATATAACTTTGCAGCTATTTGGCGGTTTTGCTCTACTGCGTTACCGTTTTCGTACATTACTCCTAGATATCCGCAAGCTTTTGCTTCTCCGCCATCGCAGGCTTTTTGAAATAATTTTACGGCTTTTTTATAATCTTGCTTTACGCCTTGATTTAATACATATAAATTTCCAAGAGTATAACAGCTGTTCATATTTCCTTTATTGCACGCTTTTTGAAAGCTTATGACCGCACTTTTGTAATCTCCTTTTTCGTATGCTTTCAAACCGTTTTCATAATCTTTGCAAAACGCTAAAACAGTACTTAAAATATAAACCAAAACTAGCTTTTTCAAATTTATATCCCTTTAAAATAAATACAATATTATAAATTTATCATATTAATTTTTAAATCCAACTTATCATGCGACCGATTTTTATATATTTGTAAATGCCGTTTTATTTTAAATTTAATCTCTAACTCTCCCGCCACTCGGGTTGGATAGTTATGTGACCTATTTCGAGTCTATTTTTTAAACTAAGAGATAGATCGTTGATTATTTCATCAAATTTAAAAATATTATCCTTGTTAAGAACTATATGAGCAGTCAAAACGTACATTTTATGAGTTATTTCACTTATATGTAAGTCATGCACGTCTAAAACTAAAGGGTTTTCTAGCATAACGTTTTTTGCTGCGTTTATATCTATAGGAGATGCTTCTAATAGTATGTTCATACTGTCTCTTGCTAGAGAAAATGACCATTTAGCTATTATGATAGCGATAAATAGAGCCAAAGCACTGTCTATCCACCATAAATTTGTAAAATATACTATTATGCCGCCTAAAATTATAGCTACAGAACTTAATAAATCGCTCATCATATGAGCAAAACTTGATTTGATATTTAAATTACCCATATCCCCTTTTAGCATTATTAATCCAGTCGTGATATTTACTCCTAGACCTATCGCAGCCACTATAAGCATTGTACCTATCTCGATCGGTTCTGGATTTATGAGCTTAACAATGGCTTCATACACTATAAATAGACCAAAAACAGCTATCAAAATCGAGTTTATAAAAGCCGCTATCGTCTCAAGTCTGTGGTATCCAAATGTTTTTTGCTCACTGCTAAAGCTAGAAGCAGCCCATATGGCAAACCAACTAAGCCCCAAAGCTATTACGTGCGATAGCATATGCAAAGTATCGCTCATAAGCGCTAAAGAGTTTGTGATTAGCGCATATACAAATTGAAATATCATAGCGGCAACTGTTATAAAAAGGCTGATTTTGAGAACTTTTTTATTTGTATTTGCCGATGAGTGAGAGTGTGAATGTGCGTGATGGTGGTCACTTGCGTGATCGTGATAACTCTGCTCAAGCGGTTTGTGTGTTATATGTCCATATACGCATTGCATATTTTGTCCTTAGTTTTTAAAATTTAATTTTAATTTAGCACAAAATTACTTTAAAAAAGATAAAATAACTCTTTAAATTAGTAATTTAAATTTATATAAAATATTTAATTAAATAATTTAAGTTTTATTTTAATAATTTTTCTAATTTTATTATAAAACTATGGATTTATCGATACTATTTATTTCATAAAGCTTAAAAAATAATGATAAATTTATTTTTAAATGATATTTGATATCATTGGTAACAATATTGTAATTATATTTCTTAAGCTTTGTAAAACTTAAAAGAATATATAATCCCAGCCAAAAAGGATTAAATTTGAAGATAATTAAACGCGATGGAAGTTTGCAAGATTTTGCAAGTTATAAAATAGAAAATGCGATAACAAAAGCTTATAAAAGTGCTCTTAAAGAACCAAATACGGCGCTTATCAAAAAAGTATTGTCTGAGGTAAAAGACAAAATGAGCGTAGAAGAAATTCAAGATATTATAGAAAAAACTCTTTTTGATAGTGGTGATTTTACAGTAATGCGAAATTTTATGCTTTATCGTCATACTCATACTATGCAAAGAGACGGTGAGCTTGACGAAAGAACGACTTATATAAACTCGACTCAAACTATAGAAGAGTATATCGGAAAGTCTGATTGGCGTATTATGGCAAACTCAAATACGAGTTATTCAAACGCCGGACTTATCAATAACACCGCTGGAAAAGTCATTGCAAATTATTGGTTAGATGCTGTTTATAGCGATCATGAAGGAGCGGCTCATAGAAACGGAGATTATCATATACATGACCTTGATTGTTTGACTGGATACTGTGCTGGTTGGAGTCTTAGAGCCTTGTTAAATGAAGGATTTAACGGTGTTAGAGGCAGGGTCGAGAGCAGAGCGCCGAGTCATTTTAGAGAGGCTTTATCTCAAATGGCGAACTTTTTGGGAATTTTGCAAAGCGAATGGGCTGGAGCGCAAGCATTTAGTAGCTTTGATACATATCTTGCGCCGTATGTTTTTAAAGATCGATTAAGCGATATAGAAATCAAAAAAGCTCTTACTAGCTTTATTTTCAATCTAAATGTGCCGGCACGTTGGGGTCAAAGTCCATTTACGAATGTTACTATAGATATAACTCCGCCAAGCGATCTTGCCGATCAAATTCCTACAAAAAACAATGAGCATCTATTTTTAAATTTAAAAGATAACGAACTTGAAAAACTTTGCAAACAACGCGGTAAAAATAGTTTAAAAGATATGACTTACTCGGATTTTAAACCTGAAATGGATAGGATAAATATAGCATTTTATGATATTTTAACTACCGGAGATAAGTGTTCGCAGCCATTTACGTTTCCTATACCAACTGTAAATTTGACTGAGGATTTTAAGTGGGATAGCTCTGTGGCTAAAAAGATATTTGAAAATACCGCAAAAATGGGTTCGAGTTATTTTCAAAATTTTATCGGAAGTCAATATACGACAGATGAAAACGGCAATAAAATACCGAATGAAAAAGCCTATAAACCGGGTGCCGTTCGTTCTATGTGCTGTAGGCTTCAGCTGGATTTAAGAGAGCTTTTAAAACGCGGGGGAGGGCTTTTTGGAAGTGCCGAGATGACTGGAAGTATCGGCGTAGTTACTATAAATTTAGCGCGCCTAGGATATCTGTTTAAAGGTGATAAAAGTGCATTTTATGCAAGACTTGATGAACTGCTAGAGTTGGCAAAAAGTACTCTTGAAAAGAAGCGTAAATTTATAAATGAGATGTATCAAAGGGGACTTTATCCATATACCGCTAGATATCTTAGAAATTTTAATAACCATTTTAGTACAATAGGAATAAACGGCGCAAATGAGATGATACGCAATTTCACTGATGATAAAGAAAATATAACGACCAAATTCGGTATAGGGTTTACAAAAGAACTTATAGAATATCTAAGAGCTAAAATGATAGAGTTTCAAAGAACTACCGGAAATTTATATAATCTTGAAGCGACTCCTGCTGAAGGAACAACTTATCGCTTTGCTAAAGAAGATAAAAAACGTTATCCAGACATCATTCAAGCTGGATTTGATGATAAGGTGTATTATACAAACTCTACTCAGCTTCCGGCTGATTTCGGCGATGATCCTTTCGAGGCTTTAAATTTGCAAGATGAACTTCAAAGCAGTTATACGGGTGGAACTGTTTTTCACCTTTATATGCGTGAAAAACTAAGCAGTACAAAGGCTTGTCAGCATTTAGTGAAAAATATAGTGGAGAATTATAAACTTCCATATATTACGATAACTCCCGTGTTTAGCGTGTGTCCAAAACACGGGTATATCGCAGGCGAGCATGAGTATTGTCCAAAATGCGATGAGGAGATTTTGAATTTGGCCTAAGTTGTATTTTTAGTACTTTTTATGAGGATAAACCGTTTGCTTTATCGCTTTAGTGTGCCTTGGGTGCTCATGGTTTCAAACCGTAAAATCATCTAAAAATACTTTGCTGAGCAAGATTTGTTTTTAAGGCATTGGAAAAGCGTTATTTAAATTTGAATTATCAAATTTAAGCCCTTTTTTGATAAAATCGCCAGAAAATTTAAAGGTAAGATATGAATTTGATACTAAACACAGACGGCTATAAACCTTCACATTATCTTCAGTATCCAAACGATATAAAATACGTAAGCTCTTACATAGAATCGCGCGGCGGTAGGTGGAATAGAGTACTATTTTATGGTTTGCAAATGTTTTTAATGGAGTATCTAAGCAAGAAAATAACACAAGATGATATCTTAGAAGCTAAAGATTTTATGAAAATTTACGGACTTCCTTTTAATGAAGAGGGCTGGAGATATATCGTAGATGAACACGGCGGCGCACTTCCTCTTGAGATAGAAGCGGTAAAAGAAGGTAGCATAGTTCAAACAGATAATGTGTTGTTGCAGATACGAAATACCGATCCAAAGCTTCCATGGTTGGCAGGTTACTTAGAAACTGCTATTTTAAGGGCTATTTGGTATCCAGTTGCTGTGGCTACGAATAGTTATTTTTGCAAACAAAACATTTTGCAATTTTTAAATGAGACCGGAACTCCTGAGCTTATCGACTTTTGTTTGCATGATTTTGGTGCGCGCGGCGTGAGTAGCTTTGAGAGTGCGGGGATCGGTGGAAGTGCTCATATGGTAAATTTTAAAGGCTCAGATACGATAACTGGAGCCGTATTTGCTAAAAAGTATTATGACGCCGATATGGCGGCATTTAGTATCCCGGCAAGCGAGCATAGTACGATGACTACTTGGGGAAAAGAGCGCGAAAATGAAGCTTATAAAAATATGGTGGATAAATTTAGCAGTGGTATTTTTGCTTGCGTGATAGATAGCTACGATACGCTAAATGCGATAGATCTTTGGGGAAAGTTATTTGATGAGGTAAAAGCTAATGGCGGTCGCGTCGTGCTTCGCCCAGATAGCGGAAATCCAGTAACTATGGCTAGTGAGTGCTTAGAAAAGATGATGGATATAGCTGGATTTAGCGTAAATCAAAAGGGTTATCGCGTACTTCCAAATCACGTCAGACTGATTTATGGAGACGGTATAAATCCGCAAAGTTTAGTCGATATTTTAAACGAGCTAAAACTTAGAAAGATAAGCGCGGACAATATAGTTTTTGGTATGGGTGGAGCGCTTTTGCAACACCTTAACCGCGATACTCTTAGATTTGCTATGAAAGCAAATGCAGTATCAAAAGACGGTGAGCATTGGATAGATGTAAAAAAAGATCCTATCACCGATCCTTCAAAACGTTCAAAATCTGGACGTCTTGCGTTGGTGAGAAAAGGAAATTTGTTTAAAACGGTTCGATTAAATGAGCTAAAAAAAGAAGAAAATAAACTAAAACCGGTTTTCAAAGACGGTAAAATTCTAAGTAAAGTAAGTTTTGATGATATCAGAGCTAGGGTTAAAGAATTTAATTAAAGGAGAAGATATGAGAAAAGAAGAGATACTAGCCAAATTTAAAGATAAACGTACAAAATGCGTGGTTTATACCAGAGTTATGGGCTATCATAGACCAGTTGAGAGCTTTAATCTTGGCAAACAAGGCGAGCATAAAGAGAGGATCAAGTTTTTAGAACCTACTAAATGCTAGACAAATTTATCTACGATATCACGCCTTTTAGCGTTGTTGATTATCCTGATGAACTCGCTGCTATAGTGTGGTTTGCGAAGTGCAATATGCGCTGCGTTTATTGCTACAACAAAGATATAGTTTTGGGTGAGGGCAAGTTTGATATGCGCTATCTAAGCGAGTTTTTAAATTCACGCCAAAACCTTTTAAGTGCGGTAGTTTTAAGTGGCGGGGAATGCACTAAAAGTTTGCATTTTAGTGATGTTTTGAAGCTGGCTAAGGATCTTGGATATAAAACCAAAGTCGATACGAATGGAAGTAGTCCTGAGATTATAGAAGAAAATTTGAGTTTGATCGATTTTATATCACTTGATTTCAAAGCTCCAAAGGCTAAATTTGAAGCTATAACTGCGTCGAATTTATATGATAAATTTATAAAAACGCTTCAAACTTTACTAAAAAACAGAGTTGAATTTGAGTGTAGAACGACTATCCACGCAGATATGCTAAACGAAAACGATATCAGTGATATGGTAAAAGTTTTAAGTCAAAACGGTTATGATAAAACTTACTATCTGCAAAACTTTTTTGAATCCTTAAATTTAGGGAATTTACAAAAACCAAAAACCAAATTCGATCCGAAGTTGATAAAATCAAATTTAAACATAGAACTTAGGAATTTTTGATTTGGATTAAAATTAGGTAAAAGCCGTTTTTAGCTTTTACCGACTGTTTTATCTAATTACCTTAGCTTCACTAAGCGGCGGTGAAAATACAAAAAGTTGTTTAGGCTCTATGTCGACAAAAAATTCTAAAACGCAGCGTACTAGTCCTACTCTATCTTCGATCGGCACGTTTGGATTTTCAAATGTTCCTAAGCACTCGTTTGTTTTTAGAACTAGTGATCGTAGCTGCATAGCTCCACTACTTGTAGGGATGATCTGAAAAATAGTCTCAAACTCTCCGCTATCGTAGTCTTGCTTGCAGTTTTTTAGTGCTAAAAATCCGCTAGGAGCGATCTGAAGGCACATTTTTACGTCGGCTGCTACTTGAAATTGCACGTATCCAAAAGGAAAAGAATTTGAAAATTTATCTACTTTTTTTATCTTAGAATCTACTCCTAAATCATTTAAAAACCAGTTTTGGTAATTAAACTGCCCTGAAAATCGCTTTATATTTATAGGAATTCCGGTGTTTGCATTGCGTATTTGAAAAGCGTCGGTTATGTTTTCGTTTGCAAAACTTATGCTTACAAATAAAAATATTGTTGCTAAAGCTTTCATTAGTTATCTCCAAATTTTCTAAAATTTACCGGAAAATGGTCCGAAACTAGGTGAGTCCGCAGGTTTGCTAGCATCAATACTGCTACAAGCGTAGTTCGGACAAGATCTCCGGCTGAGTTTCCAACTATAGCCCAGTCAAGCGTTCCGCCGCTTCTTTGAGTAGGCGCCGGAGGTGCTAAAAACGTTACTCTGACGCGAGTTTCTAATCCAAGAGTTCCTCTTAAACTCTCAGGTGAGCGGTTAAAATCGCCTAAAATCATCCAAGTGATATTTGGCATATTTCTAAATCTGTCAAATACTGAATTTATTATCGCCGGAGCATCAACTCCGCCATTTGCTAGAGCGTGTATGTTGAAAAATACGTCGTTTCCTATTCTTATACCTATGAGCGGACGAGAAGCTACCGTAGGAGGCGGCAAGATGATGATTTCATCAGCTTTTATGCGTGAAACGATTGCTAAATTTACTCTATTTGCCCCTGTGTCGATTTGAGCATAATATATATAGACTTGGAACGGTCTAGATATACTGCCTAGCTGCCATAAATGCTCAGTTACGATCGTGCCGCCTTGATTTATGCTTCTACCTGTAGGAAGAGCGGTTTGAGGTAAATTTCCTGCTTCTTGAACGGCTAATATATCTGCTGGATTTTCACCGCTAATTATTTGACGTACGCTTATATTCCATTTGCTTTCGGTTATAGCCGAACTGCCTTGCAAATTCCAAGTAGCAATTTTATAATCTTCTGGTTTTGCAAAGCCTAAAGTTGCTATAAATATAATCATAATAACATTTCGCATTTTTACTCCTAATAAAATAGTCTTCCAACTTGCGGCGGCGGGAGCAAATACCATTGTTGATCGATAGTATCAGTGCATTTTGTCGTAAGATTTATCGCCCCAAAAACGTCAAAACCGAATAGATTATTAACAGGCGTTTGCAAGCACGAATTAGTAGCTTTGTTATAAATTTGTACGGCTCCGTTTGTCATTGGACGAAACGTAAATTTCTGAAAAGGATTATCTTTATTGCAAGGTGAGTGAATTACTCCGTTTTTATAAGTATTTATGCAAGTCGTGCGAGTGTTGAAATTTACTATCATGACTTCATTATTTGGTAGTAAAATTAGACGCCAAACACGATATCCTCCTAAATTGCCGCTTTCATAGAGCGAGTAGCCCCATAACCAGTTTCCAGGAGATGTGTACCAAATAGTGATCACAACGCCGTTTGCACCCATTATCACCATAAAATCGCTTGTTCTATCAAATAGATCAGGCGGGATGCCTTGTAGACTGATAGTCGGTTGTTTGAAATTCAAGTCCGGTTTACTAAAAGCACTTGAAAACATCGGACCATGTGTTAATGAGTTCATTACAGGCAAATCCACTTTTTTAAGTAGCGATGGCGTTCTAGTAGGCATAGGATTTGTAAAATTTGATGTTAGAAGAGTTGGAAAATCGCCTAAATTTAGCGGATCTGGATCATCCGTTTTGCCAAAAATGCTTCCTAATGGATTTATTTTTTGAGTGCTTACATTTGTCGTTTTTGATGAGCAAGCACTAAAAAGAGCGATACAAAATAGTAAAATAAGACTATTTTTAATATGCTTGAAAATAATTTTAGTCATAAATTTCCTTTTTTAGTATTTTTTGATTTTGGTAATTTTTAAAATATCATTTTGGCTGAGTAGATTTAATAGCCGCAAAAGTTTTTTCATAAAATTTACCTATAATGATATTTGTAAAATTTAATAAATAAAAATAAATAAATTTTAAATACATACCAAAATTATAACTTCATAGTCGAAAATTTCGTCATATAATATATTAAAATTTATTTGTATAAAATTTAAGTTGTTGTGAAATTTGAAAAATTTATATTCATAATAAAAATATTTATAATTCAAGGATGATTTATTCAGATCGTTACTTTTCGTATTTAAATTTGATTTTCCGATATTTATTATATATTTCAGTTATATAAAAATTATCCAATTATAAATTTAACTGTTTTTTAAGATGCTATCTCCGCCTAATTGAATTCCGTTTTGTATCCACTCTTTCATTGTAGGGTGAAGATAAAGAGCGTTGCAGGTCTTTTTCCATGAGATAGATGATTGCTGCCACATGGTTTTAAACTTTATCGTGCTATTATCAATACTATAAAATAAGCATTCAACTGCCCAAGGGTGCTCTTTAGCACCGCGTTTAATCGCCTCAAAATCAGATAATGTCGAGTCATTTCCTATTAATAATCTTAAATGGAGATAACTATCAACTTCGTTTTTATCGGCATTTAATTTTTTATTGACTGAGCTATTTGATATATAGATAGAGTTTATTTTATCAAATGTATTTTTTATATCGACTACTATTTTTGCCACTTCGGCATCCGTTCTTGACATTGTAAGTTTTGGTATACTAACACTTGCTAATAAGCCGGTAATAACTATAACAAATGCTAATTCTACCATCGTAAATGCTTTTTTCATCGGTAATCCTTTTTTTAATTTGAATTCTAATACCAATGTAATTAATATATTATCAATAATTATTAAAAAGCATGCATTATTATTTTATTTTCATAAATTTGTATTCAAAGTTATTTAATACTTTTTTGGATAAAATCTAATCTACTTTAAAATTTGAAAGATTTATTATGAATAGAAAAAAAATTTATAATCCAAGCTCAAACGAGACTTTAAACGATAGAAAAGTATTTGGTGGAAATCCGCATGGAATTCTAAACTTCACAAAAGCAAAATACACATGGGCGCTCAAGCTTTGGGATCTTATGGAAGCAAATACCTGGTTTCCAAAAGAGGTCGATACCACCGATGACGTGCGTGACTACGCATGTAATCTCACGACCGCTGAAAAACGCATGTATGACTTAGTTTGGAGCCAACTCATTTCTATGGATAGTTTTCAGACAAACAATCTAGCCGATAACATAAATCCTTATATCACAGCTCCTGAGATAAATGCGATCTTAGCGCGTCAAGCTTACGAAGAGGCAAATCACTCAAAAAGTTACGCCGTAATGGTAGAAGCGATCTGCGATAACACGGATCTGATTTACGAAATGGAAAAATACGACGACGTTTTACGTAAGAAAAACGACTATATCTCAAGCGTATATGAAGAGCTTGCGGGCGAAGTTACGGATGAGAAACTACTTCTTGCTATGGTGGCAAATCAAATTTTAGAAGGCGTGTATTTTTACAGTGGATTTACAGCGATTTACGCACTGGCGCGCGCCGGAAAAATGCTAGGAAGCGCTCAGATGATACGCTTTATCCAAAGAGATGAGATAACTCACTTACTTTTGTTTCAAAACATGATAAACTCAGTGCGCAAAGAGCGTCCAGATCTATTTACAAGCGAAGTCGAAGCTAAAATTTACGAGATGTTCAAAAAAGCCGGAGACCTTGAAATAGAGTGGGGAAAATACATCACTGGAAATCAGATAATGGGCTTTACCGATGATATTATAGAGGAGTACATCCACTATCTCGTTGATGATAGGCTGACTTCTATCGGGCTTAAAAAGCTTTATAACGCAAAACATCCTATAAAGTGGGTTGATGATTTTGCTAAATTTAACGACCAAAAGAGTAATTTCTTTGAAAGTAAAGTTACGAATTATAGTAAAGGAAGCCTTACTTTTGATGATTTCTAGCCTTAGATCTTTAACTCTTGATTCGCTTGGTGTGGTAAATAGGGCTAGTGAGCTTTTAAATTTAGTAAAAGATATAAAACCGGGCGAATTGGCGTTAGGCAGTGAGCTTTGCGTGAGCGGATATGAAAGTTTGGGTGATAATTTTGAAAACGCTCTAATAGCGAATTTAAAAAAATCGCTTTCTAACGGTGCTTTTTTCGGTTTTACTCATTTTAGTGATGGTTTTAACGAATTTATACTTTTAAATGGCGATAAAGAAATTTATAAACAGAAAAAAGCGATTTTATTTACTCCGAATTTAGAACAAGATAAGTTCAAAGCTGGAAAAGTTGAAGATATAAATTTATTTGAACTTGAGGGCGTTAAAATCGGCGTTTTGATCTGCTTTGAGCTACGTTTTACTGAGCTTTGGGAGAAATTAAAAGGCGCGGATATCATTCTCGTGCCATCGCTTTGGGGAAAAGGACGCAAAAGACATTTTGAAATTTTGTGCGAAGCTTTAGCCTTACAAAATAGATGCTACGTGGTGGCTTGTAGCGATAAAGATCTAAAATTCGAAGCAGTTTTTAAGCCAAATGGTCACATTGCCAAAAGCTCTGAGTTTGAACCAAATTCGGCTAATGAGTTTAAAAAATCTTTAGGACTCGTTTAATTTAAATACTACTATAAGCAAATTTTATGTATAATTTCCCTTTGTTGAAGGGAAAAAATGGATAGTTTAGAGCGTGCCAGATGTCAAAAAATGGCTGATGATATAGCCGATGTTATAGAGCTGACGCCTATGGTTTATAAGGCGTTTTGTAGTACTCCACGTACGGATTTTGTTCCGGTTTCGATCAATGCTTTTAAGTTAGATGCTCATCCGATTGGAGGCAATCAATGGATTAGTTCGCCTCTAACAGTAGCTAAAATGACACTTGCTTTGGAAGCTGAAAATTGCGATAATATACTTGAGATCGGTTGCGGAAGCGGATATCAAGCTGCAATTTTAAGTATGCTTGCTCACAGAATTTTTAGTATTGAGCGTATAGAAAAACTTGCAAATGAAGCTAAGCTAAAGATGAAAAAACTCGGTTTTAATAATGTAAATATAAGATATGACGATGGAAACGTAGGCTGGAAAAGTTACGCTCCATATGATAGAATAATACTTAGCTGCGCTTGTTTAGGTGTTCCGACTAGGCTTTTTGAGCAGTTAAAAGATGGCGGAATTTTAGTAGCTCCTATTAAAGAAAATAGTAAACAATTTATAGTTAAATTTAAAAAAAATGGCTCAAATTTAGAAAAAATAGTTCTTGATGAGTGTGAGTTTGTTCCTTTATTAGATGGTAGAGAGTAGTTTTTAAGAGTATATTTCTCTTATTTAACTTTTTTGTGTATAATTATGCTATTAAAAATAATTAAGGAGAAATTATGGAATTAAGAACACTGCCTTTTAATCCGGCTACAAATGCTGTCGTAAGTGAAGAAACCTGTAACTATCATTATGGAAAACATCATCAAACTTACGTAAATAATTTAAACAACCTCATAAAAGGTACGGATTTTGAAGGTGCCGATCTTTTTGAGATTTTAACTCACTCTGAAGGTGCGATTTTCAATAACGCTGCTCAAATTTACAATCATGATTTTTACTGGGATTGTATAGCTGCTAAGACAGATATTAGCGATGAGTTAAAAACTGCTTTGCAGAGTGATTTCGCGGATTTTAAATCTGAGTTTTTAAAGAGCGCTACTACTTTATTCGGTGCCGGATGGACTTGGCTTGTTTATAATCCAAATTCACATAAACTCGAGATAAAAAACACTAGTAACGCAGGAACGCCGGTAACTGAAGGTTTGATCCCACTTTTAGTAGTTGATGTGTGGGAGCATGCATACTATATCGATGCGAGAAATGCAAGAGCTGCTTATTTAGAGAAATTTTATGAAAATATAAATTGGGACTTTGTAAGTGCTGCTTATGAATGGGCTAAAAAAGAGAGTTTAAGCTCGGTTAAATTTTATATAGATGAAATTTATAAAGGTTCGGGCTGTTGCGGTGGACATTGCGGTTGTCATTAAGATATAATTGACTTATAACATTTATATAAATTTATAAATTATAGCAGAACCGGCTTTGGTTCTGCTTTTTTAATCTATTAGTGCTAAAAAATTGATTTGAAATAGTATAATAAATTTGCTTATTTAGCAATCTTTCTATAACCGATAATCTATAATTTTTACCGTTAACTAAACTTTAAATTTAGCTTTTGAACTCAAAAATCTTTTAAATTTAAAATATGCAAAATAGCTTTAAATTTTAATTTATTCCTTTTTTAAAGGAAAATATTTATAAAAAATGTATAAAAATCAACGTAAAATTTGCTATTTACACTCTGTTTTGGATATAATACGCGTCTTTTGATGAGAAGGCTTAGCCTTACTTGTATGCTTATTCTAACCCAAATAAAGCCTATGCAAGCTTGATTATATCAAAAGGTCACGTGTCGTGACAAGTTATTTTTAAAGGAAAAACAATGGAAAGAATTAGGCTTAAGCTAAAAGCTTATGACCACAGAGTTCTAGACCGTACAGTTGCAGCTATCGTAGAAGCTGTTAAAAGAACTGGAGCCGACGTAAGAGGTCCAGTGCCAATGCCTACAAAGATTAAACGCTATACAGTGTTAAAATCTCCACATGTTAATAAAGATTCTCGCGAACAGTTCGAGATGAGAATTCATGCTCGTATGCTAGATATCGTAGCAGCTACTCCTGATACAGTTGATAGTTTAACAAAACTTGACTTAGCTCCAGAAGTTAATGTCGAAGTTCGTGCTATGGGCAAGTAAGAGTAAAAGGAATAAATGATGGAATATATTGTAGAAAAAATAGGCATGAGTAGAACTGTTTCAGCTCCTAGTACTCCTGTAACTCTGCTTAGGCTAGTTCCTGCTAAAGTTTGCGAGCTAGGCGAAGGCGGTAAAGCTATAGTGGCTTATGCGTATACAAAAGCAGATAACAAAGCTATAAAAGGTCAGCAAAAAAAATATGGTTTGAGTAGTGAATTTAATTCATTTGCTACTTTAAGCGTTGCAAATAGCGAAGCTGGCGATTTGGACGTAAATCCACTAAATGAAGCAAAAGTTTTAAAAGTAAGTTTTAATACTAAAGGTAGAGGCTTCCAGGGCGTTATAAAAAGACACGGATTCTCAGGCGGTCCAGCAAGTCACGGCTCACGTTTTCACAGACGTCCGGGATCTATAGGAAACTGCGAATGGCCAGGTCGTGTTCAGCCAGGTAGAAAAATGGCAGGGCATTACGGCAATGAGAAAACTACAGTTAAAAATGAAGTAGTGAGCTTTGATAGTGCTAATGGAATTTTGGTTTTAAAAGGTTCAGTACCAGGATTTAACGGTGCTATGGGTAGAGTAAGGATAGTCAAATGAGTAAAATAGCCGTTTTAAACGAAAAATTTGAAAAAACAAGCGAGATTGAACTTCCAGCAAGTTACGCTGAAGTAAATTCGCATAATTTATATTTATATGTTAAAAGCTACCTTGCTGGTATAAGAGCAAATTCAGCCCACACTAAAGGTCGCTCAGATGTAAGTGGTGGTGGTAAAAAGCCTTGGAGACAAAAGGGTCGCGGCGGTGCTCGTGCTGGTTCAACTAGAACTAACGTATGGGTAGGCGGTGCAGTTGCATTTGGTCCAAAAAACAACAGAAATTATGATCAAAAAGTTAATAAAAAACAAAAAAGACTTGCTCTTGAGTTTGCTTTAAATGACAAAGTTGCAAACGGCAAATTTTTTGCGGTTGATAGCATAGAAATATCAAGCGGCAAGACAAAAGATGCAGCATCTATCATCAATAAACTCGGTGTAAGAGATGCACTTATCATCAAAAATGAACTTGATGCAAAAACACTTTTAGCATTTAGAAATTTAGCAAATTGCTACGTTATAGATGCTAGCGAAGTAAATGCATATTTGGTTTCAGTTTATAGTGCGGTTATAGCTGAAAAAGCAGCACTACAATCTATCGTAAAAGAGGGCTAAAAATGGCAGATATAACAGATATCAAAACTATACTTTATACAGAAAAGACTCTTGGCCTTCAAGAACAAGGTGTAGTGGTTATCCAAACTTCACCAAAAATGACTAAAAACGGTCTAAAAGAGGTGCTAAGAGAGTATTTTGGCGTAACGCCGCTTAGAGTAAATTCATTAAGAATGGACGGAAAAGTTAAGCGTTTTAAAGGAAGAGTCGGCGTAAGAAACGACTTCAAAAAATTCTATGTAAAATTACCAGATGGCGTTAGCCTAGAAAATGGGGAGGCGTAAGATGGCTATAAAAAGTTTTAAACCATATACTCCAAGCAGAAGATTTATGACAGGTTTGTCAAGTGAAGATATAACTGCTAAACCAAGCGTTAGAAGCTTACTTGTAAAAATTCCGGCTACCGCAGGTAGAAATCACAATGGTAGAATCACAAGTCGTCATAAAGAAGCAGGCGCAAAAAAACTTTACCGTATAATTGATTTTAAAAGAAAGAAATTTGGTATTCCTGGAAAAGTTGAAACTATCGAGTATGATCCAAATAGAAATTGCCGTATAGCTCTTATATCTTATAGCGACGGCGAAAAAAGATATATTATTCGCCCTAGCGGTTTAAATGTAGGTGATGTTATAAGCTCAGCTGAAAGCGGACTTGATATAAAACCAGGTAATGCTATGAAGTTAAAAAGTATCCCTGTTGGTACAATAGTTCATAACATAGAGCTTAAGCCGGGCAAAGGCGCTCAAATGGCTAGAAGCTCAGGTGGTTATGCTCAACTTATGGGTAAAGAAGAAAAATATGTTATTTTAAGACTCCCAAGCGGTGAGATGAGACAAGTTTTAGCTGAGTGTATGGCTACAGTCGGCGTTGTTGGAAATGAAGATTGGGCAAACGTAACTATCGGTAAAGCAGGTCGTAATCGTTATAGAGGAATTCGCCCTCAAACTAGAGGTTCTGCGATGAACCCGGTAGATCACCCACACGGCGGTGGTGAAGGTAAGAAAAATTCAGGTCGCCATCCTGTTACTCCATGGGGCAAACCAACTAAGGGTGCTAAAACTCGCCGCAAAAAAGCTAGTGATAGACTTATAATATCAAGAAGGAAAGGTAAATAACGATGGCTAGATCGCTAAAAAAAGGTCCATTTGTCGATGATCATGTTATGAAAAAAGTTCTAGCTGCAAAAGCTGCTAATGATAATAAGCCGATAAAAACTTGGTCAAGAAGAAGCATGATAATACCTGAAATGATAGGTTTAACATTTAACGTTCATAACGGTAAGGGTTTTATTCCGGTTTATGTAACAGAAAATCACATAGGTTATAAACTCGGTGAGTTCGCACCAACACGCACATTTAAGGGTCATAAAGGCTCTGTGCAAAAGAAAATAGGTAAGTAAGGGGAAGTTATGAGTAGAGCTATTATTAAATTCATAAGACTATCTCCAACAAAAGCTAGACTTATAGCAGATGAAGTACAAGGAATGAACGCAGAGCTTGCACTTGCAAGTTTGAGTTTTATGCCTAATCGCGGCGCAAAATATATCGCGAGTGCTATCAGCTCAGCTGTAGCTAATGGCGGATTTGAGCCAGAAGAGGTAGTTGTAAAAAGTTGTAGAGTAGATGCTGGTCCGGTTCTTAAAAGATTTAGACCACGTGCAAGAGGAAGCGCTAGTAGAATTAGAAAACCAACTAGCCATATTCTTGTAGAAGTATCTAAACCTGAAAGTAAGGAAGCATAAAATGGGACAAAAAGTTAATCCAATAGGCCTTAGACTAGGTATCAATAGAAACTGGGAGTCTAGATGGTTTCCATCAAAAGCGACTTTACCAGAAAATATAGGCGAAGACTATAAAATAAGAAAATTCCTAAAAACTAAGTTATATTATGCTGGTGTTAGTCAAATTCTTGTTGAAAGAACAGCTAAAAAACTTCGCGTTACCGTAGTTGCGGCTCGTCCAGGAATCATAATAGGTAAAAAGGGCGGAGAGATTGAAAATTTGAGATCTGAGGTTACAAAACTTGTAAATAAAGATATCGCTATCAATATCAAAGAAGAGAGAAAAGCAGGAAGTTCAGCTCAATTGGCAGCAGAAAACGTAGCTATGCAGCTTGAGCGTCGTGTTGCTTTCCGTCGCGCTATGAAAAAAGTTATCCAAGGTGCCCAAAAAGCTGGTGCCAAAGGTATCAAAGTTTCAGTTGCTGGTCGTTTAGGCGGAGCTGAAATGGCTAGAACAGAGTGGTATTTGGAGGGTCGTGTGCCGCTTCATACGCTAAGAGCTAGAATAGATTACGGCTTTGCAGAAGCCCATACTACTTATGGTAACATAGGTGTTAAAGTTTGGATCTTTAAAGGCGAAGTACTTCAAAAAGGTATTCAAGCCGATAAAAATGAAGATACATCACCAAAAAAACCAAGACGTGCTAGAAGGGGTAAATAGTTATGTTATTACCAAAAAGAACTAAATATCGCAAAATGATGAAAGGTCGTAACCGCGGCTATGCAACAAGAGGAGTAGATCTTGCTTTGGGTGAGTTTGGACTAAAGGCTGTTGAAGCCGGTAGAGTAAATTCACGTCAGATAGAATCGGCTCGTCAAGCATATACTCGTCATGTGAAAAGACAAGCTAAAACTTGGATCAGAGTTTTTCCAGATAAACCTATTACTAAAAAACCTCTTGAAACTCGTATGGGTAAAGGTAAAGGCGGTGTTGAAGAGTGGGTTATGAATATAAAACCTGGTAGAATTATATTTGAAATGTCTGGAGTTAGTGAAGAGCTTGCTCGTGAGGCTTTAACTCTTGCAATGCACAAGCTACCATTTAAGACTAAGTTTGTAACTAAAGAGAGCGAAAATGAAGTATATTGATATAAGTGCAAAAAGTATGAGCGAACTTAACGCTTTATTAAAAGAGAAAAAGGTGCTTTTATTTACACTTAGACAAAAGCTAAAAACTATGCAGCTAACTAACCCAAACGAGATCGGCGAGACTAAAAAAGATATCGCTAGAATTAACACTGCAATTAGTGCTGCGAAATAAGGGGCGAACAATGGCAGTAGAAATGAAAAGACAAATTCAAGGCGTTGTCGTTGCAAAGGCTGGTGATAAGACGGCGACTATTCTTGTTGAAAGAAGAGTTATGCACCCAAGATATCACAAATTTGTAAAACGCTTTAAAAAATACCTAGTTCATGATGAAAAAAATGAACTAAAAGCAGGAGATACTATATCTGCTGTTGAGTGCAGACCACTAAGTGCTAGAAAAAGCTTCCGCTTACAAGCGGTTTTGAAAACAGGAGTTGAATAATGATACAAAGTTTTACAAGACTAGCAGTAGCTGATAACAGTGGCGCAAAAGAGCTTATGTGTATAAAAGTTTTAGGCGGTAGCAAAAGAAGATATGCAAGCCTCGGCGATATCATCGTTTGCTCAGTAAAAAAAGCTCTACCAAACGGTAAAATAAAAAAAGGTCAAGTAGTTAAAGCAGTAGTAGTTAGAACGAAAAAAGAGGTCCAAAGAGCAAATGGATCACTTATTAGATTTGACGAAAATGCAGCCGTTATACTTGATAATAAAAAAGAGCCAGTAGGCACTCGTATATTTGGCCCGGTTGGTAGAGAAGTAAGATATGCAAACTTTATGAAGATTGTATCTCTTGCACCGGAGGTTCTATAATGGCAGTTAAATATAAAATTAAAAAAGGCGATGAAGTAAAAGTAATCGCAGGTGATGATAAAGGTAAAGTTGCAAAAGTTATTGCGGTTTTGCCAAAAAAAGGTCAGGTAATAGTTGAGGGTGTTAAGGTTGCTAAAAAGGCGGTTAAACCGACCGAGAAAAATCCAAATGGTGGATTTATTAGCAAAGAGATGCCTATTGACATTTCAAATGTTGCAAAAGTTGAGGGATAAGTATGAGACTAAAAGCAAAATATAATGAGAGCATTAAACCGGCTCTAACAAAAGAGTTTGATATAAAAAACCCTATGCTTATCCCAGCAATTGAGAAAATTGTTATCAGCGTTGGAGCAGGCGAGGGCGCAAAAGATCAAAAATTACTTCAAAATATGGCTGATACGATATCTTTGATAGCTGGTCAAAAAGCAGTTGTAACAAACGCTAAAAAATCAGTAGCTGGATTTAAGGTTCGCGAGGGCTATCCTGTAGGTATCAAAGTCACTCTAAGAAAAGAGCAAATGTATACATTTTTAGATAAACTTGTAAGCGTTGCTTTACCAAGAGTTAAAGACTTCCGTGGTCTTCCAAGAGATGGATTTGATGGTCGTGGAAACTACAATTTTGGTTTAAATGAACAATTAATGTTCCCAGAAGTAGTATATGATCAAATTTTAAGAACACATGGTATGAATATAACTATAGTTACAACAGCGGGTGATGACAAACAAGCATTCAAATTACTTGAATTGTTCGGCATTCCATTTGCAAAAGGAAAGTAATATGGCAAAAAAATCAATGATAGCAAAAGCAGCACGCAAACCTAAATTTAGCGCGCGCGGATATACTAGATGTCAAATTTGTGGTCGTCCACACTCTGTTTATAAAGATTTTGGAATTTGCCGTGTGTGCCTAAGAAAAATGGCTAACGAAGGACTAATACCTGGTCTTAAAAAAGCAAGTTGGTAAGGGAAGCAAGATGATAAATGACTTAATTTCAGATGGACTAACACGCATTAGAAACGCTAGCATGAGAAGACTCGATACAACAAAACTTCTTCATTCAAATGTTGTTGAAGCAACTTTGAAAATTTTAGCCAATAAAAGCTATATAGAGAGTTATAACGTTGTTGAAGAGGGAAATAAAAAGTTTATTAACGTAGTTTTAAAATATGACGAGCGTGGAAGAAGTGTTATAAATGAATTAAAAAGAGTTTCAAAACCAGGTCGTAGAGTTTATCAAGGTAGAGATGAGATCAAAAGATTTAAAAACGGTTACGGAACTATCATAGTAAGCACAAGCAAAGGTGTTCTAAGCAACGACGAAGCCCACAAAGCAGGTGTCGGCGGCGAAGTACTTTGCACAGTTTGGTAAGAGTTGAATTAGCCTTTTAAATTTGTAGTATTAAATTTAAAAAAGGCTAAATCTTTTTTATGGCATTGGGTATCCATTCGTTTTATGTAGAAATACCCTAGACAAATAAAAAAGGAAAAAGATGTCAAGAATTGGAAAACAACCGATATCTATCCCAAATGGTTTAGATGTTAGTTTAAAAGGTAGTGTTTTGGTTTTTAAAAAAGGCAACAACACTAAAGAGCTAGATACTAAAGGTAATGTTAATATCGAAGTTAAAGACGGAAATATCATATTTACAAGTAAAGGCGATGATAGACAAAGCAGGGCTTATTGGGGAACTTATAGAGCTTTAGCGAACAACGTTGTTGTTGGTCTAACTACTGGATTTACAAAACAACTTGAGATAAACGGTGTCGGTTATAAAGCAGCTGCAAAAGGTAAAGTTTTAGAGCTTGCGCTCGGTTTTTCTCACCCTATAAATTATGAACTTCCAGAAGGCATAGAGATAAGCGTGGAAAAAAATATTATCACTATCAAAGGAAGCGATAAACAAGTTGTTGGTCAAGTAGCAGCAGAAGTTAGAGGATTTAGACCGCCAGAACCATATAAAGGTAAAGGTGTTAAATACGTCGAAGAGCGCATAATCCGCAAAGCCGGCAAAACATCTAAGAAATAAGGGTAAGTAATGGTAGCAAATGTATTAAAAAGAAAAATATCTCTAAGAATTAAGAGAAAAAGAAGAATCAGAGCTAAAATTAGCGGTACACCGTCTTGCCCGAGAATCTCAATCTTCAAATCAAATAGAACTATATATGTTCAAGCGATCGAAGATATTAATGCAACAACTCTTTGTGCAAGTGATGGTAGGAAGCTTGGTATAAAGGCAAACAAATCTGGAGCAGCAGTTTTGGCTAAAGATATCGCAGGTAAGCTAAGTGCAAAAGGTATAAACGAAGCAGTATTTGATAGAAACGGCTATCTATATCATGGCGTTGTTGCGGCTTTTGCTGAAGCTTTAAGAGAAAATGGCATTAAGCTATAACGCAAGGATTGTTGATGGAAAAGTATAATAGAGAAGAATTTGAAGAAGTAATCGTCGACATCGGTCGCGTTACAAAAGTTGTTAAGGGCGGTAGAAGATTTAGATTTACGGCTCTTGTGGTAGTAGGCGATAAAAAAGGTCGTGTAGGTTTTGGTTTTGGAAAAGCTAAAGAAGTTCCAGACGCTATGAAAAAAGCGGTTGATGACGCTTTTAAAAACATAGTTGAAGTAAAACTAAAAGGCAGTACGATTCCTCATGATATTGAAGTTAAATTTAACGCAAGTAGAATCTTGCTAAAACCGGCTAGTGAAGGTACCGGAGTTATCGCCGGTGGTGGCGCACGTCCTGTTGTAGAGCTTGCAGGTATAAAAAATATACTTACAAAATCACTTGGTTCAAACAACTCTGCAAATGTTGTTCGCGCTACAATTAAAGCGCTTAGTATGCTAAAAGGTTAAGGAGAGAGCATGGGACTAGAAAATTTACAAAAAGCTAATGGCTCAACTCGCAATACTAAAAGAATCGGTCGTGGTCAAGGTAGCGGTTGGGGTAAAACCGCTACAAAGGGCGGTAAAGGTCAAACCGCTAGAAAAGGTTATAATGAAAAAAGAGGTTTTGAAGGCGGACAACAACCGCTTCAAAGAAGACTTCCAAAAGTCGGCTTTGCTTCTAAATTTGTAAAACCTTATGCCATAAACGTAGATAAAAATGAAGGTATTAAAACTTTAAGCGAAATTACGCTTGATAGCCTTAAAACAGTTCATAAATTTTCAAATAGCATCAAAAAAGTTAAGCTTATTGGTGCGGGTGCTAAAGATTTAGCAAGCAAAATAAAAGACGAGAACATAACCGTTACTGGAAATAACTAATGAATAAAACATTAATCAACAAGATACTTATTACGCTTGGATTTTTGTTTGCTTACAGAGTGCTGGCTTATGTGCCAGTACCTGGCGTCAATGTTGATGTCATAAAAGAATTCTTTACTTCAAATAGTAACAATGCCTTAGGATTATTTAATATGTTTAGCGGTAGAGCAGCTGAACGTTTGAGTATTATTTCACTGGGTATTATGCCTTATATCACAAGTTCGATTATTATGGAGTTATTAGCAGCCACATTCCCTACTCTTGGAAAGATGAAAAAAGAGCGTGACGGTATGCAAAAATATATGCAAATCATCCGTTACGCAACTATAGTTATAACTATTATCCAAGCTATAGGAGTGAGTATAGGTTTGCAAAGCCTTACTGGACGAGGCGGCGAGCAAGCTATTATGATAGATATAAATCTATTTATAGCTATAAGTTGTATCTCTATGCTAAGCGGAACTATGCTTCTTATGTGGATAGGTGAGCAGATAACTCAAAGAGGTATCGGTAACGGTATAAGCCTTATTATATTTGCTGGTATAGTAAGTGGAATTCCTAGTGCTATTGGCGGAACTATAAATTTAGTAAATACCGGAGAGATGAACTTTTTAGTTGTTATTGGTATAGCTCTTGTTATACTTATAACAGTAGGAATAGTAATCTTTGTAGAGATGGGTGAAAGACGTGTTCCGATCTCATACTCAAGAAAAACGGTAATGCAAAACCAAAATAAGAGAATAATGAACTACATTCCGATTAAAGTAAATTTAAGCGGTGTTATTCCTCCTATCTTTGCTAGTGCGATTCTTATGTTCCCGGGCACGATTTTGCAAGCAAGCACAAATGAGTTTATACTAGCTATAAACGACTTTTTAAATCCAAATAGCTACTTTTTCAACTTTTTAACATTTTTGTTTATTCTATTTTTTGCATATTTTTACGCATCTATTACGTTTAATGCAAAAGATATCAGCGAGAATTTAAAAAGGCAAGGCGGATTTATCCCAGGAGTCAGACCGGGCGAGAGTACGGCTACATATCTTAACGAGGTTGCTAGCAGACTTACTTTAACCGGATCTGTTTATCTAGGACTTATCTCAACACTTCCTTGGATTTTGGTTAAATTTATGGGAGTACCGTTTTATTTTGGCGGAACAAGTGTTCTTATAGTCGTTTCAGTAGCGCTTGACACGATGAGAAAAATAGAGGCTCAAATTTACATGAATAAATATCAAACATTAAGTGCGGTTGGACTTTAATATGGGGATATCTATTAAAAATGCAAAGGATCTAGAACAACTAAGAGCGGCAAATAAAATTGTCGCTAATACTCTTGATTATCTGCATAACTATATAAAGCCTGGAATTTCTTTGTTGGAAATTGATAAAATTTGCGAAGATATGATAAGAAGTGCCGGTGCAAAACCGGCTTTCAAAGGGCTTTACGGTTTTCCAAATGCAGCTTGCATAAGCGTAAATGAAGTGGTTATCCATGGTATTCCAAATGAATATAAACTAAAAGAGGGCGACATAGTAAGTGTGGATATCGGCTCAAATTTAAAAGGATATTTCGGCGATAGTGCTAGAACATATCCAGTCGGTAAAATCTCAGTTACTGATGAAGCTTTGATAGCTTGCAGTAAAGATGCTCTTTATTTTGCGATTGAGTATATAAAATCCGGAATGCATTTTAAAGAGATTTGCTATGAGCTTGAAAATTTTATATTAAATCGAGGATTTGTTCCATTAAAGGGTTTTTGCGGTCATGGTATAGGAAAACGCCCTCACGAAGAGCCAGAAATTCCAAATTATCTTGAGGGAAATAATCCAAAAAGCGGACCAAAGATCAGAAATGGAATGGTTTTTTGCATAGAGCCTATGATATGTCAAAAAGACGGTACACCAGTTATCGCAGATG
The DNA here is from genome assembly GCF_900475935.1 of Campylobacter fetus subsp. fetus. Taxonomy (NCBI): domain Bacteria; kingdom Pseudomonadati; phylum Campylobacterota; class Epsilonproteobacteria; order Campylobacterales; family Campylobacteraceae; genus Campylobacter; species Campylobacter fetus. Next base: position 43,934 of record NZ_LS483431.1, read on the forward strand.
ATAAATGGACTGTGACGAGCAAAGATGGTCTTAGAACTAGCCATTATGAGCATTGTTTAGCGATAATAGACGGTAAAGCAGAGATTTTAAGTCAAATTTAAAGTTTTTAACTTTGTCTTTTTTGACTATGTTGTGTTGGTTTTTAAATTTAGTCAATCACTGATGTTAAGTTTGCATCACTCTAAATTTAAAAATCGCCTTGCTTGGTAAAAATACCTTATTTTAGGTATTTAATTAAATTTACTCAATACTTAAAGCGTGAGCAAAAGCGAACGGACTTTAGTATTTGGTTCTTTAGTACGAATTTATTCGTGTCATTTGAAAGAATATAAATTTCTAAAGCGTGAGCAAAAGCGAACGGACTTTAGTATTTGGTTCTTTAGTACGAATTTATTCGTACGCTAAAAGAACATCAAAATAGAAAGGAGAAAATATTGGCAAAAGATGATGTCATAGAGATCGATGGCAATGTAGTTGAAGCTCTACCAAATGCGACTTTTAAAGTCGAACTTGACAACAAGCATATAATACTTTGTCACATAGCCGGTAAGATGCGTATGCATTATATTAAGATTATGCCGGGGGATCGCGTTAAAGTTGAACTTACGCCTTATAGCCTTGATAAGGGCAGGATAACATATAGGTATAAGTAATATTAAAGCTAAATTTAGATAAAATCCAACTTTTTGCAACTAACTGTGTGAAGAAGTGTTTTCAAAATTAACCACTATTTTGAAAACAGTTGGTTTGAGATTTCGTCAAAACCTAAGTGCAGTTGAATAAAAGTGGTAATAAATTTTTAGGAGACTAAGATGAAAGTTCGTCCTTCTGTTAAGAAGATGTGTGACAAATGTAAAATTGTCAAACGCAAAGGCATAGTTCATGTTATTTGCGAGAATCCAAAACATAAACAAAGACAAGGATAAGGTATGGCTCGTATAGCAGGTGTTGATTTACCAAAGAAAAAAAGAGTTGAGTATGGCCTTACCTATATCTACGGTATAGGCTTATTTACTTCAAGAAAGATTCTTAATGCTGTTGGAATCTCTTATGATAAAAGAGTTTATGAGTTAAGCGAAGATGAAGCTGCTGCTATTCGTAAAGAGATCCAAGAACACTATATGGTTGAAGGTGATCTTAGAAAAAGCGTTGCAATGGATATCAAAGCACTTATGGATTTAGGTAGCTATAGAGGCTTAAGACACAGAAAAGGTCTTCCTGTTCGCGGTCAAAAAACAAAGACTAACGCAAGAACAAGAAAAGGCAGACGTAAAACTGTCGGCGCGGCTACAAAGTAAGGATAGAAAATGGCAAAAAGAAAAGTAATTAAGAAAAAAATCGTTAGAAAAAATATAGCAAAAGGTATCGTTTATATCTCTGCTACATTCAACAACACAATGGTTACAGTGACTGATGAAATGGGAAATGCTATAGCATGGAGCAGTGCCGGCGGTCTTGGCTTTAAAGGTAGTAAAAAATCTACTCCTTACGCAGCTCAACAAGCAGTTGAAGACGCTATGAATAAAGCAAAAGAGCATGGTATCAAAGAAGTTGGTATCAAAGTTCAAGGACCAGGAAGCGGTAGAGAAACAGCAGTTAAGAGTATTGGCGGAGTTGAGGGTATTAAGGTATTGTATCTAAAAGATATAACTCCACTTGCTCACAACGGTTGTAGACCACCAAAACGCCGCCGCGTGTAATGTTAGATAGAATTTAGGAGAATTATAATGGCAAGATATAGAGGACCAGTTGAAAAATTAGAAAGACGCCTAGGTGTATCTCTTGCACTAAAAGGTGAAAGAAGACTAGCTGGTAAAAGCGCGTTAGATAAAAGACCATACGCACCCGGTCAACACGGACAAAGAAAAACAAAAATTAGCGAATATGGTTTACAATTAAGAGAAAAACAAAAAGCTAAATTTATGTACGGCGTTAGCGAAAAACAATTCAGAAGATTGTTTTCTGAAGCTGCTAGAAGAGAGGGCAACACCGGAGCTCTTCTTATAGGTCTTTTAGAGCAAAGACTTGATAACGTAGTTTATAGAATGGGATTTGCTACAACTAGAAGATTCGCAAGACAACTTGTAACTCACGGACATATTTTAGTAAATGGTAAAAAGGTTGATATCCCTTCATATAGAGTTACTGCCGGAGAGAAAATCGAAGTCGCAGAAAAAAGTAAAACTAATCCACAGATCGTAAGAGCAATAGAACTTACAAATCAAACTGGTATAGTTGCTTGGGTTGATGTAGAAAAAGATAAAAAATATGGAATTTTCACAAGGATTCCAGAACGTGAAGAAGTGGTCATTCCAGTTGAGGAAAGATATATAGTAGAGCTTTACTCAAAATAGTAGGAGGCGATTATGAAAAAAATTACAACATCAGCTTATATGCCAACTGAGATTGAGGTTGTTAATGTGAGTGAGAATGTAGCTAAGATTATAGCATATCCGTTTGAGACAGGCTACGCTGTAACTTTGGCTCATCCGCTTCGCCGATTACTTTATACTAGCACGGTTGGATTTGCTCCGACTGCTGTTAAGATAGATGGCGTAGCTCATGAATTTGATAGTATGCGCGGTATGCTTGAAGATGTTACGCTATTTATTATAAATTTAAAAAACTTACGTTTTAAGCTCAAAAATGACTCAAAACGTGAAGTCATAGAGTATAGCTTTAAAGGGCCAAAAGAGATAACCGGAATTGATTTAAACAATGATATAGTTGAGATTGTAAATCCGGATTCTTACCTTGCTACCATAAACGAAGATGCTGAGCTTAAGTTTAGCCTTATAGTAGAAAAAGGTATTGGATATGTGCCTAGCGAAGAGATCAGGGATTATATAGATAGCGAGTATATAGCGCTTGATGCTTTCTTTACTCCTGTTAAAAAAGCGGTTTATGAGATAGAAAATGTTTTGGTTGAAGACAATCCAGACTATGAAAAGATCGTTTTAACAGTGACAACAGATGGTCAAGTAAGTCCTATAGAAGCGTTTAAACACTCAATAGAGGCTATGTACAAGCAGATGTCTATATTTAATAATGTTCTAAATATAGATGTAAATATGGCATTAACTTCAAGTCAAAACTCAAATGAGCATTCAAAATTGCTTGAAAGCGTTGAGAATTTAAATTTAAGTGCTAGAAGTTTTAACTGTCTTGACAAAGCCGATATACGCTATATAGGCGAGCTTGCTCTTATGGAAGAGAGTGAGTTGAAAGATCTCAAAAATTTAGGTAAAAAATCTCTTGATGAGATAAAAGCTGTAATGGCAGAAATCGGCTATCCGTTTGGTGAAAATACATTAGGTGATAGTAAAGAAGCGCTCAGAAAAAAGATATCTGAGTTAAAATCATAAGAAGCGAAGGAATATATAATGAGACATAATCACGGATATAGAAAACTAGGACGCACTAGCTCTCACCGTGCAGCTTTGCTTAAAAACCTTACGATAGCTATCGTTAAGGCTGGTAAGATAGAAACAACGTTACCAAAAGCAAAAGAGCTAAGAGGCTATGTAGAAAAACTTATAACAAGAGCTAGAAAGGGTGATTTTAACGCCCATAAATTTGTTTTTGCACATTTGCAAGACAAAGAAGCTACAAATATGCTTGTTACTGAAATAGCCCCAAAATATGCTACAAGAAACGGCGGATACACTCGTATCATCAAAACTCGCGTTAGAAAAGGCGACGCAGCCGAGATGGCTTATATAGAGTTAGTAGCCCAATAACTAGTAGTCTTGTTTTGCCAAGAATTTTCTTGGCAAACCTTTTTAAATTTAAAAAGGCTTCTTAATTATTTTATTATAAATCAAAATTTTATTCAAATTTATTAAACATTCTAAAATTTAAAACGATATTTTATTTAAAGATAATTCATGTTTATTGGCCTAAACAGATAAGTTCTGTTTTAGTCCTTTAGTGATATAATAAGCTAAAAATAAAGAGGAATTTTATGATACCATTTAGCGATGAAGAGCTGTTGGAACCGGTTAAAGAAAGCTTAAAAGTTATTATGCCTATGCTAGAACAAGATGGCGGCGGCATGGAGCTTCTTGGGATCAAAAATGGAGTTGTATATGTTAGACTTACTGGGCATTGTCATGGATGTGCAGCTAGTTCACAGACGTTGAAATACGGCGTAGAAAGACAGCTAAAAGTAGATATTCATCCAGAACTCAGTGTAGTTAATATACCAATAGGAGAGGAATTTGAACTCTAAAAATTACAAAGATTTAGGTATAAAACTTTTTAAGGCTTCTAAATTCGATGAAGCAAAATCATACTTTTCACTAGCTTATGAAGATAAAAGTAGCGAAGAGTTGTTAGCCCTCATTGATCTATGTGAGGTCGCAAAATCAAGCGGTCAAGAGGCTTTGTCGTTGTTTGAAATTTATATAAATACGGCTAAAGATAATCAACAAGATAATATAAACGAGATTATAAATATACTTCAAAGTGGAAATATGCAGAACTTAAAAGAGTTAGATTATGAAAATGCTATAACATACGCGGATTTTAAAAATCTCTTAAAAGGCAAGGATTTTAAAGATATATTTCAAAGCGTTATGTTTTCGACTAAAATTATTATAGCAGATAAAGAGGATTTGCTTGAGTTTGTCACTAAGCTTATAGATAATGGATATGACGAGATGGGGCTTAATTATCTTGAGAGTTCAGCTGTTATGTTTGCCGGAGATATTCGCATAGAACAGATGTTAAACAAGCTTAGGAATAAAAATGAAAATCTTGTTAAATGACGGAAATTTTATAACCGATAACTCCAAAACATGTGAAAGCGGATGCTTTTTTCTCAAATCAAATTCTAATGCTAAATTTGAAAATGATGCGATAAAGAGCGGAGCTATTATCATAACTCCTAAGAGAGCAAAAACTATTTTAAATTTAGATGATGGAATACGATTAATCGGTATCACCGGTACAAACGGTAAAACTACAACCGCGTTTGCTATTGCTTTTGGACTTAGGTCTCTTGGATATAAAGTCGGGATAAGCGGCACAAGGGGCGCATTTATATGCGATAAACAAATAGCAGATAAAGGTCTCACAACAAGTCAAATTCTAGAAACCCTAAGCTATATAAAGCAGGCAAAAGAGTCCGGATGTAGATATTTTGTAATGGAGGTAAGTTCGCACGCCATAGCTCAAAATCGTATAGAAGGGCTTAATTTTGCTCTTAAAGTTTTTACTAATTTAAGTCAAGATCATTTAGATTATCACAAAAGTTTTAGTGAGTATGCTAGAGTAAAATCAAGTTTTTTTGATGATGATTCTCCTAAGCTTATAAACGGTGATGACGAGAGTATTAAATTTAATCATAAAAATACTATGATTTATTGGCTTAAAAATAGCGACGCAAGTTTTTTCGTAGAAAATTATGATTTTAAAGGCGGTATAAAAGCTAATATAAAAAGCAAAAATGAAACGGCAAATTTGCAAAGTCATTTACAAGGCAAATTTAATCTTTATAATCTTTTGGCTGCGATCGGGTCCATTAAGTTTTTAAGCAGAGTTAGCTTGCAAGAGGCTGCTGACTCTGTGCGCAAATTTGAAAGCGTGGCAGGTAGAGTCGAGATAGTTAGTAAAAATCCGCTTGTTATCGTCGATTTTGCTCATACTCCAGATGGAATAGAAAAAGTTTTAGATGCTTTAAGTCACGATGAGCTTGTAGTAGTTTTTGGCGCAGGTGGAGATAGAGATAAAACAAAACGTCCTATAATGGGTAAAATAGTACAAAAATACGCATCGATATCTATAGTCACAAGCGATAATCCCAGAACAGAAGATCCAAATTCAATAATCGACGATATACTAGCTGGTATGCAGATAAATAACAGCGTTTTTTCTATAGAAAATAGAAAAGATGCAATAAAAAAAGCCATAGAACTAGCAGCCGGTAAAACAGTAGTAGTACTTGGTAAAGGCGATGAACCTTATCAAGAAATAAGCGGTAAAAAGTATCCGTTTAGCGATAAATTAGTCGTTCAAGAAATTTTAAGTGCTATTTAAACCAAAAAAAGGAATTAAAATGGAAATAGAGATGTTATATAGCAAAATTCACAGAGCCACGGTCACAGATGCAAATTTAAACTACGTAGGATCGATAACTATAGACGAGAGACTTATGAAAGCGGCAAATTTACTCGAGTTTCAAAAGGTTGAAATTTTAGATATTAACAACGGTGAGAGATTTCAAACATATGTTATAAAAGGTGAAAAAAAAGGTGAAATTTGCTTGAACGGAGCAGCAGCTAGAAAAGTATGTATAGGTGATATAATAATCATAGTAAGCTACGCGTCGATGAAGCGTAAAAAAGCAAAAAACTTCTCTCCTACGATAGTTCACGTAAATGAAAAAAACGAAATTAACGAATGAAACGGTACAATGCAAGCTTCCCAAATTGGATTTTAGATGCAAAATATACTATAAGTTCTACTTGGGCTATTTAAATTTAAAAATAATCTAGTTTTAAATTTGGATCGCCTAGGTTTATACCCTATACTCTTCATTTAAGATAATAAATTTAGTCTTAATTTGATATATTAAAATATTTAAGTATTTATAAAACTTTTAAATTTGTATAGACTAAAATAATCCTATTTTTAAAAAAAATAAAAATTTATAAATGTAAATAAATATTGAAAAATAAATATTTGAAATGATGATATTTATCATTATAATATACATAAAGCATAGTTTTTATCGCATTATTTGTACAAAAATAATAAATTATTAGATTATATTTATTAGTTTATTTAGAGATAAAAAATAGAATTATAATAAGTATCAATTATGTGAATTAACATAGAATTAACAAAAAATGTTATAATTCGCCAAATTTAGTTACGAAAAGGATTTGTTTATGAATTATTTTGAGAATTTAAAAGTTTCAACAAAACTTTATCTAAGTTTTGCTATTGTCATTTTTCTTATGATAATAATTAGCGTGATAGGCATAAATAGGGTTGATTTTATCGATAAATCTCTATCTACAATGACAGATGTTAATTCACTCAAGCAAAGATACGGTATAAACTTTAGAGGATCGGTTCATGATAGGGCTATAGCCATAAGAGATGTTATATTGACAAATGAAAATGATGAATTAAAAACATTTTTAAACGATATAGTTAGGCTTGAAAAATTCTATAATGAATCTGACGCTCCTCTAAAACAGTTTATAAAGCAGATCGGCTCAGTAACGAAAGAAGAGCTAGATATGATAAAGGATATTGATTATATCAATGAAACCACCGTTCCTTTATACAAAAAAGCCATTTTGCTAAAACAAGAAGGAAAATACGATGAAGCTCATGAGCTTCTTATGCATGAAATAGCTGGCAAATTTACGCAATGGTTGGCTGCTATTAACAAATTTATAGATTATCAAGAAAACGCAAACAAAGAGCTTACCGATGTTATAAAAGCCGAAGCCTCCGGTTTTAAATACATAATGATCGTTTTGACTTTGATAGCTATCGTTATAGCTTCTACTATAGGATTTTTGATACAAAGTGGTATAAAAAGGCAGATCGGCGGTGAACCAAAAGATGTTAATAACATTATTTCGGAAGTCGCTCGCGGAAATTTAAGTATAAAATCAGATACGACTTATGAGGCTAGTATTTTAGCTCAAACTATCAAAATGCAAAATAAATTAAAAGAGATAGTCGAATCCATAAATCAAGCTTCATATCAAGTCGATGATAAAACTAAGATTTTGATTGAGACGTTTAAGAATGTTAATACATCAGTTACTAAACAAAATGATATAGCAACAAATTCTACAAAAATAGTTCAATTAGCAAAACAAAAAACCGGCGATGTAGCAAATATGGCAAAAGACACTCAGTTAAATTCAAATAAAGCCACAGAGTTATGCCAAAATGGAAAAAATTCTTCAAATGAAGTTGCTCAAAAGATGAATGAGATAAACGCAACTGTTGCTGAACAAGTAAATCAAATAAAACTTTTAAGCAGTCATGCTAAAGATATCAGTGGCGCAGCTGAACTTATCTCAGAAATCACAGATCAAACAAATCTTTTAGCTCTAAACGCGGCTATCGAAGCAGCTAGAGCAGGAGAAGCAGGAAGAGGATTTGCGGTTGTTGCAGACGAGATCAGAAAGCTTGCCGAAAGAACAGGCACGGCCACAGATGAGATTACAAATACAATTAAAATTATTCAAGAACAAACCGAAGTGGCAGTAAGTATTATCGAACAAGGAGTTCCAAGAGTCGAAGACGGATACAAACTATCAAGCGACGTAGCAGGGCTTTTAAATGAAATTTATAATCAAGCAGTTGATTCGTCTCATAAAGCTAGTGAAGTTGTAAGTGTGGCTGAAAATCAAGTAGAATCAATGGTTTTATTGGCTACAAATATAGAAAATATATCAAAAGTCTCACATGATACTCAAGACAATATGAACCAAAATCAAGAAAAACTTAAAGAGTTGGAAGCGATATCTAGAAAGTTGAATGAATTAATAGGATTTTTCAAGATTTGATAATTCGGTAAAAAGCTAAATTTAATACCCGTTTTGTTATAATTAATCAAAACTAAAGGTAGTTTATGTTTAAAGATTTTGATTTTTCTAAAATGGGTGAAATGCTCTCAGAGGCTCAAAAAAAGGCTGCAGAGTTTGAAAATGAGATTGCCGCTAAAGAGTTTGTGGCTAAAAGCGGCGGCGGTCTTATAAGTGTAAAAGCTAACGGTCGATCCCAAATTTTAGACATAAGTATAGATGATACGCTTTTAGAAGACAAAGAGAGTCTTCAAATACTGCTTATATCTGCTATAAATGATGCTATTAAGCTATCTGAAGACGAGAAAAAACGTGCCGCTTCTGCTATGTTTGGCGGTCTTGGCGGATTTGGAGTGTAGAATGAAAAAATTATGCTCATTTTTACTGCTATTTTTAGCTATTTTTGCTTACAGCGCACCTAAGCCGACTCCTGAAGACGTAGATGCGATATATCAAAAAAACAAAGATTCTCAGTTTAACTATAAAGGCAATATCGCAGTTGCATTAAATGCGGATCTTGCTGCTGTTATTTATGATAAAAACAATAAATTAGATAGTAAGGATTATATTAAATTTGATCCGTACTTAGGGCTTTATCTTATCAAATCCCAAAATACTTTAAGAGCTTCATTTATGATAGATGAGCTAGATAGCAAAGAAGATATGTGGGTTATGATTTTAGATAAAAACTCTACTGAAATGGGGCATATAAAGAGTTTTGCAAAAGATATAGGCGAACTCGACGAGCTTAGTTATAACGCTAGCAAAGCCGGACTTTTAGTTTGCGATTGCGGTACTATGGTCGGTATAGGCGTTGGAGGAAATAAATTTATAGGAAATAGATACATAAAACATTTTATGAAATATAACGATGTATATTACGGCGATATAGGCGTGACTTTTAGTGATGATAACGGAACTATAACAGTAAAAAGCGCAAATCCTTTTGGAGCAGGAAAAGAGCTTTTAACAGGAGATACTATAGTATCTGTAAATTCAAAAGTACCAAATAATCTAAGAGAAATAAACGAGATGATTTTGTTTGCTCCAAAAGATGCGGTGTTGAAATTTGATATTAACAGAGATGGTAAAAACCAGTCTTATAGCATCAAGATGTCAAATTTGCCAAATAAAATTATGAATTCTTCCGATGATAATAAAACATCCTCGCTCAAAGCCAAAAAACCTGTTAAAAAGCGTACTTTTTTAAGTCAGTACGGTATAACTTTAAATCCGAATTTAACTATAAAAAGTGTAGCTAGAAACTCAAAAGCGTATAAAGCCGGTTTTAGGAACGGAGATAAAATAATGCAGATTGATAAAAAACAACTGAATTCCTCAGCCGATATAGAAAAAATAATGTCTGCAAAAAATGGTGCTTTTTATTATCTAGTTTCGCGTGATGATTTTCAGTTTTTTGTGAAAGTTTATAGATGAGCTTTGAAGAGTTTTTTGAGTTAAATTTACCAAAGGTCGATAGTTTCCATCCTCATTTTAATGATTCTCTTTCTTGGGTTTTGAAAGCAGGCGGAAAGCATTTTAGAGCTAAACTTCTTTTAGGAGTCGTAGATGCTTTGAAGCCTGATCTTAAGAGCGCATCTTACCCAGTCGCAGCAGCAGTAGAAATGCTTCATACATATTCTCTTATACATGATGATCTCCCTTGTATGGATAATGCATATCTTAGAAGAGGCGTTGCAACTTTACATGTTAAATACGATGAAGTAAGTGCGGTATTGGCTGGAGATGCTTTGAATACCCATGCTTTTTATATGCTTAGTTCGGCTAATCTTCCTGCCGAAGCGGTAGTAAAATGCGTCCAAACATTAGCCGAAAATGGCGGTATATACGGTATGGTAATAGGTCAAGCCATAGACTGCTACTTTGAAAATAAGCATTTAAATTTAGATGAACTTAAGTTTTTACATCTGCATAAAACCGGCGCTTTGATCGCAGCTAGCATGAAAATGGGTGCCATAATATCAGCTCAGAGCGACAAACAATGTGAAAAAATTTATAATATAGGATTAAAGCTCGGACTTGCGTTTCAAATTCACGATGATATAATAGACGCTACTAGCGATGAGATGAAAGCTGGTAAAACAGTAAATAACGATTTGTTTAAAAATTCTTTTACAAATTTAATGGGTGTTAACGGCGCTATAGATGCTAGAGATGAGATAGAAAATGAGATTTTATACGAGCTTGATGGATCGCCTCTTAAAACTCTGATTTTAAATTTAATAAATAAATATCTAAAAGGATAGTTAAAATGTTTAAGAAACAAGCCGATACAATAAGGTTTTTATGTGCCGATATGGTTCAAAAAGCAAACTCCGGACATCCGGGTGCTCCTATGGGTTTGGCTGATATAATGAGTGTTTTGGTAAATCATATAAAACATAATCCTAAAAATCCAACATGGTTAAATAGAGATAGATTGGTATTTAGCGGTGGTCATGCAAGTAGCTTGGTTTATAGTTATTTATATCTTTGTGGTTATGACGTTAGTTTGGATGATTTGAAAAAATTTAGACAACTTCACTCTAAAACTCCCGGACATCCCGAGATAGAAACCCCGGGAGTAGAGATAGCAACTGGACCATTAGGACAAGGAGTGGCAAATGCTGTAGGTTTTGCCATGGCGGCAAAAAGCGCTTCAAATTTACTTGGAAATGAGATTATAAATCATAAAGTATATTGTCTGTGCGGCGATGGAGATCTAGAAGAAGGTATCAGTTATGAAGCTTGTGCTTTGGCTGGAAAACACTCTTTAGATAATTTAGTGATTATATATGATAGCAATAATATCACGATAGAGGGCGATACTAGTATAGCGTGGTGTGAAGATGTAAAAGTACGTTTTGAAGCGGCTGGATTTGAAGTTGCGCGGATAGATGGACATAATTATGATGAGATTGAATTTGCACTTTGCGAAGCAGATACGAAAGAAAAACCTTATCTTATTATCGCAAGTACAAAGATTGCTAAAGGCGCAGGAGATTTGGAAGGTAGTCACCATGCTCACGGCGCTCCGCTTGGTGAAGAAATCATAAAACAAGCTAAAATAGAAGCCGGATTTGATCCGCAAAAACAGTTTTTTGTAGATGATGACGTGCTTTTTAAATTTAGAAGTGCCGTGGAGTTAGGAGACCTTGCAAATGCGCAGTGGGACAAGCTAGTTAGCGAACTTCCAAATGAGAAAAAAGAGCTTTTAAACACTCTTTTAAATCCCGATTTTTCTAAAATTGATTTTCCAAATTTAAAAGGAGAGAAACTAGCTACTAGAGATAGTAACGGCAAGATTTTAAATGCTTTAGCTGCCGCGCTTCCTGGATTTATCGGCGGTAGCGCAGATCTTGCACCTAGTAATAAAACAGAACTTAAAGGTTTTGGAGACTTTCCAAGAGGTAAAAATATGCACTTTGGCATAAGAGAACACGCTATGGGAGCTATATGTAATGCTTATGCGCGTTATGGACTATTTTTACCGTTTTCGGCAACGTTTTTTATATTTAGCGATTACTTAAAAGCAAGTGCTAGAATAGCTGCTTTAATGGGTATAAAGCATTTTTTTGTCTGGACGCATGATAGCATAGGAGTAGGCGAAGATGGACCTACGCATGAGCCGATCGAGCAGCTTTCTACATTTAGAGCAATGCCTAATTTTTACTCATTCCGTCCGGCTGATGGTAATGAAAATGTGGAATGTTGGAAAACTGCATTAAATTTAAATGCTCCATCTGCATTTGTATGTTCTCGCCAAGCTCTACCTCCTTTAGATGAGTCTAAATTCGGAGATGTAAAAAACGGTGCTTATTTATTGAAACAAGCCTCAAATCCGAAAATAACTCTAGTTGCTAGTGGAAGTGAAGTCGGACTTTGTTTAGAAGCTGCAGGTATTTTAGATAGTGAGGGCATAGCAACAAACGTTGTATCTGCTCCTTGTTTTGATCTGCTTTTGGAGCAAGATGCGGATTATGTAAATACGATTTTTAATCCATCTACAAAAGTTTTAGCAGTAGAAGCAGCAAGCGCTCTTGAATGGTATAAATACGCTGATGATGTTTTAGGAATGCGTACTTTTGGTGCTAGCGCCCCTGCTAATGAACTTTTTAAATATTTTGGCTTTACCGCTACAAACGTAGCCAATAGAGCTAAAAATCTACTTTAAATTTAAAAAGAGGATTCACTCCTCTTTTGTTACTTTTTTACTCAAATTTATATTAATTATCAAAAATATAAGCCTTTTATCCGGTAAAAAAATAAACCGTTTGCTAAAAGTAGTGTATGATAATATAAATTTATATAAAGGAAATATCATGCGTACTTACGAAATGTATATAGACGGTGCTTTTGTTCCAAATAGAAGCTCTAAGAGCATTGAAGTTCTAAATCCAGCCACAAAAAAGGTTATTTCGACTATTCCAGATGCCGATATATCGCAAGTAGAAGAGGCGATTAGCAGTAGCAAAAAAGCTCAAAAATCTTGGGAGGCACTTGCAGCGATCGAACGTGCAAATTATTTAAGAAAAATAGCAAATGAGATAAGAGAGAATTCAGAAATGTTAGCTCAGACTATTACCGAAGAGCAAGGTAAAATCATATCTTTAGCTAGAGTTGAGGTAAATTTTACAGCTGACTATCTTGATTATATGGCTGAATGGGCTAGAAGATATGAAGGTGAGATTATACAAAGCGATCGCACAAATGAAAATATATTTATATTTAAACAAGCAATCGGAGTTACAAGCGGTATTTTACCTTGGAATTTCCCATTTTTCTTAATCGCTAGAAAGTTGGCTCCTGCTCTTGTTACGGGGAATACTATTGTTATCAAAGCCAGTGTTGAAACGCCAAATAACGCGTTTGAATTTGCCAAACTTGCCCATAAAGCAGGTCTTCCAAAAGGAGTGTTTAATCTAGTAAGTGGACGTGGAAGTACGGTTGGAAATTTACTAGCAAGTCACAAAGATATAGGTTTAGTAAGTTTTACTGGTAGCGTGGAAACAGGAGCTAAGATTATGGAAGCTGCTAGTAAAAATATCATAAAAGTAAATTTAGAACTAGGCGGTAAAGCTCCTGCTATTGTTTGTAGAGATGCCGATATAGACGCGGCCGTAAATTATATAAAAAACTCGCGTATTATCAATACAGGACAAGTTTGTAACTGCGCTGAGAGAGTTTATGTGCAAAAAGATATTATAAAAACTTTTACAGACAAAATGGTAGAAGCAATGAAACATGTAAAATATGGCATTCCGACTGATGAAAAAGTAGATATGGGTCCCCTTGTAAGCGAAGCCGGATTAAACTCAGTAAATGCTATGGTAGAACGTGCGAAAAATAGCGGTGCTAAGGTATTAACCGGAGGACGCATATCTAGCAATCAAGACGGTTACTATTATGAACCTACTGTTATTACCGATATAGATCAAAAAAGTGAGCTTATCCAAAGTGAGATATTTGGTCCGGTGCTTCCTATAGTGGCTTTTGATAGTATAGATAATGCTATAGAGATGGCAAACGATAGTGATTATGGGCTAACTTCAAGTATTTATACACAAAATATAGATATAGCGATGAGAGCATGCCGTGAGATTAAATTTGGAGAAACATATATCAATCGGGAAAATTTTGAAGCTATGCAAGGATTTCACGCCGGTTTTAGAAAAAGTGGTATAGGTGGAGCCGATGGAAAGCATGGGCTTGAAGAGTATCTAGCTACTCACGTTGTATATTTGCAATACAATAAAGATGCTAATTTTTAATTTGTAAATTTTAAATTTATATAATTAAATTTAATAATTATAGCCGGAAAATATATCCGGCTAAACTAAACTTATTTTGTACCGGCTTAACTAAACCATTTTAAGTTTATCAGCATTTAACATTTTTGGCTTTAGCGTCTTGAGCTTCTTTAAAAAACTCAGCCCTAGAAAGAGGTTCTTTCCCGGGGTGAGTTTTGTTAAAATGTTCCAGATATTTTTCATATCTTTGAAGCCCGATCAAAGGATACAAGGCTTCATCTAATTTCTTATAAGCTTGCCAAATTTTTTTAAGTTTAGCAAGTAATGCCATTGTAATCGCTCGCTTTTTTGTATTCGCTTTCACCAAGTGGATAAGCTTTATCATTACCATCTTTGTAAATTCTAAAGCAAATTCTAAATGTTTGTATAGCTACAATAACGACAACTATCATAAAAAATCCACAAAGCACAGCGTCAATTATATTATTTCTAATAACGGCTTCAGCTTTAGCTATGGCTGCTGGATCGGTTAGAGTTTCTAGTTTTTTCGCCCAGTTTTGAGCAGTAGCTATGTGACTTACGGCGTCATGAACTCTCTCTCCATTTGCCGGAAGAAGTTTTTGATATGCTGCATACATTGTAGTTATAAGCACCCAAACAAGAGGAGCTATAGTAACCCATGAGTATTTTGCTTTTCCCATTTTAAATAATACTACGGTTCCAAGCATAAGAGCGATGCCGGCTAGCATTTGATTTGCCGCGCCAAATAGAGGCCAAAGTGTGAATATACCTCCCATAGGGTCAGTAACACCGCTATATAGTAGGTATCCCCAGCCAGTAACGCATATTATAGTAGCTATAATACCCCAAAACCAGTTTTTTGTATCACCTATTGGTTTATGAACGTTACCTAGTATATCTTGTACCATAAATCGTCCTGTTCTAGTACCGGCATCAACCGCGGTTAATATAAATAGTGCCTCAAATAATATCGCAAAGTGATACCAAAACGGCATAGCTTCTACTCCGCCTACAAGCTCATGGAAAAGCAAAGTAAGACCTACTGCAAATGTAGGGGCACCACCTGTTCTGCTCATCATAGTCTCTTCACCTACATTTTTTGCTAGTGCTAAGATCTCTTCAGGGGTTACGCTAAAGCCAAGCTCTGTTATCTTAGCAGCTGCGGCTACCACGTCAGTGCCTAGGCCTCCTATATTTATAGAGAAGTAAAGCCCAGGAGTTAGTATAGTAGCTGAAACTAGTGCCATAACTCCAACAAGGCTTTCCATAAGCATAGAACCATAACCTATAAATAGTGTTTGACTCTCTTTTTCTACCAATTTCGGAGTTGTACCGCTTGATATAAGAGCATGAAATCCAGATATAGCGCCACAGGCTATAGTAATAAATAAGAACGGGAAAAGAGGGCCGGCAAATACAGGACCAGTACCGTCTGTAAATGAAGTAACTGCAGGCATTTTAATTTCAGGTCCGACAAGCAATATAGCTATAGCCATACCGACTATTACGCCTATTTTTAAAAATGTACTTAAGTAGTCTCTTGGAGCTAGTAAAAACCAAACAGGTAAAATAGCGGCTATAAATCCATAAGCTATAGTAAGCCATGCTAATGTTGTGCCTTTTAGTGAAAATATATCCTTCCAAAACGGATCGGCAGCAACGTAGTGACCTCCTAATAGAGCAAACATAAGAAATATAAATCCGATTATAGAAGCTTCTATAACTTTACCAGGACGTAAAAATCTCATATAAATTCCCATAAAAATAGCAATAGGAATCGTCATAGCTATGGTAAATAATCCCCATGGAGATTCAGCTAAGGCTTTTACAACGACCATAGCAAGTATAGCTACGATAATTAGCATAATAAAGAAAATGCCCACCATAGCTACACCGCCGGTGAATGCTCCGAGCTCCTCTTTTATCATCTCTCCTAAGCTCTTTCCGTTTCTGCGAACAGATAAGAAAAGAACAACGAAGTCATGAACGGCTCCAGCTAGCACGACACCGACTAAAAGCCATATCATGCTTGGTAAATAACCCATTTGAGCAGCAACTACCGGACCTACAAGAGGACCAGCACCCGCAATGGCTGCAAAGTGGTGACCGAAAAGAACGTATTTATTTGTAGGAGTATAGTCTCTTCCGTCATTTAGGGTGTAGGCAGGAGTAGCGCGGTTGTCATCTAACATTAGGACTTTCATGGCGATAAAACGACCATAGAAAGTATAACCTATCATATAGATACAAACGCTAGCTACAACTAGCCAAACAGCGCTTATGCTCTCTCCGCGGTTTAGTGCTAAAACACCAAATGTCCAAGCACCTATCACAGATACAAGCAGCCATAACAGTTTTTGATATAGCTTCAAAATTTATCCTTTCAGAAAATGTGGTAAGTTGTTTATTTTATTATATTTAACTTAAAATTATTTTTAAATTTATAATTAATTAAAATATTATTGAAAATTTCCTAATTAGTGTATCAAATTTTCACATTATATATTAAATATTAATAACAAAAACGTATAATCAAACAGTATCAATTCATTAAAAGGTTAGCGATGAAGATAAAAATTAACTCAAATATCATAGATATAGATGAAAACCTTAGTCTAAAAAAGTGGTTAGAGACAAATGGCTATAATTTAGATAGAATCGCTATAGAATGTGATGGAGAGATCATTTCAAAAAGTGTTTGGAATGAGTTTATATTAAGAGAAAATGTAAGCTTGGAGATAGTTGAATTTGTAGGTGGAGGATAATCCAAACATACATTAATGCCATACTTTATCATTTTATATATTCTTATTATGCCTTTTTTGCACTCAAATTTATATTTTAAATTTAAAATCTTTCTTTTAAGAAAAAATTGGTTTTACTCTGTTATAATGAACGTTATGAAAACGATAAAAATTAATTCAATTACACGTCAAACTAACGCAAATAATTTAAATGAGTTACGGAACGAATTAGGTATTAGTAGCGATATGCTTACTATATATAAAGGTTTTGCTACAAATGACAATATAGCTTTAAATGATAATGATAGCGTTGTATTTATAAAAAAAGGAGAAATGCCTCCTAAAGAGTTTTTAGAAGAGATGATGAGTTCAAGAAACTCTCCTGAGATCAACATAGCTTTAAAAAGCGCAAAAGTAGGCGTAGCAGGACTTGGAGGACTTGGAAGTAACGTAGCAATAGCTTTAGCTAGAGTCGGAGTGAGCTACTTAAAATTAGTTGATTTTGATACTGTTGATCCTTCAAATTTAAATCGTCAGCAGTATTTTATAAAAGATATCGGACGTTTTAAAACTGAGGCTTTAAGTGAAACTTTAAGTCTTATAAATCCATTTGTAAAAGTTGAGTTTGAAACCATAAGACTTGAAGAGACAAATGTGAATGAAGTTTTTCAAAAGTGTGACGTAGTAGCTGAATGTTTTGATAATCCAAAGTCAAAAGCTATGATAATAAATTCTTTAACTAAAAAGATGATAGTAGCAGCTAGCGGAATGGCCGGATACGGTAGAAATGAAGATATAAAAACTATAAAAATGGCAAATAATCTCTATGTTTGCGGTGATTTAGTAAGTGCGGCTAGTATAGGAAATGGACTTATGGCGCCGCGAGTCGGAATATGCGCTATGCATCAAGCAAATAAAATATTAGAAATATTAATAGATAAGGTAAAACAAAATGGATGAGCTTGTTTTAGGTGGAGTTAGTTTTAGCTCAAGATTTATTATGGGCTCTGGTAAATTTGATCCAGAGTTGATAAGTGCTTGTGTAGAAGACGCTAAAGCGCAAATAGTAACTCTTGCTTTAAGAAGAGTAAATAAAGACAAAGATAGTATAACCGAATTTATACCAAAAAATGTAACTCTCTTACCAAATACAAGCGGTGCCAGAAATGCCGATGAAGCGCTGCGCATAGCAAGACTTAGTCGTGAGTTGGGCTGCGGAAATTTTATAAAAGTAGAAGTCATTCGAGATAGTAAATATCTATTTCCCGATAATTACGAAACTATAAAAGCTACCGAAAAACTTGCAAATGAAGGCTTTATAGTGTTGCCATATATGTATCCAGACTTAACTTGCGCTAGAGATTTAGTAAATGCTGGAGCAAGTGCCGTTATGCCTTTAGCCGCTCCGATCGGTTCTAATAAAGGACTTATAAACCGAGATATTATTCAAATTTTGATTGACGAGATAGATATTCCTATTATAGTTGATGCGGGTATAGGCCGTCCTAGCGAGGCATGCGCTGCTATGGAGATGGGTTGTGCTGCTATTATGGTAAATACCGCTATTGCTACTTCAAAAGATATAAGAGCTATGGCAAAAGCGTTTTGCGAAGCGATAATTGCCGGAAGAACTGCTTATAAAGCCGGACTTGGTAGGGTAAAAAATATAGCAAGCGCTAGTTCGCCTTTAACTGGATTTTTAGGCGAAAATTAAAAGATAAAATGAGAATATAAAATGAGAGATAGAACAGATCATATGCGTTATCTTCCTCATCAAGAGGTTATAAGCCATGATGTGATGAATAAGATATTTAAAGAGTGGGAAGAGACTAAATTTGAAAACTTTACTCAAGATGATGTTATAAGCGCTATTAATGCAAATAATAAAAGTATATATGACTTTAAGGCACTTTTAAGTCCTGAAGCAGCCCCCTTTTTAGAAGATATGGCAAAAGAAGCGATGAGTATCAAAGAGAGGCATTTTGGAAAAAATATCTATCTTTTTACACCTTTGTATATAGCAAATCATTGCGATAATAACTGTGTTTATTGCGGATTCAATGTACACAACAAGATAAAACGTGCGCAGCTTGAAGAAGATGGCATTATACGTGAGTTAGAAAACATCGCAAAAAGTGGATTAGACGAAATTCTTATACTTACAGGAGAGAGTCAAAGCAAAACTCCGCTTAGTTATATAAGTAGAGCTTGTGAGCTTGCAAAACGTTATTTTAAGGTAGTAGGAGTAGAAATTTATCCTCTA
This sequence comes from Campylobacter fetus subsp. fetus, assembly GCF_900475935.1. NCBI lineage: Bacteria > Pseudomonadati > Campylobacterota > Epsilonproteobacteria > Campylobacterales > Campylobacteraceae > Campylobacter > Campylobacter fetus. Next base: position 63,270 of record NZ_LS483431.1, read on the forward strand.
AATTCGGATGAATACGCATTTTTACACAAATGCGGCGTGGATTTTGTAACCGTATTTCAAGAGACTTATAATCCGCTAAAATATGAAAAAATCCATCTGGAGGGAAATAAACGCATTTTTCCATATCGTCTAAACGCTCAAGAAAGAGCACTTATGGGCGGTATGAGAGGGGTTGCTTTTGCCGCTCTTTTAGGTATAGATGACTGGAGAAAAGACGCTTTATCTACAGGGCTTCACGCTTATCTTTTGCAAGCAAAGTATCCTCATGCTGAGATTTCTATCTCAGTTCCTAGACTTAGACCTATTATAAACAATAAAAAGATTAATCCAAAAGACGTCGGCGAGAGAGAGCTTTTGCAAGTTATCGTTGCTTATCGTCTATTTTTACCGTTTGCAAATATCACTCTTAGCACTAGAGAAAGTGCGCATTTTAGGGATAACGCAATCAAACTTGGAGTAACAAAAGTTTCTGCCGGAGTTAGTGTTGGTATCGGTGAGCACGGTGGTAAAAAAGATGAGCAAAAAGGCGATTCTCAGTTTGAGATCAGCGACGGTAGAGATGTAGAAGAGATGAAAAGATCTATAAGAAAAGCCGGTTTAACGCCGGTTATGAGTGATTATATTTACGTATAAATTAAAATTATCTCTTGTTGTGCTTATATGACAAAAGATTTTATGAAAATTAGATAATTTCTTTGGCAAATATCGGCACTGCAAGAAAGTAAAATCCATCTATTTCAAAATCTTTTGCAAATTTAAAAAACTCTTCAAAATCTTCTTTTTTAAATTTAAAAGTATAAATAGACCCTTGCTCTACAAATTCCTTTTTTTCGTCTTTTACTCCGTGTTTTTCAAAGTAATGATTAAAACGTGCCAACAAGGCAAACGGTATAAAAAACAGACATTCATCTTGCGCTTCGAATTTGATCAAATTTGCGTTATTTATCACTAAATTTGCACTGCTGGAGTATGCTCGTACAAGTCCGCCGACTCCTAGTTTTACTCCTCCGAAATACCGTACAACAAAAACTCCCGTGTTTATAAGGTTTGCTCCTCTTAGCACATCAAGACAAGGTGGTCCGGAGCTGCTTTTTGGCTCACCGTCATCGCTGGAATTTTCTACTATTTGAAAATGTTTGTTGTAATTTCTGTACGCCCATACTATGTGAGCCGCTTTTGGATGATCTTCTTTTAGCTTTTTGTGAAGAGTTTCAAATTCATTTATAGGGCATAAATAGCTTATAAAATTTGACTTTTTTATCTCTTTTGAGCCGGTATAAATTTGATTTACTATAAACATGGATATATTTTAACAGATAAATTTAAATTTAAATGAATTTAAGATAAAATTACTAAAAAATTAAGGATTATCCATATGATACAAACTTGCCTTTTTCCTGCTGCCGGTTATGGTACGAGATTTCTTCCAGCTACAAAAAGTTTGCCAAAAGAGATGCTTCCTATCCTTACTAAGCCTCTTATTCACTACGGAGTAGATGAAGCTAGAGAAGCCGGTATGAAAAATATGGCATTTGTCACCGGTCGAGGAAAAAGAGCTTTGGAGGATTATTTTGATATAAGTTATGAGCTTGAGCACCAAATAGCCGGGACTAAAAAAGAGTATCTTCTTACCGAGATAAGAGATCTTATGAATTCTTGTAGCTTTTCATTTACTCGTCAAAGTAGTATGAAAGGTCTAGGAGACGCGATATATACTGGTAGAACTTTAGTAGGAGATGAAGCTTTTGGTGTTATACTTGCCGATGATTTGTGTATAAACGAAGATGGTGAAAATGTTCTAGCTCAGATGGCGAAAATTTATGAAAAATACCGCTGTAGCATAGTAGCGGTTATGGAAGTTCCTAAAGAGAGTATCAGTAGTTATGGTGTTGTAAATGGCAAGTTTATAGAAGATGATCTTTTAATGGTAAATGATATGATAGAAAAACCAAGTCCAGATGAAGCCCCTACAAATCTTGCTATCATAGGCAGATATATACTTACGCCCGATATATTTGAGATATTAGAATCTACAAAACCGGGCAAAAACGGTGAAATTCAGATAACAGACGCGCTTTTAAAACAGGCTCAAAACGGTATGGTTTTAGCTTATAAATTTAAAGGAAGAAGATTTGATTGTGGTTCTGTTAGCGGATTTGTCGAAGCTACGAATTTCTTCTATGAGAGTGACAATGGTAGTAAATGAGCTGAAGTTTCCATTTAAGGATATGCAAAATATCAGCTCATACGCAAGACGTATGAATGAAGAGCTAAATAACGATGAGATCGGCTATTATCATCTGCCTAGTTTTGGTGAGGAGATAAGCGAAAAACTTGCTTTGTATCGTAAAAATGTAAATTTCAACACGGTTGTGTTAATAGGAGTTGGCGGCAGCTCGCTTGGCGTGAAAGCACTTTATGAAATGCTAAATTTAAAAACTAAGCTTATATTTTTAGATAATCTTGATCCGTTTTATATAGAAAATAGATTAAAAGATATCGAGTTTGATAGCAGTATTTTTATCTTATCTAGCAAATCAGGCACGACTATAGAGCCAATTAGTATTTATAAGTATATTTTAGATCTCTATTCGCCAAAAAATTACAAAAATTTTATCATAATTACCGATCCCCAAAGCCCTCTTGAAGAGTACGCTAATTTACATAATATAACTGTTTTTAATATTCCAAAAAATGTTGGAGGACGCTTTAGCGTATTATCTGCTATAGGGCTTGTGCCGCTTGGATTATGTGGAGCAGATACGTCATCCTTGTTAGACGGTGCTGTTTCTTGTAAAAAGCAGTTTTTAGAAGATGATGATAGTTTAATTTTACAAAAAGCATATCACTATGCAACGCATAAAAGCGCTAAGATAAATGTAGTTTTTAGCTATAGTGAAAGATTTCATAGTTTTAATGATTGGTATGTACAGTTATGGGCTGAGAGTCTTGGTAAAAAGCGCGGTTATAAGCGAATGGGACTTACTCCGGTCGGACTTATAGGAAGTAAAGATCAACACTCGTTTTTGCAGCTTATAATGGAAGGAATAAAAGATAAAACAGTTACGTTTTTGATTTTAAAAGATCATTTAAGCAGCATTTGTATTCCAAATTTAAAACTTGAGTATTTAGATGAGTGCGACTTTGTAAATGAAGTGTCTATGAGTACGCTTTTAAATGCTCAAGCAAAATCTACCATTCAAGCTTTACTTAGTGAAAATATCAGCATAGATACGATTTTAGTAGATAGATTAGATGAGTGGCACTCTGGTTGGCTCATTTATTATTACGAGCTCCTTACAAGCGCTACTGGACTTATGCTCGGAGTAAATACTTATGATCAGCCTGGCGTTGAAGCCTCTAAAAGAATACTAAAAAATTTACTATCAAATAACTAATTTTGTCTGTTTGTATTTTGATAATGATTACTCAACAAATAGGGTTCAAAATAGGCAATATTTATTTTTTATTTATCATTTAAACTATATAATTTACTTAATAAGAGATTCTGTATCTAAATAATAAAAATTCTTATCTAAGATTTATTTCTTTTTAAGAATAATTTGATATAATTCTCGAAATTAAAAAATAAAGGATATAAAATGACAAATGTAGTTAAACAACTTAACCAAATTCAAGCAGACGCTCATGCGTTTTTCATTGCGTTTCATGACTATCATTGGAATGTAAAAGGTCTTCAATTTTTCTCAATTCACGAATATACTGAAAAAGCATATGAAGAGATGGCAGAGCTATTTGATGATGTAGCTGAAAGAGCTATACAAATAGGCGGGAAAGCTATTTTAAAATCTGAAGAGCTTGTAAAACTTGCTCATGCTCCGGTAATGCAAAAAGATAGCTATACTGCTATAGAAGTTATAGAACAATTAAGAGTAGCTTATAAACATCTTGTTGAAGAGTTCAAAAAGCTTGAAGCGGCAGCTGAAAAAGCCGGTGATACAACAACTGCAAATATCGCTCAAGATCATTACGGTTCATATGAGAAGAAAATTTGGATGCTTAATTCTACTTTAGCGTAATTTTTGATACTAAAACCTGATACTTTGATATGAAAGGCGGATAAATCCGCCTTTTTTATTTATTTTGCTGCAGCTTCTACTTCTATATTTATCTTAATTTCATCTCCTAAAGTTAATGTGCTTGTATCTGGAGCAAAGCTAAAATCGCTTCTTTTTATCTTGCCCTCAAGGCTAAATCCAACGATTTGAATTCCTTTTTGATTTTTGCTTTGTCCGCCAAATTCATAGTTTAGAGTTACTGGTTTTGTTACATTTTTTATAGTTAAATTTCCTATAATTTTACCTTCGTTATCGCCATCTTTTTTAAATTCGGTCATAACAAATTTCATTTCAGGAAATTTAGCAATATCGAAAAAATCAGCTTGTTTTAGATGGTTATCTCTTGCGGTGTTGCTTGTATTGATAGAATCAACGTTTATTATAGCATCTATCTTTTTTGGTATACCGTTTTCTATATCAACAATTCCGCTAAATTTGTCAAACGATCCTGTTACGTTGCTCACGCTTAGGTGTTTGATTTTGAAATTTGTACTTGAATGAGTAACATCTATATCGTAGTTTGCTGCGTTTGCAAAACCTACTAAAAGCATTGCACACAACGCAGATCCAAATATTCTCTTTGTCATTTTTGTCCTTTTTTATAAAATATAAATAATTGTACAATGTAAAATACAATTAATATTAAATTTCAATACAATAAATATACTATTTAATAATTTTTTAAATTTCATTAACTACGTTAATTTTTTCAATTTAAAAATATTAATAAATTTTATGCAAAGTAGATATTATTTTTTGATAAAGTTATAATTTTTTAAATTTAAAACGAGTTGATTTGTAAATTTTTCTATATTTAAATCCCTTTTCGTACCATCTCTTTGTTTTGTACCCCACATCGACTCAGGAAAAAAGCTATCGTCTTTGAATCTGGCTTGAACGTGGATATGTACTTTTGGAACGTAATTAGCAAAACTTGCCCAATTTATTTTATCGGCGCAGTAGAAATCAAGCATAGTTTTTTCGGTAATTAGAGCCGCTTCAAATAGCCATTTTCTAGTCACATCATCTACATCGCTAATCTCTTTGAATTCTTTTTTTGTAAATACCTTTACCCAAGGAATTTCGCTTTTTTCAAGTTCAATGCAGATAAGTTCATTTTCATATATCATAGTTTTACTCTCGCTTTTATAATTTGTTCTTTTAATCTAAGACTTGCTTTTTCAAAGCTTGTTTCATCAAAGTTTTCTAGATTAAAAAAATGTAGATCTTTAAACTGCTTCTTTAAATAATTCTCACTTTGCTCATCTTTAGATCCACTAAAAATAACCCCCAAAATCTCTAAATTTTTCATTTTTAAGGCTTCTATGCTTAAAATAGTGTGATTTATGCTGCCAAGATAGTTTTTAGAAACTAAAAACGTAGGAAGATTTGCTATTTTGATATAGTCGATCATGTAAAATTTGTCATCAAGCGGACAGTAAAGTCCTCCTGCTAACTCGACTAAAATATCGTCTGGTTTTGGAATTTTTATTTTAAGTCCGTCAAAATGTATGTTCTCATTTATCATTCCTACATGCGGACTAGCAGCGGTTTGCAGCATTACGCCAGGAGAGTGTGATTTGAGATTTGGCACAATTTTTTTTACAAAACTTTCATCGGTTATATTTCCGGCTTGTATTAACTTAAAATACTCGTATGAAAACGCATAACACAAAGCCGCACTTACGCAGCTTTTTCCGGCATCCGTATGAATACCGCTGATACAGATATTTCTCATTTTTTACCTTTTTTGCAGATTATATTTGTAAATTTATAAGTTAGTTTGAAATCATTATTAAAATGCGTTTCAAGACTTTTTAAATTTGATTTGGTTAGTTTAAAACTCCCGTTTAAGTTATTTACCCCTGTTTGCTTAAGGTGAGTTAAAAGCTCTTTTAAACTACCGAATTTAGCTATAAATTCCCCATTTTTATACTCTAAAATATCAAATTTGGTTCCAAAAATATCTATGATTTGATCCGTATTTTTATAATTTAAACTATCTTTAGTAAAGCTTGAAAGTTCATTTAAAGTTCCATTTATAAACATAGAAAATGCAAGTATTCCGTTATTTTCTAGGCTTAGAAATATCTTATCACATAGTTTTTCAATCTCATCAATCCATTGAAATACTGAGCTCGATATGATAATATCAATGTTTTTTGGCATTTGTTTAGTAGTTATATCTCCGATATCCATATAAAAATTATTCATAAATTCACTTTTATAGATATCATTAAGAATTAAATGTTCATAATTAAAATTTTGTATAAAAAGCTTTGTTAAAACTCCGCTTCCAGCACCGATTTCATAAACATTCTTAAAGTTTTGCGTATATTTTTTTAACAAATTTATGAGATTGAGAGCGGCAAATTTTTGAGCCACTGCAAATTCTTCGTAGTTGATAGCTTTTTCAAATTTCAATTATATCTCCAAAGCTTTTAAAGTTAAAAAATGCAAAATGTGGAGCATTTATATATATTTTTTGACATGTAAACCATTCAGATGCTTTTGGCGAAAAGATCAAATCTTTTTTGCTTATAATCGCTTTATCCCAACAAATGTTGTTATCACACGGTTTTATAGCGTTTTTATAGAGATTAAGTAGTTCGAATTTTGCGTTTGTATTGAATTTAAAATTTGAGATTTTTTCTGGTGGAATTCCTAAAAAACAGAACTTTTTGAAGTTTTCAAAATCATAATTCGTTATTGTTTTATAAAAATTACCTGCGTTTATACCGTATTTTTCATCTATACCAAACGGAGTTCCGTTTATGGCTATTGATTTTTTTAAAGGTATATTTTTTAATACCAAATTTGCAGCCCAAACACCCATTGACCAAGACACTAGATAAATATCTTTATCTTTTAAAAAACTATGATCAAACTCAAGTTCGCTATAGTCGTAAATAACCGCTAAAGCGAAATCTCCTACTTCTAAATGTTCTACACAACTAGGCGTAAATGAATAGCCTAAAAATAACAAAATTAGTTTTTTACCGTCTTTTTTAATGATATCTATTTTCATCTAAAATCTTTTTTAAATTTGATAATTCGCCTATTTCTATATCTCCTCTTAAGCTTATCCTAAGTCTTGAATTATGTTTAGGCACTGTTGGGGGACGGATTGCCGGTACGAAATATCCAGAGTCAAAAATTTTATTTGCGAGTTCTAGAGTTTTATCGTTTTCATAGGTCATAAATGGACATATGTGAGTTGTGCCAAGATCTAAAAATTTGATATTTTTTTCTAAATTTGTCCTTTCGCGGCTAAAATCTTTGTTTAGTATAAAGTTCGTCCATGCTATATTTATACTAGGAATGGCAGTAGAGTAAATCAGGCTTCTAGCCGAGTTTATAAAAATATCTTTATACTCTTTATCGCTAAGTATAACAGCTCCTTCTCCCCCGACTGCTTTGCTAAGAGTTACAAGTAAAAAATCCACATCGGTATCTGTTTGGCTGCTTTTTGCTAGACCTAATTCGTCTTTGATAAAAAATGAATGAGCTTCATCGATATAAAGTAGTACATTTTTATACCGTTTTTTTAAATTTATAAGATTTTTGATATCTAGCAAATCCCCATCCATGCTGAAAATAGTCTCTGTTAATATTATAATATTTTCAAATTTATCTTGATTTTGTTCGAGTAAATTTTGAAGTGCTAAAAGGTCGTTGTGAGGATATCTTTTGAAATTTGCTCCGGCTAACTTTAGAGCGTCTATCATGCTAGCGTGAGCTAATTTATCGGCTAAAAATAGAGTATTTGGACTATTTATGGCTGATATACAGCTTAAATTTGCACAGTAGCCGGAGTTAAAAATTGTTGCTTTTTTACCGTCAAATTTCGATTCAAACCAGCTTTCAAGCTCATTAAATTCGTTACTTGAAGTATATACAAGCCTACTCGCGCCAGAGCCAAAAAACCACTCTTTATGTTTGGCGATTGTTAAGAATTCGTCTCTTAAACTTATATTCGTAGCTATGCCTAAGTAATCGTTGCTACCGAGATTTAAAAGAGTTTTGCCTCTATAGTTTATAAATTTGGAATGGCTTTGAGATATTTTTAACTCTCTAAAGTTGCTTTCTTGTTTGGCTTTTTTTATATCAAACATTTTTTACCTAATTATTATACTGAATTAATTATCGTGAATAAATTTATGTCGTAAGATTATATCAAATAGATCTTAAATTTATGACTATTTTATGCGGCTTTCGCTAATATTATGCAAAACAAAAGGTGATATGTGAAGAGCTGCATAGTCTTGTATGATGGAATAAGTATGCTTAGCTTTGCTAAAATTTATGATTTCTTTATAGCAAATAGCGTTGATTTCGAAGTTGCTTCTTTAAGAGAAGAGATAACTTGCGAGGGCTCATTTAAGCTCAATTCACCAAATTACTCTCAGTCGCTTTATGGATATGATATAGTCGTATTTCCAGATGGCACCGGAGCTTTAAATTTAAGCTATGACGATATATTTTTAAGCTGGATAAAAAGTGCAAACGATGCAAAGATAAAGATCGCTATAAACAGGGCTTCTTTGATCATTAAAGAAGCCGGGCTTTTTCATCGTCAACTATTTATGAATGATGATAAGGTGACAGCGATTTGCGAGTTTTGCGTTGATAAAGATGTGATTAGTATGGCTGATACGTCAGCTTCGTGGCAGGAGCTTAAAGAGTGGATAAAGAGCAGAGTATAATAGACCGTTTTTCTCATAAACTAAACGGCGATGATGGAGCAGTAGTCGGCAAAATGGTGCTTAGCAAAGATATGTTTGTTGAAAATTCGCATTTTAAACGTAAATGGTTAAGCGCTTATGAGATCGGCACAAAAGCAATGCTGGTAAATTTAAGTGACGCGGTAGCTATGAACGCAACTCCTAAATATGCCCTTTTAGGGCTTGGTATTCCAAAAAACATATCAAATAACTATATTTATGAGATCTGTAGAGGTATAAAAAGCGCAGCGAAAGATTTTAATGTTGAGATAGTCGGCGGAGACACTATAAAAAGCAGCGAAATAATAATAAGCCTAACGATAATATCATACCTAAACTCCAAAAAACCTATTTTTAGAAATACTTCTAGGCTGGGGGATTTAGTATGCTATACAGGGAAGCTAGGAGACTCCTTAAAAGGCTTGAGAATTCTCCAAAACGGTGGAAATCTACCGAAAAATTCTCGTTTTAAAAGACCTGTTTTAAGAGTAAATTTTATGAAAAAAGCAGCACCTTTTATACACAGTGCTATGGATATCAGCGACGGGTTGGCTAGCGATTTACCAAAAATATGCTCTAAATTTGGAATCAAATTTAAAAATATACTTAGTAAAGATGAGTTCAGAAGCGGTGAAGAGTATGAACTTCTATTTACGGTGAGTAAAAAACATCTAAAACGTATGCAAAATGAAGCAAAAAAATGTAGACTTAAACTAAATATATTAGGAAAACTGATAAAAGGAAAATATAAATCATATGGAAAATACAGCCATTTTTAAACCGCTTTTAGGCACTACGCATTCGCCTATAAACGCGCATTTTAGTAAAAACGCAAGTGATTTTGTAGTTAGAGAAAACCCTCTTTATAGTTTTAGTGGAAGCGGTGAGCATCTCGTTGTTGAAATTCAAAAAAAAGGTATGACGACTTCCGAAGCCCTTACTGTTTTAAGCAGGCAAAGCGGAGCAAAAATGCGTGATTTTGGTTATGCCGGGCTTAAAGATAAAGAGGGTATGACAACACAATTTATTAGTATGCCGGCTAAATTTGAAAATGAAATTTCAAAATTCAGCTACGAAAATTTAAAAATCCTAAGTATAACAAAACATAATAATAAAATAAGAATCGGTCACTTAAAATCAAACAGCTTTTTTATTCGTCTCAAAAAAGTCTTAGGAAGTGAAGCTCTTAAACTTAAAGAGGCTTTAAAAACTATCGATAAAAACGGCTATCCGAATTATTTCGGTTATCAGAGGTTCGGTAGATTTGGAGATAATGCAAATAGTGGATTTGAAATTTTAAATAGTGCTTTAAACGGTGATAAATCGATGTTTAAAAAGGCAAATCCAAAGTTAAGAGATTTTTTAATTTCAGCTTATCAGAGCGATCTTTTTAACAAATGGCTAAGCAAGAGAGTGGAAATTAGCCGTTTTAGTGAAGATTTTAGCGCCAGGGAGCTTGAAGATATATATAAATTTGATAAAACTACTATAAAAAATTTAAAATCCCAAAAACAATTTTTTAAGCTTTTTCAAGGCGAAGTTTTAGGTCATTATCCTTTTGGAAAGGTGTTTTTATGCGAAGATTTAGAAGCCGAGGTTGCTAAATTTGGAGCAAGAGACAGAACAAGCTGCGGATTGATAATCGGTTCTAAAGCGTATGAAAGTACAGGAGTTGCAAAGAGTTTAGAAGATGAAATATTTAGAGACGCTTATAAATTTAGTTCTTTTGTAAGCGGTTCAAGACGATTTGCTTGGATGTGGATTGATAATTTAGAATATAAATATAATGAAGAATCCGCACAGTTTAGCATAAGTTTTGCGCTACAAAAAGGTTCATATGCGACTGTTGTTTTGCGCGAAATTTTAGGTAGAGATATTTTTGAAGAGTAAAAAGTGGGAGTTTTTCTCCCACAAGTATTCACATACTATCGATTTTAAACATATAATATCGGTATAAATTTAAAAAACTTTATTGATCTTTTGAATTTATATCTATTTTAATATATTTTAGTTAAAATAACAGCCGGTGCGATGGGTAGTTGCAAGATATTATCTTGAGGAAAGTCCGAGCTGCAATAAGACAGAGTTCCACCTAACGGGTGGCTAGGGAAACCTAAGGGAAAGTGCAACAGAAAGGAAACTGCCGCTAAAGAAATTTAACGGTGATGGTGAAACGGCGGGGTAAGAGCCCACCAGTATAAGTAGAGATACTTATAGCTATGTAAACCCAACTTGCAGCAAGAAGGGACGGTTTGGAGTCTTATGCTCAACCCTTCGCTTGAGTTTGATACAATATCAAAACTAGATAAATAGCTACCATAACAGAACTCGGCTTATCATCGCACCTACAAAGTAGCTTTTAGTTTAGAAGCTATATTTTCTAGCTTTTTTAACTTTTTGAAACTCTACGTCTAACTCTTTTTGTTTTCGTTTATATATCGCTGCTGCATTTTCCAATAAAGCTGCTGCGCATTGCATCTCTTCTATATCCATTTTATTTGGATAGTTGTTTATCAAATACTCTATTTTATTTAGATCTTCATTTACCAAAGCACTCTTAAAATCATCTAGCCACTTCATCTGACTCTTCTTTCGTAACGTCTCTCCATGCATCAAGAAGCTCCCTTGTTACGTGTATTACTTCATCTAGCGGAGCTTTATCGTTTGTGCTATTTGCTAGAGATATGAGCTGAATTTGCCTTGCGTAAAGTCCATTTAAGTATTGCGATATCGCTCCTTGATTCATATCTAAAGAGTTTATAAGTTCAAAAAATATCGCATTTGTTTTATTTAGAAATTGAACTTTTGTTTCTATATCTCCCTCGTCTATCGCTTTTTTTGCACGGTAGATAAATCTCAAAACTCCTTCATAAAGCATAGTGATAAGCTTTTGTGGAGATTCTATACCGATATTATTTTGGTTATAAGCTGCGTAAGCTACATTTGATTGCATACCATCATCCTTAAGATTTAGAGTTTAGTTGTGCATTTATCATGGTTTTTAGCGTAGAAAACTGCTGTTCTATCTTTGCTATCATGCTATCATATTGCACCCATTTTTCAGCCATAGTTTCATACTTTTTGGTAATACTTTCCTCATTGTTTGTTTTTTCTTTTGTTAGCTGTTTGTTGTTGCTAACTAGGCTCTCTTCGTACGTAACTAGCGATCCCTTAGTTCCTATAAATGAATCTAAGGTATCCTTTAACTGTTTGAAAAATCCTCCGGTAACTTCTGAGCTTCCTTTAAGTTCAGTTTCTTTTAAACCTAGTTTTTCTAAAAAAGTAGAGTCGCCTTTTATTTCTAAATTTTCTCCACCGCTACCTTTTATTACTAGTTTTCCGTCTTTATCTATAGTTACAGCGATGTTGTCTATACCTGCACTAGTGATAGCTTTTAGTATATCTTTTGCGTTTTGATTGCTATTGTTTGCAGAGTCGGTTTTGATATCTATATTTTTACCGTTTATAGTTAAACTTCCTTGAAGCTCTCCTGCTTCTACGGCTTTTGTTCCTGTTGTAGATACGTTTGTATACTCTGTTTTTGAGCTAAAAAAGTTTTTAAAATTATCAAAATTGTTCGATAAAGCATCTTTAAGTTTGCTAGCTTCTAGTTTCAAAAGACCGTCACTGCTTAGAGATAATCCAAAGTCTTGAATTGATTTTCCGTCTTTTGAGACTCCGTTTATTATCTGGTTAATTTTTGATTTTATCTGCGTTATTTCGCTTACGCCTTGAAATGTTCCGCTAGCTCCTGTCTCTGAATTATAAGAAGTTGCTACTGATAAATTATTCATAAGATTATTGTAACTGTTAACTAAGCCTTCTACGTCTTGAACTATACCTTCTGTATTTTGTTTAATGTCGAAATTCGAGCTTTCTCCTTCTTTATCCACTTTATTTAGCTTTATAGTGACTCCGGTTATGAGATCGCTTATAGAGTTTGTATCTCTTGTTATCTCTATTCCGTTATATTCAAATATAGCGTTTTGAGCAGTTTGCAGTCTTGAAGCTAAATTTGAAGTATCGATAGTCTTATCTGTTAATGCTGCATCTTTTATCTCATCTTCTGTCATCATAGTTAGCTTTTCGCCAGGAGAAGTCGTACTTGGATCTTTAAACATAAATCCTAAAGATTTCATTAAATTTTTTGAGTTGTCTATACTTCCTGCGCTATCTTGTACATAGCTAAAACTTATTTCGTTATCTTTTCCGCTATCTTTTGACTGGATAACTAAACTATATGGATTTTCTCCTCCGACATTTAAAACTTTTGCTTGAATTTTGCCGTCTGTTGCTTCATTTATTTTGTTTGCTATATCTTCAAGCGTAGTTGAAGCATTGATCTCTATCTCATATGAGTCTGATCCTATGCTTAACTTAAAACTTGTTTCAGCCGAACCCGGACTTAAAACAGATTCGTTTTTTAGCTCAAATTTTTTAGACTGATATACATCTTGACTAGCTAGTTGAGATACCTTAATTTTCATTGTTTGTTCATTAACTCCGGTACTTGCATCTACAGTAGCGCTTCCACTTCCTGAGCTAGATACCGAGCGTTTTAAGTAGCTAGTATCATCAGTAAGTGATGATACGTTGCTTTTAAAATTGCTTAATAGTGTTTTTATGGCTGTTAAGTCTTTTTGTTGAGTCAAATTTGTTTGAATTTTAGCATCTATCGTTGATACTAAATTTTTTGTATCAACTGATTTTAATTTATCAAGAATATCCCACGAAAGGACATTACCACTTCCCAATCCAAGTTGGGACTTTTCAGTATTAATAGCCATTTTTTATTCCTTTTTATCAAAGATCACACCGACAATCTCTTTAAAATGCTCTGTTAATTTCATAATCTCTTCAGTCGGTATTTTTCTGATAACTTTACCGCTATCAGCTTCTGTTACGCTCACATACATAGAGCTAATTTTATCATTAAAACCAAATCTTATGTTTGTGTTTAGAGTCTCCATGTTGTCATTTAGTTTATTTACTATGTCGCTTATACGCTTTGAGTCTTGTTCATTATTGCCTTTATTTTGGTTAGAGCGTTCTTGCGCTACGTTTTGTTGTATTTTTGCTTGCTCAACTTCTCTTGTTTGGTTGCTATTTTGCTTAGTATTTAAAGCAACGGAATTATCTATTTGCTGCGAGGCTACCTTAAAAATTTCCATCTTTAAATCCTTTGAAATATAAAATCTAACTTTTATTATATCGGTAATTACTGCATAAAGCTTTATAGTTATAGTTGAAATATTATATTAAATATGCTAGAATGATGCATAAGGAGATTCTATGAAAATATCGATAGAGTGCGACTGCGTACTTCTTGCACAGAGTCTAAGACTATTTTTGGACGGTTACTACGCGCCTAAAAAAGAGTGCGATTTTATCATATCAGATAAAAAAACGATTTCGGATAAACCTGTTTTCATAATAAGCGAAAAATCACCATATCTTAGTGTGCCATTTACAAAAGATACGCTATTAAATACGCTAGAAGAGTTTTATTCCGCTATGCAAATAAGAAATCAAAACTATGTAAAAAAGAGCCCTTTAAGCTTAGAAGAGAGAGTTTCAAATTTAGTCGATAATTTTAAGCGTGATTTAATAAATATTATAAAAGATGAATATGAAAAGTAGTCTGACGACGACTATTAGTAGTGGCAGATTCAAAGGGAAAAAGCTATTTTTACCGAGTTTAAATACAACAAGAAGTACAAAATCTATAGTAAAAGAGTCATTTTTTAGCGCAGCGAGACAAGATATAGTCGGTAAAGTTTTTATAGAAGTATTTGGAGGAAGTGCACTTATGGCTGCCGAAGCGCTTAGCAACTATGCGGCTAAAGCATATGCTGTCGAGTTAGATAGGGATTCGTATAAATTTACAAAGAAAAATATCGATAACTTAAACGACCAAAATATACTTGCAATCAATGCTGATACGTTTAAAATAACTCCTCAAATAGTAAATGAAAATGATGATATAGTATTATACATAGACCCTCCGTTTGATATCAGAGATGGATTTGGCGGAATTTATGAGAGAGTTTGGGATATGATCTCTGCACTTGATAAATCAAAGATATTTTTAATAGTTTTAGAGCATATTTCAACTTATAATTCTCCTGATAGTTGTGCCGGATTTTCTAAATTTAAAAGCCGTAAATTTGGAAAAACAACGCTTAGCTACTATAAGCAGCATTAAATTTAAATTAAATTTGGAATAATTATTGCTTTAATCCTTGCAAAATAAAGTAAGGGTCCATATGAAAATATTTATAAAAATCATCTCGTTCGCGCTACTTCTTAGCACTATAAACGCTGCTCAAATCAAAGATCTTGCAAGTATAGTAGGCGTAAGAGACAACCAGCTTATAGGATATGGTTTGGTAGTTGGACTTAATGGAACCGGAGACGGAAGTAGTAGCGAGTTTACCATTCAGTCTTTGTCAAATATGCTACAAACAGTAAATGTCAAAATAAATCCAAATGATATAAAATCAAAAAACACTGCCGCTGTTATGGTTACTGCGAAACTTCCTCCTTTTGCAAGGCAAGGAGATAAGTTAGATGTTACTATAAGCTCTATAGGAGATGCTAAAAATCTCGTTGGAGGAACGCTTCTTTTAACAGCTTTAAAAGGCGTTGACGGTGATATATACGCTCTTGCACAAGGAGCACTTACTTTGGGTGGCGGTACTAGTAAAGGCGGAAATCATCCTACTGTAGGCACAATTCTTGCAGGAGGTCTTGTTGAAAAAGAGGTAAATTTCGATATCTATACACAGCAATCCGCAAATTTAAGTCTTAAAAACTCTAGTTTCCAAACAGCAGTCGGAATGCAAAATGCCATTAACACAAAATTCGGAGTTCAAGCTGCTATGGCTATAGATCCAAGAACGGTAAAACTTACCAAACCGGCAAATACAAATATGGTCGAGTTTTTAGCTAAAGTTCTGGAAGTGGATATGGATTATAAAGCCGATGAAAAAGTTGTTATTGATGAAAGAACCGGAACTGTAGTAAGCGGTGTAAATATCACTATAGATCCAGTTGTGATATCGCATGGCGCCATCACTATAAAAATTGAACCAAATGCTTATAATCCAGCAGCAGCAAATGCCAATGATGTGGACATAGGCGGAGCAGCGATAGACACTACTACGAATACGTTAAAAATTGATGCAGCAAAAACAACAGTAGCTAATGTAACAAGAGCTTTAAATAAACTAGGAGCTACTCCAAAAGATATTATAGCGATAATTGAAAATTTAAAAAGAGCAGGCGCGATACACGCCGGAGTGGAGATAATATAGATGCAAGTAGATAATAGTTTAGCTTTGGATTCTTACAACTCTCTTAGTACATCAAGCATAAATTCAAATTTAAAAGATTCAAAAAATGATGAACTTTTAAGAGAGCAGACGGATGCATTTGAAGCATTTTTGTTAAAAGAGGTTTTAGATATATCTATTAAAAATGAAAATAGTCTTTTTCCTCAAGATGCTGGAGATAAGATATATTCGTCTATGTATAATGATACGATGAGTAAAGCTTTAAGCGGAGGATTGGGATTTAGTGAGATGTTATTTAATTTTTTGAAAGAAAGAAACTAAATAAAAAGCTTATATGTCCGATTTAGTCATTAATATATGGTTAAAAAGGATCGAACATGATAAGTTCTGTAGGTGTAGGCGCTGCTTACTCAGGTTTGTCAGCACCTAAAAATGAAACAAAAAAAAGTGAACAAACAACACAAACTCAAAGTAGTAATAACGATAGCAAAGTAGCAACTATAGCTAAAGAGATAAATGACGGTACTTATAAAGTAGATATCGATAAATTAGCAAAAAAGATAGCTGACTCACTTATGTAAATCTCTTACTCCTTTGAGAAAAAAAGGGAGTAAGAGCTATGTTAGAAAAATATTTAGATGATGCTGTTTTACATCTTGAAGAGCTGATAAAAATAACCAAAGCCGATATAGAAAATATAAAAAATGCAGACCATTCTTTTGTCGCAGAACACACAAGATTAAAATCCGAACTTATAAAAAAATTTGAAAATACAAAAACATTATTAGATAATGAACTAGTAAAACTAGCTAAAGAAAATAATGGAACAGATCTTGCTGATATACTTTGCGATGATATAAAAGAGAAACTATCAAAATTGAGAGAATCTCTTGTATCTTTACAAAAAGTCAATAAAGAGTACGCAAAATCTGTTATTGTAGTAAAGGAATTTTACGACTCTTTATTAAAGTCAATGTTTGGCAGCGACTCTGGATCAGGAACATATGGCTCAGAATCTCTTTCGCCAGAGCAACTTTTTAAATTAAGGGTTTGAGATGGGAATATTCGATTCGCTTTATACAGGAGCATCAGGGCTAAACGCCGCTCAGCTCCAGATCCAAGTAACCGGGCAAAATATAACAAATATAAATAGTGATTACTATACTAGACAAAGAGTTGTGCAGTCGGCTACAACTCCGCTTCATACTTCTCCGGGCGATGTTGGTATGGGAACTAGGATAGATACTATAATACGAATTCATGATGAATTTACATTTGACAAGCTCAAAACTGCAACGACAAATAAAGAAAATACCGCATACAAACAGCAAGTTCTTCAAGAAATAGCTCAAAGATTTCCAGATCTTAAAGATACCGGACTTTTAAAAGATATAGAAAATTACTTTGGCGCATGGAATAATTTTGCGTCTCATCCGTATGAAAGTGCACAAAAAACTAATCTTTTAAATTTAACCAGCACTTTAACAAATAGATTAAACGATACATCCTCTCAGCTAAAAACAGTTCATAATAATATAAACGAGCAAGTAAAATTAGCAGTAGATGAGATAAACAGGATCGGCAAACAAATAGCAGATTTAAATGCTCAAATTCAAAAAGTAGAAACAGGCACGACTCAAAACGCAAATGATTTAAGAGATAAAAGAGATCAGCTAGAGCTTACTTTGGCAAATATTTTAAACATCTCAACATTTAAAAATGATATTTCGAGTAATAGCACTTTTGGAGGTACTCTTACTGATCAAGGAAGAAACTATAATCTTAATATAGACGGCATAACGCTGATAGATGGAGTAAATTTTCATCCTCTTACTCTTGATACTAATGGAAATAAAGATGGATTTACAAATATATATTATGAGTTAAATGACGGTACGAGAGTCGATATGGCTTCAAAGATAAATAGCGGCAAACTTGGTGCCATGCTTGATCTAAGAGGCAGAACTATGGGCGATAATGGAGAAGTCAAAGATGGTATGATAACTGAGTTTAGAAATAATCTCGATACTTTTGCAAAGACATTAATAATACAAACAAATAATATATACGCCAGCGCAGCTCAAGAAGGTATGAGTTCAACCGATCTTTCGCAGATGAAACCAAACACAACTCTTCAAAACTTTGATCAAAATGTTCAAAGCGGTAATTTTGATGTTATAATCTATAACTCTCAAGGCGTGGAAGTAGCAAGAAAAACTATAAATGTAAACTCTTCAACAACCATGGACGATACAAAACAAGGAAATTCAATAGTCGGCGACTTTAACTCAGATACCGATGATAATAATAACGGCAACTTAAATGACGATGTTAATGATTTTTTCACTGCAAAGTTTAACTATGATGAGAAAACAGGACTTGGTCATCTAAGTTTTTCTCCTCTTTTTTCATCCGGCGAATATACTATGGCGATAGAGGATAAAGGAACAAATTTCCCCGGAGTATTTGGAATGAGCCAGTTTTTTGAAGGAGACAGCGCTTCAAATATCAAAATAGAATCATCATTAGCAAGCGATACTTCAAAGATTAAAGGAAATAAAGCTCCGGTAGATGGAGATAATAGTATGGCAAACGCTATGATAAATCTTCAATATCAAAGTCTAAATTTCTATGCAAATGACGGAACTATAAGATCTGAAACGATAACTGGGTATTATAGATATTTAACTACCGATATAGCGTCAAAAACTGAATCCGTTAATGCTTTAAATAACACAAATTTATCTCTTTATAAAAGTGTAAATGCAGAGTTTCAGTCTATAAGTGGTGTAAATATGGATGAAGAACTTGGAAATTTAATTAAATTTCAATCAAGTTACGGGGCGGCTGCAAAGATAGTCACAACAGTAGAAAAAATGTTAGAAACCCTTATAGGAATGAAACAATAATTATGAATTATGGTTTAAAAGAAATTTTAGAAAGAGCTTTAAAAGAGAAAAATACTTTAGAAAATCTCTATTTAGAAGCCGATCCGCTGCAAGTGGCGGCTAAATTTAAAAACGTGCATATAAGTCTTATTTGCGCACTTTTCGCTTACGGAAATGCTAAAGCTATAGTGAAATTCTTAAATTCGCTGGATTTCGAACTTTTAAGCTTAAGCGATCAGATTATAGAAAAAGAGATATTGGCTCAAAAACGACTTTATAGATTTCAAAATCCAAAAGACGTGTCAAATATTTTTATCACTATAAAAAGAGCGGCGCAAGAAGATATACAAGCTATTATAAAAAGTGGGTTTGATAAAAATGGACTTATGATAGACGGAATAAATTCGCTTATAAATAAAATTTATGATTTGAACGACTATAGAAGCGACGGTTATGAGTTTTTCTTTGGCAGAAGTTATCAAAACGAACCCAAAAGTCCATATAAACGATATAATATGTGGCTTAGATGGATGGTTAGAGATAGCGATATCGATCTTGGTCTGTTTAAAAATTTGCCAAAAAGCGAGTTAATAATTCCTCTTGATACTCATACGCATAAAGTTAGTCTTGCTCTGGGGCTTTGCGATAGGAAAAGTTATGATTTTAAAGCGGCTAAAGAGATAACTTTAAATTTAAAAAACTTTGATGCTTTTGATCCGATAAAATATGATTTTGCATTATACAGAATAGGTCAAAGTAAAGAGCTTGATAATGTAAAATCAAATTTAAAAAACATATGAAGTAAAGTAAATTTAATATTAGTTTTGATAGTATTTTAATGTTTCTATTCTAAATTTAAAAAGGTTATGGATTATGTTTGATACGATTTTTAGAGAGTATGATATCAGAGGTATTTATGAAAAAGATCTAAACGAAACCAGCGTTAAAGCCATTGGTTATTGTTTAGGTGTAGAGATGGCTAAAAGAGATGTTAAAACGATAAGCGTTGGATATGATGCTAGGCTTAGCGCCGATACTCTTTTTAAATATTTAATTAGTGGCTTAAATGAAGCTAAAATGAGAGTATTTGATATAGGTATGCTGCCTACTCCTGTTGGATATTTTAGTGTTTTTACAGATGTTTTTGATGCAAACGTGATGATTACTGGAAGCCATAATCCAAAAGAGTATAATGGATTTAAAATAACAACTCATAAAGATAGTTTTTTTGGCGCAGATCTTCAGAAATTAAAAGATAGTGTAAATGAACTTATTTCTTCTAAAAAACAGATAAAAGATAATTTTGAAGCGCAAAAATACGATATATTAAGCAAATACGTAGAGTTTTATAAAAATGAGTTTTCGCATTTGACCGGACTGAAAACAAAGATTATTTGCGATTGCGCAAATGGCACTGCCGGCATTACTTTAGAGCCGATAATACAAGCTTTGAGTTTAAACGCTACTATCTTTTATAAAGAGCCAAACGGAAACTTTCCAAATCACCATCCAGATCCTAGCGAAGAGAAAAATTTAAAAGATTTAAAAAACGCTTTAAGTGGTGAATACGAGATTGGTTTTGGGTTTGACGGAGACGCAGATAGAATAGCTGTTTTAACTAAAAAAAGAAGCATAAAGGGCGACGAGTTAGCCTATTTGTATGCAAAAAATATGAAAAACCCTAGGGTTTTAGGCGAAGTTAAATGTTCGCAAAATATGTATGATGAAATAGACAAAATCGGTAAATCTTTTATGGGTAAAACAGGTCATAGTAATATAAAAAAGGCTATGAAAGAACTAAATATCGATATGGCTGCTGAGGTTAGCGGACATATATTTTTTAAAGAGAGATTTTTTGGTTTTGATGACGCGGTTTATGCTATGATAAGAGTTTTGGAGCTTATTGCAAAAGGATTTAACCTTGATGATGAGCTTGATAGCCTTCCAAAGTTATACTCGAGCGATGAGATAAAAATAGATACCACCGAAGAGATGAAATTTAAAATTATAGATGAATTAAAAAAAGAACTTCACAATACCAAAAACGGACTTCCTAAGATAGTCGATGTTATCGATATAGACGGTGTTAGGATTAAATTTGAAAATGGCTGGGGTCTTGTAAGAGCTTCAAATACGACACCGGTTTTAGTAGCTAGATTTGAAGCCGGTTCGTTAGAAACTAAAGAGCTTTTAGAGCAAAAAGTACTATCTTTAGTACAAAAGTTAAAGGCAAAAATATGACAAATGTAATTCTTTGCGGAGGTAGCGGAACTAGACTTTGGCCGCTTTCTAGAGCGCTTTTGCCAAAACAATTTGTAAAAATCTTTGATAATGATTCGCTATTTAGTAAAACATTAAAACGCAATACTTTTGCTGAAAATAGAATAATTATTTGTAACGAAAGTCACTATTTTTTAGCGCTTGATGAGTGCGGAGGAAATAGTGCTAAATTTATTTTAGAGCCGTTTGGAAAAAATACCGCAGCTCCTATAGTGTTTTGTGCTTTGAGCGTAGATAAAGATGAAATTTTGCTAGTTACGCCAAGTGATCATCTAATCGAGCTTGAAGACGAATATAATAGATCTATAAAAGCTGCAGTAGAGTTGGCAAATGATGGCAAGCTAGTAACATTCGGTATTACTCCAAACGAACCAAATATAGGATATGGCTATATAAAAGCTGATGGAAACAATGTTAAAAGCTTTATAGAAAAGCCGAGTTTAAAAAAAGCAAAAGAGCTTTTGGCGCAGGGCGATTGTTATTTTAATAGCGGAATGTTCTGTTTTAAAGCCGGAGTTTTTATTAATCAAATGCAGAAATATGCTCCAAATATACTTGAACAGGCGCGTCAAGCTATCTTAAATGTAGAAAATAACTCGGATATAATGCGCATTAAACCACAATATATGCAAAATATCGATGATATAAGCATTGATTACGCTTTGATGCAAAAAAGTGAAAATATCGCTATGGTTCCATTGAATGCTAGGTGGAGCGATATGGGAAGTTTCGATGAATTATCCAAAAAGGTTCAGAGTTCGCCATCAACAAGTATAGATGCAAATAATAACTTTGTTATCAGCTATAAAAATAGCGCTTTAGTAGATGTGGATGATCTTATCATAGTAGATACTAAAGACGCTCTTTTGGTTACTAAAAAAGGTAGCTCTCAAAAAGTAAAAAATGTTTATAATCTGATAAAAAAAACAAATCCAAATTTATGCGAAATTCACACCAAAGCCTATCGTCCGTGGGGAAGTTATGAGGTTTTAGAAGATGCTCCAAATTTCAAAATTAAAAAAATTATAGTAAAACCATATAAGCGTTTAAGTTTGCAAAAACATCTTCATAGAAGCGAGCATTGGGTGGTTGTCAGTGGCGAAGCTCTAGTCACGATCGATTATAAAGAGACACTTTTGAAAAATAACCAGTCGATTTATATAGAAAAGCAAAAGCTCCATAGATTAGAAAATAAGCTTGATACGGATCTTATCCTTATAGAAGTTCAAGTTGGGGATTACCTCGGCGAGGATGATATAATACGAATAGAAGACGATTATAGTAGGACTTAATGGTAAATTTAAAAAAAGCTGTTTGCGTGATAAGCGGCGGTATGGATAGTGCTTTAGCAGCGTATAAAGCTAAAAATTCAGGATATGAGATAGTAGCGCTTCATTTTGATTATAATCAACGCACCATGAATAAAGAAAGAGAGTGTTTTAACCTAATTTGCGATGATTTAGATGTTGAAAAACGATTTATTTTAGATGTTGGTTTTATAGCGCAAATTGGTGGAAATGCTTTAACGGATAAAACTCTTAATATACCAAAAGATGGCATAAGCGAAAATATCCCTATAACTTACGTGCCATTTAGAAACGGTATATTTCTTAGTATAGCAGCGGCTCTAGCGCAAAAAGAAGGTTGTGAGGCTATATATATAGGAGTCGTAGAAGAAGATAGCAGCGGATATCCAGACTGCACTGAACAGTTTATAAATTCTATAAATAAGGCTATAAATTTAGGTACCGCAGATAATAATATAGTTATAAAAACTCCTTTAGTTCATCTCTCAAAAGGTGATATAGTAAAAGAGGCTAGTAGCCTAAAAGTTCCATTAGAGCTTACTTGGAGCTGCTATGAAAATAGCGAATTTGCATGCGGTACTTGTGATAGCTGCAGGTTAAGACTAAAAGGCTTTAAAGAGGCAAAACTGAGCGATAAAATACCTTATAAAAGCTAATTAAACGCTATTTTATACTTTTAAAACGCTTAAGCTACAAGATAATATTTAGCCTATTGTGATATAATAAATGAAAAATTTAAGGAAAATAGATGTACCGTTTTGCACCATCTCCAACAGGAGATATGCATATAGGCAACTTAAGAGCTGCTATATTTAATTACATATGCTCATTACAAGATAATAGCGGATTTATATTACGTATCGAAGATACCGATAATGCTAGAAACATAGATGGAAAAGATAAAGAGATCTTTGATATATTGACTAAATTTAATATAAAATGGGATACACTTTATTATCAAAGTAAAAATCTTAAGTTTCATCAGGAATTTGCAGCTAAACTTTTGGCTGAAAAAAAAGCATTTTTATGCTTTTGTGACGAAACGACCTTAGAATCTAAAAAAGAAGCCGCAAAAACAGCAGGTAAGCCGTACAGATATGATGGAACTTGTGAAAATTTAAGTGATGACGATGTTTTAAGCAATCCCCGTCCAGCAGCCGTTCGCTTGAAAATCAAAAACGAGCCGCAAAGTTTTTATGACGCTATAAAAGGCGAAGTCAAATTTGAACCGCAAAATATCGATAGTTTTGTTCTTTTAAGAGCGGATAAAACTCCGACTTATAATTTTGCTTGCGCTATAGATGATATGCTTGAGGGCGTCACGTTTGTTATCAGAGGCGAAGATCATGTTAGTAATACTCCAAAACAAAATTTAATCCGAGAAGCGCTTGGTTACACCGGTAAAATCGGCTATGCTCATTTGCCTATTATCCTAAATAAAGAAGGCAAAAAGATGAGCAAACGTGAAAATAGCTCATCTGTAAAATGGCTTTTAAATAGAGGTTATATGCCTGAAGCCATTGCAAATTATCTTATTTTGTTAGGCAATAAAACCCCTTGCGAGATTTTTACTTTAGAAGAGTCTTTACAGTGGTTTAGTATAAAAAATATTTCGAAATCTCCTGCTAAATTTGACGAGGAAAAGTTAGCTCAAATAAACAGAGAACACATAAAAAAAGCTAGTGACGAAAGGCTAAAAGAACTTGGTTTATCAAAACCTCATTTGGCTAGATTTTATACTCAAGAGTGTAGTTTAATTTCAGAAATTAAAGATAAAATAGATCAAATTTACTCTAAAAAAGATATTTCAGATGAGTGGAAACAAAATGCAAATTTAATAAAAGACGCCGTTTTAAACTCAAATATTCCTAATAATTTTGATGAGTTGAAAAATGAGATTATACAAATTACAAATTTAAAAGGAAAATCTCTGTTTATGCCATTTCGTTTATTGCTTACAGGAAGCGAGCATGGTCCGGAGCTAAAAGAATTATATGCGCTAATCAAAGATGATATAAAGGAGATAATAGCAAAATGATGGTTATAAGCACGTTTATTATAGCACTAGCAAACCTCTTACACATAGTAATCACCGCCTATACGTGGATTATAGTTGCTGCAGCGCTCATTAGCTGGGTAAATCCAGATCCGTATAACAAGATAGTTCAATTTCTGCATCGTATAACTGCGCCTGCTTATGAGTTAGTACGAAAAACAAAGATACCCACTGCATTTGGCGGCATAGATATAGCTCCGATTATCGTACTTTTAGCACTTCAATTCCTAGATCTATTTTTAGTAGGATTGTTAATTGAAATTTCTACTAAAATTTAGTATATTTACAGCTTTTATAGCTGTTTTTTTGGATGCCGGAGTTATAAGTTACGAGCAGATAAAACAAGCTCCAAAAGGACTTGCAAAAGATTATTATATCTATAGATACATAAATGAGAGTAAAAAAGCTACTCCAAACGAGATAAAAACTCTTAGAACCGAAATTTATAGATACTCGGGAAAGCTTAAAAAAGATATAGAATCGATCATAGGACCTTTAAAAGAGCGAGTTGTTGATTGTAGAGGCGTAAATGCAAATAATATAATAGATGCTAACGCTACTTGTCAAAAGATGGTTTTGAGCGTTAAATTTTTACAAACTATGAGTAAAGACAAAAGAGACGAGTTGGCTTTTAAATTTAAAGACGGTTCTCCCGAGCTTGCAAATTTTATTATAGGTTTTGATGCCCCAAATCCAGTGAAGTATTATATGGATACAAATGATACTGTAAGTTATTTTAAGTTTTATAATACAAGCAACAATAAAGAGAAGTTTTTAAACGATAACAATATAACCAGTTCATTTATACCGCACTTATCTAGTAATTGGCAATTTAAAACTCTTATAAATGACGCCGTGATCAACAAAAAATTTGATAATTTTAGGCTGTCTTTATTAAATATATCGCCGCAGTTTGCTAGTTCTGAAATAGCGTTTTTGCTTGGGATAAATGCTATTATTTTTAATAAAGACGATTTAGCGCTTGAGTTTTTCAAAAGTGCGGCAAAGACTTCTAAATTTGCTAGTCAAAGAGATAACGCGAATTTCTGGATATATCTTATTACAAAAGATAAGTCTATCTTAAAAACCATATCAAAAAGCAGCGATATAAATATGTATAGTTTGTATGCAAGAGAGTTCAGCGGTGGAGGCAAGATAAAGATAGTTGTTCCAGATCCGAGCACAAAAACTTTGTTAAATTATGACTATACAGATCCGTTTGTTTGGCAAAAAACATTAAATAAAGTAGCAAAAATGAGCCAGAGCGAGCTTATTAGGTATGGGGTTAGATTTTTTACTAAAAGTACTCTTGGCGAGTACAGTTATATAATGGAAAAAGCTCATAATTATAAACTTCATTTTTATCCGACTCCGTTTATGGAGCATATCGGCACAAATGATGTTAAAAGGCAAGCTCTCATATTAGCATTAGCAAGGCAGGAAAGCCGTTTTGTACCAAGTGCGGTTTCGACTTCTTACGCTCTTGGTATGATGCAGTTTATGCCGTTTTTAGCAAATCATATAGGAAAAGAGCTGGGTATTTCAAATTTTGATCAAGATGATATGTTTAAGCCTGAGATTGCATATAAATTTGCGAATTATCATTTGGATTATCTGGAAAAATATCTTATAAACCCTATTTTTATAGCTTATGCTTATAATGGAGGGATAGGATTTACAAAACGTATGCTTCAAAGAGGAGATCTATTTAGTCAAAATAGCGAATATAAAAGATACGAGCCATTTTTATCTATGGAGTTAGTTCCTTACGCCGAGAGTAGAACATATGCTAAAAAAGTTCTTGCAAACTATATCATATATCTTGCTATTTTGAATTCCAATACAAAGATTTCGCAATTTTTCGAAAATTTAATGATACCTGGAGTGGGCGAGAAGTTCCGTTTGAATCTACAAACCGCTCAAAACTAAGATTTAGTGTGTCGCTATTTTTTTGCGGCGCACTTACCTTTAGATAAATTCCCCATGGCATTTGAAACGTTGTTAGTTTTAAAAGAGGATCGTTATCTTCTAAAATAGATATTTTAGTTCCGTTATTATCATCATTTACTTTAAATGAAGAGTAGTTTATTTTACTATCTTTTGGATAGATTGTGATAATGAAATGCTCATTTTTTTTGTCTAGAAATTCATCTTGATGAATGGGATTTAGATATGTTCCTACGGCTAAAAATTTATCATTCGTATCTTCAAATTTCTGTGTGTATGCTAAAAGCTCATTTTTTAATGGATCTTGTATAACCGCTTTTTTATCGCTACAAGATGCTAAAAATAGGGCAAAGATACTTATCAAAATAGCATTTTTCATAGATAATCCTTTTTCTATTATTATAACATATTTATCTATTATTTTATGATTTTTACGAGCTTAGAGTTGTTTTTTAGTTGGATAATTTGATAAGAATAATCAAAATAAGCTTAAATTCAGTCAAGTGATAATATAATAACGAATATCAAAAAAGTATCAAAGTATCAAGGAATATTATGTCAGTATTAGTAATAGGCGCAGATGAAATAACGCCGATAAAAGCTGTTTTAAGAGATTTAGGTGCTAGTAGCATTGAGCATTGGGATGCGAGAAATGAAAATAGAGTAAATCGTAAACCGATTCCTCAAAATACTGAATGTGTTATTATGTTAACTAGCTTTTTAAATCATAATACGATGAAAAAGATCAAAGGCGAAGCTAAAAAGCGCAACATTCCTATAGTGTGTGCTAAAAGAAGCGTAAGCTGCGTTTTTTGTGAATATTGCAAAGTATTTGGACTAGATAAAGAGTTTGGTTGCCAAGGCTCAAAATGATTTCTAAATTCAGCGGCTTAGACGTTTTTTATGAAATTTACGGCAGTTTGTATAGCAGTAATAGGCTCGAAACATTTTTAACGCTTTATAATTCATCTGTCGATGAAGGCTTAAAAATACCCTATAAATATATAAAAAATAGTCAAAGCGTAGGTCATATATTTCATTTAAGAGTAAATGATTTGCTAAATATTAAGCCGTTTAAATTTACAAAATGTGTTATTTTTTGTTTGATTTCAAATGCTATAATTCGTGCATTTTTAGATGGAAAAGAGTTGCCTATTTTTGCTCGTGAGCCAAAAATGAGAGTTGCAAAACTTATCAAAACTGCATTTTCAAATGCTAAATTTGATATGCAATTTATGTTCAGTGAGTATGTTTTTGATAAGATTTCAAAGCGTCATCCATATAAAGTGGTAGATATGAAAGATGGTTTGATTTTGCTAAAGGATGGTGAAAAAACTATTTTAGGGGTGATAGCATTTTTCAAGCTAGTTGATAGCGACTATGAAAATAATCTACTAGCTGAAATAAATTTTGCTCAGCAAAAAAGCAGAGATATAGGCACTGATCTATATATGGCATTTCCTAGAAATGTGAATTTTACTAGATATATAGATATAAAACAAAATGGAGCTAGACTAAGGCTCGTTCCATATAAAATTTGTAATAAAATTTATGATAAAGGATATTAATGACAGGTATAATTTATGGTAGCAGTATGGGAAATACTGAAGAAGCAGCAAATTTAATAGCTGCAAATCTAGGCATTGACGAAGTTCTAAACATCGCCGATACTGATGCGGCTACGATAAATGGCTTTGATAAGCTTATCATCGGTAGCTCTACTTGGGGAAGCGGAGATTTACAAGATGATTGGGATAGCTTTGATTTTGATAAGCTTGAAGTTAGCGGCAAAACCATTGCTCTTTTTGGTATGGGAGATAGCTCAAGCTATTCAGATACATACTGTAATGCTATGGGAATATTATACGAAAAATTATCTCAAAAAGGCGCAAATATAGTAGGTGCTATATCTACAGATGGCTATGAATTTGATGAAAGTGAAGCCGTAAAGGATGGTAAATTCGTAGGACTTGCGCTAGATGCGGATAATGATAGCGATAAAACCGAAGATCGCATAAAGGCTTGGGTAGAGATAATAAAACCCAACTTTTCATAGTTAATTTTGCACTTGCATTAACTTCTGCTAGCCGCTCATTCTAGGGCGGCTTATTTTAAATTCAATAACTTTTGCTAAAATCTTTTTTATTAAATTTAAGGAGACAATATGCCATTACTTGATAGTTTTAAAGTAGATCATACCATTATGAATGCACCAGGAGTTCGTTTAGCTAAGGTTATGAATACTCCAAAAGGTGATAAAATAACTGTTTTTGATCTTAGATTTTGCAAGCCGAATATTGAAATTTTACCGCAAAAAGGTACGCATACTTTAGAGCATCTGTTTGCCGGATTTATGAGAGATCATTTAAATAATAACGACGTTGAGATAATAGATATATCCCCTATGGGCTGTAGAACCGGATTTTATATGAGTCTTATAGGTACACCGTCTTGGGAGATGGTAGCAAAAGCATGGGAAGAGTCTATGAAAGATATATTAAACGTAAAATCTCAAGATGACATTCCGGAGTTAAATAAATATCAGTGCGGAACATGCACATTGCACTCTTTAGATGAAGCTCAAGATATTGCTAGAAATATTTTAGCTAAAGGTGTCGGATATATAGATAATGAAGCTATAAAGCTAGATATGAGTAAGATTTAGTTTCTCATTGCAGAGTGCGTTATAGATATAAATTTATATTTAATATTTTTATCGCATCTCTGCTTTTATAAATACCTTAAATTTAGTTTAACGTATAGTTGTTCAAATCCCAATCAATCGGAGTTTGACCGTTTTTTATAAGATAATTATTGCATTTTGAGAAGTGACGTGAGCCAAAAAATGCTCCACGTGCAAGCGGACTCGGGTGAGCTGCTGTTAGTACTAGATGTTTATTAGCTTCTATCAGGTTTGCTTTCGCTCTTGCATAATTCCCCCAAAGCATAAACACCACACCTGTTTTTTTCTCGCTGATATTCTTTATAACGGCATCGCTAAATATCTGCCAGCCGAAATTAGAATGCGAATTTGCCATTCTAGCCCCAACGCTCAATGTCGCATTTAGCAACAAAACCCCTTGTTTTGCCCAGTATGATAGATCGCCGCAATTTGGTTCTATTATACCTAAGTCGTCTTTTATCTCTTTATATATATTTGCTAAACTTGGTGGCACTCTTACGCCTTTTGGCACAGAAAAGCTAAGTCCCATTGCTTCTCCTTCGTTATGATAAGGATCTTGTCCTAATATAACTACCTTAACTTTATCAAATGGTGTTAGATTAAATGCGTTAAATATGAGGTTGCTTGGAGGATATACTTTGCCGTTTTTTAGTGCGTTTATTAAATTAAATTTAATTTCTAAGAAATACGAACTTAGGAATTCGTCTTTTAATACTTCTTTCCAGCTATCTTCGATTTTAACTTTAGCTAAATCAATAGTCATAGTGTAAATTTAAAATTGAGTCCAAGTTGGACTCAATGATTATAGAGCTTTTTTAGCCTCTGCTACGATAGCAGCAAATGCGGCCGCATCATTCATAGCTAAATTTGCCAAAACTTTTCTGTCTAATGCTATGTTTGCTTTTTTAAGACCATTCATAAATCTTGAATAGCTGATATCATTTAGTCTGCAAGCTGCGTTGATACGGATGATCCATAAGCGACGGAAATCACGTTTTTTCGCACGTCTATCACGGAATGCATAAACTAAACTTCTTTCTAATTGTTCTTTTGCTTTTCTAAAATGTTTATGTCTAGCGCTGTAAAAACCGCGAGCTAGTTTTAGAACTTTTTTATGGCGTCTTCTTCTTACTACGCCTGTTTTAACTCTTGCCATATTTATCCTTTACAAATTGGCGTCCAAATTCGGAACTTGTCCTAAGCTTTTTGGCTAAGGAGGTTTAAATGACTTTCGTCAAAAACTTATATACAAAGCATTTTTTTAACGGCTGAAACATTAGTACTATCTACATATTGAGATTGTCTAAGGTCTCTCATACGCTTACTTGGTTTTTTTGTTAAGATATGGCTTCTAAATGCTGAGCCTCTTTTTATCTTATTTTTACCAACTTTAAAGCGCTTAGCTGCACCGCGAACAGATTTCATTTTTGGCATGCTAATCCTTTACTTCAAAATAGGTGCTGATTTTACCAGAATTCTCTTTAAGTATAGATAAATTTAGATTTCGAATATTTTTTGTTGCTAATATGTAAATATTGATAATTAATATTATATTTAAAAATCATAGATATACTTAAATAAACAAAATTTTAAAAATAAGGATAAGTGAATGAAAAAAAGAGTACTGTTTTTAGGACTTTTAGCAAGCGCTATGTTAGCTAGTGAAGTAAATTTATATACCGCGAGACACTATGATGCAGATCAGAAAATTTACGATGCATTTGAGAAAAAAACAGGTATAAAAGTAAAAGCAACTCAAGCAAAAGCTAGTGAGCTTATCAAAAAACTTGAGATTGAGGGAGCTAGCTCATCTGCTGACCTTTTTATAACTGCCGATGTTGGGAATTTATACTCTGCAAAGCAAAAAGGCGTACTTCAAAAAGTAAATTCTGAATATTTAGAAAAAACCATACCGCAAAATCTAAGAGACAGCGACTCACAATGGTTTGCCGTGACAAAAAGAGCTAGAGTTATAGTTTATTCAAAAGATAGGTTTGATCCTGCTAAAATGGGACTTAAAAATTATGAAGATCTAGGAAATTCAAATTTAAAAGGTAAACTGCTTATAAGAAGCGGAACGGCTGGGTACAACACAACTCTTATCGCCTCTTTAATTGCGCATAATGGTGAAGAAAAAACCCTTGAACTATCTAAAAATATCGTATCGAATTTTGCTAGAGCTCCAAAAGGAGGCGATAGAGATCAGATCAAAGCGATATTTGCCGGCGAGGGAGACGTAGCTCTTGTTAATACGTATTATATAGGTCTTATGCTAAACTCACCAAAAGCAAATGACGTAGATGCTGCAAAGAGCATAGGCATCATTTTTCCTGATCAAGATAGCTATGGTACTCACGTAAATATCAGCGGTGTTGCGCTTACAAAAGCTAGTAAAAATAGAGAAAACGCAATTAAATTTATGGAATTTTTGCTAAGTCCTGAAGCCCAAGAAATAATAACAAATATCAATTACGAATATCCGGTAAATAAAGACGTAAAACCGAGTCAAACTACTGCTAATTTCGGTGAGTTTAAAGCAGATGAAATCTCTTTAAGCAAAGTTAGCGAAAATATCAAAAAAGCCGTATTTTTAGTAGATCAAGCCGGTTGGAAATAAGTGAAAATACTTAAATTAGGGGCGATTTTTGTCGCCCTAGTTATCGTTTTTCCTCTATTTTTTATATTTATAGAGATGTTTTTCGGTGATTTTTCGCTTCTAAATCATTTTAGTAAATATCTGCTTTCGGGATATATAAAAGATACTTTTTTACTCTTATTCGGTGTTTTGGTATCCACTATCACAATAGCTTGTATAAGTGCGTATTTGGTCGTGAATTATAAATTTCCATTTAGTAGATTTTTTGAGTTTGCTCTTGTGCTTCCTTTGGCAATCCCTGCTTATATATTTAGTTTTGCTTATGTGGGGCTTATGGATTATAATGGCGAATTTATGAAAGTTTTTGGATTTCGCATAGATATGATGAATATCTGGGGTGCGATTTTTGTGATAAGCTTATCGCTATATCCGTACATCTATATGTTTGCTAAAACTAGTTTCAAAACGGGAAGTAAAACGGTATTTGAGTTGGCAAAAATTTACAATATCAATGGATTTATGACATTTTTTAAGATATCTTTGCCTCTCGCAAGACCTGCTATTTTTGGTGGAGCTATGCTAGTAGCCATGGAAACTTTGAGCGATTATGGAACGGCGGCTTATTATGGAGTAAATACTTTTAGTGCCGGAATTTTTAAGGTTTGGTATGATCTTGATGATTCATATCTGGCTAGTTTTTTGGCTGGAATTTTAATGGTTATAGTATTTTTTATTATGTTTGCAGAATATCTTAATAAAAAATCCTATAGTTTTAACAATAATACTTCTCTTAGTCTAAAACCTGCAAATCTCTCAAAAATAGCTAAATTTTTTGCGTTTTTATGGTGTTTTACACTATTTATGATAGCTTTTGCTTTGCCTTTTTACTGGCTTGTTTATTGGTCGATTTTTGGTGACGTGAAATTTGATGCGGGTTTTATTAAAATGGCTTCAAACTCACTATTTATCGCTATTTTAGCTTCTGTTTTGATAGCTGCTGTAGGGCTATTTTTGACATTTTCATCAAGATTTTTTGTTTCAAAACTGATAAAAACTATGGTTTTAAGATGTTCGTCTCTTGGGTACGCGCTTCCTGGAGCTAGTGTTGGAGTTTGCGTTATGATAGTTTTTGGTTATATAGATAGAAATTTCGGCACGAGTTTACTCTCAAGTAGCTTTGTGGTGCTGATGTTTGGATATCTTGTGCGCTTTATGACTGCTAGTATTTACGCTCTTGATAGTGGTTATTCAAAGATTTCTAAATTTATAGATGACGCGTCTAAAGTTATGAAAATTAGCCTTTGGAACATGTTTTTTAAAGTGCATTTACCGCTTTTGAAACATTTTATTTTGCTAGCTTTTACTTTAGCTTTTGTAGATATAGTAAAAGAGCTTCCTCTGAGTTTGATTTTACGTCCATTTGAGTTTGAAACTCTAAGTATTAGAGCGTTTTTTTACGCGACTGATGAGAGACTTTATTCTGCCGCGTTGCCAAGTTTGCTTATAGTTTTGATATCATTATGCGCTGTTGTTTTTGTAGAAGTTTATGCTCATAAAAAGTCCAAACAGAGTATTTAATTACAGAGATATTTAAATTTTTTAATTTATGCAGTGTAAATCAAACAGAAAAAAACTGCTCATTTTTGAGCAGTTTTAGGGTTTCCTAAATTTAAATTATCCTCTTTGTAGTTAAATCCTCCGCCAAGAGATTTATACACATCAACTACGCTAGTAGCGACGTCTAATTTTGATTGAGCTAGGCTGAGTCTTGCCGATAAAAGATTTCTTTGCGAGTCTAAAAACTCAAGATGAGTGCTATATCCATCATCATATCTGGCTTTTGATAAGTCATAAACTTTTGTTTGAGATTTTACTAAATCTTGCATGCTTTGTTCTTTTAAAACTGAGTTTTTTCTTGTATCAAGAGCGGTTCTTATCTCGCCAAATGCAGTTTTTACGGCTTTATCGTATGATAAAAAACTAGCATTTTGCTCTAAGTTTGCAAGTTCAACTCTATTTTTTGTCCTTCCAAAATCAAGCAGAGGCATCATAATACTTCCACCTACGCTCCATATATTTGCGTTATTTACAAAAAATCTATTAAACTCATCGCTACTAAATCCAAAAATTCCAGTAAGCGACAATTGAGGTAGCCAAGCCGTTCTAGCTACTCCAACTAAGAAATTTGAAGCTTTAAGTCTTTCTAATGAACTAGCTATATCTGCTCTGTGCAAAAGAACATCCGAACTTATACCGCTTGGAACTTCTGGCATAGTCGGAAGAGTGTTAGGAGAGTCTATGCTCTGATATAAAATATCATTTAAATTTTTACCTACTAACACGCTTAGAGCAGAATTTGTTTGTGCAATTTGAGTTTGGATACCTATAAGTTGAGTTTTAGCGCTGTGCACTGCTGCTTGGGCTTGATAATACGTAAGTTCATCTATAGCTCCTGCATTAAGCTCTTTTTGTCTATAGGTGAGCGTTTCTTCATAGGTATTAAGAGTTTCATTGAGTATATTTTCTTGCTCTTTTAACGATATTAGCATGAAATATGTATTTGCTGTAGTACTCGCTATGCTTAACATCGCGCTATCATAGTCGTATTTTGTAGCTTTGAAGATGGCCTCGCTTGCATTTGCGCTATCCCTTACTCTGCCCCAAAGATCTATCTCGTAGCTAAGAGCCGTATTTAGGCTAAATGCGTTGTATTTTTTATTATCTTGCCCCATGTATGTTTCACCGCTTGAGCGGTTTTTGGTTGCTTCACCGTTTAAATTTATATTTGGAAATAGCTCAACGTTAGCTAAATTTAGATTGATTTTAGCTTGTTCGATATTATTTAAAGCTATCAATAAATCGCTGTTGTTTTTAAGGGCCTGAGAGATGAGAGAGTTTAGTTTTTCATCCCCAAAACTCTCCCACCATTTTTCATTGATACTATAAACATCAAATTTATACTCGTATGTTTGTTGTATCTCTATCATATCAGGTTTTAAAGAGCATCCTGCTACAAATGCTCCTATTAGTAAAATAAGTGCTGTTTTACGCATGTTCTTCTCCCGAGGTTAT
The DNA here is from genome assembly GCF_900475935.1 of Campylobacter fetus subsp. fetus. Taxonomy (NCBI): domain Bacteria; kingdom Pseudomonadati; phylum Campylobacterota; class Epsilonproteobacteria; order Campylobacterales; family Campylobacteraceae; genus Campylobacter; species Campylobacter fetus. Next base: position 98,197 of record NZ_LS483431.1, read on the forward strand.
TTTACCACGTTTGTTGTCTAACCACAAATTGAAACTTTCTAATATATAGAAAAACAGCGGCACAAAGAAAATCGCTATCGTAGACGCCGCTATCATACCGCCTATAACTCCGGTTCCTAGTGCGTGACGAGACGCAGCTCCTGCTCCTGTGGCAACAACCATAGGCAAAACTCCAAGAGTAAATGCTAAAGAGGTCATCACGATAGGTCTAAATCTCATTCTAGCAGCGTTTATCGCGGCTTCTTTTATGGATTTTCCCGCCAAATGCTCTTGCATCGCAAACTCAACTATCAATATCGCATTTTTAGCCGCTAATCCGATAAGAAGCAAAAGTCCTATTTGAAAATATACATCATTGCTAAGTCCTCTTGTCCATGTAAAAAGAAGTGAGCCAAATACTGAAAAAGGAACCGCAGTTACGACTGCTAATGGCATAAGCCATCTTTCATATTGTGCCGCAAGTATCAAAAATACGAATATCATACCAAATACAAATGCTTGAGCACCTTTACCTGTTGACGCTACTTCTTGATACGCCGAGCCCGACCATCCTATATCGTATCCTGTTGGAAGCTCTTCTTTGATAATTTGTTCAATTGCTTTTATAGCGTCTCCTGAAGTGTATCCTGGTTTTGGTTCGCCCATGATCTTGGCTGCAGGAAATGCGTTAAATCTATCTACGTTATCTGGTCCTAAGCTTCTTTTTAATGATACTATCGAGTCTAACGGTACCATTTTGCCGTCCTGGCTTCTAACATATAATGAACGTAAATCCTCCGGTGAGTCTCTATACTCTGACATTGATCTTATATTTACTTTAAATGTTTTACCTAGCATATTAAAGTCATTTACATAATACTGACCTATTGTGGAGCTTAAAGTATTAAATACGTCTGATATATTTATTCCCATCATCTTGATTTTTTCTTTATCAAGAGTTAGATCGTATTGAGGGAAATTTGTATCAAGCGTAGTACGAACCATATTTAAAGCCGGGTGAGCATTTGCTTTTGCTACCACTTTTTGCATATCTGCTTCTATTTGAGAGTAGTTCTTACCCTCCGTATTTTGTGCAAATAGCTCAAATCCTCCTGTTATAGATAGTCCCATGATGGGAGGCGGAGTCATAAAATATGTCATAGAGTTTCTATCTGCCATATACATCTGTTTATTATATTGAGCTGCAAACGCTGCAGTTGAGTTGGCTTCTCCTGGTCTCTCATTCCATGGTATCATACTGATAAACATTATACCCGCGTTTTCTCTAAGAGTGCCCGCCAACATATCGTATCCTGCAAGTCCGGTTACGTTTTTTACGTTTGGATTTTGAGATATAATGCTTCTTATGAACTCTGTATCTTCAGTAGTTCTACTAAGAGTCGAAGCAGGAGGTAAATTTGTTATAGCTAAAACAGAACCTTTGTCTTCAGCAGGAACGAGCCCCCCTGGAACGACTTTAAATAGTTCTGCCATCATAAATATAATTATTCCCACGCATATTAAGCTCATAATGACATGTTTTAAAATTTTAGCTACTCCGGCCGTGAAAATTTTGGTTGAAAAGTCAAAGAATTCATTAAATTTACGCACAAACCAAAACGGAGGATTCTCTTTTTTGCGAAGTATCATAGCACACAAAGCAGGAGTAAGGGTTAGCGCAACAAGTCCTGATATACAAACAGATACGACTAAGGTTAGCGCAAATTGTCTTTGTATGACGCCTACAAAACCTTCCATAAAAGATACCGGTATAAAAACAGCCGAAAGTACCAAAACTATAGATATAACAGGCGCTACTATCTCGCTCATGGCTTTTATAGTCGCTTCTTTTACGGTGAGATTTGGCTCTTCATGCAATATCCGTTCTACGTTTTCTATAACGATAATAGCATCATCGACGACTATTCCTATGGCTAGTATAAGTGCGAACAATGTTATCAAATTTATAGAAAACCCCATAGCATAAAGTCCGCCAAAAGCTCCTAAAATAGATACAGGCACCGCCAACATAGGAATTATAGTAGCCCTTACGTTTCCAAGGAACATATACATAACTATAACAACTAAAATCATAGCTTCAATAAATGTTTTTATAACTTCATCTATAGATACTTTAACAAATTCAGTCGTGTCGTAGCCGACTATATATGTTAAATCTCCTGGAAAAGAGGCTTTGAGTTCATCTACTCTTTTTACGATAGCATCAGCTGTATTAAGAGCGTTTGCACCGCTTTGTAAAAACACAAGCATAGGTATCATTGTAGCGCCGTTGATTCTTCCTGCAAATGTGTAGTTTTGTGCGCCAAGCTCCACGGTTGCTACGTCTTTTAGTTTTATTATATTGCCTTTGTTGTTGGCTTTTATAATAATATTTTCAAATTCAGAAACATTTTTTAGTCTTCCTTCGGGTTTTATGGCATAAACATAAGGATTGCTTGTTTGAGTCGGCTGTTCGCCTATTTTTCCTGTAGCATACTGACTATTTTGCTCTTTTATAGAGTTTATCACGTCTGTTGTTGTTAAAGAGTATTTTTTAAGGAGATCTGGTTTTATCCAAACCCTCATAGAGTAGTCTTTGTTTCCTATAACAACAGCGTCTCCAACTCCCGGAACTCTTTTTATGGCATCAGCTACGTTGATATTTATATAATTGCTGATCTCGGTATCGCTCATTTTACCACTTGGGTCATAAAACGATAAAACATTTAGTATAGAACTGCTTCTTTCTCTAACAGTAACACCTACTCTTTTTACCTCCTCAGGGAGCAAAGACAAAGCAGGAGTTACGCGGTTGCTGACATTTACCGTTGCGGTTTGCGGATTCGTGCCGATTTTAAAATACACGCTTAGACTCATAGTTCCAGCAGAACTTGAAGTGCTTTGCATATATATCATATCTTGAACGCCGTTTATAGCATTTTCCAAAGGAGCTGCTATAGTATCGGCTATAGTCTGTGCGTCTGCACCGCTATAATTGGCTTGAACCATGATTTGAGGCGGAGTGAGCTGAGGATACTCTTCTATCGGAGAGCTTTTGAGTCCGATATAGCCGGCGATGACGATTATTATCGACAAAACGCAGGCGAATACCGGTCTGTTGATAAAAAATTTAGAAAACATTATTTGCTTCCTTTGGCATCATTTATCGCCTGAACCGGTTGTCCTATATTTATTTTTTTGAAATTATCCATTATTATTAGATCGCCGTCATTTATACCGCTTGATATAACTGCTGATGTTGAGTCTTGAGATACTATTTTTATAGGGTTTTTAGCTACTTTTCCATCTTTTAGCGTATATACAAATGGGCTGGCTAAATCTTGCAATATAGCGACTTGTGGAATTTTAAAGCCGTTTTTTTGATAAAATCCATATACATTTACGCTTGCAAATATACCTGGACGAATTTGAGTTGAGTTGTTTTCAAACATAGCTTTTGCGTTAACAGTACCGCTGCCCTCGTCAATAACGTTATCTATAAAAGTAAGAGTACCGTTATAATCTCCGTTTTGCATACTCAAAGTGACGAGCGAGTTTAATTGCTCCCACTCTTTAGTGCGAGTTTTTTGAGCGATATTTAACTTATCCACATCCGATATTCCGAATTTAACAAAAATCGGATTTAGTTTAGTAAGTCTTACTAAATCGGCGTCTGATGAGCTTACGTATGAGCCGACGTCTTTTAAAGTGTCGCCTAAAACTCCAGAAAAAGGAGCCGTTACAGTAGAATAATCAAGATCGATTTTTGCAGTTTGTACGTTTGCTTTTGAGGCTAATACGCTAGCTTTTGCAGATTCATAAGCCGCTAAAGCCGCGTCATACTCTTTTTGAGAGATTGCGCTTTTTTCTTGTAATTTTTTTGCCCTATCAAAGTCAGATTCCGCGTTTTTTAAATTTGCTTGCGATACTTGTAAATTTGCAAATGCGCTATCATACGCAGCTCTGTATTTTGCTTCATCTATCTGGTATAGTTTATCTCCTTCTTTTACGCTTGCTCCGGCTTTAAAAAATTGTTTTTCTATAGTTCCTGCTACTTTTGCTTTTAAAACGACATCCATATCGCTAACTGTTTGACCATTAAATGATAAAACAATAGGTATATCACCCATTTTTGCTTGCATAACAGTTACTGGCATAGGCGGTATCTGTTGCTGGGCGGCTGATTTTTTATTATCTGAGCCTAAACATCCAGCTAGTATCAAAGATGAGGTCAGGATAACAAAATTAAAAAATTTATTCATTTATTTACCTTTCAAATTTTCATTTTTAAATTTAGTAATGATAATTACAAAATAGTTTTGAATTATACATAAAATTTATTAAACATTTGTTAAATTGTTAAATAAGTTACTTTTATGGACTTCAAGTTTTTATTTTAGTGCGGCACTCAAAAAGAACTCTACGCACTCTTTTACCCACTCTTTTTTCTCTTGTTTATTCATATTTAAGTGTCTTTTAAGTATTGCGCTTCTTACTGTAAATGGCTCTTCGAGCAAGTAGCAAAATCTAAATGCCAATAGCTCCAAATCATCGCTTTTAAATCTTGGTTTTACGGATGGTTTGCTAAAAAAATCCGTGAGTATTTGATTGACTTTTTTAACACCACTTTCGTAAAATATATCTACTATTTGTGACTTATCTTTAAATGATTCGTTCAAAATCAGCTTTTTAAGCAGCAGAGAGTCTTTTGTCCAAACTACATTCAAAAATTCTTCACCAAATTTAAATAAAAATTTCTCCAAATCATCAGAAGAGTCAAGATAAATTTGATTCTCTACTTCTGTTAAAAACTGCCTTACTCCACGATCGATTATAGCTTTAAAAAGTCCCTCTTTACTACCGAAATACGTATAAATAGTAGAAAGAGATCCGCCGCTTTTTGAAATAATATCATTCAAGCTAGTGTTTTCAAAACCGTTTTTTAAAAATAGTTCCAGCGAGACAGATAAGATTAACTCATATCTATCTTTTGCTTTTTTACTTTTTATTTGAGAAAGTATTTCGTTACTCATTTTCTTGCTTTTGAATTGCTTTATTTATTTCGGTCATTTTTGGAAATACAAAAATCGTATCCCTTGAAACTTTAACTGTGTTTATATCGTCAACGGCGTAAGCATTTATAGTGATATCAATAGGAGTATCTTTGTTTACCTCGTCGACAAGAGTATCTTTTGTACTAAGCACTACTATTATTTTTCTTTTGCCTCCGGCTTTTAGTTTTATAGGCTCAAGAGGTCTATTTATACTGATTCTAGTGTCATTTACATCAAAATAGTACTCGTGCACTTTGTTTTGCGTATTTTGGATCAAAAACGTATATGCGTTTTGTACTTCAAATTTCGAATCTTCCACTTTTATTTTATATAATTCCGTTGTTCGGTTGATATTCAAAAGCATATGCTCCTTTTTGGTACTCATAAATATCAAAGCTATAATAGCTATAGATAAAACTACCATATAAGCTATAGTTCTAAATCTAAAATAATTTACCTTTTTTCCGGTTTGCAGAGATTTTGCACTTGTCCAATTTATAAGACTTTTTTCGCCAAATCCAGCCATAACTTTTGTACATGCGTCGCTGCATTCAAGGCAGTTTATGCATTCAAGCTGCATTCCTTGTCTTATATCTATATGGGTTGGACAGATATGTACGCAAGCATCACAGCCTATACATTTTGCATCTTTTTCAAGAGGTTTTTTACCTATTTTCGTATGACATTCATATATTTTTCCGCCGCGTTTTTCATCATATATTACTTGAACCGTATCATTGTCAAACATTACGCTTTGAACTCTTGCGTAAGGACATACGTAAATACAGAAATTTTCAGCTAAAATAATTACGTCATAAACGATAAATAGAGTAATTCCTATTAAAATTCCTATTAAAAGTTTGTGCTGAGCAGGATTTGCTAAGTAACTAAAAAAATCCTCAGGCGGTACAAAATACCATAAAAAATTGCTTGCCGCAACTAGGGATAAACATGTCCAAATGAATACAGCTATCATTTTTTTAAAATACTCGCTATCAACTTTTTTTTGCTTATCTCTAATATTTTTTCTTATTTTTAAAATTTTAGTTTGAATAAGATCTCTATATATCACCCTAAAACAGGTTTGGGGGCATGCCCAGCCGCACCATATTCTTCCGCCAAGAGTAGTTAGAAAAAATATCGTTAAAAATAAAATTATTAGTACAAACGGCATCAAATATAGCTCTTGCATATCAAATGATGTAAAGAGCAGGTGAAGTTGCTTTTTATCAAAACTAAGCAAGAAAAAGTGATTATCATTAATTCTGATAAAAGGCAAAACGAGTGCTATAATGGTGACTACTGCGTAAGCTATGTAGCGTTTTGTAGCGTATGGAGTCCAGTTCGCTAAGTATTGTTTGATATTTGCAGACATTCGTAAATCCTTTATAAATTTAACTTGGAACAATTATATAACTTATGATTTTAAAAATAGGTTAAACGTATTTTATATATTTTTTATTTATAAATCAAATTTAAGTCAAATTTAGATACAATCTCAACTTATTTTAATCTGAAAGGTGGTGAGGACTGTGCCAGGAGTAAAGGTACATCCTAATGAGTCTTTTGACGAAGCTTATAGACGTTTCAAAAAACAAACCGATCGTAACCTAGTTGTTACTGAAGTTCGTGCTAGAAGATTTTTTGAGCCTATGACTGAAATTCGTAAAAAACAAAAAATTTCAGCTCGCAAAAAAATGCTTAAAAGACTTTATATGCTTAGACGTTACGAGTCTAGACTCTAAAACCATAAGCCGGAAGCTTTTCCGGCTTTTTTCTCTAAATTCTATGATCTATTTTTACTTTTAAATTTGGTAAATTTATATATAAACAATAGATATTTGGGTATGTTTTATTTTAAATTTAAATCTATCTCTTTTATCTTTTGCACTGCTTTTTTGGCAGATATCTTTGCGTTTTGGCTAAGACCTTCTTCAAAGCCAAGAACATTTTCAAGTAGCACCGAGATACCTAAAAACAGCGTTTTTGGAGTGATGGTTCTAAGATAGCTTAGCAAAACCGGAGTAGGTAAATTGTGCGTGGAGTAGATGTAATCTCTCTCGTTCTCAAGGTTAAAAAACTCTATCTTATCGTCTTTAAAGCCGCTCATCGCATCGACTACCACAATGATATCAGGAGCAAACTCTCTGATAGCGCCAAACTCGTTCTCAGGCACGTCCTGCCCGTAAAATACTCTCCAGCTAGGCATCTGCTCTTCTACTAACTCGCCCACGTATAAACCCACGGCGTCATCGCCTCGCATTTTATTGCCTATGCAAAGTAGAGATTTTTTTAGTTCTTTTTTGGTTTTGGGCATTTTTAACTCTTTTTTAGGACGATATAGCCTTCATCTAAGCTTGAAAGTATATCTCTAAATTTTGAGTTTGGAAGCTTGTCTTTTAGCACTTTTGCGTGAACAGGCAAGATCTCGACTTCAAAATATTTGTTTATATTTCCGAGTTTAAATTTGGCGTATTCATCACTGCTATCAAGCATTTTATTCCACTGTTCATCGTCAAATTCTGCTATCTTTTCGTTGAAATCTATCGTTCCTACGCCGTGTCCTACGCAAGTGCTAAACGTGACTATTTGTTTGTAAATTTGTGGAAGTTCGGCGTTTTCATCAACGTGGCGTTTTGTGAGTTTCCAGACTTGTATCACTTTTTATCCCAAATTTGATCTAAATTTATATGAAATTCATTTGAAGCGTTTGTGTATTTTAAATAAATTTCATTAAAAAGTACGGCTAGACACTCAGCATATCTCTGATCGTCTTGCTCTTTTATGGCTAAGCTAAGTGCGTCTTTTGCAAGAATCGGATCTTTGGGATTGACGCAAGTTTTTAGAGCGGTTATAAATTTATCATATAAGATCCTGCCGTATATATAGCTCATCAAAAACTTAGCTTTTACAAGTAGATCGCGCTCAAAAGAAGCGTTGTCAAGTAGCGATTTTTGAGTTAAATTCGGTAGTAAATCGTCGTCTTTGAAGCTCTGTTTTTCTAGCTTTTGTTCTATCAGACCGACCGCGGTTGCTAAAGCATAAATGATGCTTGCTGGATGAGGTGGGCAACCAGGCACAAATACATCAACTGGTAAAACCTTATCGGCTCCACCCCAAACCGCGTAACTATCGTGAAATATCCCACCGCTCACTCCGCACGCACCAAAGCCAACTACTATCTTTGGATCTGGAGTGGCTTCGTAGGCTCTAAGAAGCGGATAGTACATTTGTCTAGTGATAGGTCCTGAGACTATCAGAATGTCTGCGTGGCGCGGGTTTGCTACTAGTTTAAATCCAAATCGCTCTGGATCCCAAAGCGGACTAAGAGCGGCAAATATCTCTATTTCGCAACCGTTGCAGCTTCCGCAGTCTATGCGAAATACGCTAAAACTGCGTTTGATGTTTTTAAGTAAATTTAGCTTTGAGTTTAGATCGTTTGATCTTTGTATATCATCAGGTACAACGTACATTATTTTACCGCCTTATACTCTTTGTTTGTCATCATCTCTACTATTGCATTTTTCTTGCAGCTAGGACAGATATGTAGATATTTTTTGGCTTCTTCTAGCCTTTGTTTGCTTAAAGTGCTAAGCCTTTGCTCACAAAACTGCACGAATTTTTTACTCAAAAACGCTTTACCACAAACACTGCATAGCTCACTTTCTAGCTCTCCTTCTTGGATGAGTGCTGATTTATCAAATTTAACCGTAAGTTCGTAATCATTGCTTAGCCTTATAGCCGCAGTAGGACATACCTCGTCGCAACGACCGCAAAATATACATCTACCGCAGTTGTATCGCCATTTTATGAATTTTTTCCCATCCTCCCATTTTACGCTTATCGCGTTGCTCGGGCACGCTACCCCGCAAGCCGCGCAACCTATACAGTTTGTGTAATGATACGTCGGTTTGCCTCTAAAATGCTCTTCTACTATATAAGGTTCATATGGATATTTACTTGTAACGATACCTGTTTTTTTGACTATATCGTAAATTTTCATCTTATATCCTTTGTCGGACTATCTTTTAGGCTTTGGCAGTATTTTTTAAGCTCTTTTTCGCCTATCACTTTTGACTTTCCGCTTTTTACATTTACTAAAGTCACGCGCTCGGTGCAAGAGTAGCAAGGATCTAAACTACATACTATAAGTGCGGCGTCTGCTATGGTATTTCCTTGAAGTTGATATCTTAAGCTTGACCAGTTATTATACGTAGAAGCTCTACATCTCCAGCGATATACTTTTTGAGAGTCGCCTTGCATGATCCAGTGTATATTTTCCCCGCGCGGGGCTTCGTCGTATCCTAAGCAGTAAGTTCCAGGTTGTAGTCTGTAGTTAGTATCTGTAAAAATAGCACCGCCCGGCATTATATCAAGGCACTGTTTTACTAGCCGCAAGGCTTGTTTGCAGTCGTTATATCGAACTAATTCCCTGCTTAGCACGTCACCGTCAAACTGGACGTTAGGAGTAAGCTCAAGCTCTTTGTAAAATCCGTAAGTATGATCATATCTCGTATCTCTTTTAAATCCGCTTCCGCGCACGTTTGGACCGACTGGGCTAAAGTCACGCGCCACTTGTTTATCAAGTATGCCTATACCTTTCCAGCGTCCTATTTGGCGTTTATCTTCCATGACGACTTGCCAAATTTCATCTAGTTGGGTGCCAATTTTTTCTAAGATTTCGTAAGATTGTTTTATCTCATTTAGCGTGATATCTCGTCTAACGCCGCCGATCACGATAGTACCGTATGTTTTTCTACCACCTGTTATGAGTTGAGCTAGTTCAAGCGTGTATTCGCGAACTCTAAATATATGCATAAATGCCGTATAATTTCCAGTAACTTCACAAGCCAAGCCCAAATTTAAAAGATTTGAGTGCATTCGCTCTATTTCGCTACTCATAATCCTGATAGCTTGTGCACGGCGTGGAATTTCAAGCCCTATACCTCTTTCTACTGCTTCAACGCAAGCTATAGAGTGAGCAAATCCGCATATCCCGCATACTCTTTCTGCAAGGTAGCTCATCTGGTTATAGTTTAGTCTGTTTTCGGCTAGTTTTTCCATACCTCGGTGCTGATAAAACAGTCTATAATCGGCATCTACTATGGTGTCGCCGTCGCAGTACAACCTAAAATGCCCCGGCTCATCGGCTGTTATATGAAGAGGTCCTAAAGGTATGTCCGTCACAGAGCCGTTTGGTCGCATAAACTCATAGTCTGGTTCGTCTTTTGGTTGCACCGGATCCGGGCGAAATTTATAATCCATAGCATCTTTTCTAAGCGGGTATAAATTCTCAGGCCAGTCATCGCTAAGAACGAGTCTTCTTTTATCGGGTAAGCCCTCGGCTACTAAACCAAACATATCATAAGCTTCTCTTTCATACCATACACAAGCAGGAACCAAAGGTGTAACGGAGGGATAACAAGGGTCGTTTTGGGGGATAAGGGTTTTAACCGTGATAAAGCATTTTTCGCTACTTTGTATCTCATCTATAGTTCCGTCTTCTTTGCTCATTTTCGAGCCTTCCATAGATAAAACGTAGTAAAGCGCGTAACTTTGATTTATGGTTCTTTCATCGTTTGCTACCATACTAGAAAGCCAACCGCCGATACTGTAGTATAGTTTATGAACGACTTTTGGTAGATCATTTCTATCTACTAATATCGTTATTTGATCTTCACATTGTCTGCTTGTTTCTAAAATATTAAACTCATTTTTTAAAATATCTATAAATTTATCGCCTCTCATTAGTTTCCTTTTATCATTGTGACGCTGTTTTGTACTAATATCCAAAAGTTATCAAACTGCCATATGCCAAAGCTGATTATCAAAAATGCTAATGCGATAAGCGGTAAATTTTCCCATAAACTCATTTCTGATTTAAATTTAACTTCACCTTTAACTTCACCAAAACTTGCCATAAAAAAATGTGAAAAATCGGCTATAAAGATGATAGTTAAAGCCAGCGCAAATAATACGATAGCAGCGTACTGACCGCTTAAAACAGCGGCTTTAAACGTCAAAAACTCACTTACAAAGATAGCAAAACCAGGAACTCCTACGAGTGAGCAGATAGATATGCCAAACAAAACGGTTGTGAGCGGAGCGATATGTATCATACACCCCATTTTACTCATATCGTTTGTCCCGTAAATTCTAGCAGTGTTTCCTGTGGTTAGGAATGCTAAAGCTTTTGTAAAGCTGTGAGCCGCACAGTGGAAAACGGCTGCAAAAACGCCTATTTTTCCACCGACTCCAAGAGCAAAAGCTATAACTCCCATATGTGCTACTGAATGGTAAGCGAACATTCTTTTTACATCATGTTGTCTGATAAGAAAAAACGCAGATACGAAAAGCGTTAATGTACCGCTTATCAACATTATTTGTTCGCTAAAATTACCTCCGGTTGCATTTGAAGCGATAGCGTAGTAACGCAAAAGTCCTAACATGGCGCATTTTATAACGATTCCGCTAAGCATAGCTGAAGTTGGAGCTGGACCCTGAGCGTGAGCATCAGGGAGCCAAGTATGAGTAGGCACTAAGCCCGCTTTTGTTCCAAAACCGATTAAAGCAAATATAAATATAAGTTTTAAAACATCGGGATTTAAGCTACTTGCGTGAAGTATTAAATTTGAAAACAAAATCGCATTTTTCTCATCATGTAAAGTATTTAAACTAGAAGCGTACAAAAGTATGGTTGCAAACATAGCAAATGCTAAGCCGACCGAGCAGATGATTATATATTTGTATCCGCTTTCAAGTGAGCGTTTATCACCTTTTAGCGCCACCATAAATACCGTTGCTAAAGTGGTTGCTTCAAGAGCGGCCCACATTATCGCCATATTATTGCTAATACAGCTTAGAGTCATAGCAAACGTGGTTATATGAGATAAACAGAAATTTGTTTTTATCTGTTTTAAATTTAAAGAATTTGAGTTTAACTGCCACTTAAAATAGCTAGTCGAGTATAAATTTACACAAAATCCAGTCAAACTTATAAGTACTAAAAAAACAGCTCCTAAAGAGTCTAAAAACAACATATCGTTAAATGCATATATGGCACCCAAGCTTAAAACTTTACTTATAGAACAAAGTAGTGCTAAAGATACTGCGGCGCTGCAAAGTATATGCAAAAGGTTTAAAACTTTTACATTTAAAGGAGATACAAATAAAATGAGAGCCGATACCAAAGGAAGCAGTAGAATTAAAAATAAAATATCCATAAATTAACCTTTTAAACTAGCAGCTATACTTGTATCAAGAGTGCCGTAAATTTTATAGTAAGCAAATGCTAAAATACTCATTATGATGATGGCAAAAACAGCGTCGCTAAGAATGCCAAGCTCAACTAAAGCGTGGGAATTATAAGCTGTGAGAGCTAGACTTAGATGAATACCGTTTTCAAATAAACAGTAAGATAAAATTTGCTTTACAAATGAATTTCTAAGTATAAATCCAAATATTCCTACCATAAATATAAAAATTCCGCCTATCAAAGCAGTTTCGTTTTTGATAAGTGAAAACTCCATAAATATAGGAGCTATCAGCATAGCCGATCCTATAGAAAAAGCAAATGCGATCAGCGGTGAAACCAAAAATCCGCCTACGGGCTCAACTTCGTGAGTAACCCCAAGCTTTTTTACTAGAGTAAAGAGAATGAGCGGAACTGCTATAACTTTTATAAAAAATGCGATTATCGCCCATGAAAACAGTTCATTTGCTTTGTATTCGTTTGCTAAAAACAAAAACACGCAAACTAGTGCTATAGCTTCTAAAACGTAGCTTATAATGCTTAATTTATAACTTCTAAAACCAAATACCAAAAGACTTAAAATCATCATTAAAATTATTAAAATTTCCATATCATACTCCTACTACATAGAGGCTAAGAGATATAAGAGATATAAAAAGTATGCAAGCTGAGTTAAATTTCAAGCTTGAAATTATCCTAAATCTCGGTCCAAAGTTGTCCATCAAAATCGCTCCTACATAAAAAAGCCCCACTAAAATAAGATGAACAATGAGAGTTAAAAATGGGCTTGAAAAACCGATAGGAACAAACATAACTATGAAAAAGCTTATCATAGCAAACTGTTTTAGCATAAGAGCCATTTCCACTAAAGCCAGATCTTTTCCACTGTATTCGCCGATGACGCCCTCTTGTACTTCTTGCTCGGCTTCTGCAAGATCAAACGGTTTTCTTCCTGTTTCAACATACATCGCCCACAAAAATGCTACACTTGCTACTGCGTAAGATGCGCTTGAGTAGCCTATTTCCGCGTTTTGTATAAGCTCTTTTATGATAGCAAGATTTGTTGTTTTTGCAAGCATTGCTATCACTACTAAACAAATTATCATTATAGGCTCTATATAGATAGCTATAAGACTCTCTCTACTAGCTCCTACTGCTGCGTAAGGATTTGCACTATCTAAGCTTGCGACTCCAAAGATAAATCTAAAAAGCGCAACTAGATAAACCACGACTATGATATCGCTAACTGCTCCGGCGTTTGCCGATCCGCCATAAGTTATAGGTATCATCATCACAAGCATAGCACAAACGCTAAAAAGCATATACGGACTAAATTTAAAAAACCAATGCACGCAGTTTGGAGCCGTGCGAGAACGTTTTAAAAGTTTAAATATATCATAGTACGTCTGTAATATCGGTGAACCTTTGCGACTTTGAATTTTACCACGCAGATTTCTAGCTATACCATCAAACAACGGAGTAAGCGCCAATGCAACAAAAAGTTGTAAAATCATTAGTAAAACAGCTTCCATTTAAGCCCCCAAAAAGTAAAATCCAACTACTAGCATAGCATAGAGATAAACTAGTATATATACAACATAAAAGCTACTTCTTCCGTTTTGAAAAGCACCTATTTTATCAGCTATAAGCATATTAAACTTGATAATCGGCTCGTATAAAATCTTCCACCAAACATCTTCAGTGCCGGTTTTATAATCTACATTACTAAAGTAATTTTGCTGCTTAGTTTCTGTTTTAAATTTGATAACTTTGCTAATAAGTCTTTTAAAATCCCCGACAAACGAATTTGAGTTCATGCTCATTTGCGGACTAAATTTAAATCCGCAAGCCCAAGGTTCGCTTGCTCTGACTTTGCTCATATTTGCTCCAAATAGTCCAAAAAGCAGAAACGGAAGTGCTAAAGCAAACATAAGTAAAATCATTATAGCAGGCATTGAAATAACATTTATGTTCATGCTATACATGGTTTGAGGTACTAAATATAAAACTACGTTTCCTAAGAATAGAATTATATTATTTGCAAAAACAGCAAAATAAATAGAACTAAAAGCTAGTATAAACATGCCAAATGGCATAAAGAATGATTTTTCACAAGCTCTGTTATGTATGTTTTCATCTTTTGGTGTCCCGGCAAATATAACTCCGTAAAGTTTGATAAAAGCATAAACTACCATAGCTCCAGTAAGCGCTAAACATATGATAGCAAGAGCAAAAATCAGTCTTGAAGCTATACTATCATCAAGCGCTCCCATAAACATAGATCTATAAATAAACCATTCGCTGATAAATCCATTTAGCGGAGGAAGAGCGGATATACTAATGGCTCCTATTAGAAAAAATAGCGCAGTAAAAGGCATTTTTCTAGCAAGCCCTCCAAGAGAGTTCATATTTTTTGTTCTAGTGACGCTATATATGCTTCCTGAACCTAAAAATAGCAATGATTTAAATGTTGAGTGATTAAGCACGTGAAATAAAGCTCCTATGAACCCAAGCAAAACTAGAGTCGGCTCAGCTATGCTAATACCGTAAAACCCAACTCCAACTCCAAGCATAATAATACCTAAGTTTTCAACTGAGCTATATGATATTAATTTTATATAATCATTTTGTATCAAAGCGTAAGTTATACCAATCAGCGCGCTAATGGCTCCTAATGCTACAACACTAAGAGCAAATCCAGAAGTTATAGGCAAAATAACGCTAAATTGAATAATTCCGAATATTGCCATTTTAGACATAATACCGCTTAACATTCCTGCTACGTTTGATGGAGCCAACGGATAAACAAGCGGTGCCCATACGTGAAACGGAAACATTCCGATTTTGCTGCCAAATCCTATTAAGAGCAGAATAAGAATACAAGTAGCGACTGTTGGATCTATATCTAGTTTGCTCCATTGCATAAATGAGAAGCTTCCGGCAAAGTATGAGATAAAAAGAAGCGCTATAAGTATGCAAAATGCTCCTATTTGTGCTATGCTAAGATATATCATCACTGTTTTATTGCTATGTTTTTCATCATTAAATTTAAGCAAAAGAGCAGATATTAAAGTCATAATTTCCCATAAAACAATGAAACTAAAAACATCTGAGCTAGAAACTACAAGCAGCATAGAAAGGATAAAAAAGTTAAATAAAGCTGCAAAAACAGCGAGATTTCCCCTGTCTTTAAACTCTTTTATATATCCTATTGTATATATGCAGATACCAATTGCTATAAAAGTTATGATAAAACTAAAAAATCCGCTAAGCGGAGTTATAATAAAATGTGGAGAAAATAAGAAATTTCCTGCTAATTTAAAACCGTAAGTTGAATTGATATTTTTTATAAAATATATCGTGCTAAATATGGATATTATGCAAGGTATCGCAAGTCCAATATAAAGAGCGATTTTCGGCACTCTATAAAGAACTAAGCATATAATTCCTACCAAAAAGAACGACGTATAAATTATTTCAAGCATCTGCTTCTCCTTGCTGCACTTCCCCGGTCTCTTTTAGAGGTTTGTTTTTTTGCGCTATTATGATTTGCGGCGGCGGGCAATCTAGAATTTTAGATATAAAATTTGACATATTATCACCGTCTTTTAGTTTTTTACCGTATTTGTGTTTATTTGTTATAGGATCAAGCATTACTAAAGCGCCTTTTGGACAGACTTCTACGCAAGCGCTTCCTTCATTTCCGCCATCGCAGATATCGCATTTTATCGCTACGCTCATAAAGCCGTCGCCGCACACGTCCATTTCATCTAAATTTGATCCATTTGATGGGATCTCTAAGCTATCAAGATGAATCGCGCCATATGGGCAAGCATTTACGCATAAAGCGCAGCCTATGCAAAGTTGCTCATGCATTTCTACATATCCATTTTCGTTGCGTAAAGCCGAGCTTGGACATACTAGTGCGCAAGGCGCGTCGTCGCACTGACGGCATTGATTTGGCATAACTCCGTTTGTCATTTTTATAACGTCAAGCCTTGGTTTTGCTAGTTTTCCGCGTTTATAAGCCTCTTTACCGCATGCTTTCATACAGGCTTTACAGCCTATGCAAAGCTCAGGATTACAGATTACAAATTTATGTTTTTTACTCAAATTAACCCCATTTTTGTTATTTTTTATTTTAAATTTATATAACGCAACGCGTATCTTTTAATAGTAAGTTATATATTTTTTATTTTAATTGTATAATTTTAAAACTTAATTTAAAATTTATATTTTCTACATTTTTGTACCAAAATATATTATAAATTTAGGTTATGGTGATATTTATAGCGAGCTTTTTGGTTTGTGTTATTATAATAATAAAATATCTAGTAACGACGCGATTACGTATAAAAGCTGTTGGGCATAGTTGAAATAAAGCAAATTTTTTATAAATTCTTATAATATTTTGCGACTTTG
The DNA here is from genome assembly GCF_900475935.1 of Campylobacter fetus subsp. fetus. Lineage (NCBI taxonomy): Bacteria > Pseudomonadati > Campylobacterota > Epsilonproteobacteria > Campylobacterales > Campylobacteraceae > Campylobacter > Campylobacter fetus. Next base: position 114,904 of record NZ_LS483431.1, read on the forward strand.
GCACTTGAATTTACTAAAAAAATTATCTACTAATATGCTACTTTTAGTAACAAATTTAAATGTTGCTCGGACATCTATAAACTAACAATATTTATATTTTATTACATTATTATATAAAAAATAATTTAAAATTATTAAAATATATAAAATTTAAAAGATTACTTTTTGGAAATTATTTTTATTTAAAATTACGTTAAATTTCTTACAAAGGGGATAATATGAAAAGTTTTGTGATTTTATCTGCTGTGGCAGCGTTGGCTCTTAGTTTGAGTGCTAGTAGTGTAACATTAGATGGCAATAGCGTAACGTCTCGCGATATAGTAGATATAGCAAACGGGGCAAAGGTAGGCATTGATCAAAATGCTTTTTCAAAAGTAAAAAAAGCACACGAAATTTTGCTTAACGCGGCAAAAGATGGCCAAAAAATTTATGGACTAACAGTCGGCGTCGGTCTTAATAAAGATAAAAATTTCGTTGATGCAAAGGGAAATTTAGATCCAGAAGTCATCAAAGCATCAACGGATTTTAATATAGGTCTTATACACGCTCATTGCGGCGGTGTCGGCGAAGATCTACCGCTTCAAACGGTAAGAGCGATCCTTGCAACTAGACTTAATAATATGCTTTTTGCCGGAGCTGGTGTTCAAGAAGAGGTCGTGCATCTTTATCAGGAGTTTTTAAATCAAGACATACTTCCTGTTATGCCAAGTAGTGGTTCAATGGGAGAAGCCGATATCACTATACTCGGACACATCGGTCTTGCGATGTTGAGAGAGGGCAAGGTCTATTATAAAGGTGTAAAAATGGACGCTGGTGAGGCTTTGCAAAAAGCAGGGCTTAAAAAACTATCACCTTTTGGTAAAGATAGTCTATCTATAGTAAGTTCAAACGCTTACTCAGCAGCGCTTGCAAATCTTGCGCTTGAAGATTTTAAGCAAGCATTTGAAGTTTCAAAAACAGTATTTGCACTCAGTTTAGAGGCTTTAAACGGTAATGTTGCTCCATTTTTACCAGAAGCTACTAGTTTAAGACCTTATCCAAGCTTTGTTTCAACTGCAAAAGAGATAAGGGAGATCTTAAAAGGTAGCTATTTGTGGGAACAAAACGGCGAGAGAGCTTTGCAAGATCCGCTTAGTTATAGAGACGCTACGTATTTGTTTGCCGCACTTAAAAGCAGTATTGACGAATTAGAAAAACTAATGAAAATTCAGCTAAATTCTTCAGACGATAATCCGGGAATTTACATAGGAAAAAGTCCAAAAGATGCTAGTTTTCAAGAAAATAAACTATTTACAAGCGGCGGTGCAGTTGTTCCTACATCAAATTTCGAGCCGTTACTTTGGGTAGTTGAGTTTGAAAAAGCATCTATAGTTTTAGCTCATAACTCAAAAGCTTCATCGCATAGAACTATAAAATTATCAGACGATAATTTCACCCATCTTAGCAGATTTTTAGGCACCGATAAAACTATCCATGCTTTTGGAGCTATGCAAAAACCTTTTGTGTCATTAGCTGGTGAAAATGAATTTCTAGCAAATCCTGCTTCGCTTGATTACTCTCCCGTAGCAGGAAATATAGAAGATGTTGCGACAAATGCACCGTTTGTAGTTCAAAAGTTCCAAAAACAGATAGATAACTTTTATCATATTTTAGGTATGGAACTCATCCACGCAGCCCAAGCTATCGATCTAAGAAAACAAAAAGATCCAAATTTAAAATTATCAAAATCTACGCAAAAATTATATGACGAGTATAGAAAAGTTGTTGAGTTTATGAATATAGATAGACCTTTAAGCGATGATTTCAAAAATTCGGCGAAATTTTTGAAAAATTATAAATAAAAGGGTATCGCTATGAAAAAAAGTACATTTTTGCTTATTTCAATGATCGCTAGTATGGCTTTGGCTAATAGCGATACGTTGCAAAGTGCGCTTAAAGACGGTAAATTTAGCGGAGATATCTCCGCTTTTTCAGAAACTCGTCATATAAATGAAGGTCAAAAAAGCGTTTATTATAATAATACATCGTATATCATAGGTTCTGTTGGCTTAAAATACGAAAGTGATTTTTATAAAAATTTCAAATTCGTAACAGGCTTTAGAGGTACGGCTCCTCTATACGAAAAAGATAAAAATTATAAAACATTACACGGTACCGGAGATTCCACAGAGAGAATTTACGAAGACGATAGGATGATGTTATCAAATTTGTATTTAGAATACAACGCGTATGATACGTCCGTTAAAGTAGGTCGTCAAGAGATGATAACTGACTGGGTCGGTAAGATAAATGACGGAGTTAGAGTGACAAATAACTCTATCGAAAATTTGACTTTGGACGCTATTTGGACACGCGCTCAAGGTAGAGTTTATATGAAAGAGATGTGGGGCTTTAAAAGTATAAATAAAGATAACGGCGGACTTTTTAACCTCGGCGGAACTTATAAATTTGATAACGGGCTTGGATTTAAAGCGTACGGTTTGTACGCGGATGAGATATTTTCAGCTTTTGGCGCAAAGATAATCTATGATGGACAAGTAAGCGATGAGCTTGGTGTCGGTGGTACCATTCACTACGCCCAAAGCGACGAAGATAAAAACAAAGACGATGGTAGCGTTTTTGAAGGATTACTCTATGCTAAATACTTAGATACAAAACTTACTTTAGGATATGTGAAATCAGGTAAAGAGATCGGCTGGGGGAGTTTAAATACGGCTGGAGATCAAATCGTTCAATTTGAAGAAGGCGATGTAATGTACGAAAGAGACGTTAAGACGTTTTATGCGATGTTATCAACAAGCATAGCAGATCTTTCGGTAACTGGTATATTTGGTACGACGGAGTATAAACTTAAGGGCGGCGATGATACGAATTATAGACAAAATGAATTTAGCGCATGGCTTAGTTATCCTATAATGAAAAATTTACAAGGACTTTTGATATATGATCAAGTATTTAAAGCTCAAGCGGGATATCCTAGTTTGACTCAAGTCGGCGTCGGGCTGATTTATAGTTTTTAAGGAGATTAAATGAATAGTAGAAGAAAATTTTTAGGTAGCTTATGCGCTCTTACATCGGCTGCTGTTTTAAAAGCTAATAACTTTAGCGATGAGCAGTTTAAGTGGGACGAAGAATGGGATGTTTTGGTAGTCGGATCGGGATTTGCCGGTACGGCTGCTGCTTGTCAAGCAATCGATGAGGGCGTAAAAACATTGCTGATAGATAAAATGCCCGTTCTTGGAGGAAATTCAGCTATAAACGGCGGAGCGTTTGCGGTCGTAAATTCAAAATTTCAAAAGGTTCGCGGCATAGAGGATTCTTATGAGCTTTACGTAAAAGATATTTTAAAAGCCGGACTTGGGTTAAATAGAATGGATCTAGTGGAAGTTATAGCTAAAAACGGAAATGACGCTTATGAATATACGTTAAAAAAAGGCGTGTATTACAGAGACGCGCTAGGTCAGTTCGGCGGACATTCTGTTCCAAGAACGATTTGGCCAGAAATAAACTCGGGCGGCAAGATCACGATACCTTTGCAAGAATACATTATGAAAAGCGGTGGAACGATCAGGACTAGGGTTGTATTAGATGATTTTATAAGAAATGATAACGGAAAAATCATCGGAGTAAAAGTTAGGGAAAATTACGACTTTATATTTGATCCTTTAAAAAACGAAGATGATAATAAAAGCGGTATCGTGAAATTTTACAAGGTAAATGGCGGAGTCGTTATGGCAACGGGCGGTTTCGCTTATGATGTAAATTTCAGACAAACGGTCGATCCGAAATTAACTGCGGATCTAGACTGTACGAATCACTATGGTGCAACGGCGTACGCTCTAAAAACTATGATGAGAAACGGCGCTGATACGGTTGATCTAAAATGGATACAACTAGGACCTTGGGGGAGTCCTGATGAAAAAGGATTTGGTATAGCTCCTGTTTTTGCGATACCTGCTTTTAGTTATGGCGTAATGGTCGATGCAAGAACAGGAAAAAGATTTGTCAATGAGCTTGCAGATAGAAAAATTCGCTCAGATGCCATTTTAAAAATGCATAAAAATCCAGACGGAAGCATAACTCATCCAGTTGTTATATGTGATAGCATCGGCGCACAAGGCACTACAAAAGCAAACGTACAAAGAGGAATAGATAAAAAAGTCATAAGAGTTTTTGATACGCTTAAAGAATTAGCAGATTTTTATAAAATTCCTTACGAAGGGCTTAAAAAAACCGTTGATGATTATACGAGGTATTCAAAAAACGGAAAAGACGAAGAGTTTGACAAACCGTTTTTTAAATTTAACGATATGATCCCGGATCTCACAAAACCGCCTTTTTACGCATGGCAAGCCTTGCCAAAAGTTCATCATACGATGGGCGGAGTGAAAATAGACACCGAAGCTAGAGTTATAGACAAAAACGGAAATATAATCGAAGGGCTTTTTTCTGCCGGAGAAGCAGTCGGCGGACCGCATGGAGCTAGCAGGCTCGGAAGTTGTGCTATACCTGATTGTTTAGTTTTTGGAAGGATAGCCGGCAAAAACGCTGCTAATCTAGCAAAAAAGGAGAAAAAATGTTAAAAATTTTCAAGATATTTTTAACTATATGTATCGGACTATCTATAAGCTCTTTTGCCGCAAATTTAGATCTTAATACATTTACGAAAGAAAATTATCCTATAAAGGCTCATCACGAGAAACTTGGATTTGACTGCAAAAATTGTCACAAAGAAAAAAATCCAAACGAATATAAAGCTCTAAAAACAGATGAGTGTTTGAGCTGCCATAAAAGCTACAAACGTTTAGCAGAGAGAAGCGGTCACCTTGGATATGATGATAACATACATAGCAGTCCGCATTATCCTAATATGGATTGCAATAACTGTCATAAATCACACAAGTCTTCACAAAATTATTGTGTAATGTGCCATTCGCAAGATGGTATGAAAAAAATATTGGTGCCATAAGGAGATATGATGAAAAATATTTTTATAAAAATTTGCATATTTTGTATTTTTGCATTCGTCATATTTTTTGGCGGTAACTCTTTGATACACGCTACAAGCGACGATAAATTTTGTACCGTTTGTCACGAATGGATGGATCCTATGGTAGAAGCTTATGGGCAAAGCATTCACGGAGGTGCGAATAATCACGGATTTAAGGCAAGTTGCACTAGTTGCCATTTGCCTAATGATAGTTATGTAAAATACGTTTTCAAAAAAGGCTTAAACGGCATCAGCGAAGCTACTCATATGGTTTTTAACGATGCAAAAGAGATGGATTGGCAAGGCAATAGAAAAAATCGCGAGGAATTCGTATATGATAGCGGTTGTATAAGTTGCCATCAAACAATTTTAGATATAAACTCAAGCAATCAAAATATCAATGATATGCATAATCTATACGCGGCGTCTATTCAAAATAAAGATAAAAAACTAAGTTGCGTAAGCTGTCATAAAACCGTAGGTCATAAAAATTTGGGTAAAATACTGTATGAGATCAAACATCCGCCTGTCGGAGACTGGGGAGATGAAATAAAAAGATAAGGAGCCTTATGAAAGAGATATTATACAAAAATAATATCTTTATAATATTTTCTATATTTTTCTTATTGCTTATGATAGGAAATTATTACCTAAATCGCTCATTTGTGAAAGAAGTTCTCACAAATGAGCAGCTTAGTATTTTAAAAAATTCAAGCGACAAGATACAAGAATGGCTTGAAAATAAAAAAACTAGTCTCAAATTCATTAGTTTGCTTGTCGCAAATTTCGACCATACGAAAGAGCAAAATACTATACAAGATATACTTATTAAATCTCAGGAAATAGCAAATTTTTCAAGTACGTACGTCGGATATGAAAACGACACGATGCTTTCTAGCAGAGTATTTCAAGGTCCAAAAAATTACGCGCCGACGCAAAGACCTTGGTATATAAACACTGTTTTACAAAACGGAATTTACATCACCAAGCCATATCTTGATGCCGGACTTAAAATTCCAGTTATATCGATTTGTCAAAGTATAAAACGAGAAAATAAACTACAAGGCGTTATTTGCGGCGTGATATCTTTCGAGAGTATAAAAAATGAAATTTTAAATTTGAGACTAGAAAACGGATATATATTTTTAATAGACGAAGATCTTAACATCTTACTTCATCCAGATAGCGAAACAGGATTTTCCCAAACAAAATTTAATATAGAAAATTTAGATTTTATCAAATCGTTAAGCCATGAAACGCAAAATGAAATTCTAAATTTCAAACCGCTTGAAAACTCAAAATTGATCTTGGTTACAAAAACGCTAAAAGATAATATATATAACAAAATAAACGAGCAATTTATAATAAATCTTATGATATATGTTATCAGTATTATTTTATTTTTGATATTGGCTTACTTTTACAACAAAAGGTTAGAGCGACAATCAAAAATATTTGAAAAAGCAAAAAGAGATTACGAAGTTCTTTTGTTCCAACAAACTAAAATGGCGGAGCTCGGTCAGATGATAGCGGCGCTTTCTCATCAGTGGATACAGCCTTTAAATTCACTCGGAATTTTCCTTGGAAATTTGATGCAGTTTAAAAAAATGAATAAACTAAGCGATGAAATTTTTTATGACAATATCACTAGATCTTTACAAAATATAGATTATATGTCAAAAACTATGGATATGTTTAAGAACTTTTATAAGATTGAAAAAAACGTTCAAGAATTTGATATACAAAAAGCGATAAACGATACGGTATGTGTTCTTTTTCCGGTAAAATCAACGATAGATATCAAAGTTACCATAGCAAAAGGCGTTACGCCGATGTGTAAAAATTATATAAATGAATTTAAACAGATAACTGCTTGTTTGATCCAAAATTCAAAACAAATTTTACAAAATAGTAAAAACAAAAAAAGAACCAGAATAGTAGTTAATATAAAACAAACTCAAACTCATTTTGTTATCAGAGTTATCGACAACGGTGATGGAATAGCTCAAAATTTCAAAGACGATCTTTTCACTCCTTTTATGAGTACGAAAGGCAGCTCCGGACTTGGTTTGTATATATCAAAATTGATAGCAAATAAAAAATGCGGCGGAGATCTATATGTAAGCAGATATCAAAATCCGACTATTTTTACGCTAACTATACTAAAAAAGGTAAAAGATGATAGATGAAAATATACTTAAAAAACTAAAAAATATATCGGTTTTGCTTGTTGAAGATGATGAAAATACAAGATTTGCCATAACTCAATCCTTGCAGTTTTATTGCAAAAAAATAGACGTCGCAAGCGACGGGCTTGAAGGATTTGACAAATTTTTTAAAGATAATTTTGATATCGTAGTTACTGATATAAATTTACCGAATTTAAACGGTCTTGAGATGCTAGATGAGATTAAAAAAGAGCCCCGCATGTAGCATCTATCATAATCACATCGTACGATACAAGCGAAAATATACTTGCAAGTATCGAGCTTGGGGCGTACAATTATCTTAGAAAACCTTTTAAAATCGAAGAGCTTCAAATAACTATTTTAATGGCTACAAAAAATTTATACGACAATAAAATATCCTTAAAAGACGACTATGAATATGACCTAGCTTCAAAAACGCTCTACAAAGACGGCGATATGATCTCATTTACAAAAATAGAATCAAAACTTCTGTATCTGCTTGTAAGCAATATCGATAAAATAGTAAGTTACGAGATGATCGAAAATTTCGTATGGGGCGATAAGGCGATGAGTAGCGAAGCCTTGCGTATGGTAATCAAAAAGATAAGATTAAAAACCACAAACGATATCATCGAAAATATTTCGGGTGTCGGATATAGAGTCATATCAAAGAAGTAAATTTAAACTCGGTGTTATAAATTTGATTGGTTTTAGGAATTTTATGGCGGACAGAGAGGGATTTGAACCCTCGAAAGCTTACACCTTACACGCGTTCCAGGCATGCTCCTTCAGCCGCTCGGACATCTATCCATTGAATCTTATGATTATATAGTAATTTAGCTTAAATTTAAAATAGAACTCTGAAAGAAACCGCCCACTTTTCAGTGAGCGCTTTACAAAAAGGAGGTTATTTGTTTAGGAGTTGACATTATATTCTTGAATTTTTAATATTAAATTAATGTAACGTTAAGATTATAATTTAAAACATTAATTTATTGCCATATTGTTTCAAATTTTATAACTATTCTATCCGCTAAAATAGTTTTTATTAAGTTTTCGCTATAATCGTCTTAAAAAAGGAGACTTTTATGCTGACGCATTTAAATGAGCAAAATCTTCCAAAGATGGTTGATGTCGGTCTTAAAGATGTTACTAGGCGAGTAGCTGTTGCTAGTGGAGCGATAAAAATGTCTTTAGAGGCGTACAGCGCCATTAAACAAAATACGGGTAAAAAAGGTCCGGTACTTCAAACAGCAGTAGTAGCAGCTGTTTTAGGAGCTAAAAAAACCAGCGATTTAATTCCTATGTGCCACCCTTTGCCTATAAACTCTATTAATATAAATATAGAAGATTTGGAAGAGCTTCCAGGGTTTAAGCTCGAAGCTACAGTGATTACAGATGGAAAAACTGGAGTAGAAATGGAAGCATTAACCAGTGTTAGCGTTGGACTTCTTACTATTTATGATATGATAAAAGCTATCGATAAATCTATGGAAATAATCTTTATAAGATTAGATATCAAAAGCGGCGGGAAAAGTGGAGATTATAGGAGAAAAAATGGCTAATGTATGTGATTTTAATGAAAAACCAGAGATAGTTTATCCGATTTTTTGGGAGTATAAAATTATTTTAGATAAAGACTCTGATGAAAAAAATTTGGTAAAAGAGTGTGTTGGAAACAGAAATTATACGCTTGATTTTTCTAAAAATAGCGCAGAGGGCAAATTTAAAAGTTTTAATCTTGCTGTTTTAGTAAATAGCGATGAAGAAAGATTGGAGCTTTTTAGCCTGCTTAAAAGATATTCAAAGTTCGTTTTATAAGGAGATACTATGAATTTAAAAGTGGTAATAGAGCAAAATTTAAATAACGATAATCTTGAAAACATTATCAAAAAAGAGATATTTAAATTTGCAAAAGATAGTTTTTTGGGACTTAGTTATGAGGAGAAATTAGAACGTTCTAAATCTTGCTTTAGTGAGATTTGTTCTTGTTTGAATGAGTTTGAACTTTTAAATCCTAAATTCGTAAATGCAGCCGTAGAATCTCTAAATAGGGCAATTGCTTACGAATCTGAGCAGTATCTATACAAGATAATATATGAAAGAGATAAATTAAAAAAGCAAATTATAGATCAAAAAGATCGGATAAGAGCTATTACGACGCTAAATTGTAAAAACATAGAAAATTATATATGTAAAACGGATTTTAAAAACAAAGATCAAATTTCAAAAGTTTTGAACGATAGATTGCTTTATGACACTCAGATGCTCGGTATCTTAAAAGAGACTACCGAATCTGCTTTTTTGACTACTATAGAGATGGGCGATGATGTTGAAGACACTGCGTATGAAATCGCTAAAAATATAGTTTATTTGGCTATAAATGAGGGGGATTTTACAAAAGAAAGATTTATAAATATCGCAAGAGTCGTGATAAAAAGTGCCGCTAGCATTGCAAATGAGAGTAAAATTTATGCAAAAGAGCTTGTTAAAAGCGCGATAAATGGCAGCAACGACGGCATTTCAAAAGCTATTGAAAAGTTTAAAGACGAGCTTAAATTTGCTCCGGACGAGATAGGAGATAGTTTAAATTATAGTGCAAAAGAGCTTATGAAAATAGAAGAAGATTTTATAATTCTATTAAAAGATATATCTTTAAGCGTGAATGAACCGGCTTCCATCATAGTAGCAGAAGTTTTGCAAAGCGACTATGATTCGTATTTTGCTAGACTAAGAAGAATTTCAGCTGAAACAAGAGAACAGATAATGGATAAGATAGATGAGATTAGCCATAAAAGATTTAAATTAACGGGTGATTTAAACATAGATGAGAGGATTTCAAATTTAAAAAAAGAGATTGGCGAGTTAGAGAAAAAAGCCAGTCAAAAATTAACTCAGATAAAAAGTCTTCAAACATTTGAAAATGCAAAAACAGAAGCAAAAAAACTTGGAGATAGAGTTTATGAAGCCGCAAAAAATCTGATAGATTCGGCAAAGAAAAAGTAGAATATCAGAGTCAAATTTAGATAAATTTAACTATAAAGGCAGTAAAAAACTGCTTTTATAGTTGTTTTGTTCCAAATTTAGACTATTTTATCTCATCAGAACCTTTATATGTTGCCCAGACTTTTTGACTTCCGTCTTTATAAAATGCAATTATTTTATAAGTTTCTTCTATACCATCTTGTTCCATACCAGGACTTCCGATAGGCATTCCAGGAACACTTATACCAATGACGTCGTCTGGTTTTTGAGATAATAATTTTTTTATCTCGGCTGCTGGAACATGACCCTCTATAGCATATCCGCCGACCAAAGCCGTATGGCAGCTAGATAATTCATCTGGAACTCCAGCATTATGCTTTATATTCATTATATCGTTTGTTTTGTACTCTTTAGTACTAAATCCATTTTTCTCCATAGCTTTTGACCAGTTACTGCAGCAACCGCACTCCGGAGTTTTATAAACGTCTATATCTGCGCTAAACGCAGTAGTAGCAAGTAGCGTAGTGCCGATAAACAAAGAAGCAATTTTCATAAAAATCCTTTATAGGTAAGTTATGAAATTGTAAAATATTAGATTAAATGTAGAATTAATTAAAAGTGATTTGGGTCAAAGCCCAAATCATTATATATTATAGATAGCCATAAAGTCCAGCAAATATATATCCAAATATACAAGAGCTTATAACTCCGATAAGCCCCGGAATAATAAAGCTGTGATTTATAACGTATTTGCCTATATGTGTGGTTCCTGAGCGGTCAAATTGTATCGCCGCAAGGTCACTTGGATATGTAGGTAAAATATAATAACCATAACAAGCGGGAGCAAAAGCTAAAATTATAGCTGGGCTAACGCCGATTCCTAAAGCAAGAGGAACAAATGCAACTAAAGCTGCAGCTTGAGAATTAACAAATTTAGATACCAAAAGTAGCATTATGGCGTATGTCCAAGGATATTGAGTAACAACTCCACCAAGCATATCTTTCATCATAGGAGTATGCACTCCAAACATAGTCTCAGCCATCCATGATATACCAAATACGGCAACCAAGGCTATCATACCTGAGCGGAAAATCTCATTTTTACCTATGCTTCCCGCGTTTGTAGGAGTAAAGATTAAGATAAGAGCTCCTGCTAAAAGCATAAAAATTTGAATAGTATCAACCATGCTTAGCGTAGTTTTGCTCGCTACTTTATTTGATAAAGAAATAGTTGAGTTTGGATACTCTTTTACTTCGCCTTTTACGTTTGTATAAATAACGCTACCTTGCTCATTTTGAGAAAGCATTAGTTTTGAACCGTCTTTTTGTGTGATAGTTAGTCCCGAGATATTGTTTGCAACATTTTTAACTTTATTACCTGAAATATCTATGCTAGAGCCAGAAACCTCAGCTTTTGCATCTTTTAAAACGATTTTTTCTAAGATCTTTTGCTCTGTCGGATATGCAGCTACGATTTGAACTACTGCACCGTCTTTATTTGAATTCCAAGCCGGTCTTAGGTCTTTGAAATATCCAAGTGTAGCAACTACGGCTATAGTTCCTAAAAATATCCACATAGCGGCCCAGCTGGTTTTTGGAAGTTTTTTACCAAGAAGAGTCGTGCCGTCTCCATACACGTATTTCTTTACTTCAGGATCTTTAATTCTTCCTTGAAATTCAAGGTCTTTATCGAGATCTTTTCCTCTAAACCAAGAAAACATTCCAACGCATAAAACACCAAGATATGTTGAAGGAATTGTTATTTTAAGAAGATCTAAATAACCGTCAAATCCAGCTAGATGATGATCTGCGCTTATAAGAAACGCTGTTAAAGTCACAACCGCAACAGAAACCGGACTCGCAATGATACCCATTTGAGAAGCGATCGAACTAGCAGCCATAGGACGTTCTGGACGAATTCCATTTTTGATGGCCACATCATAAACGATAGGAAGCATTGTATAAACAACGTGTCCCGTTCCGCAAAGTATCGTAAGAGTAGAAGTTACGAACGGAGCCAAAATACTTATGTATTTTGGATTTTTACGCAGTACTTTTTCTGCTATTTGCAGCATCACATCAAGTCCGCCGCTTGCTTGTAAAGTAGCGCTTGCTACAACTACTGCGAGTATTGTTAGCATAACTGCAATTGCAGGTTTTCCCGGTTGTATACCAAATGCGAAAACTAGAACTATAAGGCCTATACCGCCAAGAAGTCCTAAAGCTATACCGCCTTTTTTCGCACCGTAAAATAGACAAATAAGCACAATTAAAAGTTGAATTGTAAATTGCCAACCTTCACTTAGATTTATTAGAAAATCCATCGTTTCTCCCTTATTTAAAAAGTATTAGTAATAATTGTATTCCTATTAATTTTAAATTCTACTTAAATGCTCTGCAAATACATATTAATTATTAATATTTATAAAAAATAAATTTGTAAAAAATGTGCTATAATCAGCTAAATTTATAAGGGTTTATAGATGTTTTCATCGTTTTTTAAAAGTAAAAAGTGGTCTCTTTGGGCTTATGGCGGACTTCTTGTGATAGTCATTTCGCTAGTTCTTCAAACAAGATTAAATGTAGCAATTAATGATTGGTACAAAAATTTTTACGATATTTTACAAAATGTCAAAGAACATTCCATAGATGAGTTTTGGGCCGGAATTTGGAAATTTTTATTTATTGCTATGCCTTATGTTATTATCGCTACTCTTACTAATTTTTTTGCTAGTCATTGGGTATTTCGTTGGCGTGAAGCTATGACTTTTTCATATGTGGATATCTGGAGAAAGTGTGAACAAGATATAGAAGGATCTAGCCAGCGTATGCAAGAAGATGTTTATAGATTTGCTAAGATAACAGAGACTTTAGGACTTCAAGTTCTTAGAGCTATTATGATTCTTATAGCTTTTATACCTGTTTTGTGGGGACTTAGCAAAGGTGTTGACGTGCCTATTATAAAAGATATCCCAGGATCTTTGGTATGGGTAGCGCTTATAGTTAGCGTCGGAGGACTCGTAATATCATGGTTTGTCGGTATCAAGCTACCAAAACTAGAGTATAACATACAAAGAAGCGAAGCTGCATTTAGAAAAGAGCTTGTATATGCCGAAGATGATAAGATAAATTATGCCAAAAATGAGAGCGTTGTAGAGCTATTTACCGGACTTAGGATAAATTTTTACAGACTGTTTTTGCATTATGGCTACTTTAATATCTGGTTAATCTCATTTTCTCAATTTATGGTTATAGTACCTTTTATGATAATGGGAGCAGGGCTTTTTACGGGTCTCATCACTCTTGGTATTTTAGTGCAAGTTAGCAACGCATTTGATCAAGTAAGAAGCAGCTTTAGTGTATTTATAGATAATTGGACTACTATAACTGAGCTTAGAAGTATTCATAAACGTTTGGATGAATTTGAGAAGAATATCAAATTTAAAGGATAAATTTATAATGAAGAGTAATTTTGTTGCTATTTTGGCTTTTAGCTTAGTGATTTTAGGCGGATGTTTTTATAGCTCAACAAAGCCGACGGTTTCTCAAGCTAGCCATTCTCAGCTATTTTTAGTAAGCAAAGAGCAGATGGATGTCGGTGCTAAAGATGCTTATAATGAAGTTTTAATAGCAGCTAAAAACAAAAACAAGCTAAATGTCAACACCAAAGAAACCAAACGAGTAAGAGATATATCAAGCAGACTTATATCGCAAGTCGGTGCTTTTAGAAGTGATGCTAGTAATTGGGATTGGCAAGTAAATGTGATAAATGAAAGCACGGTAAATGCGTGGTGTATGCCAGGAGGTAAAATAGTAGTTTATAGCGGAATAATAGAAAAATTAAATTTAAATGACAATGAACTAGCTGCTATAATAGGTCACGAGATCTCTCACGCCTTAAGAGAACATAGCAGAGAAAATGCTAGTATAGATTTAGCTAAAAATGCAGCTATCACGATCGGAGGTAAGCTTTTAGGGCTTGATGAGGCTAGTATGAATTTAGCAAATTTAGCTACAAAATATACGATAACTCTTCCATTTTCTAGATCAAATGAGACTGAAGCAGATGCTATGGGAGCCGAATTGATGGCAAGAGCTGGATTTGATCCAAGCTCTGCGATAACTCTTTGGGAAAAGATGTCAAAACTAAGTTCATCATCTGCTTTACAGATAACTTCCACTCACCCATCTCATTCTACTAGAATAAACGACTTAAAAAATATCATTAAAAAAGTAGAACCTTTATATCTAAATTCACAAAAGTAGTTTTTATATCGGTTTTATTTTAAATTTAAAATTTAGGTAAATTAACCTATCTAAATTTGCAGCTTTTATACTGCAAATTTATAGCTAAGATCAAGCAGTCGGGATTATAAATGGTAGCCAGTGAGCTATTATATAAGTTATAGCGCCACAAGCTATTATGAATCCTATCGAGTATTTTACTGTAAATCTAAATAGATCGCTTTCTTTTCCTACCAAACCAACAGCTGCACACGCTATAGCGATACTCTGCGGACTTATCATTTTACCTACTACGCCCCCAAACGTATTTGCTGCTAAAAACAGTACATCAAGACCTTGCTTGATTGTCGCATCAGGTGCACTCATAAGTGCGTTTGCAGCTGCTACTTGAAGTGATCCAAATAGTAAATTTGAGCTAGTATCCGAGCCTGTTAGAAATACTCCTAACCAACCTATAATAGGTGAGAAAAATGCAAACGCGTCGCCCGTTTGAGCAAGAGCCGTTCCCATAAGACTTGCTTGACCGCTTTTTTCGGCTAAAACTGCGTAAGCGACCACCAGACCTATCGTAAGTACCGGAATTTTCATCTCTTTTAAAGTATCTTTGGCTGCTAAAGCGACTGTTTTTGCATTTACGCTTAGTATAAATATGCTCACTATGCCGGCTAAAAGTATAGCCGTACCTGCTGTAAGTATTAAGTCTAGTCTAAATTTTATATCTTCATATATGACAAATGTCATACCGGTAAACTCAAACATCCCTCCGGTTTTAAATAGTGCTTTGAAACTAGGAATCTGCCAGATTATTACGGCTACTACTAGTATAATAAAAGGCGCCCATGCTAACCAAATATCTTTTAAAGGTATTAATTGCCCATCATCTTTATATTCGCTTCTGTCAACTCTGAATATATTTTTTGGTTTCCAAATTTTTAAAAATGCAGATGTAACTATGATGGATACTATCGCCGAAATAATATCTGGAAGTTCCGGTCCTATATGGTTTGAACTATAAAACTGTGTCGCCGCAAAACTGATAGTAGCTACAAATATAGCAGGAAACGTCTCCCTAACTCCTTTAAATCCATCCATTAAAAATACGATGAAAAACGGAACAAAAAGACTAACAGGCGGAAGCATTCTTCCTACCATTGCGGAGATAACGTTTTGATCGACATTTACAGCTTGAGCCATAGCTATAATAGGAATTCCAACAGCGCCAAATGCAACTGGAGCGGTATTTGCTATCAAACAAAGACCAGCAGCGTATAAAGGGCGAAGGCCAAGTCCAACCAACAAAGCCGCAGTTATAGCAACAGGTCCGCCAAATCCGATAGCGCCTTCTAAAAACGAGCCAAAACAAAACGCGATCAATATAACTTGAATTCTGTGATCCGGAGTTATACTCATTACACTATGTTTTAATACGTTAAAGTATCCGCTCTTATCAGAAAGTTTGTACAAAAATATTGCGGCGATTATAATCCACGCAATAGGCCATAAGCCTTTTAAAAATCCGCCTGCAAACGACGCTAAAGCCTTGATCACGGACATATCATTGAGTGTAATAGCTATGATAAAACTTAGAGTAACCGTAGCTGCTGCGGCCACCCAACCTTTTAGCTTCAGCCATACTAAGGCTGTAAAAAATAGAATAATAGGCAGCCCGCTAATAGCGGCATGTAGCCAATTTACTTCATTAGTCATTAAGTCTCCTTATAATTTTTTTATAAAGCTATGGTGTTACTATATCAAAAAAATTAAGTTTTATAAAGAATACTTATTCAATTTATCAAAAAAATAGTTAATATGTTTAAATTTGTTACATACTAGGCAATATTTTAATAGTTTATTATAAAATATTTTAAGTATATAGTTTAAATTTAAATTTATAATTGTTTAAATTTGAAACATATCGTAAAAATAACACATATTTACTTTTTATAAGTTTGAAATTTGAATTATGAATTGTTTAATATATTTTTGTAAAAAAATTTGATATAATATGAAAAATTTTTTCTAAATAAGGATATTAATTGGACACGGAACCCATTCTTATGATTATACTTGCCGCTGTTTTTATATTTTTAAACGGCTTTTTCGTTTTATCTGAATTTTGTATTGTTAAAGTCAGAAAGTCAAGGCTTGAAGAGCTTGTAAAAGACAGAGTCCCAAATGCAAAACTCGCCTACAAAATGTCAAATTCACTAGATACTTATCTTAGCGCTACTCAACTTGGTATTACCCTTAGTTCGCTTGCTCTTGGTTGGATAGGTGAGCCGGCGGTTGCAAATGTTATAGTATCTCCTCTTAAAAATTACTTCGGTATAGAAGGAGTAGCTGTTCATACGATATCATTCATTATAGCTTTTAGCATTATTACTTTTTTGCATGTCGTGTTAGGTGAGCTTGTACCAAAGTCTGTAGCTATAGCAAAATCAGAAAAAGCAGTTCTTATTATAGCTAGACCGCTATATTTCTTTTGGATTATATTTTTTCCTATTATAAAGATGTTTGATTTTATGGCTGGAATGTTTTTAAAGCTCATAGGTATAAAACCAGCCAAAGATAGTGAGCTTGCTCACTCTGAAGAGGAGATAAAAATTATAGTCGGAGAGAGTTTAAAAGGCGGCGTTTTAGATAGCATGGAAAGTGAAATTATCAAAAATGCGGTAGATTTCAGCGATACGGTTGCAAAAGAGATCATGACTCCTAGAAAAGATGTTATATGTCTAAATAAGCAAAAGAGTTTTGAAGAAAATATGCAAGTTATCCAAAATAGTAAATTTACTAGATTTCCATATATAGATGGGAGCAAGGACGTTGTTTTAGGTATGATACATATAAGAGATATTCTCCAAAATGATTTAATCGGGCAAAACACAAATCTTGATAAAATCGTACGTAAATTTATAATTGTTCCTGAAAATAGCTCTATCTCAAAGATATTGGTAATGATGAATAAAGATAGAATTTCAGCAGCTCTCGTCGTCGACGAGTACGGTGGAACCGCAGGACTTCTTACTATGGAAGATATCATAGAAGAGATAGTAGGCGACATAAACGATGAGCACGACGATAAAAATCAAAGTTATAAAAAAATCTCTGAGCATAGTTATGAGTTTAACGGTAGATTTGATATAGAAAGCGTTGAAGAGATTATGGAGATAAGCTTTGATGAAGAAACAGAACAGCTTACTATAGGCGGATATGTATTTAATCTTTTTGAAAGACTTCCGGTGGTCGGTGATGCGATTGAAGATGAAAACTGTATTTATGAAGTTCTGAAAATGGATGGAACTAGCATATTAACAGTAAAAGCAACTCTTAAATCCGAAGATTCTAACAATTTTATTTAATAATACCCAAGGCAGAGCGTATCAGTAAGTTTGATACGCTTTTCTAACGGAGTAGGCGAAAAATACTTACACTTTTCTATATAAATATGCGTTTTATAATCAAGCCCCAAGTCATCATATAGCTTTTTCAAATTTACAAATTTAAATTTAGCTATATTTCTAATCTCTAATTTATCATATAAATTTGAACCGTTCGATTTTGTTAAGTGAGAACTAGAAAGTCCGGTAAATGAGCAAAATGCACTAGAAAGAACAAATCCGTTTAAATTTGAGCAGCTTTTTAAATAAATTTGGTATTTGACTGGAATTGATTTTTTGTGTAAAAATACCGCTTTTGAATTTTGATATGATGCGCAAACTCCGTTTTTCCAAAATAGATAAGCATTTGAACTGATGTTTGCTAATTTATATATTTCGTAGTTAAGAACATATTCATCTAAAAATTCATTACAGGGCAGTGTTATTTTGAGCATATAAACCTCGTTATTAGAATTTAAAATAAATTTTTATTATAATCTAAAATTTAATACTATTTTATCTTAATAATGTATATATAATTTATAAATCTAGTTAAATATCATAATTGCACTAATTATTTTGCAATCTATCTACCATTTTAAGCCTCCTTTAAGCACTACTCTTGTATAATTCCAACTCACGAAACGGGAAAGACCTTTTAACTCTTCTAGTTAGAAATCCTTTTTATTTTCGATGTTTTTTAAATTTATAAATGTTAAACTATTTTTATAGTCAATCTTTGAAATCTAAACAAGTGATCGATTGAGCCAGAACTAATTTTAAAGTTAGTTCTATATTAGTATAGAGTAATTATATTATCTTTATACTTATTAATATATAAAAACATTAAAAAGTTTTTTAGATTAAAAACTTCATAATCATTAATTATCTAAAGATCTGTTTTAGCTCTAAGCTAAAACATTAAATTTAGATTGCTTTTGCAATCTTTGTCTTTAGTATTACTTCTTAAGTTTAGCTTGCTAAACTGCTAGAGAAGATTTTTTTATGGAGAGTTTGATCCTGGCTCAGAGTGAACGCTGGCGGCGTGCCTAATACATGCAAGTCGAACGGAGTATTAAGAGAGCTTGCTCTTTTAATACTTAGTGGCGCACGGGTGAGTAATGTATAGTTAATCTGCCCTACACTGGAGGACAACAGTTAGAAATGACTGCTAATACTCCATACTCCTTCTTAACATAAGTTAAGTCGGGAAAGTTTTTCGGTGTAGGATGAGACTATATTGTATCAGCTAGTTGGTAAGGTAATGGCTTACCAAGGCTTTGACGCATAACTGGTCTGAGAGGATGATCAGTCACACTGGAACTGAGACACGGTCCAGACTCCTACGGGAGGCAGCAGTAGGGAATATTGCTCAATGGGGGAAACCCTGAAGCAGCAACGCCGCGTGGAGGATGACACTTTTCGGAGCGTAAACTCCTTTTGTTAGGGAAGAACCATGACGGTACCTAACGAATAAGCACCGGCTAACTCCGTGCCAGCAGCCGCGGTAATACGGAGGGTGCAAGCGTTACTCGGAATCACTGGGCGTAAAGGACGCGTAGGCGGATTATCAAGTCTTTTGTGAAATCTAACAGCTTAACTGTTAAACTGCTTGAGAAACTGATAATCTAGAGTGAGGGAGAGGCAGATGGAATTGGTGGTGTAGGGGTAAAATCCGTAGAGATCACCAGGAATACCCATTGCGAAGGCGATCTGCTGGAACTCAACTGACGCTAATGCGTGAAAGCGTGGGGAGCAAACAGGATTAGATACCCTGGTAGTCCACGCTCTAAACGATGTATACTAGTTGTTGCTGTGCTAGTCACGGCAGTAATGCACCTAACGGATTAAGTATACCGCCTGGGGAGTACGGTCGCAAGATTAAAACTCAAAGGAATAGACGGGGACCCGCACAAGCGGTGGAGCATGTGGTTTAATTCGAAGATACGCGAAGAACCTTACCTGGGCTTGATATCCAACTAATCTCTTAGAGATAAGAGAGTGCTAGCTTGCTAGAAAGTTGAGACAGGTGCTGCACGGCTGTCGTCAGCTCGTGTCGTGAGATGTTGGGTTAAGTCCCGCAACGAGCGCAACCCACGTATTTAGTTGCTAACAGTTCGGCTGAGCACTCTAAATAGACTGCCTTCGCAAGGAGGAGGAAGGTGTGGACGACGTCAAGTCATCATGGCCCTTATGCCCAGGGCGACACACGTGCTACAATGGCATATACAATGAGATGCAATATCGCGAGATGGAGCAAATCTATAAAATATGTCCCAGTTCGGATTGGAGTCTGCAACTCGACTCCATGAAGCCGGAATCGCTAGTAATCGTAGATCAGCCATGCTACGGTGAATACGTTCCCGGGTCTTGTACTCACCGCCCGTCACACCATGGGAGTTGATTTCACTCGAAGTCGGAATGCTAAACTAGCTACCGCCCACAGTGGAATCAGCGACTGGGGTGAAGTCGTAACAAGGTAACCGTAGGAGAACCTGCGGTTGGATCACCTCCTTTCTAGAGTACAATACTAGTAAGTCTCACAGCTACTAGTAAAAGAAAGATACGATAGCTCAATCACACTTGTTTAGGTTTGAGGGATTGACATGGGGAATTAGCTCAGCTGGGAGAGCGCCTGCTTTGCACGCAGGAGGTCAGCGGTTCGATCCCGCTATTCTCCACCATAGTTTAATATTATAAAAGTTTAATTAGAAAGCTTGATTTTTATATTTAAACTTTCTCATTAGACTTTAGTCTAAACGTTATTTAAAATATCATTGTTAAAAGTCACAATCAAGTTTTAATAAAATAAAACAATTTTACAGGACTTGTTGAAGCTTTAAATATAGACTAATTTTAGCAAGTAATTAATCACCAAATCTGTTATCCCAATAACTACAATAGATTAATTATTAAATTTAACATCACAAGCTATTGAGCTTTTAAAACTTACTTAATAGTAGTTAATGCTTTCCGTCTTATAAATCTATATTTAAATATTGTAAAACAAACATAATATTTAAGCTTTTAAATTTAATAATTTATTATCTTATATATCTGTTTTATCTTTAACAAGGAAGTGATGCAAATTAGAATAATAATCTAAACAAAAATATAAAAACTTCTCAATTCCGAAATACCAAATTTAGTATTTAAGTTTGTCTTTAAGGCAAATGAACACAATATTTTATTGTGTTGTATTTTAGGCGGTTGGGGGAGTGCTTGCACTTCCCATCGGAACAAGAGCTTTGCTCTTGCGAGAAGACTAAAAAAGGTAAGCTACTAAGAGCAAATGGTGGATGCCTTGGCTAGTAGAGGCGATGAAAGACGTGCCAGGCTGCGATAAGTCTCGGGGAGCCGTCAAGGGGCTTTGATCCGGGAATTTCTGAATGGGGCAACCCAGTATATAGTGATATATACTACCGCAATGCGGAGCTAACGTTGGGAATTGAAACATCTTAGTACCAACAGGAAAAGAAATCAAAAGAGATTACGCTAGTAGCGGCGAGCGAACGCGTAAGAGGGCAAACCGTTAGTTTACTAACGGGGTTGTAGGACTGCAACATAGACTTAAACAAACTAATAGAATAACCTGGAAAGGTTGACCATAGAGGGTGATAGTCCCGTATATGAAAGTGCGTTTATACTTAGCAGTATCCTGAGTAGGGCGGGACACGTGAAATCCTGTCTGAAGCTGGGGAGACCACTCTCCAACCCTAAATACTACTACTAGACCGATAGTGCACAAGTACCGTGAGGGAAAGGTGAAAAGAACTGAGGTGATCAGAGTGAAATAGAACCTGAAACCATTTGCTTACAATCATTCAGAGCACGATTCTTTATGACGTGTGATGGACTGCCTTTTGCATAATGAGCCTGCGAGTTGTGGTGTCTGGCGAGGTTAAGGAAACCCGGAGCCGTAGCGAAAGCGAGTCTTAATAGGGCGTATAGTCAGATGCTGCAGACCCGAAACGATGTGATCTATCCATGAGCAGGTTGAAACTGGTGTAAGAGCCAGCGGAGGACCGAACAGACGGCCGTTGAAAAGGCTCCTGATGACTTGTGGATAGGGGTGAAAGGCCAATCAAACATCGTGATAGCTGGTTCTCTCCGAAATATATTTAGGTATAGCGTTGTGTCGTAATTATAAGGGGTAGAGCACTGAATGGGCTAGGGCATATACCAATGTACCAAACCCTATCAAACTCCGAATACTTATAACGTAATCACAGCAGTCAGGCGGCGAGTGATAAAATCCGTCGTCAAGAGGGGAACAACCCAGACTAACAGCTAAGGTCCCTAAATCTCATTTAAGTGGAAAACGATGTGGAGTTACTGAAACAACCAGGAGGTTGGCTTAGAAGCAGCCATCCTTTAAAGAAAGCGTAATAGCTCACTGGTCTAGTGATTCTGCGCGGAAAATATAACGGGGCTAAAATGAGTACCGAAGCTTTAGACTTGCACTTAATTCTAATTATAAATTTGGCTATGAGCTTTTAAGTTATATTTCTCATAATTTAATTGCACTCATATAAATTAAATTATGAGAAAATAGTTTAGCTAAAATAATTAGAAGTAATTAGAATTAAGTGCAAGTGGTAGGAGAGCGTTCTATTCAGCGTTGAAGGTATACCGGTAAGGAGTGCTGGAGCGGATAGAAGTGAGCATGCAGGCATGAGTAGCGATAATTGATGTGAGAATCATCAACGCCGAAAACCCAAGGTTTCCTACGCGATGCTCGTCATCGTAGGGTTAGTCGGGTCCTAAGCAAAGTCCGAAAGGGGTATGCGATGGAAAATTGGTTAATATTCCAATACCAATTATTATGTGCGATGGAAGGACGCTTAAAGTTAGTGGAGCTAGCGGATGGAAGTGCTAGTCTAAGGGTGTAGGTTGAGTTATAGGCAAATCCGTAACTCTTTATCCGAGACCTAAAAGGCTCATGACGCTCTTCGGAGTAGATTGAGAATCCATGATACTATCGAGCCAAGAAAAGTTTCTAAGTTTAGTAATAATTGCCCGTACCGTAAACCGACACAGGTGGGTGGGATGAGTATTCTAAGGCGCGTGGAAGAACTCTCTTTAAGGAACTCTGCAAAATAGCACCGTATCTTCGGTATAAGGTGTGCCTAACTTTGTATTAAGATTCACTCCCAAAGCAAAGAAGGTTACAACAAAGAGTCCCTCCCGACTGTTTACCATAAACACAGCACTCTGCTAACACGTAAGTGGATGTATAGGGTGTGACGCCTGCCCGGTGCTCGAAGGTTAATTGATGATGTTAGCTATGCGAAGCATTTGATCGAAGCCCGAGTAAACGGCGGCCGTAACTATAACGGTCCTAAGGTAGCGAAATTCCTTGTCGGTTAAATACCGACCTGCATGAATGGCGTAACGAGATGGGAGCTGTCTCAAAGAGGGATCCAGTGAAATTGTAGTGGAGGTGAAAATTCCTCCTACCCGCGGCAAGACGGAAAGACCCCGTGGACCTTTACTACAGCTTGACACTGCTATTTGGATAAAGATGCGCAGGATAGGTGGGAGGCTTTGATCCATAGACCCTGGTTTATGGTGAGCCATTGTTGAGATACCACTCTTCTTTATTCGAGTAGCTAACTAGCCTAAGTTATCCTTAGGTAGGACAATGTCTGGTGGGTAGTTTGACTGGGGCGGTCGCCTCCCAAAATGTAACGGAGGCTTACAAAGGTTGGCTCAGAACGGTTGGAAATCGTTCGTAGAGTATAAAGGCATAAGCCAGCTTAACTGCAAGACATACACGTCAAGCAGAGACGAAAGTCGGTCTTAGTGATCCGGTGGTTCTGTGTGGAAGGGCCATCGCTCAAAGGATAAAAGGTACCCCGGGGATAACAGGCTGATCTCCCCCAAGAGCTCACATCGACGGGGAGGTTTGGCACCTCGATGTCGGCTCATCGCATCCTGGGGCTGGAGCAGGTCCCAAGGGTATGGCTGTTCGCCATTTAAAGCGGTACGCGAGCTGGGTTCAGAACGTCGTGAGACAGTTCGGTCCCTATCTGCCGTGGGCGTAAGAAGATTGAGGAGAGTTGACCCTAGTACGAGAGGACCGGGTCGAACTAGCCACTGGTGTACCAGTTGTTCTGCCAAGAGCATCGCTGGGTAGCTAAGCTAGGATGAGATAAGAGCTGAAAGCATCTAAGCTCGAAGCCAACTCCAAGATGAATCTTCTTTTAAGAGCTCTAGTAGACTACTAGTTTGATAGGCTGGGTGTGTAATGGATGAAAGTCCTTTAGCTGACCAGTACTAATAGCTCGTTTGCTTATCTTTATATAAGCATCACTTCCTTGTTAAGGATAAATTTGCTTTGTCTTTTTTCTACTATGCGACGTTAGATTACGTTTCAAACTTCGGTCACGAACTTTATGTTCGCTCCTTTGTTTTTACTTATCTGCCTTGCCTAGCGAAAAAAACAGTTAGCAAAAAGTTCAATTAATCTTAGAACTTAAAACGATCCTTGCAAAGAAAATAGTTTTACTCTAGTTAAAACCGAAAAGACTTTTAACGATTATTTAACAAACAGTGTTAAATAAGAGAATAGCTAAACTATTTTTTATTCTTTTATTTAACACTGCCCGTGGCTATACGTGAATAGGAAACGCCTTGCTCCATCTCGAACCAAGAAGCTAAGCTTTTCATGGCCGATGATACTCTCTCTTACTGGGATGTGGAAAAGTAGGTCGCTGCGGGCTTTGTGTTTATGCTTAATTCTTATTATTTAAATCAATCAACTACTTATTATTAATCAAACTATCTATTCTCATTAAAAGTTTTATCAATTAAAAGCTTATTTCTAATGTTTTATGATTGACAAATAACAGATATTAGTTTAATCAATATAAATATTTATGAATTTGGCTAATTGTTGTCGGGTTGATATTTTAAAATTATTTAATACAAATTTATGTAATTTTATATTATTGGTATGATTTTTAAGTTTAATTTTTGGATTACTAGCTTATAATTATGCATTTTATTACAAAAAGGAGCTTGGAATGAAGCTTGCTGGTATATTTATGGCGATTTTTATTGCTTCATCTAGCATATTTGCATATGATGGAAATTTGAAAAAAGATATAAATGTTGTGATCTTTTTAACAAAAAAAGATAATTTTCAAAGCGCAATACTCCAAGCCAATGGAATTCAGAAAAGTTTAAGTAGTAGCGAAAAAGGGGATATTGAGCTAGTTATGGGTGGAAGTTCGGTGGAAATTTTTGCACAAAATGATGAGAAATCAAACAAAATAAAAAATGATATTGCAAAGCTCGTAGATCTCCCAAATGTTAGAGTTGTAGCTTGTAGAGGTGCAATGAAAAGAGCTAATGTAAGCCAAGATAGCTTGATCAAAGGCGTAAATACAGTAAAAGCAGCTCCTAGGGAAGTTGTAGATAGACAACTTGATGGTTATGCTATTTTAAATCCTTAAAAATTAGGATTTTATTGATTCGCTTTTTAAATTTGAATAATTTGATGGTTGTATATTAAATTATTTAAATTTAAATACTATTTTTACTCCAAATATTTGCATATTAAATTATATAGTTTATATTATTATTGTAATATTTTATTTTAAGATAATTTCAATAAAATCTATCAAACATAGATAAATTAATACTATATTATACCTATTATCTATTATTTTATACTTCAATATATTGAAATTTAATTAATTATCACTTATAATTTTAAATATACAAACTAATTTATTTACGAAATCTAATGTTATGTGAAAAATTGGTAATATTTCACAGTAAATATTTAATTATATCTAAAACTGCTTGAGTTCTGTTTTGTTGCAGTTTTGATTTGAGGATAGTCATGAGCAGCAACCTTGTTTTGAGTTTTTACCTATATATTTTTATAGTCTGTTTGCTTATAGGAATGTTTTTTCTGACAAAAAAGATAGGTCCTAGTGTGCAAAATTCGTCCAAAAATAAAAGTTATGAGAGCGGTATAGTAAATTTCTACGGTGGTATTAATTCTAGTATAAATGTTAAATATTACTTAGTTGCTATAGTGTTTGTAATTTTTGATATAGAAGCTGTATTTATGTATCCATGGGCGGTTAGTTTGCGTGATCTTGGGAGATATGGGCTTTTAGTGATGTTTGTTTTTATGGCAATTTTGCTAGTCGGGTTATTTTATATATATAAAAAGAAGATTTTAAAATGGGAATAGAAAATTTAGTTCAAAACGATGTTGTTTTAACAAGGCTTGATGCGCTGTTTAATTGGGGTAGAAAAAACTCTCTTTGGCCTATGATATTTGGAACGGCCTGTTGTGCGATAGAATTTATGAGCGCTGTATCTTCAAAGCACGATCTTTCAAGGTTTGGAGCAGAGGTTATGAGATTTTCGCCTAGACAAGCAGATCTTATGATAGTAGCTGGAACCATATCTTTTAAACAAGCTCCTATTCTAAAAGAGATTTATGATCAGATGTGCGAACCAAAATGGGTCGTTAGTATGGGTGCTTGCGCTTGTAGTGGTGGTTTTTACGATAATTATACGACATTGCAAGGTATAGACCAGATAATTCCTGTCGATGTTTATATAAGTGGTTGTCCCCCGCGTCCAGAAGCTATTATCGATGCGATTTTGGCGATACAAGATAAAATTTCTAACGAGTCTATAAAAGACAGGCATAAAGACTATAAAGGATTATTAGATGCTTGAGAAATTTTCTTCTAAATTCAATGTTTTGAAGCACTCTACTACAAACGGTCTTTTAAGTGTGCAAATAAATCCAAATGATATCTATGAGGCTGTTTTGTTTGTTAGAGATAATATCGGATTTGAAATATTAGCTGATATAGTTTGCGTGGATAATTTATATATTGATAAGGAAAAGCGTTTTAGTCTTTATTATATTTTCAGAAAAATAAGCTCGGAAAATTTATGTATTTATATAGATATAGATATAAATCAGAGCGTGAAAAGCGTTGAAAGTATTTATAAGAGTGCCAACTGGGGCGAGCGAGAGTGCTTTGATCAGTTTGGAGTTAAATTTGAAAACCATCCAAATTTGAAAAGAATACTCAACCATAAAGATTTTCAAGGCTATCCTCTTAGAAAAGACTACCCTATAACAAAGTATCAAGTTCTTTATGAAAGCGATGATTTAGTCGGCGAGATGAAAAATGAGATGCAAAGAGCCGG
The DNA here is from genome assembly GCF_900475935.1 of Campylobacter fetus subsp. fetus. Lineage (NCBI taxonomy): Bacteria > Pseudomonadati > Campylobacterota > Epsilonproteobacteria > Campylobacterales > Campylobacteraceae > Campylobacter > Campylobacter fetus. The sequence continues at coordinate 141,882 of NZ_LS483431.1, forward strand.
TTTGGCTAGTGAAGAAAATGATGAGTTTAAGACAAAATATACATTTTTGAATATTGGACCGTCTCATCCAGCCACTCACGGTACAATAAGAAATTTCGTTGCATTAGACGGAGAGAAAATCATATCTTGCGTAACTGAGATAGGATATCTGCATAGAGGCTTTGAAAAAGCCTGTGAAAACCATAGCTATGCTCAGATCATTCCATATACAGATAGGTTAAATTACTGTTCTGCTATGTTAAATAACGTAGGATATGCAAAAGCAGTTGAAGAAGCTCTTGGTTTAAATTTACCAGATAGAGGAATTTTTATGAGAGTTATTTTGGGCGAACTTGCTAGGATAATAGATCATGAAGTCTGTCTTGGCGCTATGTTTGTCGATATGGGAGGGCTTACAAACTACTGGTATCTTTATAATCCTAGAGAGAGGATTTATAACTTTTTATCTAAACTGACAGGCGCTAGATTTACAAATTCATTTGCGAGGATCGGCGGCATGGCAAATGATTTTTACGATGGCTGGAAAGAAGAGCTTTTGGCGCATTTAAAAGATGTAGAAAAAGGCGTTGATGATACTATGGTTTTAATAGAAAAAAATCGTATATTTTTAGATAGAGTACAAAATATATGCAAAATAAACGCTAATGACGCATTGAGTTATGGTTTTAGCGGTCCAAATTTAAGGGCTAGTGGTGTGAGCTTTGATCTTAGAAAAGATAAGCCGTATTATTACTATGATAGTTTTGATTTTAGCGTTCCAGTAGGAAGCGAAGGCGATATATACGATAGAATGTTTGTGAGATTTTTTGAGATGAGAGAGTCTATATCTATCATAAGGCAAGCTATAAAATTAATACCAGAAGGCAAAATAAGCGTAGATGATAAAGATGTATTTTTACCATCAAAAGATCAAGTATATTCAAATATCGAATCACTCATCAACCATTTTAAACTAATTTTTGATGGAATTAAACTTCCAAACGGACATTTTTATAGTGCTAGTGAAGGAGCTAACGGTGAGCTTGGATTTTTTATATTTAGTAATTCAGAGCCTAATCCTTACCGAGTAAAACTTAGACCACCGTGTTTTTATGCGTTAAATGCATTTTCTAGTATGGTACAAGGATCTCTTATAGCAGATAGCATATTAAACTTGGGAAGTCTAAACATCATAGCAGGGGAGCTAGATAGATGAAATTCGAATTTACTCATGAGCAATTATCGGCTCTAAACGAGCTTAAGAAAAAAGTAGATGATGATAGAGCGCTTGTTCTTCCGTCTCTTTGGATGGTGCAAAGAGCGCAAGGATTTATAGACGCTAAGGATGTTTTATATCTAGAAAAAACACTTGGTATAAGAAGTATGTTCTACGCTGAAGCGATCGGTTTTTATTCTATGTTTAATCAAAAATCGAAAGGAAAATTTGAACTCAAGTTTTGCAAAACTATAACATGTAAGCTAAGAGGCAGTGACGAACTTATCAAATTTACACAAGATATTCTTGGTATAAAAATGGGTGAAACTTCTAGCGACGGACTTTTTAGCCTTGGCGAAACCGAATGCCTTGGATACTGTGAAAAAGCGCCTTGTATGCTTTGCAACCTTGAACAAATCGACTCTTTAGACGAAAATTCCATAACAAATTTGATAGAAAAAATAAGGAAAGAAAATGCAAGTAGTTAGTTCTAGATTTTCTATCAAAAACGGCTATAAAATAGATGTTGCAAAAGCTAATGGAGCTTATTTAAATTTAGAAAATATCTTGAAAATGGATAGAAATTCAATAGTAGAAGCAGTAGATAAAAGTGGATTAAGAGGCAAAGGCGGCGGCGGCGGCTCATGTGGAACTAAGTGGAAAAATATGCTTGCTTGGGAAAGCGATAAGCGTTATTTGGTAGTAAATGGCGATGAGAGCGAGCCTGGAACTTGCAAAGACAAGTATATTTTAAATTTAGATCCGCATTTGCTTATAGAAGGAGTTATCATATCATCTTACGCACTAGGAGCTAAGAGAGCTTATGTTTATATACGAGGTGAATACGAAAGAGAGTTTATAACTCTTACAAATGCGATAAAAGAGGCCGCTAACGAGCTTGGAGACTTAGAAATAATAGTTTATAAAGGAGCCGGAGCTTATATTTGTGGTGAAAAAACAGCTTTATTAGAGTCTATAGAAGGTAAAAGAGGTCACCCAAGATTAAAACCGCATAATAAAGCCGAGCCGGACTTTTTGTTTGGTTGCGCATGTGTGGTAAATAATGTAGAAACTATAGCTAGCATTCCTTTTATAGTGAAAAACGGCTGGGAAGCATATAGATCTGTCGGTACTGAAAAAAGCCCCGGAACTCTTTTATTTGCAGTATCTGGATGTGTTAATACTCCTTGCGTAAAAGAGATGCCTTTTGGCACGAAAATGATAGATTTTATAAATGATTTTGGCGGTGGAGTATGGAAAAATAGAGAGTTAAAAGCAGTTATCCCCGGAGGCTCAAGTGCCGCAGTTTTGACAAAAGACGAAGTGCTAAAAGCTACTCTTGATTATGAAAGTTTAAAGGAATTTAAAAGCGCATTGGGCACCGGTGGAATGATGGTGTTTGATGATACTATTAGTATGCCAGAAGTGCTTTTAAATTTGCTTGAGTTTTATACAGAAGAGAGCTGTGGACAATGCACGCCTTGTCGTGAAGGCTGTGGTTGGGCTTTGAGAGTTGTAAAAAAGATAGTAGAAGGCGAAGGCTCTTTAAGAGACTTAGATACGCTAAAAGATATATCATATATGCTTGATGGAAAGACTATTTGCGTCTTTGCTCCGGCTGTAAAGGATGTAATTATGGGATTTATCACTAAATTCGAAAACGAATTTGTAGCGCTATGTAAGGAAACTAAGTGATGGTTAATATAGTTGTCGATGGAGAGACATTTAGTGTAGATAAAAACGGTAACTTAATCACCGAGCTAAAGAAGCATAATATTGAAATTCCGCATTTTTGTTATCATGAAGCGCTTGGCGTGAGTGGAAATTGTAGGATGTGCCTCATAGAAGTAGTAGGTCAAAAACGCCCTCAAATAGCTTGCAATACTCCTATTAGCGAAGGAATGGAGATAAAAATAAACAGCGAGCTTACTAGAAAAGTTCAAAAAGGCATTTTAGAGCTTGAGTTTATAAATCATCCAATAGACTGCCCAGTGTGTGATCAAGCCGGCGAATGTTCGCTTCAAGAGTATTATATGTGCTATGATAAAGGCGATTCAAGAGTTAGTCTTGCCCAAAAGGTGCGAAAACCTAAAAAAGAGGATTTTGGATCAAATGTCATCCATGACGCCGAACGCTGCGTACTTTGTAGACGTTGTGTGAGATTTACAGAAATTTGCACAAAGACTTACGAGCTTGGAGTAGGAAATAGAGGTGAGCATAGCGAAATAATTTTATTTAACGATGAAAAAATAAACAATCCATATGCCGGAAATATCGTAGATGTTTGTCCTGTGGGTGCTATGACTTCAGCTGATTTCCGTTTTAAAAAAAGAGTTTGGCACCTAAAGAGTTCTCCTTCTATATGTCAAGGTTGTGAGAGAGGCTGTGCCATTTGGGTAGATAGCAGTCAAGATAAGTATGAATATAATAAAATTTATCGCTTTAGACCGCGAGTCGATAACTCAGTAAACGGTCATTTTATCTGCGATTTTGGTCGTTATAGTTATAAAAATGAGCAGATTATAGTCCAAGAAAATAGTAATGAGCTTATTTTAAATTTAAAAAATGATTTAGACAAGACCAGCGGCAAATTTGATATTTTGATCACCTCGTCTTTATCTCTTGAAGAGATGTTTTGTGTTATAAATTTTGCTAAAGAGTATAACGCTAGGATCTATGGTTGGGATAATTTTAGAGATGAGAGTTTTTGCGATAGTGAGGGTTTGATGCTTCGCTATCCAAATAAAACAGCAAATAAACAAGGTTTGGATTATTTTTATAATAAATCTTATATATCAAAAGATATATCTGATATTAGAGATAGAGTTATCGTTTTTCATTTAGGCGGCGAGTTGGATTTTTTAAATTTAAAAGATAAAAACATAACTTTCATAGGATCTTGCAATAGTGCTGATATAGTTTGCGCTAGTGCGTATCATAGAGACGGGCACAGTGTTAATGTTGATAATAAATTAAGATTTAGTAAGGCGGCATTTTTAAATTTATCGCCTAGTATAGAACAGATTATACAAACATTATCTCGAAATAGTTATAAATTTGATAAAGATATTTTAAAGGCGTTTGAATGAATGAGCTTGTTTTGACCATTTTTAGGATTGTTTTCATACTTTCGTTTATACTTTTGCTCATACCGATTTTGGTCTTACTCGAGCGTAAAATTTCAGCCTTTATCCAAGATCGTCCCGGACCAAATAGGGCAAATATCGCAGGTATTAGGTTGGGCGGTATTATACAAGCTCTAGCCGACGCTCTTAAGCTCGCTGTAAAAGAGGATTTTACTCCATCTAGTATTCGTTCTAAGTTTTTATTTACTATAGCGCCTATGATACTATTTCTTATGAGTACGCTTACTATAGCAGTTATTCCATTTTCAGATTATTTTACTATCGATGGCGTTAAACATCTTATGCAAGGAATTCCTTTTGATGGCGGAATGTTATGGTATCTTGGAGTAGCGTCGCTTAGTATTTATGGTATTATGCTTGCCGGGTACGCTTCAAATAATAAATATTCACTTTTAGGTTCGCTTAGAGCAGCTTCTGGAGCTATTAGCTATGAGATTCCGCTTGGACTTGCTGTTGTTAGTATGATTTTGACTTACGACTCTATAAATTTAAATGATTTTGTTTTGCAACAACAAGGCTCGTTTTTAGGTTTGCCATCATGGGGGATATTTATCCAGCCTTTGGCTGCTATTATATTTATAATATGTGCATTTGCAGAGACAAACAGAGCTCCGTTTGATCTTGCAGAAGGAGAAAGCGAGATAGTTGCTGGTTATCACTTAGAGTATAGTGCAATGAGTTTTGCAATGTTTTTTATGGCTGAATATATAGCAATGACGGCTATGAGTGCTCTTATAATTACTATATTTTTTGGCGGATATTCGCTTCCTTATCTTAGCACCGCAGATCTTGTAAACAACTATAAAATAGTACTTTTAAGCATAGTATTTATTATCACTATTTTAGGTTTTATCTTTGTGTTATGGATAAATAAAAATAATGTTACAAGATATAAAGTCACAAACGACTTTAGAAAAAAAGAGAATAAATTTTACAAAATTTGTACGTTTATAGTAGTCGCTATCACAGATGTTATCTGTTTTTACCTATATTTTACAGGCTTGCAAAGCCTTGGTCAGGAAATTTTAGTAACTATACTTTATCTAACTATATTTGCTTTAAAAACATTTGTTATGCTTTTTGTGTTTATCTGGGTACGCTGGACTGTGCCAAGATTTAGATATGATCAAATTCAAAGACTCGGCTGGGAAAAGCTCATGCCTTTAGCGATATTTAATATCATAATAACAGCAATGGTGGTGGTATATGGCAATTAAAACAAAAACTATACGCAGAAAAAAAATACCGTTTTTACAAAGAATTTATCTACCTTTTATATTTGCGGGTATGGCTAGAACATTTAGGCATTTTTTTAGGAATTTAAAAGATAGCTCAAATATCGATTTTTTAGAGTATCCAGAACAAAAACCAACTGATATAACAAATCGCTACAGAGGTCTTCACAGGCTTACTAAAAACGAAAAAGGCGATCTAAAATGTGTGGCGTGTGATATGTGTGCTACCGCATGCCCGGCAAATTGCATTTTTATCACTGCTACTGAGATAGAAGGTAGCAAAGAAAAAGCGCCTTCTAAATTTACTATAGATCTGCTTGAATGTGTGTTTTGCGGACTTTGCGTAGAGGCGTGTCCAAAAGACGCTATCAGGATGGATACTGGTATCTTTACTAAAGTAGGCAACACCAGAGAATCGTTTTTAGCCGATATAAAAACTTTATCACAAAGAGAAGAGGGGAGCTTTTGATGGAACTTTTTTTATTTATAAATTTCTCTTTATTCGCCATTTTAGGAAGCTTAGGTCTTATTTTATTTAAAGCTCCTATTCATGGGGCTTTGAGCCTTATAGTTACTTTAGTTTCTATAGCCGGTTTATATCTTTTACTGTTTGCTAAGACTCTATTTTTAATTCAAATTGTAGTATATGCCGGAGCTATCATGGTGCTAAGTGTTTTTGTAATGATGTTTTTTAATATCAAAAGCGACACTTTGTTCGTAAAGCTTAAACCAAAATCTTTTTTTATTATTATTCCTCCTACTGTTATATTTGCGATTTTGCTAGATGAGATTTGGAAATTACCAAGTGATTTTGGAATTGCACCGCTTGATTTTGGAGAAATAAAACCGCTTGGATTTTATCTATTTACAAATTGGGGTTTGAGCTTTGAGGCGATATCTTTGCTTTTGACAGCCGCATTAATCGGTGTGGTGGCTATTTTAAAAGGCAAAAACAATGCTTGATTTTTATATATTAGTGGCTTTGATCCTATTTTTTATCGGCGTTTTAGGAGTTATTCTTAGAAAAAATATCTTTACTATATTTATGTCAGTAGAGCTTATGTTGAACGCTACGGCGCTGATATTTGCTACCTTTGCTAGACAAAGTCTAAATTTAGACGGACAAGTAATAGTTATGCTAATAATCGCTATAGCTGCAGCTGAAGCTAGTTTCGGTTTGGCTCTTATAGTGCTTTTATACAAGAAAAAGCAGAGTTTAAACATAGATATTTTTGATGAGTTAAAGGATAGAGATGTTAGTTAGCATTGTAGTTTTAGCGCCTATTATAGGCAGTATTTTACTAGGTTTGACTTATTTAGCTAGAAATACTCTTAAGATATCGCAGCTTGGTTTTGCATTTTTAGGTATGGCAGCTCCTATTACTAGCTTTGTTTGTATGACGATTTTGTTTTTAAATTCGCAAATAGAACCGATTAATTTAAATATGTTTGGTTGGATAGAAGCCGGTATATTTAAAATAGATGTCGGGTTTTATCTTGATCATTTAAGCCTTTTAATGGGTCTGTTTGTAACTTTTTTAGGTATGCTGATACATCTGTATTCTATCGGATATATGGATAAAGATATCGGTTTTGGCAAGTTTTTTTGTTATATGAATTTATTTTTAGGCAGTATGCTCATACTTGTACTTGCAAATAATCCGGTTCTGATGTTTGTCGGCTGGGAAGGAGTGGGAGCTTGTTCATATCTACTTATATCGTTTTACTTTAGCTCTAAAGACAATGTAAAAGCCGGAAATAAAGCATTTATACTAAACAGAATCGGTGATTTTGGCTTTGTTATAGGTCTTGTTAGTTTGTATCTTGCTACTTCTCCATATGGTTTTAATTATGAAATATTAGCTAAAAGCGCACCTCTTATACCTTCAAATTTGGCCATTTTTATAGCGTTTTGTTTTATATGCGGAGCGCTTGCTAAATCAGCGCAAATACCGCTTTACACGTGGCTTCCTGATGCTATGGCCGGCCCGACTCCTATTTCTGCTTTGATACATGCAGCCACTATGGTAACAGCGGGTGTTTATATGGTTGTTAGATTTGGATTTTTATATGAACACTTAAATTTCGTTCTAGAAATACTTGCGATAATCGGTGTAGCAAGTGCGCTTTTTGCGGCTATAATTGCTGTAAAAGCTACAGATATCAAAAAAATCCTAGCCTACTCTACTATGAGTCAGCTTGGATATATGTTTGCCGGACTTAGTTTTAGTTCTCAAGCAGCTTTATATCATCTTTTTACGCATGGATTTTTTAAAGCGCTTCTGTTTTTGGGTGCCGGATCTGTGATAATAGCCTTGCATCACGAACAAAATATATTTAAAATGGGCTCTTTACATAAAAATAAAGTACTCTTTTATCCTATGTTATTTGGGTCGCTTGCCATAAGCGGAGTGTTTCCTTTCGCAGGATTTTTCTCAAAAGACGCACTTATATTAGGAGCGTTTTTAAGCGGTCATTATTTTATATCTGGAGTTTTGCTATTTACAGCAGGACTTACCTCTTATTATATTTTTAGGCTATTTTTTCTAGTTTTTTATTCTCAAAATGAAGCGCCTAAACAGCATAAACTCCCATTTACTATGAGTTTTGTAAATGTAATACTCGCTATATTTTCTCTTATAGGAGGAGGTATGGCTATGTTTTTAAGCTTAGAGCATGTTAGTTTATCAGTAGAGATAATAGCCGGAGTTGTTAGCTTATTCATTTCATTTTTAGGAATTTTTATAGCCTACAAAAAGTTCTATAATTACAAAAATTGTGAAGAGCAAACTTGTTGTTTTGAGAATTTGGTTATAAATAAATTCTATGTTGATGAAATTTATGACTTTGTTTTTGTGCGTAGCTTTGCAAGTTTAAGTAAATTTGTAAGAGAAGTTTTAGACGCAAAGATTTTTTATCCATTTGTTTTAGGAACCGCTAGAATGTTTAAGTTTAGCGGTTTTGTATATTCTAAATTTACACAAAACGGACTTGCTGGCTCTTACGCGTTTTATATGTTAGCTTTTATCTGCATTTTTATCCTTTATATAAAGGTTAGTTTATGACTGGTTTTTCACATATTTTAAGTTTGATTATATTTTTACCGTTTATTGTTGGAGTTTTGATAGCTCTGTTTTTTAATGATAAAGCAGGTAAGTTGACGGCTTTTGTTGTTAGTATTGTAGTGGCTGTTTTAGGGCTAGTTTTATTTTTTAAATTTGATCCGAATGCCGGTATGCAGTTTGTCGATAGTATATCTTTAGTGCCGAAATACGGCATTAGTTACTTAGTCGGTGTAGATGGAATAAATTTATATATCTTACTTATCATTACTTCTGCATTTCCACCTCTGTTTTTTATTTTAAAAAACAGAAAAAAAGGTTACTGGGCAAATATGCTTTTTATGCAAAGTGGGTTTTTGTCTGTTGTTTCATCGCTCGATCTCGTATATTTTTATGCCGGCTGGGAGATGATGCTCATACCTATATTTATTATGGTCGGAATTTACGGAAAGGATTCAGGAAGAGCCGGAGCTCTTATGGATATGATGTATTACGCGATATTTGGTTCCATGATTATGCTCGGAGCCATCATATATATCGGAGCTGCTCATTATTATGAATTTGGATTTTTTAGCTTTAGACTTGAAGATCTGATTAAAGTAAGTTTAAACTCGGATTTGCAGACTGTTTTATTTTTCTGCTTTATGTTGGCTTTTGTTATAAAGCTGCCTTTGTTTCCATTTCATCTTTGGATGAGCAATGCTTATACAAAATCGCTTACGACTGCTACTTTTATGCTTTCTGTTATCGCTTCAAAAGTAGCTGTTTTTGCGATATTGCGTTTTGTTTTGCCTTTATTTCCGGTGTCTTTTGTAAATTATTCTACATGGTTTATATCTCTTGGGCTATTTTCTATGTTATATTTTGGTATAGCGGCTATCAAGGTGAAAGATTTTAAAACTTTGCTTGCATATGCTTCGGCGTCTCATTTAGGACTTATAATAGCCGGAGTATTTGCCCTAGATGTAGAAGCTATGACCGGATCTATGTATCAAGTCGTGGCGCATGCTATTACTAGCGGAATTATGTTCTTGTTAGTCGGTATGATAAGTGAGCAGCTAGGAACTAGAAAGATAAGCAAGTTAGGCGGACTTGCTATAAAGGCGCCTGTTTTTGCTACTATTTTTGCTATCGCAATGATATCTAGCGTTGGATTACCTGCTACTGTTGGTTTTGTAGGCGAACTTTTGATTATATTTGGACTATTTAAGGCTAATTTAATTTATGGTATTTTCGGTACGACTTCTATAGTAATAGGAGCTATTTATATGTTTATAGTCTATAGAAAAGCTATTTTACAAAATACGAATGAGCTTACGGCTAAATTTAAAGATCTAAGAAAGCGTGAAATTTTGGCATTTTTAGTAGCTGTTGCTATGATATTTATCATGGGAATTTATCCAAAACCTTTTATAAAGCAGATAGAACCTACTATGAATGAGCATTATGAAAGTTATATAAAACCAAATTTAGGAGCCAAAAAATGATAGCGCTATTACCTTTTATTCTCTCTTTGGCGGCTACGTTTATAAATATATTTTTATGCGTCACTAATATATCAAAAAGATATTCTATAAATTTAAATATCTTATTTTGGGTTATAATTTTTATATCTTTTTTTATTGTTCGTTCTAATTTTTCAAATGACTTTTTGATGGATTTTGCTACCCCGTTTATATCGCTTGATGAGTTTTCATTCTGTTTTGGCGTAGTTTTGTCTGCTCTTATGATAATTTTTTTAATTTCTAGTTTTTATAGCGATGACGAAAAATTCTACAAACAAGAGATGTTTGCACTCGCATCTTTAGCTAGTTTTGGCTTGTTGGCTATGAGTCTTAGCGTGGAACTGATACTTACTCTTATATTTTTAGAAGTAGCGTCTATAAGCATTTATGCTATGATAGCCATGAATAGCATTGAATACAAAAGCGTTGAAGCTGCGTTTAAGTACTTTTTATTATCATCATTTATGAGTGCATTTTATCTGCTTGGGGCGGCTTTTGTATTTGGAGTGGCTGGATCTACAAAATACTCTTTTATAGCAACTGGATTGAATAGCGATTTTTTAAGTATTATAGGGATGATTTTGGTGCTTTCTATGATGTTTTTCAAGATAGCGATTTTTGGATTTTATAGATGGAGCATAGATGTGTATTATGGCTCAAATTTAAATATAGCAGGTTTTTTAGCGTCTGCTTTTAAACTTGCTAGTTTTGCCATTTTGATCAAGCTTTGCTTTTTATATCCGGGTAATAATATAGAAATTTTACAAGGCATCTTTGCTATTTTAGCAATTTTAAGTATGTTTGCTGGGAATTTGCTATCTCTTAAAGAGACAAACGTTAAAAAGATACTAATTGCCGCTGGAATAGTGCATTCAGGGTATATTTTTATAAATTTATCCTCTGTTGGTGCTTCTGTTTCCATATATCCAGCTATTTTTTATCTATCTACATATACTATAGTAGTTGGTTTTTCATTTGCTATTTTAAACGGACTTTTTGGAGACAGAGAGATAAAAATATCTGATTTAAACGGACTTTATAAAGTACGTCCTACCGAAGCTTTTGCTCTTACTGTAATTTGTTTGTCTTTTATCGGTTTCCCTTATAGTGTCGGATTTTTGGGTAAATTGTTTATATTTTCTAGCGCCGTAGAAAGCGGTAAGACTTATTTGGCTATTTTTGGTATAATTAATACTATATTTTCTGTATATTATTACCTAAAGATTATCATCAGCATATACTTTAGCGAGAATAAAACTGCTCTGTCTTGCGCAGATAGTAAGAAATTTGGTTTAAAACTACTTGCTTTGAGTTCTATTTTATTTATAATTTTAGAGGGAAGCGGTATATTTTCTATAATATCTTTTTTAAATTTATTTATCAGATGAGCTTATTTTTAGTATTAAATTTAACTAAATTTATACTTCAGATAGTACGATAAATAGATGTTTTACAGACAATATATATTTAGTTTGAAATTTAAAAACTAAATATATATTTAATAATATTTAGCTTATTTAGATAACAATTTTCATTTATATATAGTTTTATCTAAATTTAAGTTTATAAGTCGCATAATTACGGTAATATTTTTATAAAAAGGATAATAATGAAAGCTAAATTTCTAGCAGCGTCTGCAATCTTAACTCTATTTTGTACAAGTTCGTTTGCACATTTTGGAGTAGTGATCCCTTCTAGCTCGACCGTAAATGATGAAAAAGAAGCGAAAATGAGTATAACTTATAGATTTACTCATCCGTTTGAACAGATGATGATGAATATGGAAAAACCGGTTGAAACAGGAGTATTTGTAGATGGGAAGAAAAATCCAATATCAAATTTAACCGAGAAAAAAGATGGTAAAATGAGTTATTATACTGCAAATTACGAAGTAAAAAATCCCGGAATGTATCAATTTTATGTTGATCCAAAGCCGTATTTCGAAGCGGCTGAAGATAAGTTTATAAGACATATTACAAAAACAGTTGTAAATGCTTACGGATTTGGCGAGGGCTGGGATAGTCCTATTGGCTTAAAAGCCGAAATAGTACCTATTAGTAGACCTTATGGATTATATAAAGGAAATCTGTTTTCAGGAATAGTTTTATATAAAGGAGAAAGAGCCAAAAATGTCATGGTTGAGGTTGAATACTACAACACGAAAGGCTTAAAGGCACCTTCTGAGGATTTTATCACACAAGAAGTAAAAACAAATGAGCTTGGAGAATTTAGTTTTGCTATGCCTCTTGCTGGCTGGTGGGGATTTTCAGCTTTAATAGATGATGATGAGACTATTAAAAAAGACGGTAAAACTTATCCGGTTGAACTTGGCAGTGTTATTTGGGTCGAAACTAAAGAGTATTAGATGCATATCAGCGAAGGAGTATTAAAACCAGAGATCATAGTTCCAGCAGCTGTGATAGGGGGTATTTGGATAGCGTATCTACTATATAAATTGAAGTTTAATGATATTCCTAAGATAGCTTGTATGAGCGCTATGTTTTTCATAGCGTCTTTTATACACATTCCGATTGGTCCGACTTCAATTCACTTAATTTTGAGCGGTTTGATCGGGGCTTTCTTAGGATTCAATGCAGGTTTGGCGATATTTGCAGCTTTACTTTTACAAGCTTTGTTATTTGGATATGGCGGTATAACCGTGTTAGGAGTAAATCTTTTGATGATAGCGTCTCCCGCCGTACTTGGATTTTATTTTTTAAAACTTTCATTCAAAAAATTTAGAGTTTTAAATTGGTTTTTAGTCGGATTTGTGCCTATTTTCGTATCATCTTTGATTTTAAGCTTAGTTTTGGCATTAAACGGAAATGAGTTTTTGCCGGTTGCGACTTTGGCTTTTGTTTCGAATTTAGCTCTTATGGCGATAGAAGGAGTTATATCTCTGTTTGGAATATCTTTTATTTATAAAGTAAATAAGGACTTATTAAAATGATAAAATTTATGCTAATAATCTGCGCGGCAGTAGCTTTAAATGCTCACTCACTAAAAGTGTTTGCTAAAGAAGAAAACGGTTTTGTTTTAATCAAAAGCTATTTTTATGGTAATTCGCCTTGTAAAGAGTGTAAGGTCGAGCTCATAAAAGATAACAAAATTCTAAGCACTGTAAAAACGGATTCAAAAGGCGAAGCTAGAGCAAAAATAGTAGCGAGCGAGTTTGATATATTAGTAGACGGCGGACTTGCGCACGAAAAAAGAGTAAGCTTCAAGGCCGAAAATCCGCTTCCGATAGATACTGATGATAGTACAATGATGTATGTGTTTAAATTTATAGCCGGATTTGCGGCTATCGCAATTATATTTGGCTGTTTGTATATTATAAAAAGAAGGCAGGTTGCTTGCAGCTAAATTTATCTTTTGGCTTGGTTTGCCTTGTACTTTTTAGCTTTAAGGTAGCGCTTAGTAGTAGTATCGACGCTGCTTTTTTTCTACCTGCTCTTCTATTGTTATTTATTAGATTTAACACTATTTTTATTATAATTAAAAAGATGCTGTTTTTAAATTTATTTATATTTTTAATGGCTCTAAGCGCGATTATGTATAGCAATTATCATTTAGCTGCGCTTATTTTTATAAGATCAAATTTGATCTTATTTTTTGGATTATCGGTTTTTAGCTCAGCAAATTCATATGCCATAGCAAGAGCCGTTTCAAATTTAAAACTAGGTGACAAGATAAGCGCCGTATTTTATTTTACTGTGAAATTTATAGATGAGTTTAAATCCGAGTTTCAAAGAATTAAAAAAACACTTAGAGCAAGAGGATTTAAGCCTTGCAGCTCTCTTTTTACTTATAAAACATATGGAAATTTAGTTGCAATGCTGTTTTTAATAGCGTTTCATAAATCTCAAATGTTAGAAAAAACATTTATATGCAGAGGATTTCAAGGTAAATTTTACTCTCAAAATAGGCAAAAAATAGGCATTTTAGATATAATTTTACTAGGATTTACTATATTTATATATATATTAAGTTTAGGAAATATCATATGAGTTGCACTCTTTGTCTTAATAATATCTCTGCTAAAATAGCCGGAAAAACTATTTTTTCAAATTTAAGTTTAAATGCGGGGCATAAAGATAAAATAGCAATAATAGGCTCAAATGGCTGTGGTAAAACAACTTTACTTGAAATAATAGGCGGTCTTAGAAATCCCGATAGCGGAGAAATAGAGATATTTCATAATACTATTTTAAATTTAAAAGAGTATCAAAAATATAGGTATTTGATTGGTTATTTGTTTCAAGATAGCGATGATCAGTTCATCTGTCCAAATGTATTTGAAGATGTTGTTTTTGGCTTACTTACGATAGGCATACAAAGAAGTATCGCCGATAAAAGAGCCGAAGATATCTTAAAAGAGCTTGATATATGGCATTTAAGAGATAAGATAGTTTTTCATCTTTCAGGCGGTGAAAAAAAGCTTGTCGCATTAGCCGGGGTATTGGTAAATGAGCCTAAAATTTTACTGCTTGATGAACCTACTGCCGCGCTTGATTTTGATATGCAAGAAAAAGTAGCAGATCTGCTTATTAAGCTTGATATAACTCAGATCATAGTGTCTCATGACAAAGAGTTTATAAGTAGAGTTGCAAATAAAATGTACTATTTAAACAAAGACGGGTTAAAGCTTGGCGATTAATTAGTTTAAAAGCTGCTTACAATACTCCTGCTGAACTTTTTGTAAAGCTTATATTTTATATACATTTTATATTTTTTAGATAGAATTACGCCTAATAAAATCTAGGGTTTAAAGATGAGCAAGTTAATTATCGTAGAATCTCCAGCGAAAGCAAAAACTATAAAAAATTTTTTGGGTAGCGAGTATAAAGTTATAGCTAGTAAAGGTCACATTAGAGATCTTCCAA
The DNA here is from genome assembly GCF_900475935.1 of Campylobacter fetus subsp. fetus. Classification (NCBI taxonomy): domain Bacteria; kingdom Pseudomonadati; phylum Campylobacterota; class Epsilonproteobacteria; order Campylobacterales; family Campylobacteraceae; genus Campylobacter; species Campylobacter fetus. Next base: position 156,908 of record NZ_LS483431.1, read on the forward strand.
AGTCTAGCTTCGGCATAAAAATAGAAGATGATAAATTCACGCCAGAGTACAGAGTAAGTAGCGATCACAGCGCTATAGTAAAAGAAATAAAAGATCTAGCAAAGAATGCAGATACCATATATCTAGCTACCGATGAGGATAGAGAGGGCGAAGCTATAGCATACCATATAGCAGCCGCAATAGGTAAAAAACCTGAGATGCTTCCAAGAATTGTATTTCACGAGATAACAAAATCTGCCATACAAAATGCATTAGAAAATCCGCGTAGTTTAAATATGGATAGCGTAAATGCTCAACAAGCAAGAAGACTTTTAGATAGGATAGTCGGTTATAAATTAAGCCCGCTTTTAAACTCAAAAATCCAAAGAGGTCTTAGTGCGGGGCGCGTTCAGAGTTCGGCTTTGAAGATATTAGTAGATAGAGAGCGCGAAATAAGAAATTTCAAACCTATAGAATATTTTAGCATAGATACTAAATTTAAAAAAGATTTAGAAGCTGAACTGGTTGAGTTTGAGGGTTCTAAGATAGAAAAGCTTACTATAACAAACAAAGATCGTGCAAAATTTATAGTTGATAAAATAAAAGATGAGAGTTTTAGTGTCGCAAACGTAGAAAGCAAAGAGCGAAAGACAAGTCCGCAGCCTCCGTTTATGACTTCTACTTTGCAGCAAAGTGCGTCAAATAGACTAGGATTTAGCCCCAAAAAAACTATGATGTTAGCGCAAAATTTATATGAAGGCGTACAGACAAATAACGGTTTTATGGGCGCTATAACATATATGAGAACAGATAGCTTAAATTTAGCTAAAGAAGCTATAAGTGCAGCTAGAGACCTGATTAAAGAGCAGTTCGGCGATAAATATCTTCCAAAATCTGCAAATTTTTACACTACAAAAAACAAAGGAGCTCAAGAAGCTCATGAAGCTATTCGTCCTACAAATTTAAGCTTTACTCCGACAGAGGCGGCTAAGTTTTTAGAAAAAGATCTACTAAAACTCTATACTCTTATATATAATAGATTTTTGGCTTGTCAAATGTCTGCAAGCGTATCAGAAACTCAAAATATATTTATAAACAGTAAAAGCAGTATTTTTAAAATTTCGGGCAGAAAGCTTACGTTTGATGGATTTTACAGAGTTTATGGGGATCTTGATAAAGATAGGATTCTTCCTAATTTAAACGTAGGCGATAAAATGGAGCTTGAAAGCTTAAGCAGCCAAAGTCATTTTACCGAGCCGCCATCAAGATATTCAGAAGCCGGTTTGGTAAAAAAACTTGAGAGTCTTGGTATAGGCAGACCAAGTACGTATGCTCCGACTATTTCTTTGCTTACTAGCAGAGATTACGTAAAAGTAGATAAAAAACAGCTTATTCCAAACGAGATAGCATTTAATATAACTAGTATGCTTGAAGAGCATTTTAATGATATAGTAGATAGCGATTTTACCTCTAAAATGGAAGAGAAACTTGATGATATAGCAGAAAATAAAGCAGATTGGCAAGAAGTTTTATCTAAATTCTATCATCCTTTTATGCAAAAAATAGATGACGGTAAAAAAAATATAAAGAGTCAAAAAGTAACCGAGCCCATAGGTGAAAAGTGTCCCGAGTGCGGCGGAGAGCTTGTAAAGCGAAAAGGAAGATTCGGCGAATTTATCGCTTGTTTGAATTTTCCAAAATGTAAATATTCTAGAAATTTAAAAAATGAAGCTAAAATTGAAAAAAAAGAGCCGCAAAAAATCGGTGTAGCATGTCCTCAATGCGGCGGAGATATAGTTGAGAGATTTAGTAAAAAAGGTAAATTTTTTGGGTGCGCAAACTATCCAAAATGTAACTTTATAAGCAAATACCAACCTACAGATCAAAAATGCCCGCAATGTGGTGAAATGATGGTTTATAAAGAGCTTAAGAAAGGCAATTTTTACGAATGTTCTGCTTGTAAATTTAAAAAAGAAGGGAATAATAATGAGTAAAATGGTAATGTTATGTGCAATTTGTAACGTGAGTAGCGGAAATTGCGCCGAAGACTGCGCATACTGTACACAGAGTGCGCATATAAAAGCCGACATCCCTAAATTCAAGCAAAAAAATTTAGAACAGATACTAAATGAAGCTAAAATTGCCAGTAAAAATCATGCTCTTGGATTTTGTCTCGTGACTAGCGGATTAGGACTTGATGATAAAAAGCTTGAGTTTATATGCGAAGTTGCAACAATGTTACGAAAAGAAACACCTAATTTAATGCTGATAGCTTGTAACGGATCTGCTAGCTATGAGAGCTTAAAAGAGCTTAAAAAAGTCGGAATATTTAGCTACAACCATAACTTAGAAACAAGTCGAGAGTTTTTTCCTCAAATTTGTACAACTCATAGTTGGGATGATAGATTTAATACGAATTTAAATGCTAAAAAAGCCGGTCTTGAGCTATGCTGTGGTGGAATTTACGGACTTGGGGAGAGTCAAGATGATAGGCTTAGTTTTAGAGCTAGTTTAAAAGAACTAAATCCTTTTTCAAGTCCGATTAATTTTTTTATACCAAATCCTGCTTTGAAAATCAAGCAACCTCTTTTAAGCACCGATGAAGCTTTGGAAATCATAAGAGATACTGCTAAAACATTGCCTCAGTGCCGTATAATGGTGGCCGGAGGTAGAGAAATAGTATTAGGAGATAGGCAGTACGAGATACTAGAAAACGGAGCTAGCGCTATAGTTATAGGCGACTATCTAACCACCAGCGGAGAAGTTGCTAGTAAAGATATAGAGGAGCTTAGAAATAGAGGCTTTGAGTTTGCATCACAGTGCCACTAACGAGCTTTCTATTCTTATTGTTTTGGCGTTTATAATTTTTATATCGCCGTATTTTTCAAAACTCACAAAAATCCCGATTGCTCCTATAGAGATAGCTCTCGGGATAATTCTAGGTTTTTTTGGTCTGCTTCCTAATAACGATTTATTTGAGATAGTTGCAAAAGTCGGATTTTTTTATTTAATGTTTTTAGCGGGTACAGAGATTGATTTACGCTCGTTTTTTAAGATAGATAAGAAAGTATTAAAACTTATTTTGGCTTATCTATCAGTTTTATACGTGATAGCTGCGTTTTTAGGTATATGGTTGGAGCCTGCATTTTTGGTATTTATAGTAATACCTGTTATGTCTGTTGGTATGCTCTCAACGCTATTTAAAGAGTACGGTAAAAATGAGCCGTGGCTAAATATCGCTATGATCACAGGAAGCATAGGCGAAGTGATAAGCATAGCTTTGCTAACTTTAGTAGGTGCATATGTAGAGTTTGGTAACAGTAGCGAACTTTATACAAGTATAAATTATCTTATTATATTTATCGTTCTTTGTATACTTGGATTTAAAGGACTCGAGGTACTTTTTTGGTGGTATCCGAATCTAAAAATACTTCTTATGCCTCATTATGATAAAGATGAGAAAGATATAAGACTTTCTATGGCTATGTTTTTTGGCACGGTTGCCGTTATGATATATTTAAATTTAGAAATTGTGCTCGGGGCGTTCATAGCCGGAAGTTTTATAGCTACATTTTTTGATCATAAAAAAGATCTACCTCATAAATTAGGAAGTTTTGGATTTGGGTTTTTAGTTCCTATATTTTTTGTATATATCGGCTCAACCGTGGATTTAAACTATATTTTTATACCAGGCGTTCTTGATAATGCTCTTCTTATGCTTTTATTTATGACGCTTATTCGTGTTGTTAGTTCTTTTATATTTATCAAGAAACTCGGAGCTTATGGCAGTATTTTGTATGGTTTATCCCTATCTATGCCTTTAACTCTTTTAGTAGCGGTTGCTACCGTGGCTTATAATGCTAATAATATCGAAAAAGAACTATATTTTTCATTTATATTAGCAAGTTTATTTGAGGCTATTTTGGCTATGGTGCTTATAAAAGTTACATATTATCTTAAAACGAGGCTTAAGTAGTAAATTTAGTATGTTATAATGATTTTTTTTAAATAAAATTTGGATAGAATATTTTAAGATATTCACACTAAAAGGATGAAAATGAGTAATACAGTAACACTGACAGATAACAGAAACGGTAAAAGTTATGAGTTTCCCATATTAGATGGAACAAGAGGTCCTAGTGTTATAGATATTTCGACGCTTTATAAAAACACCGGAATGTTTACTTTTGATAGAGGTTATACAAGTACTGCAATGTGCCGTTCTGCTATAACATTTATCGATGGAGAAAAAGGAGAGTTGATGCACCGCGGCTACGATATAGCGTGGCTAGCTGAAAATAAACTTTATCTTGATGTAGTATATTTACTATTTAACAAACACCTGCCAAGCCAAGAGGAGCTGGAGCTATTTAGACGCGAGTTAAAAGAGAGAAGCTTTTTAAATGAAAAAATGATTAGATTATTTGACTGTTTTCCCGATAAAGCTCATCCTATGGCCGTTTTACAAGCAAGCGTAGCTACCATGAGTGCATACTATAAAAGAGATATGAATTTTGATGATATGAATGATTATATGGAGCTTGCAAAACGTTTAGTGGCAAAAATTCCTACATTTATAGCGTTTTATTATCGTCATGTTAGAGGATTTCCTGTAATATATCCGAATTTAGATCGCGGATTTACAGAAAATTTCTTATATATGCTAAGAGCTTTTCCTCACGATAAGGTAGATTTAAAACCTATAGAAGTCAAGGCTTTTGATACTGTTTTGATGCTTCACGCTGATCATGAACAAAATGCTTCAACTACTACAGTTAGAACCGTAGGATCTACTCACGCTCATCCTTACTCATGTATTAGCGCCGGTATCGGCGCTCTTTGGGGACACGCTCACGGAGGTGCAAATGAAGGAGTTATCAGGCAACTTGAGATGATAGGAACTCCAGATAGGGTTGATGAGTTTATTAAAAGAGCAAAAGATCATAATGATCCATTCCGTTTAATGGGATTTGGCCATAGAGTTTATAAAAACTTTGACCCGCGAGCAAAAGTTTTAAAAGGTCTTAGAGATAAGCTTATAAATGAGATCGGCATAGATAATAATCTTATAAAAGTAGCAAGCCGAATAGAAGAGATAGCACTAAATGACGATTACTTTGTATCAAGAAATTTATATCCTAATGTGGATTTTCACTCCGGGCTTATACTAAAAGCTCTTGGTATTCCAAATGAGATGTTTGCGGCAATATTTGTCATGGGAAGAGTTCCTGGGTGGCTTAGTCAGTGGATGGAGCTAAAATCACAAGATACCATAAAAATAGTTCGTCCAAGACAGCTTTACGTAGGACCTACTTGTCCTCCTAAAGAGCAATGAAAGAGCTTCTAAATTTATCGCTAAAGGCTGCTAGAGCAGCCGGTAAAGCGATTTTAAAACATTATGACAATTACGATGTAACCATCAAAAACGATAATTCACCATTAACTAGTGCTGATTTAGCTTCTAATGAGGCCATATTTAAAGAGTTGGAGAGTTCTGGTATTCCTATATGTTCTGAAGAGAAGATATTAGATTATGAAAAAAGAGACGCGAATTCTAAATTTTGGCTTATTGATCCGCTTGATGGCACAAAAGAATTTATAGCAAAGAACGGTGAATTTTGTGTTTGTATAGCTTTGATAGATTGCGCTAGACCTATTTTAAGCGTAATCTATGCTCCAACTAGCGATGAGATGTTTTACAGTATGGGCGGCTCGAAGGTCTATAAAAACGGTGAAATTTTAAATAGTTCATGCTTAGAACAAAATTATATTATATCAGGAAATTTCAGCCACTCAAAAAGTGTAGATATCATAGCTAATCGTTTTGGGCTAGATATATTAAGATGCGGTTCGGCACTTAAGTTTTGTAGGCTCAGTGAAGGAAATGCGGATGTTTATGCAAGATTTTGCGGCTCTAGCATATGGGATATAGCAGCCGGAGAGTTTTTGCTTAAAGAGAGTGGAGGTATAGTTGTATCTTTGCAAGATGAAAAAGAGCTGCGATACGATAAAAAAGATCTTAGAAATGATTATTTTTTGGCACTAAGTAAAAAAGAGCTTCCAAATTTAAAAAATTACCTAGAATTTATATCTTTAAATTTAAAATCACTTTAATCTATATTTTTTATAAATTTAAATACTAAAAATATGTTTTTGTTTTGTTTCCATTTTGTTTCCAAGTATAGTTAAAATTCCGCAATTTAACAAAATCAAAGGAGATAAAATGTTGAAACAAATTGCTACTTTAACTATAGCTAGTGCGATATCTGCGTTTAGTTTAAATGCGGCTGATAAAATAATGGGTCAAGGAGCTACTTTTCCGCTTCCCGTATATAAAGAGTGGAGCAAACTCTATTATAAAGCCACTTCAAATCAAGTAACTTACAATGGTGGAGGCAGCGGCAAGGGAATAAGCGCTATTACTGATAGAAATGGCGAGTTTGGCGGCACTGATTTGCCTTTGAAAAACGACGAGTTGCGAGAAAAAAAATTACTTCAATTTCCTGCTATCATAGGAAGCGTTGTATTAGCTTATAATATCGAAGGCATAAAAGATCACGAGCTTAAGCTTTCAGCTGCAGCGGTCGCCGGTATATTTTCAGGTAAAATAACAAAATGGAATGATGAAATAATCAAAAAAGATAATGCAAATTTAAAACTTCCCGATGCTTTGATAACTCCTGTCGTAAGAAGTGATTCAAGCGGAACTACATTTAATTTTACAAGTTATTTGGCTAAATCAGACGAGAGTTGGGCAAAAGAGTATGGTGCAAATAAAACTATAAATTGGGGAGCAAAAGTCACTCCTGCTGCAGGGAATCCTCTTGTTGCAAGTACTATTAAACAAGTTCCAAACTCTATAGGCTATATAGAATACGCCTATAAATTATCAACCGGACTAAACGCCGCTACTTTGCAAACCAAAGACGGTGATTGGGCAGAGCCTACACCGCAAAACTTTGCAAAAGCCGCCGCAAACTCAAATTTCAAAATAGAAGAGAACTTTTATGACGTATTAGCTTATTCAAGCGGTAAAGGTAGTTATCCTATAGTAGCAGCAACATTTATTCTTATTCCTAATGATAAAATTGATGATGGTAAAAAAGTTACTAAGTTTTTTAGCTGGGCATTTAGCGATAAAGACGCTTTAGAAGCAGCTAAAAAGTTAGGATATGAACCATTACCAAAAGTAACAACAGATATGATCTATGATTACTGGACTAAATACGCAGTAAATCCAAAATAGATATAAAAATAAAAAACAGGACGTCATAATCTAAATTTAAGACGTCCGTATAAAGAGTATATATGATAAAAATTCAAAAAAATATAATCATAGAAAAGTTATTTTTTAATGCGGCAAGAATATCGACTATTATAGTTTTAGTAGTACTTTTGGCTATTTTTTTATCTCTTGTTTATAAAGCTTATCCTGCTATTTCTAAATTCGGAATAAATTTTTTATTTGATACTACGTGGGACGCAAATATTATGATATTTGGAGGACTTGCTAGTATATACGGAACCATCGTTTCTACTTTTATAGCTATGATTTTAGCAACTCCTGTTGCGATTGGTATCGCTATATTTCTAACAGAAATTGCTCCTTATAAAATAAGGAATTTTTTTAGCGTTAATATAGAGCTTTTAGCCGCAATCCCAAGTATAGTTTATGGTATGTGGGGATTTATATATTTTGTTCCTTTAGTAAGAAGCGTTTTTGGCGGGAGTGGATTTGGGCTTTTAAGCGGCGGTATGGTTCTAGCCGTTATGGTGCTTCCGTTTATATCTTCTGTTTCAAGAGACGCTATGGCAACTACTCCACAAGTGTTAAAAGAGTCTGCTTACGCTTTGGGCGCTACTAAATTTGATACTATAAAAGATGTTGTATTTCCATATGCGAAAGCCGGCATTATGGGTTCTATAATTTTAGCTTTGGGAAGAGCTTTTGGCGAAACTATGGCAGTTGCATTTTTGCTAGGAGGTATCTCAAAAATACCGAGCAGCGTAACAGAGCCAGCTACTTCGATTCCAGTAACTCTTGCTACTCAGTTTGGTGAAGCTATGGGAAATGAAATTTATGAAAGCAGCCTGTTTTATCTAGCACTTATTTTATTTGTTATTAGTTTTATAAGTATAGCTACAGCTAAGTTTGTATTTTTAAGAAAGAGAGAATCAAAGTGAGCGAGCTTAAAAATATTAAAGAAAAATCGATAAATAAAAGAGTATTAATAAGCAAAATAGCGACTTATCTAAGCGTGGTATTTACGGTATTTGGTTTGATGTTTTTGTTTTGGATCATAGCCACTGTAGTTGTAAAAGGTATGGCTGGATTTAGCGCTGAAATATTTATATCTCCTACTGCTTTTGGAGGACTTGCAAACGCATTTTTAGGTCAGCTAGAGTTAGTTGCTATAGCGTCTTTTGTTGGTATCCCTGTGGGACTTTTAGCAGGAACGTATCTTAGCGAGTACGGCGTAAATCAAAAAAAGTTAAATTTGATAAGAAATATAAGCGACATTATGATGAGTACTCCAAGTATTGTCATAGGCGCGTTTGCTTATGCCCTTTTGGTAAAACCTATGAACTCATATAGCGGTTGGGCAGGAAGTTTTGCGCTTGCGGTTATGATGATACCGGTTGTTTTAAAAACTACTGACGATATGCTTAGTTTGGTTCCAAAGACATTAAGAGAAGCTAGCTTTGCTCTTGGAGCAACTAAGTATAAATGTATAACAAGCGTAGTTTTTAGAGCCGCTAAAAACGGATTATTAACAGGAATCGTGCTATCTATAGCAAGAGTTGCTGGAGAAACGGCTCCTCTTTTATTTACAAGTGCAAACAGCGACTTTTTTGATTTTAATCTAAATAACGCGATTCCATCGCTCACAGTAAGCATATACGACTTTAGTTCAATGCCTGATGAGAGTTTAAAATCAGTAGCATGGGCAGGTGCTTTTATATTAGCTATTTTTGTACTAGGAGTAAATATCCTAGGCAGAGTTTTAATACGTAAATAAAGGAAAAGAAGTGTCTTTAAATTTAAGTATAAATAATTTTTCATTTTGGTACTCCGGATCATCTAGCCCTAGTTTAAATAAGATAAATTTACCCATAAAAGAGGGAAAAGTAACCGCTTTGATAGGTCCTAGTGGCTGTGGTAAATCTACTCTTTTGCGTTCTATAAACCGTATTCACGATCTATATCCAGGAAATAGATATGAAGGCGAGATAATATTTAATGGTAAAAATATCTTACGTCCAAAAACAGATCTCATAAATTTAAGAACAAAAATTGGTATGATATTTCAGCAGCCAACAGCATTTCCTATGAGCATAAAAGATAATGTCGAGTACGGACTCAAGCTTCAAGGTATAAAAGATAAAAAAACTCTCTCAAAGATAGTTGAAAAGTCTTTAAAAGGAGCAAATATATGGGATGAGGTTAAAAATAGACTAAATGAAGACGCCGGCTCACTTAGCGGCGGTCAGCGACAAAGACTTTGCATAGCCAGAGCAATTGCGGTCAATCCTGAAATTTTGCTATTTGACGAGCCAACAAGTGCGCTTGATCCGATATCGACTATAGCCATAGAAGAACTTATTAATAGCTTAAAAGAGCAATACACGGTAGTAATCGTAACTCATAATATGGCTCAAGCTACTAGAGTTAGCGATTTTACTGCATTTATGTATCTTGGAAATTTAATAGAATACGGCAAAACTAAACAGATTTTTGAAGAGCCTAGAGAAAAACTTTTAAAAGAGTATGTTAGCGGTAAGTTCGGGTGATAATAAATTTGATAAATAGCCATTAAAGTTAGCAGATAAAAATTGCCCTATTTAATTTGCAAACAAAGAAAATTATGTTAAAATCACTATTTTAATGCAAATTAATGCAAGGAAAGATATGATTAAAACAGTTTTACCGCTTAGTTTTATTGTTGCTTCAAGGTTTTTTGGACTTTTTGTGGTTTTGCCCGTTCTTAGTCTGTATGCGCTTAATTTAAAGGGCGCAAATGAGCTTTTAGTCGGGCTTTTAGTCGGAGGTTACGCTCTTACTCAGATGGCTTTGCAAGTTCCTTTTGGTAGTCTTAGCGATAAGTTTGGACGTAAAAATACAATGACTTTTGGCTTAATCGTATTTATAATAGGCTCTTTGATATGCGCGCAAGCTACTGATATCTATACTATGTTAATCGGGCGTTTAGTTCAAGGAAGCGGAGCTGTCGGAGCCGTGGCTACTGCCATGATAAGCGATTTTACTACCGAAGAAAAACGTGGTCATGCGATGGCTATAATGGGCGGCATGATCGGTGTAGCGTTTGCTATTTCTATGGTTGTTAGTCCGATTTTAAGTTCTAAGTTCGGGCTTGCTAGTCTATTTTATCTCTCTGCGGCTCTTACTTTTGCCTGTATTGTTTTGCTTTATACTGTAGTGCCAAAAGAGAGTAAAATACATCATCATGATGCTAAAGCTCCTTTTTTAAATTTAATCACTCAAAAAAATCTTTTTATTATGAATATTACGAATTTGATGCAAAAAATGTTGATGAGCGCAGCATTCGTAGCCATACCTATAGTTCTAGTAAATCATTTAGGATATGATAGCAGTAGGCTTTGGATAGTCTATCTAGCAGCTATGGTTTTTGGATTTATATCGATGGGATTAGCAGGATTTTTAGGAGACGCCAAAGGTCATAGCAAAAAGCTGCTTTTAATAGGCGTTGTTCTATTTATCATCTCTTATTTGGATTTTGCTTTTAGTGAAAATAGCCTTGCTTTTATAATCGGAGTAACTCTTTTTTTTATAGGATTTAATCTGCATGAGCCTATAATGCAAAGTTGCGCTAGCAAATTTGCATTAGCCAGCCAAAAAGGTGCGGCTCTTGGAGTTTTTAATGCGTTTGGTTACGCCGGAAGTTTTCTTGGAGGAGCTGTCGGCGGATATTTTTTACATAAATTTAATATAACATATCTTGCTATATTCTACTCTATTTTATCTGTTTTTTGGCTTGTCTTACTATTTATGCTCAGCGATCCTAAGCTGTTTAAAAATTTATACTTAAAAGATGCTGATCTTAGCAAACTTGATTTTGTTGATGGCATAGTAGAGAGATATAAAAATCAAAAAGGCTACGTTGTAAAATACAATTCTTCTATAATCAATGAAAAGCAGCTAAGAGATATTTTAAATAAATAAGTATATTTTTAAATTGAAAGTATTTCCACATGCAATTTGGTAATTTTATCAAGCATTGGAATTACTTTATAATGACAATATTTAGCAAAAATCATATTATTTTTTAATAAAAAGATACTATTATATCGATCTTTTAATATTCTAATATTGTATGATTTTATAATTATTATTGTATTAATAATAAATTTAACGTAAATTTGTAAAATCATTCATCAAAATAAAATTCAAGGAGACCTCATCTATGAAGTCGATAAATACCAAAGTTATAGCGATTATAGCTATTTTAATGGCGATGCTTATTGCCCTATTTGTCACTGTAGAAATTTTTATTTCTAAAGTCAATTTATCTTTCAAAGAAATTAATAGTATATCAGATAGACAAGAGCTGCTATATAAAAATATTATTAATGGCGAAAGAGCCGGTTTGACCGTAAGGCAACTGTATATAGATATAAATGATAAAGATGCTTTAGATATTTTAGAAGCTACAATGAAAGATTTTGAAGTTGTTAGAAATAAGTATAGAGAGCTGTCTGGAGGCCCCGCAAACGCTGCTAATCAATCAGATAAGTTATTGTTTATACAAAACGATATATTACAAGGAGCCAAAAAAGGCGAAAAAGTCACAATCACGGATTTAGAAGATCTAACCCCTACATGGAGATCATATAGATCTGTTTTAGAAAAACGACTTGAAAAACTCGGCGAAGAAAATTTAAAAGCTAATAATAACTTTGCTAGTGATATAAGCGTACTTACTATAGGATTTACCGTATTTATCATCACTATCATCATACTTTCAAGTTTGATACTATTAATTAGCAAATCATATCTTCTAAAAGCTATTAAATCTATAGAAAGTGGTCTCAAAGACTTCTTTGACTTCTTAAACCATAAAAATGATAATCCTAAAGCTATAAGCTTAAAATCAAATGATGAGTTTGGAGTTATGGCTAGTCTTATTAATTCTAATATAAGCTCTATAAAAGAGTCTTTAGATAAAGATGCTAAAGCAGTAGAAGAAGCATTAGTTAGAGCTAGTGAAGTTGAAAAAGGAAATCTAGGAGCTAGAATAATGCATGAACCGGACTCTCCTGGGCTTAAAAAGTTAAAAGACGTATTAAATAGTATGCTAAATACTCTTCAAGGCAAGATAGGATCTGATATAAATGTTATTCAAAAAACATTTGATGATTTTAAAAATCTTGATTTTACCTCTAATATACCTAATGCCAAAGGAGAGGTTGAAAAGGTTACTAATCTTTTAGGTAATGAGATAACTAAGATGCTAAAAGATAATTTAAATCAAGCTAACAATCTTAAAGAAAAAGCAAATAGCTTAAAAGAGTACGTAACTACGTTAAACGATAGTGCAAGAAGCCAAGCTAACTCAACTTCAAGAAAGCGCAGCAGCCGTTGAAGAGATGAGTAGTTCTATGAGCTCTATCAATGAAAGAGCGGGAGAAGTTATAAAACAGTCTGAGGATATTAAGAATATAATTACTATTATACGCGATATAGCAGATCAAACAAACTTACTAGCATTAAATGCTGCTATAGAAGCAGCCAGAGCCGGAGATCACGGTAGAGGATTTGCTGTTGTTGCAGATGAAGTAAGACAGCTAGCTGAGAGAACTCAAAAGTCTTTAGGAGAGATTGAAGCCAATGTTAATATACTAAGCCAAAGCATAAATGAAATGAGCCAAAGTATAAGCGAACAAACCGAAGCAATTAACCAGATAAATGAAGCTGTTGCTAACGTAGATGAACAGACTAAACAAAACCTTGCTATAGCTAGCAATACGGACAGAGTTACTATAGAAGTAGAAACTATAGCTAATGAAGTGGTTAGTGAGGTTAAGAGGAAGAAGTTTTAAGCAATAAGTGCCTTTTTGGCACTTATTTTATATTGTCGATTTTTTGTTAAACAATCCAAGATAAATGGCAAATATAAATCCAAGTCCGACCGCGTATGGTGCGTAAGCAGTTATTCCGGCTCCTGAGCTTGCAAGTAAAAAGTTATGAGCAAATCCGGCTCCGGCCATCATTCCTATGACAAATATAGCAGATCCTAAATTTCCAGTCCCCATTTGCACAAGATGTTTTCCTGGACAACCTTCGCTAAGACTAAAGCAAAGCCCCGCTAAAACCATGCCTAAAAAGTTCCATATAAAGTCATTGTGAGCTATGGGTTGAGCTTCAAAACCAAATTTATACTGACCCAAAGCTAAATTTGTTATGCTTGCAAAAACGATGATAGATATCACGCCCCAAAACATAGAAAAATCGCCTCTAAAAGCTTTTGAAAATGCGCCTACTGAGCAAAACTTACTTTTGTGCATAAATACACCAACTAAAACTCCAGCTATCAAAGAGACCGCTATAGCAGCATGCTCACTAGCAGGACCTTTTATAGACGTAAAAAGTGCACCGTTTCCGGCTTTTAGTCCAAAAACTAGAGCCAAAAGTAAAATAACGCTAAAAATTACAGGTAAAATACCTAAATTTTTACTAACGGCTACGCTTTTTTCTGTTTTGTAACCTTTGCTTTTAAAAAACATTCCGACCCCGACCCCGACTCCTAGTCCTAAAAATCCCGCTATCGCAGTCATATCTCCGCCACCAAGACGTAAAAATGCGCGCCAAGGACAACCCAAAAATACGAGCGCTCCTATCATCGCGAAAACGCCTAAAAAGAAATTTGAAAATGCCGCGGGACTGCTTTTTGGTGCAAATTCTTTCGTCCAAAATAAACTTGCTAAAAAGCCGCCTATGATAAGCCCCAAGATCTCCGGTCTTAGATATTGCAACGCTTCTACTTTATGAAATCCTAAAGCCCCCGCGCTATCTCTAAGAAAGCAAGCTGCGCAAATTCCCATATTGCCCGGATTGCCGGCTTGCACTAAAAGTGCCGCTAAAACACCCAAAACTCCACCTGAAACGATAAACCATTTTGTATTCATAAGAATTCCTTGTATTTGTATAAGTCAAACTGACTTTGTAGATATTATAACAAATTTTTAATGTTTTTGTAATATTAATTTAAGAGTTTTCATAATAGCCGAAGTATCTATTTGAACTGGCTTTTATTTGAAATTAACTTAAAAGATATTAAGTTCTAACCATCTCTATCGCATCCATTCCGTCATCATAATATGCGCGGATGAGCTTTTTATTCTTAAATTCAAATTTTTCATAAAGCTTTATCGCACCTATATTATCTTTTCTAACTTCTAATCTTAGATTTTTAAATTTAGAACATATGTCTCCTAATAATGCAGCTCCAACGCCTTTTCCTCTTGCTTGCAAAGAGACTCCGAGAGAATAAATTCTAGGTATTTTAAAGCTTGTTAAAACTAAAATATAACCTAAAATTTCACCTTCATCGACGTATTTTAATATCAAATTTCTTTTTATATGGTATCTAAAACTTGCTTTTGAAATAGGAAAATTCAGCTTATCAAAAATACTTGTTTCTAAATTTGCAAGCTCATTTATATCTTTATTGTTTGCTGGTTGAATAGTCATTGTTTTTGATATATAGAGTATTTGATTTCAAGGTGGTTTGGTCTGTAGCTCATCTTAACTTTCTTTAAATTTTCAAATCCCATATCGTCGCCGACATTTATAAAGTCGCAATTATATATGTTTTTTAGTACTTTGCTAAACTCTCTAAATATAAATTGCGCTGAACCAAGAGTAGCAAAATCTGTTTTTTCTATGATCACGCTAGCCACTCCATCATTTATTTTTTCACCTACGCTAAAACCTTTTATTTCATCGTCTATGAACAAAACTATACCGATTAATTCAAGTTTTTCATAGTGGTCCAACATTCTTTTTATAGCAGCTTTTTCTTGATAAATTCCTTCTAAAAAATCATCCATTTTTTCAGCCGGCATATATTTTATTCGCTCAGCCGCCCATTTGTTTGCTAAATCTATTATTATCTCTCTGTGGGCTTTTGGATCTAATGTTTCGATTTTGAAATTTGGATATGTGTTTTTAAATTTATTAATTTCTGTGCGTTTTGTATGGTATGAATTGCCTTTAAGTTCTATCAAATCATCGCTTTTGTAAATATAATCCACAAGTTGTTTTTCAAAAATGTACTCCTCAAAAGCATCAAATATACTAGCTCCGTTTTCTATTTGAGCGGCAAATTTTTCCAAAATAGATCCAGCAACATAATCTATTCTTGCGTAATGAGTTTTGGTATTATTTTCATTCATCGCATTAAAGCATTTTTCTATTGCTTTTTTCAGATTGCAAAGTTTACCAAGAGGCGGTAAAAGCATACTTAACTCGCTTCCTGCCATACTAAATAGACAAAATGAATCTTCTATGATCGCATAAAATCCGCTTGCATTTTCAAGCCATATGTAATTTGCGGCAAACGTGTAGTCGCTGATATCTACTTCAAGTTCATTTCCAAGCTCGCTCAAATAATGTTCCATAAGCGGTTTTGTAGTTATGGCAAACTTATGAAACTCTACGCCATCTATGATAAATTGCATTTATTATGCCTTTATTTAATTTGGCTGGAATTATACTGCTAAAATCGTAAATGTAATCCAAATTTAAAAATTAAAGCATAATAATATACTCGACTACTTCACCTTTTTCTAGTTTGTCTCTCTCTAAAGGACAATTTAGCAATACGGCTTTGTTATTTAAGTTTGAAACAATTGCCGAAGAACCTGATTTTTTCGTTGAAGTTGATATTTTTATAATACCGTTTTCATTTTCTATGCTAGCAGCACTAAACTCTTCAAAATCCGATTTTTTAACGTATTGTTCATCTAAAATCGCTTTAAATCTATAGTTTTCTTGCAAACATAAAATTTTATTTATAAACTCTCTAAAATAAAGAGCGCACGTCACCATAGCAGAATACGGAAATCCAGGAAGAGCAAATATATATTTTTCACTTAGTTTTGCTACTTTTACGTGGCGTCCGGGCTTTATGGCAGCTTTATTTACCACGAGTTCAAAATCTCCCATAATATCTCTTATAAAATCAAAATCCCCAACGCTTACTCCGCCCGTAGTAATCAAAAAATCGCAGCTTTTAAGTGCACTTTTTATCGTTTGTTTTATTAAATTTGAATCATCTTTTATAACAGGTAAAGTTACTACTTCGCAGTTCATCAGCCAAAGCATATTTGCTATAGCAATATGATTTGAACTATGAATTTGAGCTTTGTTTGTAGGAATTTCACCTATATCCACTATCTCGCTTCCGGTGCTTAAAACGGCTACTTTCGGACGAACAAAAACATTTACGTAGCTAATGCCGAGTTCGGCTAAAAGTCCTAATTCAGAGTAACTAAGTTTTGTCCCTTTTTTTATGAGAATATCACCCTTTTTGTAGCTTTCACCGATTTTTCTTACAGCAAACCCTTTTTTTACCTGTGTATTTATATCTATGTAGTCTTTGTTCGCAGTTACGTTTTCTATCGGAATTAACGTATCGGCGCCGTTGCATATAATAGCTCCCGTAAAGGTTTTGATGCATTCTCCGCTTTTTATGCTTATATCTTCACCTTTAACTCCGGCAGGCAAACAACCTATAATTTTTAATTTTTTTAGGTTCATATCGCTAAATTTAACGGCGTATCCGTCCATCGCCGAAGTCTCAAACTCAGGATAGTCGCTTTTAGCTGCTATATCATGACATACGACTCTTCCAAGAGATGCGCTAAGAGCTATTCTTTCTACTCTATCCCAAGTAGGAGCCGAGCTCAAAAGATCTTTTAAACTATCATTATAACTTTTCATTTATGAGCCTTGAATTTTCTAAATTTAAAATGATTGTAGCATAAATTTACAAATAAGCTATTTGGGTCGTTTTGTGTTTCGGATATAATGATAATATATTTATAAGTGCCTTTAAGGCACTTATAAAACGGGTGTTTAGAAGTTTTTCTTTTTAACTTCATCTACGATGATATTTGCTATACTCTCCACCTCATTAGTTATCTTATTACTATTTTGAGCTATAGTGACATTTTGTTTAGTCTGCTCATCTACTGTAGCAACAGCTTCATTTATCTGGTTAATTGCTTCAGTTTGCTCATTTATGCTTTGACTCATCTCATTGATTCCTTGAGATAATATGTTTACGTTTGCTTCAATTTCTGCTAGAGATTTTCCGGTTCTTTCAGCTAGTTGTCTTACTTCATCTGCAACAACAGCAAATCCTCTACCGTGCTCTCCGGCTCTGGCTGCTTCTATAGCTGCATTTAATGCTAGTAAGTTTGTTTGATCTGCTATATCTCTGATTATTGTTATAATACTTTTTATATCTTCTGATTGTTTTATAACATCTCCTGCTCTTTCATTGATAGAACTCATAGAACTACTCATCTCTTCAACGGCTGCTGCACTTTCTTGAAGTGAGTTAGCTTGAGAGCTTGCGCTTTCATTTAGATTTTCTACGTATCCTTTTAGGCTATTTGCTTTTTCTTTAAGATTATTAGCTTGAGCTAGATTATCTTTTAACATCTTAGCTATCTCATCTCCTAAAAGATTTGTTACTCTTTCGACTTCACCTTTAGCGTTTGGAATTCTTGATGTAAAATCTAACTCTTTGAAACTATCAAATGTTTGTTGAATAACATTTATATCGCTTCCTATTTTTCTTTCTAACGTATCTAACATCTTATTTAATACTTGTCTTAACTTCTCAAGTCCAGGTGAAGATGGTATAGTATTTATCCTAGCTTTTAAATTTCCATTCTCAACTTCATTTGCTTTTTCTAAAGACTCTTTTACTGCTTTATTGTCTTGTTCCATAGAATCTTTTATATTAGATGTATTATCGTTTATAAGTTTAGCCATAACTCCAAACTCATCATTAGATTTTAAGCTTATAGCTTTAGGATTATCATTTTTATGGTTTAAGAAGTCAAAGAAGTCTTTGAGACCGTTTTCTATAGATTGTGTCGGTTGTAATAGTCTTTTTGCCAAAATCCAAACCGCAAATGCTGCAATAATAATAAATATAAACGAAATCAAAAGTTGTTTGTATAATATAGCATCTACTTTGCTTTGGAAGTATTTAGCATCTACGTTGCTGCAAATAATCCATCCATCAAATTTAGTAGTTGCGCATTGTCCTATTTTCAAAGATCCGTCTTCGTGAGTATATGTAAGTCTGCCGTATTTATCAAAATTTTTATTTTGGTAATTTTTGAGAATTTCTTTTGTAGCACTAAGCGTTTTACCTATATAATCGATTGTCGGATGCATGATAATCTTGGCGTCTTTATCCATAAGAAGCACATAGGCTCCCTCGGCGTTTCCTAGCTCTGCAAATTTTTTATTTACTTCATTTAATGCTACTTGTCCGCTTATAACGCCGATAAGTTCGCTATTTTTATATATCGGTTTTGAGATAGATATGGTAAATTGTCCTGTTGTTTTACTGATAAACGGCTCTGTGATGACAACTCTATTTTCTTTTACCGCATTTATATACCATGGGCGATTTCTAGGATCATACATACCATTTTCAGTAGAAGGTAATCCACTATCGCCGTTTGAGCGTATCATCATACCGTCTTTTTGATAACCTACATAAAGAAGTTCAAAATTTGAAGTTTTGTCAATAATTTTTAATATATCTTCTATTTCTTGTTGACTATAGTCGTTTTTAGAGATATAGTCATTTAGATTATTTATCGTATTGATATCGCTTCCAAAACGACTGTCCATTAGATTTTCAGATGCTTGAATCACTTTTTGCCTCTCGCTAACTAGAAGTTTTGTTGAGTTGTCTTTTGAGTCTGAGTAGTTAATAAACGCTAAAACTAAAAGTAAAATGATAAAAAGTATGGATACTCCAAATGAGACTTTTCCCGCTATGCTTTTGCTGCCAAATAACATATTCTTCCTTTATTAATTTATTTTTCATTGTATTATAATATTTTTTAAAAAAAGCAAGCTTAAATATTTAATTTGTATATTAATAATTTAGATAAAAATTTTAAATAAGATTAAACAACTGTATTAGGCACTTTCATAGATTAAATTTAATTTATATTTTAAATTTATTATATTATATAATTTAACTTGCTGTGCTAAATCTAAATAAATATAAAACAATATGATGATGGATTGTAACTTAAAAATATTAAATTTATAGAGACTTTATTCAAAAATTTATAAATTTAGTTTTGACCTTGTTGTATGTGGTTTTAAAAAATGCATTATATTATGGACGAATTTTTTGAATTTGCCCATAAATAAACATTTAATTATTTAACTAAATTCACGCCATCAAGCTCTAAATTTTCATAGTAAAATGAGAAGTAAATGTTGGATGATAAAGGTGAGGTCGTGTTATTTTCATAATCTTCATAGTTTGAGTAAGCCGCTGAAAAATCATAAGCTTTGATATCTTTTATCTTATAAGTGCTGCTTATTCCATTGACTTCTGTTTTAATGACAAGATCCACTTTATCGTTTTTTGATATGAGTTTTAACAGCTCTTTTGCGTTGCTTTCTTGAGAATTTACTGAAAACGATAGACTTTTAGTGTATTTTGAGAGTATGCCATCGGAGTTTGAGTCGGGAATAGCCGGATTTCCTACGAAATTATAATTTATATTTATACCAGAAAGCTCTAAGCTAAGACTGCTATTTTTACCTATAAACGTCGCTGTAACACTATTTTTCGCGTATGCAAAACTTGTTAAGCCTACTAAAATCATACAAATCAAAAATATATTTTTCATCTTTTCTCCTTAAATCAGCTTAAAATCCCTGCTCCGGCTAGTTTTTGACTCCTATCTTTCGCATAGATTCTTTGCTTATTTTTTAAATCATATTTCCATATCGGAGCGTTTGCCTTGAAGTCTTCTACAAACTCATTTATAATAGTTAACGCCGCTTTTCTTTTGGGGCTTAACACTCCTGCTATGAAGCTCGAAGTATGGTTTGGAACATCACCTTTTGAGTGCGCCATAAAGATGGTAGTGTTTTTTTCTTTCGCCTTCTTTTGCCACGCATCGAACCATTTTTTGAGCAGCGGTTCATAGATATCAAAACTAAGACCGTCTATGCCGTCTTCATCGCGCACGACGCCTACAAAAGTTATGATCGCACCGTAATTTAAATTTTTACTGTTATCATACCAGCGGTTTGTTATTTCAGTGACGTTTAAGCTACCGCTAAAAAGTTCTATGTCAGAGTTCATTTTAACCTCCGCAAACAGGCGGTAAAATGCAGATTTTATCTCCGCTTTTTAGTTTGGTATCAAGACTTGTAACTATCTCGTCATTTAATGCAACGGCGCTTAAATTTAACCACTCTTTTAAACTTTCATCTTGATTCAGAATAGTTTTTAATTCGCCAAGACTAGCTGCTTTTATCTCTAAAGATTCTTTGTTTATAGGTCCTAGAAATTCTACTTTTACCACTGTTTCTCCTTAAAAGATATAATCATATCCTATAATATTAAATTTGTATTCCTATAGTTTTGTAATTTACGTAATTTACAAACGCTCCGTTTACGACTTTTACGTTTTGCTTTTTTGTGTAGTCTATCAAGTAATTTCCGCTTTGTGTCGTGCTAAAACTAACGCAGAGTTTGGCTGCGAAATTTATGATATCCTCGCTTAATGTCCGTTTATTTGTTTTTACGACGACGTGAGTGCTGGGTCTGTCTTTCAGATGAAACCAAAAGTCATCTTTTTTTGCATTTTTAAGCAAAAATTCATTACCTTTTTCGCTTTTTCCTACGCTTATTTTAAATTCTCCTACATAAAAATTCTCTATCAAATCGCTAAGCTTAGCATTTGATTTTGTTTGCGATTTTTTAGGTGACAAAATACTGATTTCACTGGTACTTTTACTTAGTGAGATGATATTTTTTAGCTTATTTAGAAACTCTATTTTCTCTTTTAAATTTAGAACTTGCAAGCTTATATTGGCAGCTTTTTGCTTTAGTTTTTTACTCTCTTTAAACATCTCATTGGCACTATTTTTAGGGCTATTTTCGAGTTTTAAATTTATAATTGCACCATTTTCATCAGCAAGTTTTAGCTCTCTTTCATAGTCGTTTAAAAGATACAGATTTGCAATGATAAGATTTGCGTTTTTATTTAGCTTATGACTTTGAGTTTCTAGCTCTTCTTTACTGGGGAGTTCACTTAAATTTGCATTTAAATTCGTAATTTTTTTATCTAAATTTAAAAGTTTTACCTGTTTTATCTCATCTAATTTTTTGGTTTTTAGACGTAAAAATTCCATTTTAAAGTATTCATCAAAATCAGTGATCTGCTCACACTCACTTTCTTTTATATCAAACGGCTCAAGTATGGTTAATTTTTTGCCAACTTTTATAGTTCTTTTTTCGTTTTCCATATGTCTTAAGGCTTCTAAGATGATATCATTTTCATCAGTTAAAATGATATTCGTAAATCGCCCCGTAAACTCGAGATATAAAATCGAACTAATAGCCTTATATGAGCCGTTTAGCGTGGTTTTAATTTTTAATATTCTATTATTCTTTAGAGCTTCTACGAAGTCTATTTTTGATGAGTTTAGACGCTTTTTGAGCGTGATATCAAAAGGCGCTTTATACTCTTTTACGGCGATTTTTTCATCTGTTTTGTATATACTTGAGTTGCTTTTATTTAAATCAAAGACAAGAGGATAATTTCCATCAAATACTATTTCCAAAGCGCAATCATCAACTCTTTTTATGTTAGTTATTTTTTTAAATTTAGATAAAAACTCAGGTATTTGTGTTAAAACTTTATATTTCATAAGCCTGATTATACCAAAAATTTGCTACAATAACCCAAATTTAGCTAAGGAAAATCATGAAGCAGACAATTACTGAAAAAATTTTTAGCGAACACGTCCAGCACGCGGTTTATGCAGGACAAATAGTAGAAACTAAGATTGATATGGTTATAGGAAATGATATCACGACTCCGATTTCTATCAGGGCTTTCAAAGAGAGCGGAGCAAAAAAACTAGCAAATCCGGACGGCTTTGCCATAGTAATGGATCATTATATCCCGGCTAAAGATATAGCAAGCGCAAATCAAGCTAAAATCAGCCGTGATTTTGCTTACGAGCATGATCTAAAGAACTTTTTTGATGAAAAAGATATGGGTATCGAACACGCTTTGATGCCAGAAAAAGGTCTTGTAGTGCCTGGGGACGTTATTATAGGAGCCGACTCTCATACCTGTACGCACGGCGCTCTTGGAGCGTTTAGCACGGGAATGGGAAGTACGGACCTTGCTTACGCTATGATAACTGGTAAAAACTGGTTCAAAGTGCCTGCAACTATAAAAGTAGAGTTTGTAGGAAAACCCGCTAAGCATATTTATGGTAAGGATTTGATACTTGAAGTCATACGTCAAATCGGTGTTGATGGTGCTTTGTACAAAGCTTTAGAGTTTTGTGGAGATGCTATGAAATATCTTGATATGGATAGCCGTTTTAGCTTGTGCAATATGGCTATAGAAGCAGGCGGAAAAAGCGGTATAATAGCAGTAGATGACATAACAAAAGAGTTTTTAGAAAGTAAAAATTTACGCTCAAAGCCAAAGTTTCACTACAGTGACGAGGGCGCGAACTATGAGCAGGTTTTACGCATAGACGTAAGCAAACTTGATCCTGTTATCGCGTATCCGTTTTTACCGAGCAATGGAAAAAGCATAAACGAGGCTTTGAAAGACGATCTAAAAATAGATCAAGTGTTCATAGGAAGTTGTACGAACGGGCGTCTTAGCGATCTTAGGATAGCAGCACGTATTTTAAAAGGAAAAAGAGTGGCTAAGCATACCAGGCTCATCATCACTCCGGCTACGCAAAAAATCGCACTTGCCGCGCAAAAAGAAGGACTTATGGATATATTTGTAGAAGCAGGAGCCGTGGTCAGCAACCCTACATGCGGAGCTTGTCTTGGCGGATATATGGGAATTTTAGGAGCAGGCGAGAGATGCGTAAGCACTACAAATAGAAACTTTGTAGGCAGAATGGGCGATAGAACTAGTGAAGTATATCTTGCAAACTCCGCAGTCGCGGCGGCTTCCGCGATAGCCGGTAAGATAGCAGATCCAAGAGTGCTATAAGAAAGTTAAGCTTGAAAAATGCACTGATTTTAGCTGGAGGAAAAAGCAGCAGAATGGGAAGCGATAAAACACTTCTTGCTTATAAAGATTATCCTAGCATTACGCACTTTTTATTTGAGCGTTTGAGCAAGATCTTCAAAGATGTTAAAATCAGCGCAAAAAATGATAAATTTGAGCCTAAACTTCCTATTTTGGTTGATGATTTTGATGATTTTTCTGCTCTAAAAGTCATAGCAAATTTAGATAAAAACTATAACGAGCCGGTTTTCATCATAGCAGCAGATACGCCATTTGTAAAGTTTGAAACTATAAAAGAGCTGTATTTAAATTTAAAAAATAACGATATATCGCTTCCAAAAGGCGGTGAGTTTGTGCATGGACTTTGTGGATTTTATAATCCTAAAGTGAGCCTAGCAGCGCAGTCTTTGTTGAAAAACGGTATGCAAAAAATCGCACTTTTAAGGGATCTTTGTCCTACTGTTATCACCGAATTTAAAGATAAAAAGCAGTTTTTAAATTTAAACACTCAAGCCGAGTATGAGTTGATAAAATGAGAAAATTGCTAACTATTTTGGCTAGCTTT
Organism: Campylobacter fetus subsp. fetus; assembly: GCF_900475935.1. Lineage (NCBI taxonomy): Bacteria > Pseudomonadati > Campylobacterota > Epsilonproteobacteria > Campylobacterales > Campylobacteraceae > Campylobacter > Campylobacter fetus. The sequence goes on from NZ_LS483431.1 coordinate 180,771, forward strand.
TTAAGTTTGAATGCAAACAATGCAAATGAACTATATAAAAAAGCAATTGAATTTGAGAGTAAAGGAGATAGTAAAAATGCTCTTATTTACTATAAAATGGCTGCTCAAAAAGCTTTAGAAAATGAGCAAACTAGAACCGACCATATTTCAAATTTAGATAAAAATCAAAATTTACAAAAAGATAGTACGCATAGCATTTGGCAGCAAACTACTCAGACGACAAACTTAAAATATAGTCAAAATAACCGTATAATTAAAGCTGAAAATAATAAAGAAAACAATTATAATATTTTCCATTTAGAACCTTATAAGGTAAATTATCTTCTTCCTATTACGTATTCTAGTATATCAAATTCAGATAGAAAACATACCGAAACAAAGTTCCAGCTTAGTCTCAAAAAGGCGATGTTTGATAATTTATTTGGGCTTGATGAGACTTTTTATCTTGGATATACTCAGATATCTTGGTGGCAGATAGCAAAAGAGTCTTCTCCGTTTAGAGAGAGTAATTATCAGCCGGAGATCTTTGTAGATTTTCCTTTTAAATTTGATAATTTTGAGACTTTGAAATCTGCCCAAATAGGCATATTACACGATTCAAACGGTAAAAGCGGTAAAGATTCTAGATCTTGGAATAGAGTCTATTTAAGATCGGTTTTTGAGTACGGAAATTTTAGTTTAGCTCCTAGAGTTTGGTATAGGATTAAAGACAATAAAGACGATAATCCAGATATCACCAATTACAAAGGCAATGCAGATATAGAGATATCTTATAATTTAAATAATATGAGATTTATAGCTACTATAGCAAATAACTTGCATTTTGATAAGACAAATAAAGGTTCTTTTCAGTTTGACTTTTTATTTCCTATATTTAATAGTGGATTTTATGGATATTTACAGTATTTTAACGGATATGCGCAAAGTCTCATAGACTATGATAAGCATGAGAGCCGAGTTGGCGCCGGATTTGTATTTTTTATCAGATAGCTGCTTTTAGCTATCTGATTTTATAGCAAAATACGTTTTATTATCTTAGTATAAGAGTATATCCGCCGTCGCTTTGTCTGATACCGTAGTGGTAATTTCCATCTAGTGAGATAACTACTCTATAATATCCGTCATGCGCGCCAAACGTAAGTTTTTTAACAGCGCCTTTGTCGACTTTTATAGTTTTTGTGTTAAAGTCCGCATTTTTTCTTTTAAAGTCGATTACAATTTTATCTGGTTTGCTTATCACAAAATCTCTGATTTTAGGATCGGCGGTAAATATATTTATCTTCATAGCATAAATATCAAATTTAATCATATCATTAAAACTCAAGCTTTTTAAAGGAGGCTCTATTTTCGGAACTAAATTTGAGATTTTAGTAGATGGTTTATCATTTTGGTTGCTATTATTATCCGCTTTTACCGTAGTTACGGATACGTCTAGGATTTTTGAAGCGGTTTTATTCGGCGTTATTTGATTTTTGAGTACAAACTCATCGTGCCAGTCAAAGCTACCATTTATATCAACTACTTTTTGTTTTATGCTCCCATCAATACTTTTATAATAAAAAACTATAGACGTAAGTTCTCTTGCATCGCTCGGAAATTTAATTATCTGGGTTTCAAAAGGCGGAGCGCTATCTTTCATATTTGTAGAGATCAAGTCGGTACTGTTTATATCTGTAGGAACAAACGGATTTTCACGTCCATTCAAGAACGATATAAAAACTAGTAAGATTAAAATTTGTTTCATCATTATACTCGCGTGTTTATTTATAGCTATCAGGATCTAATCCTATAAGCTCGAAATACTCTTTTTGCAAAGCTGAGTTTGCTTCTTGGAGTTTTTGTACGTCACTTTGCAAGCTTGCTTTTTGATTGTAAAGATCTAGCATAACATCTAAAGATCGCTTACCAAATAACGCATTTCCAACATAAACTCCAGCCATCACTACAAAAGAGATGGCTATAAAATATACAAAAAAATTTTTAAAAGAGTTAACTCTATGACTTTTTGGCGATTTATACTCTTCTAAAATTTCACTCAAATTTTATCCCCTAAAAACTCACTCGTTTCAAGCTCTATCTCAAGAAGGCGATTATATTTTGCGTTTCTCTCGCTTCTGCTCGTGGCGCCGGTTTTTATCTCACCCGTGTTTAACGCAACGGCAAAATCAGCTATAAAACTATCTTCACTTTCACCGCTTCTATGACTCATAACGCAGCGATAACCGTTTCTTTGAGCTAGACGAACTGTTTGCATAGTTTGACTTACCGAGCCGATTTGGTTTGGTTTTATAAGAATAGCGTTTGCTATACCTTTTTCTATACCTTCTTTTAGGATTTTTTCATTTGTTACAAATAGATCATCCCCTACTAGCTGTATTTTATCGCCTAGTTTTTCACTCAGAATTTTCCAACCATCCCAGTCGTCTTCACTAAGTCCGTCCTCAATGGAGAATATAGGGTATTTATCGCAAAGCTTCACATATCTATTAACCAACTCTTCACTTGTTAGCTTTTTACCTTCAATTTGATAAGTTTTACCATCATAAAGTTCACTTGAAGCAACATCAAGTGCTAGTTTTATCTGTTCGCCTGGTTTGTAGCCCGCTTTTTTTATAGCTTCCATAATAATTTTTATAGGCTCTTCGTTGTCTTTTAAATTTGGCGCAAATCCACCTTCGTCACCTACTGCAGTGCTGTGTCCAAGATCGTTTAATATCTTTTTTAATGTTTGATATACTTCGGTTGCAGCTCTTAGAGCGTCACTAAATTTAGAAAATCCAAAGGGCATTATCATAAATTCTTGAAAATCAACGCTATTATTTGCGTGAGCGCCACCGTTTATAATATTAAACATAGGCACGGGTAGCGTGCAGGCATTTGCTCCTCCAAGGTAGCGATATAACGGAATGTTTAAGCTATTTGCAGCAGCTCTTGCTACTGCCATAGATACTCCAAGAACCGCGTTTGCGCCGATACGCGAGTAGTTATCTGTTCCATCAAGCGCCAACATAGCGTCGTCGATAGCCTTTTGATTATAGGCGTCTTTTCCACATATCTCTTCAGCTATCATAGAATTTACATTTTTAATAGCTTTTAAAACACCTTTGCCTCCAAATGCTTCTCCGCCATCTCTAAGTTCTAAAGCTTCGCGTTTTCCAGTACTCGCGCCGCTTGGTACTATAGCTTCTCCTATACTTCCGTCGCATAGCTCTACTTTGGTTTTTATAGTTGGATTTCCACGACTATCTAAAACTTCTATAGCACTAATCTTTTTTACGATAACCATTACTCGTCTCCTTCCATTTCTTCTTCATCTACTGCACCGCTCATTATGCTATCACCCATATTTGCACGGATTTTTTCTGTTATTTCATCTGCTATTGCTTTATTTTCTTTTAAAAACGCTTTTGAGTTTTCTCTGCCTTGACCTAATTTTGAATTATCATAGCTAAACCAAGCGCCGCTTTTATCGATAATATCAAGTTTTACGCCGTAATCTATTATCTCTCCTTCTTTGCTGATACCTTCTCCAAACATGATATCAAATTCGGCTTGTCTAAAAGGAGGAGCGACTTTGTTTTTTACTACTTTTACTTTTACGCGGTTTCCGATTGGCTCATCGCTCTGTTTTAAAGTAGCTATTTTACGTACGTCAAGTCTAACTGAAGCGTAAAATTTAAGCGCATTTCCGCCAGTAGTAGTTTCAGGAGTGCCATAGCCCATAGCGCCGATTTTCATACGAATTTGGTTTATAAATACAACTGTAGTTCCCATTTTATGGACAACTCCGGTTAATTTTCTAAGTGCTTGACTCATGAGTCTTGCTTGCAGCCCTACGTGCTGATCTCCCATATCGCCTTCTATTTCGCTTTTTGGTGTTAGAGCTGCTACGCTATCTATTACTATAAGATCAACGGCGCCGCTTCTAGCTAGAGTTTCTACTATATCAAGAGCTTGCTCTCCGAAGTCCGGTTGAGAAATATATAAGTTATCCGTATCAACGCCTAAATTTTTAGCATATTTAACATCAAGTGCATGCTCTGCATCTACAAACGCGCAAACTCCGCCGACTTTTTGAGATTCTGCTATTAAATGCAAAGTAAGAGTTGTTTTACCAGAGCTTTCTGGCCCATAAATTTCGACTATTCTTCCTTTTGGTACGCCGCCTATACCAAGAGCTATATCAAGTCCTATAGATCCTGAGGAGATAGAATCTATCGGCTCTATTTCCTTGTCTCCTAGCCTTAAAACAGTGCCTTTGCCAAAAGCTTTATCAATCTGCTTTAAAGCAAGGTCTAGGCTTTTTTTCTTATTATCATCCATGATTTTCCTCTTAAAAATTTAAGTTATTTTACCCTAAAGTATTAAAAATTAAGCTAAATTTGAATACACTGCTAACAAAAAGTCAAAAAAGGTAAAAAATTTGAAAAATGTAAGCGTAGCTCACTCTCCAGATGCCGATGATATTTTTATGTATGAAGCTATTAAATTCGGCTGGATTGATAGTAATATTTTGCAATTTTCAAATACCCCAGCCGATATACAAACGCTAAATTACGAAGCCATAAAAGGGACTTATGACGTGACTGCTATAAGTTTTGGTTTGTATCCGTTTATATATGAAGATTACGCTCTTTTACGTACTGCAGTGAGTTTTGGAGAGGGATATGGACCAAAATTAATTAAGAAAAAAGGCGTTACTTTAAAACCAAATTTCAAAGTCGCGCTTAGCGGTGAGCATACTACAAATGCGCTAATTTTTAAGATAGCTTATCCAAATGCTAGAGTTGTTTATAAAAACTTTTTAGATATAGAAAATGCGGTTTTAAGCGGTGAAGTCGATGCCGGAGTTCTTATACACGAAAGTATTTTGGATTTTAGTAGTGAGCTGTGCGTGGAGCGTGAAATTTGGGATATTTGGTGTGAGCTTAGAGGAGATGATTCATTGCCACTTCCTCTTGGGGGAATGGCACTTAGAAGGAGTTTGCCTATAACCGACGCTATAGAGTGTGAAAGAGTTCTTACAAATGCAGTTGAGGTTGCGAACAATAATAAAAAACTACTTTGTAAAATGCTTCTTGAGCGAAATTTGGTAAGAGTAGATGATAAAAAACTTGAAATATATCTGAATTTATACGCAAACGATAATTCGATAAGTATGAGTAAAATACAGATAAAAGCAGTCGATAGGCTTTTCGAGCTAGGTTATAAACATGGATTTTATGGAAATTTAATAACTTCTAGCCCTAATCTCATACCGACTGAATATTTAGAAAGTAGAAACGCTTAATGCAAGGTGATCTTATAGGACTTGGAGTAGAAACGTTTAAACTAGCTTTGCTTATAAGTTTGCCGATGCTGCTTGCTGGGCTTATCGCAGGACTTATAATAAGCATTTTTCAAGCTACTACTCAAATAAACGAGATGACTCTTAGCTTCGTACCAAAAATCATTTTAGTTGTCGTTATAATCATATTTTTAATGCCGTGGATGATGAATCAGATGATAGAATTTACTGCTAGAATACTAAATATGATACCGACTTTTATCCAATGAAAATAGATTTTTCAAAGCTTAGTTCAGTGAAAATCGGCGGTATTTTCGATGTGGAGATAATAGACAAAATACGTGATTTTGATGGAGTTTTGATAGGCGGAGCAAATAATATATTAATCTCGCCCAATCCTCCAAAAATGGGAATTTTAAGTTCTAAATTTGATTATATTAAATTTGAAAACGGTATTTTAAAAGTAGGTGGGAAAACCAAAACCTCCACTCTTTTTAAATTTGTTCAAGAGCATAGGCTCGGCGGATTTGAGTTTATAAAAAAAATTCCTGGAACAATGGGCGGCTTGATTACTATGAATGCCGGTCTGAAAGAGTATGAAATATCACAAAATTTAAAAAATGTAACTACGAATTTCGGTCAAATTTTAAAAAACGATTGCGATTTTAGCTACCGACACTCATCTATCAAAGGTGTTATTTACGAAGCTAGTTTTGAGATTGTGCGTGAGTTTAGCGATGAGCTGAGTTTGTTTTTGAACGCAAAAAGAACAAACCAGCCAAAAGGCGCTAGTTTTGGCTCTTGTTTTACAAATCCAAAAGGGAAATACGCCGGAGCTTTACTTGAAAGTGTTGGATTAAAAGGTTTTAGGATAGGCGGATGCGGATTTAGCGAGATTCATGCAAATTTTTTGATAAATTACGGCAGAGGAAGTTTTGAAGATGCCGTGAGTCTTATAAATTTAGCTAAAAAACGGGTTTTAGATGAGTTTGGAATAGAGTTAAAAAGCGAAGTTGTTATATTGTAGTCGATGTTTTTGTTTTAAAATTTAATAAAACCTCTGCTAAATAAAAAATATTTTTAAAAAATACTGTTTGGATTATTGACAAATACAAAAGTTTTCGTTATAATCTCAACTCTTTTTTATTCCGGATTAGCTCAGCGGTAGAGTAGTCGGCTGTTAACCGATTGGTCGCTGGTTCGAATCCAGCATCCGGAGCCACTTCAAATTTAAATCAACTTACATCTATAGATAATCCTAAATTTGCCGATTACTATTTAAAGATTTTATTTTTATTTTATCAAATTTGGATAAAATCATAAAAATTAAGGAGGAGTATAATGGCAATTACTCCATTAGCAAATACGCTCTATGTTAATCAAAACACTCCAGCAGCAGCTAGCGTGCAAGGTGATTTTCAATCAAAACTCGAGCTTCAGTCCGCCATTGCAGCCCAAAATGCAGCCGAAAAGAAAAAAGAAGTAGAGGAGATCCGACCTACCGAAGAGACTTATAAAATAGATCCAGAGCATGAGCATCAAAAGAAAAAAAATGATCAAGAGCTTAGCGAACAAGATGAGACTTCTGATGAAAATTTAGATGAAAACGGTTCTGAGGATTTAGAAATAGACGAGTCGCAAGAAGTACATAAACTAGATATCGTTGTTTAGTTTTATGAAGATAATCATTGTTTTTCTGCTTGTCTTAGCAGCGTTTGGAGCCGATGGGATAAATAAAGTAGATATAAAAAGTATAGAAAACAGAGTGCTTAAAGCCGATGTTTTTGGTAAAAATATAAATAGTTTGCTAGTAATTTATAATAACAATAATATCACAAATAGCTGCAAGCTAAAAGCGAGCGGAGCTACATTTGATTCTATCATAAGAAAATGGGAATTAACCTGCAATCTTCCAAATATCTCAAGCAGACTTGAGATCAGATATTTAGATTCGCTAAATAAACCAAATCAATTAACTAAATTTATAGAGTAATTTTAGGCTCTTTTTTAGTTAAAATTCGCTAATATTTCATATAAAAAGGAAATAAAGTGAAAAATCGCATCATAACTGGTTTAGTGCTATTTGCAGTTTTTTTAGTTGTTGCGCTGCTTGATATATTTTGGCTAAATTTTTTGATATTTGGTCTTATTTTAGCCGTAGCTTTTTTGGAGAGTTTGAAACTATTTAAGATAGAGTACAAAAGTCTTGTTTTTATAGTTTTGGCATTTTTTTCGATACTTCCGTTTTTAACCGGAATAAATGATATATTTAAAGTTATTTTATTAAATTTAATAGCCGTTGCTTCGGTTTTGGCATATACAAAATCTGAAAATTTAAAGTTTATACTACCTTTTTTATATCCTAGCGTTCCTATATTTATGATGTTTGCTTTATATCAAAATTATGGAATTGCCTGCTTATTTTGGTTGATTTTCACTATCGTGATAAGCGATAGCGGAGCGTATTTCACCGGAAAAGCATTCGGTAAGCACAATTTTTCTGCTTCAAGTCCAAATAAAACTATAGAAGGCGTTATAGGCGGAGTTATTTTAGGAAGCGTTTTGGGGGCTGTTTTTGCATTTGTATTTGTAGATGTTGAGTATAGCGTTGCCATTTTTTGTTCGGTGTTAATGAGTGTACTTGGAGTTTTTGGAGATTTATTTGAGAGTTACTTAAAAAGGCGCGTAGATCTCAAAGATAGCGGCACTGTTTTAGGCGAACACGGAGGCGTTTTAGATAGAATAGACGGATATCTTTTTGGTGTAGTTGCTATGTTTTTGGTACTTGCATGATACTATTAGGCAGTAGCGGCAGCATAGGAAAAAATGTTGCTTTTTTGGCTATGAAGTATGGTATCAAACTAGATGCTTTAGCTTGTAAAACAGATTATAAAGAACTTAATAGCCAAATTTCTAAATTTAATCCTAAATTTGTTTATATAGAAGATAATAAATTAAAAAATCTTGTGGAGCATAGTAGAGTTTTTACTAGCAAAGATGGCATAGATAAATTTTTAGAAGCTTGTTATGATGAGTTTGGTTCTACCGTTGTTATCAACTCATTAGTGGGTTTTAGTGGGTTGAGACCGAGTTTAGTTTCTCAAAAACTTGGATTTAAGCTAGCTTTGGCAAATAAAGAGAGTTTAGTAGCAGGCGGTAAATTTTTAGACACAAAAAGTATTAATCCTATAGATAGTGAGCATTTTGGGCTTAAATTTTTGCTTAAAAATAGACCTGCTGTCAAAAAAATGATTATAACTGCGAGCGGCGGCGCATTTTATGATATGCACATAAACGAACTTGAGTTTGTAACTGCTAAAAGCGCTCTGAAACATCCAAATTGGAGCATGGGAGCAAAAATAACTATAGATAGTGCGACTATGGCAAACAAGCTATTTGAAGTGCTTGAAGCTTATCATTTATACGGTATTAAAGATATAGATGCTTTTATAGAGCGTACATCTTGTATTCATGCTCTTATAAGTTTTATGGACGGTTCTACTACTGCTCATATATCAAGAACCGATATGAAACTAGCCATTGCTCATGCAATAGGTCTTGAAGAGAAAGAAATCTTAGAACCTATTGATATTTTAAGCTTAAAAAATATTAGTTTCAATACTATAAATTTAAAAAAATACCCTATATTTACTCTAAAAAAAGATGTTTTAAATAATCCGGATTTAGGCGTTATCATAAATGCGGCAAATGAAGAGATGGTATATAAATTTTTAAATAACGAAATTTCGTTTTTAGATATCAATAGAGCTGTTTTTAAATCGCTTGATAAATTTGGAAGCGTTAAAATAGACGATGAAGATACTGTTTTTGAGATAGATAAAAAAGTCAGAGAGTTTTGTAAAGGATTTTAATGTTGATGAAAGAGCGTTGCGGTTGGGTAGGAGATAGCCAAATATATATCGATTACCACGATTATGAGTGGGGGCGACCGGTTCATGATGACAAAAAATTATTTGAAATGCTGACTTTAGAAACCATGCAAGCAGGACTTTCTTGGATCACGGTTTTAAAAAAAAGAGAAGCATATAGACAAGCTTTTTGTGGCTTTGATCCAACTAAAATAGCACTTTTTGATAAAAATAAAATTGATGAGCTAATGCAAAATCAAGGGATTATCAGAAATAGATTAAAACTTGAATCGGCCGTTAATAACTCTTTGATTTTTCTTGAAATTCAAAAAACCAGAGGAAGCTTTGATGAAATGATATGGGAATACGTTGATTATAAACCTGTTGTCGGACGATGGAAAAAAATCTCAGATTTACCGGTCTCAACTCCGCTTTCTGATAAGATAAGTAAAGATTTAAAAAAATTAGGATTTAAATTTGTAGGATCAACTACGATTTATTCATTTATGCAAGCTATAGGTATGATGAACGATCATTTAACGAGCTGCTTTGCGTACGAAGAAATTTGTAAAATAAAAGATAATAAAAATCAAAAGAATTTAGATGGTTTTGTAAAGGATCGAAATGAAAAATAGTAGCGTTTATGACGGCTATCATTTCAGAGTTAGCGATGCACTTTTTGGCGTACAATTTTTATTTGTAGCTTTTGGCGCTCTCGTACTTATGCCGATCCTAACCGGACTTGATGTGAATGTTGCGCTATTTACAGCCGGTATTGGTACTCTTATTTTTCAAATTTGCACTAGAAAACGTGTAGTTCCGATATTTTTAGCTTCGAGTTTTGCTTTTATAGCGCCTATAGCTTTTAGTATACAAGAGTGGGGACTACCAGCCACTATGGGCGGAATAGTCGCTGCCGGACTATTTTATGTAGTTCTTAGTTTTATAGTTAGATTTAAAGGTCAAAAATTTATATATAAACTTTTGCCTCCAGTGGTAGTTGGCCCGGTTATCATAACTATAGGTTTGATACTATCTCCAAGTGCGGTAGATATGGCTATGGGAAAAGGAGCTAGCTATTCAAATGAAATTGCTTTAAGCATAGCAGGAATTTCACTTTTATCTACCATCGTTGCGATAATATTTACTAAAGGTATTTTCAGACTTATACCTATAATAATAGGAATAAGCGTAGGATACGTAGTTTCTATTATTTATGGAGTTGTCGATTTTTCTCCTATAGCTAAAGCTAGTTGGATATCTATGCCAAATTTTACCGCTCCTAGTTTTGAGCTAAATGCGATACTTTATATGATACCAGTCGCGATAGCTCCCACCATAGAGCATATAGGAAATATTTTAGCCATAGGAAATGTTACGAAAACTGATTTTATAAAAGATCCCGGGCTTAAAGATACGCTTTTAGGAGATGGTTTAGCTACATCTGCAGCTGCATTTTTCGGAGGACCGCCCAATACGACTTATTCAGAAGTAACCGGAGCTGTGCGACTTACAAAAGCATTTAATCCAGGTATTATGACTTGGACTGCTATAACGGCTATACTTTTGGCTTTTGTGGGCAAATTAGGCGCGTTTATAGCGACTATTCCCGCTGCTGTTATAGGCGGTATAATGGTGCTTTTATTCGGTATTATAGCAAGCGTGGGAATGGAAACTCTTATCAAGCATAAAGTAGATTTGGCAGATCCTAGAAATATGATAATAGTATCTTTGATATTAGTTTTTGCTATAGGAGGAATGGTGTTTGATTTCGGTGCGGCTAGTTTTAGCGGAATAGGGCTTGGTGCAATTATGGGCGTGATTTTAAACTTAGTGCTTCCAAAAACAGATAAATTTGATGGATATGATGGATATTAACATATGGATAGACGTAAATTTATAAAAAATAGTTTAGGACTTTTAGGAGCATGTGCGTTTCCTAGCACGGCGTTTGGTAGTAGTGATTTTTATATAGACGATAAGTCGCTTTTTGATAGTACTTTTAGTAAATTAAAAGCCGTGCAGTCTCATATAGGATTTGGGTATTTTAATATAATTAGTTTTGATGAGGTATTAAAAATAGCTAGAAATTCAAAAATCGGTGCATTTAATACAGCTCAAATAAATTTTATGGACTTTATGTTTAGTGAGGATCCTAAAAAATATGGTTTTTACGGTAGGAAAACTTGCGATAGATTAACTAGCGCTATAAATAAAAAAGATATCGTTAAAATACCTAGAACAGGTCATTATCTATTTAAAGGATTGCCTTATGATGTATATACTAGACTTGTTAAAGATGTTGGAGATACGCTATTTCTCACAAGCGGCGTAAGAAGTGTGCCAAAACAGATGTATTTATATATGAATAAGATAAAAAATAGCAGTTATAATATATCAAAAGCTAGTTTTTCGCTAGCTCCTCCTGCTCATAGTTACCATAGTATTGGTGATTTTGATGTTGGAAAACACGGTTTTGGTGCGCTTAATTTCACCGAGGAGTTTATAAAAACAGATGAATTTAAAAAGCTTATTGAGTTAGAGTACGTATCTATAAGATATACGAAAAAAAATTTAGATGGAGTTAGATTTGAACCGTGGCATGTACAGATTAATTAGTTTTATTGTGGCGTTGGGCTTTTTAAATGCTCTTTTAGCAGAGGATCTTGAGTATTCTTTTATCAAAAAAGGTTATGACGATAACAATACGGTTCTTGTCATAGGCGGTATACAAGGCGATGAGCCGGGAGGTTTTTTGGCAGCTAGTTTGTTGGCTACTGATTATAATATTACAAAAGGTTCGGTTTGGGTAGTTCCGAATTTGAATTTCGCTAGTATTATAAAAAGAGATCGTGGAATTTATGGAGATATGAATAGAAAATTTGATTATATAAGCAGTAATGATCCTGATTTAAAAAGTGTACAAGGCATAAAAGATTTAATAGTAGATCAAAACGTCTCTTTGATACTAAATTTACACGATGGAAGCGGATTTTATAGACCAACATATATAAACGATATGGAAAATCCAAGAAGATGGGGCAATAGCTCTATTATAGATCAAGTTAGTTTAGACGGCGTACCATACGGGAATTTAGAAGAGATCGCCTCTAGAGTTGTATCTAAAATCAATGAAAAAGCTCTTAAAGATCAGCATAAATATTATATTAGAAATACGCAAACTGCAAAAGGCGATAAAGAGATGCTAAAATCTCTCACTTACTTTGCCATTAAAAAAGGTAAAGCCGCATTTGCAAACGAAACTAGCAAATCTTTGCCTAGCCATGAGAGAGCCTATTATCATCTTTTGGCTATAGAAGAGTATTTAAAAGTCGCCGGAATCGAGTTTGAGAGAAATTTTGATCTTACTCCAAGAGGGGTTAAAAACGCTATAGAAAAGGAGATCGAGATAGTTTTATTTGATAATAAATTTTTCTTAAGTTTAGATCATCCAAGAGCTAGAATAGGCTACGTTCCTATACCTAAAAATATCGCGCTTGAGTACAACGCGAGCAATCCTCTAACTGCTCTTGTCAAAGATAAAGATGGCTATAGCGTGCATTATGGAAATAGAGTTTTAACAAAATTAGTACCCGAGTATTTTAAGTATTCAAGCAGTATAAATAAAGTTGGAGTCGAGATAGACGGCAATGAGACTAGAGAGATAAGTTTAGGCTCAAAAATAAATGTAGAAAATAGTGTAAAAATCATCAAACAAGATGGAATTAGAGTAAATTTTATAGGATACGGAAGTCAACCTATAGATGAGTCAAGTATTTCTATACATAAAAAAAATATCAAAAGAAACTATTCTATAGATAAAAAAGGAAAAACTTTTAGAGTTGAGTTATATGAGCAAAAAGACGGCGAGCAAGATAAATTTATAGGTATGTTTTTAGTAGAATTCGCGTCTTTAGAGGCTTTTACATTTGTAGATGTGGCCGGACTATGATCTTAGGTATAGAAAGCAGTTGCGATGATAGCTCCATAGCTCTTATGGATATAGATAACTTTGAGTTAAAAAAATATAAAAAAATTACTCAAGAAAACGAGCATTCTAAATTCGGAGGCGTAGTTCCAGAACTTGCCGCTAGGCTTCATACCGCCGCTATTCCAAATTTAATAGAAGATGTAAAGGAATTTTTTACATCCATAAAAGCCGTTGCTGTTACAAACGAGCCTGGACTTAGCGTGAGTTTGATAAGCGGCGTGAGTGCGGCAAGAGCTTTAAGCTTGGCTTTAGGTATTCCGTTAATAGGAGTAAATCATCTCATAGGTCATATCTACTCTCTGTTTTTAGATAAAAATGTTGTTTTGCCCCTTGGTGTACTTTTGGTGAGCGGTGGACATACTATGGTTTTAAATATCGATGAAAGCGGTTACATAAAGTTGATAGCCACAACTAGCGACGATAGTTTCGGAGAGAGTTTTGATAAAGTAGCTAAAATGATGGATTTAGGATATCCGGGCGGAGCCATTATAGAAAAATTAGCTTTGAGCGGAGATAAGAATCGATTTAATTTTACGGTTCCATTAAAACATGATAAAAGGTTGGAATACAGTTTTTCGGGGCTTAAAAATCAAGTTAGAACGCAGATCTCTAAATTTGAGAGTTTGAGTCTTCAAGACAAAAGCGATATAGCTTCAAGTTTTCAGTATACTGCTATTTCTCACATAACAGATAAGTTAGAAAAGATTTTTAGTGAGTATAAATTTAAAAACTTCGGTGCTATAGGCGGAGGAAGTGCAAATCAAGTTTTGAGGTCAAATTTGGAGCAAATTTGCGAGAAATTCGGCTCAAATTTAATGTTTGCTCCGCTTAAGTTTTGTAGTGATAATGCTGCTATGATAGCACGCGCAGGAGTTTGTAAATATAAAAATAAATGCTTCACAAAGCCTCTTGATATGTCGATAAATCCAAGATGTAAGCTTGATGGCGCAAATCTTTATTTTTAAATTTTTATGTTATAATCTTTTTAATGAAATATATAATTTTAATAAATTTGATCGTTATTAATATGTTTGGCTTTACTCTTAGCGTAAATAGCGGAAAAGATATGGGCAACGACTACTATATAGCACATTTAGAAGATACTTCTGATATCGTATGTCTGAAAAATACCAACCAAAAAGGTACGACTTATATATGTAAAGTCAATGCTAAGATGAGCGGTGATATAGAAGATCAGGATTTGCCGTTTATGAAAGTTAGTTTTGAGCCGAGCAAAGATGGATTTATCGTTACTATAGTTCCTAAGCTAAACTCGAAATTAATCGATTCTAGTAGAGCTTTGTTTGATTATGAAGATGTGATATCTAAGCCCGCAACTAGTTCTAGGCATTTTACTTTGATAATGGATAATAGAATTAATGAATACTCAAACTTAGATAGCGACGGTATAAATTTTCCGATAAAATATCCAAATGTTCTAAGACCGTCTATAGGCGCTTTAGATCTTAACAAAGAACCTCTTACTTATGAAGAAAACGGTGATGTAGGAGTATATCTTTCTATTAAAAAAAGCTATGAGCAAGGCGGATATAGCGATGCTTTAAGAGACGCTACAAAAGCTTTAAGCTTGCATCCTAATAGTATATTTAAAAGCGAGTTTTGGCTCTATTATATACGTTCGCTTGACAAACTTTCTAAAAGAGTAAACGACTATAAGTCTGCTGAAAAATTTAGTAATCAAATAATAGACGCAGCTAAAAAATGGATGAAAAGTTATGGATCAGATAGAAACTATCCAGAAGTTTTGTATATGCTTATGAACGCATATCTCACAAGCGATATGGCGAGCGATGCAAACTACTCTTTGGATATACTGATGACTGAGCATCCAGACTCTCATTTTACCACAATGGCGATACTGTCATACGCCGATGATTTATTTACAAAGGGAAAAACAGAAGACGCTATCAGGCTTTATGAAGATGTTTTATACTCTTCAAACGATATAAATATAGCCAGCAGAGCCGCTTTTAAACTTGCTAAAGTTAGTTTATCGGCTCTTAAATTTGATGAAGCTAAAGATTATATGCAAAAAGTTATAAATGCAAACAAAAACTTTATTTTAGAAGATAGAGACGCCGCTATGCAAATTGCCGGTGAGTTTAGAGATAAAGAGATGTACGATATAGCTTCTGAAATTTATAAAATAATATTTGAAGGATCAAATAGAACCGATAATTTTTACGAGCCTTCGCTTAGAAATTTGGCCATAACTCTTACAAAAACAGATCATCCAAAAGAGGCTTATGAGTATCTAAAAAGATATCAAAAAGAGTTTAGCACTAGTGAATATATGCCTGAAATTTCAGCCGGAATCGACAGACTATTTTTTGAATTTAACGATAAAACAAGTGAAGAAAAGCATGAGTATTATCAGAGTTTAATGGATAAATATAAGGGTCTAGATATAGGTAAAAGAGCACTTAAAGAAGAAGTAAAACTAAATTTTGATGAGAAAAAATATCAAAAAGTTTTAAACTATACGACAAAAATCAGAGATTTAAATGACACTGCTACTTTGGATATATTAAATAAATCAGCAGTGGTTTTAGCCAACTTGTCAAATCAGAGCGGAGACTGCAGAACAGTTGTCAAGCTAGTAAGCAACTACTCTATACAAAATGATATAAAAGATAAATTTAAGTTATTTAACTGCTATGATAGAACCGGTAAATTTGAAGATGCTTTTAATCTTTCTGTTTCGCATATAAAAGATCCGGATTTAAACAACAGAGTTCAATGGTTTGCAAATTTAAGTAAGGTTTTATACCGGCTTGGCAGATATGAAGAGGTGATTAGAGCTAGCGACGAAGCTCTTAGTTTGGCGGCTAGCGTGCCGTATTCAGACCCTACTGAATCTATTTTTTACAGATTTTACTCTTTGTTGAAATTAAATAGATTTGAAGAGGCAATTTCTAGTATAAATGCGCTTGAGAGTTTAAGGGGGAATGATTTAAAACTTGTTGAGGTATATGACGCTGCGGCAAAATATGCATATGAAAAAGGTTTTGATAGTGCGGCATTTAATTATTCAAAAAAGACTATCGATATGCAAACAAAGCTAAATATAAATACGTTTAGCCCCGATATTGATTTTATATATATTTCTGCTTTGGTAAAAATTTCTAAATTTGAAGATGCTCTTATGAGCGCAAGAAAGCTTCTTGATATACGTTTGAAACCAGATACTCGTTTAAGAGCATTATATCAAGTAGCAGAAATTTATATAAATTTAAATGATTTTGACTCCGCAAAACCGTATATAAGCGAGTGTCTAAACTCGAATTTTGACTCTCCTTGGAAAAGTCTTTGTGAGCAGCAAAAAAAGCTTATAGGCTTATAAATTTAAATATTTATCTAAAAAATGTTTGACTTTAAGGCTTTTTGCATCTAATATAATCCTATCTTTAAATGCTCCTGAGTTGAACGTTCGTTGTTTTTTAGCTAATTGAATAGTATGGATCGATATGAGATTTTCTAAATTTAAAATAGCCTCTTTGCTTTTTATATCTCCTAATTTTGCTTCAAAATATTCGCCGCACTCTTTAAGACCTATGGATTTTAGTGCTTTGATATCTTTTGGGTAGGTGGTAAAAAGTTTTTTGGCTTCATCTATAAGACCTGAGTTTAACATAATTTTCGTTCTGTTTTTTATGCGATTTTTTAACTCTTCTTTATCCCAGTTTAGTTCGTATATTTTTAAGTTTTGTATAGTTGGGGCAGAGGTGTTTTTGACTAACCAATTAGTTGGAATTTCGTTTGTTAATTTATAAATTTGATACCATTTATGAAGTCTAAATTCGTCATTTTTGCTAAATTTAGATGTGAAATTTGGATCGATCTTCTCTGCGATGCTCCAAATTTCGTCATTGTTAAGTTCTATCTTTATCTTTTCAAGTTTTGGACTAAGTCCTTTTAACATAGATTTGAGATAAAACCCGCTACCACCAGTTATGATAAGCGGACAATTTTTTGATATTGCAAATTCCTTTGCTTTATGATACTCTTTTATAAAATCCCCAACACAAAAATGGCTATCTGGATATACTAAATTTATCCCAAAATGCTTTATGATGCTTAACTCGTTTTTGTTTGGTTTTGCGCTTGCTATATCTATGTTTTTGTATAAACAAAGCGAATCAAGACTCAAAATAACAGCTTCGATTTCTTTTGCTAACTCTATAGAAAAGCTGCTTTTTCCGCTCGCCGTTGTTCCGATAAGAGCAAATTCGTAAAACATTCTCACCCTTTTTTAGTGCGATTTTATCAAAAAAAAGCTAAATTTATAAAAAATTAGATAAAATAAGTAGTTTAAAGGAAGATTATGGCTAAATTTACTCAAATTTTAAAAGATATAAACGAACTGATAGTTTTCAAACATTCAGTTTTTGCACTACCGTTTTTGTTTTCTGCTATGATAACAGCTAGTAAACTTGAAAGCGGTTCTATGTGGTTTGGAATTCCGCTTTTAATCCTCGGTATTTTATGTGCAGTTAGCGCTAGAAATTATGCTATGGCATTTAATCGCTACCTTGATGAGGATATAGACAGACCAAATCCAAGATGTGCTTCTCGCCCGAGCGTAGATGGTAGAATAGGGCGCAAAAATCTTCTCTTATTTATAATCGTAAACGGTATTATTTTTATCGTCGTGGCGTATTTTATAAATTCACTTGCGTTTTGGTTGAGTTTTTTATTTTTAATAGTTCTTGGCGGATACTCTTATTTTAAGAGATTTTCTAGTTTGGCTCACGTTGTTTTAGGATTTTGTCTTGGCTTGTCTGTCATAGCCGGAGCTATAGCTGTTAGCGGAAACATTCCTCTTTGGTCTATACTTCTTTGTTTGGGTGTAATTTTTTGGGTCGGAGGATTTGATATTTTATACTCTTTACAAGATATACAGTACGATAAAAAAGTCGGACTTTATAGCATTCCTGCTATCTACGGAGAAAAATCAGCTATGTTTATCTCGGCTTTATTTCACTCTTTAGCCGTTGTTTTTTGGCTACTTTTTGCAGGCGCTGCAGGACTAAGTTTTTTTGGTTTTTTAGGTGTCATTTTATGCGCTTTAGTACTTTATAAAGAGCATAAAATAGTCAGGGCTGATTTTAAAAAAATTGACAAGGCATTTTTTACATTAAATGGCTATTTAGGCATTATGTTTTTACTATTTGTGTGGGTGGATTTATGGTAGATTTCAGACTTATAGACTCTAAGGTCGCAGTTAGCTTTGAAGAAGATGTGGATTTCAAATTTGAACTTGAATTTAATGAGAGTAGATCAAATATTGATGAATGGCTAAGCCACGAAAAAGCAAGAGGAGAGAGTGAAAATTCAGATCCTCTCACTTTGAAGCTTTTAGTTGAGCTTTACAAAAAAGTAGATGAGCTTTCAAATTTAATAAAAAATGAAAAAACTCCGCCAAAGCCTTTAAAACATATGAAAATAACAGATAAAATAGGCTTTGAAGGATTTAGTTTTGATGAGGATTGTTTGGAAAAAGATGTTATTTATTTTGCTAAAATTTCATTGCCTCTTTTCATCAAAAGAGAGATTTTGCTCTATTTCAAAGCAGTAGACTGTAAAACCGCAAAAATAGTAAGAATAGCAAGAAGCGATGAAAAAGAGTGGTCGTCTTATGTAGCCGAGAGTGAGAGATTAGAGATAAGGAAACAAAAAGGTAATGAGTAGCGAAATTTTTATCTATGTTGGTTTTGGACTGCTTTTTTTAGTTTTGTTTGGGCTTATTTATTCAAGAGATGCTCAGTCAAATAGTAAATTTGCTAAATTCGAACTTGTTTTAGAGGGTTTAATAAAAGAAAATTATCAGTTAAAAAAACAGCTAAACGAGCAGTTAAATCAACCCATAGTAATGCAAAACGATATAAATTTAAAAGATATATATGATCAAATAGATGCTAAAATCACAGACGGCATAAATGCCAAAGTCATTCCCATGTTAGAGAGTGTAAAAAGTATAGAAAAAGTCATTGATGATTTTCAAAATGATCAACAAAATAGAATATATAATCTAGAAGAGCGAACAAAAACTATAAGCAAAATTACTCCTCCGGGTTTTGATGATAATGATGAAAATAGAATTATCCAGCTATATAGCTCAGGAAAAAGCATAGAAAACATTGCTAGAGATTTGAGACTTAGTGTAGGTAGGGTGATAATGGTTTTAAAATTTCATAAGGTGATTTAATGCTGATAGATAGCTATGGAAGAGTTGTTGATTATTTAAGAGTTTCAGTGACTGAGAGGTGTAATTTTCGCTGTAGATACTGTATGCCAGATGAGCCTTTTAAAGACGCTGGTCACAGTAATGTTTTGAGCTATGAGGAGATGTTTGAGTTTATAAAAATATGTCTTGATAACGGCGTTAAAAAGATCAGGCTTACAGGCGGGGAACCTCTTGTAAGAAAAGGAGTTGAAAACTTTGTAGCCATGATAAACGGCTATAAATCAGGACTTGATCTAGCGATGACTACAAACGGTTATTTTTTAGCAAAAAAAGCACAAGCTCTAAAAGACGCCGGACTTAAGCGTATAAATATATCTTTAGATACGTTAGATAAAACAAAAGCCCATTTTATTGCTAGAAAAGATGTTCTTGATAATGTTATAGAAGGCATTGAAACAGCATGCAATTTAGGATTCGGTGTAAAGATAAATACCGTTGCTTTAAAAAGCGTAAATGACAATGAATTGATATATCTTATGGACTTTGCAAAAGAAAAAGGCGCTCAGATCCGCTATATCGAATTTATGGAAAATTCTCACGCCTCTAGCGAGTTACAAGGGCTTAATAAAGATCAAATTCTAGACATTATTTCTAAAAAGTACAATATAAAAGAGATAACAAAAAGTCCAAATAGCCCATCGAGTCTTTTTGAACTTGAAGACGGTTATAAATTCGGTATAATAGACCCGCATAAACATGATTTTTGTTCTACTTGTAATCGCCTAAGACTCAGTGCCGAAGGGCTTTTGATACCGTGCTTGTACTATGAAGACGGAAAAAGTATAAGAGAAGCAATGAGAGCGGGGGATATAAAAAAAGCTTGTGAAATTTTAAATCAAGTTTTGGCTGATAAACCTGAAAAAAACAAATGGGAAAATGACGGTAAAGGTGAGATATCTAGCCGTGCATTTTACCAAACAGGCGGCTGATGGTAAATGTAGTCGAGTATTTTACCAGCGTTCAAGGTGAAGGTAAATTTAGTGGTCGCTACTCGCTTTTTATCCGCCTTGGGGGATGCAACCTTTCTTGTAAAGGTTTTGGCGTCAAAATAAAATCCCCAAAAACAGGCGAGATATTAGTTGGGTGCGATACGATCAAAGCAGTGCAGACAGAGCATTTTGAGCATAATAAATTTGATTTTGAAGCTCTTGTAAATTTAGTAAAAGAAACGGAGTTTAAACCACTCATCGTAATAACTGGCGGTGAGCCGCTACTTTGGTATAAAGATGAAGATCTGATCAAATTTATACAGTGGTGTTTTGAGCAAAATTACGAAGTGCATTTTGAAACAAACGGCAGCATTTTTGTTGATTTTGATAAATTTAAAGTGTATAAAAAGTGTAAATTCGCAGTAAGCGTGAAGTTAGCAATAAGCGGCGAGCCAAAATCTAAAAGAATAAACCAAAAAGCCTTACAAGCTATCTTTGCTAACGCAGATGCGTTTTATAAATTTGTGATTTGTAGAAGTGAGCTTGGCGAGATAAACGAGATATTAGAGCTACAAAACGGCGAAGTTTGGTGTATGCCTTTAGGAAAAAATATATCCGAACTAAGTAAAAACGCTAAGAGAGTAGCTGAGTTTTGTATTAAAAACGGCTTTAATTACTCCGACAGACTCCATGTACGCTTATGGAACGACAAAGAAGGCGTGTAATTAGCTAACGAAATAGGCTTTGTCTTTTTAGAGTTTCTTTGCAAGTGGCGATATTTATCTTATCAAAGTAAGCTTAACACTCCAAAAGTATCTGTTTTGCGGCTCTGTAGTCGATATTGCCATGCTCTCCGACGATTAAATTTCTTTGCTTAAAACGTTCGCTTATTAAATTTGCAACGCATGCTTTATCCATACCGAGTTCAGTTAAAGTAGTAGCTATTCCGGTGCTTTTAAAAAAGTTTTCGATCTCGTCTATGCAGCTTTTTGCCACGCTTATCTCATCTCCATCCAGCCCAAAAACTTCGCGTCCCATTTTGGCTAATTTAGCTTTTTTAAACTCGAGATTATATCTTAAAAGTCTAGTTGTAACGACAGCTAAACTAAGTCCGTGATCCAAACCATAAACCGCACTTAGCTCATGACCTATGGCGTGACTTGACCAGTCGCTAGTACATCCTACACTACACCAGCCATTTAGTGCGCAAGTCGCCGCCCAGCATAAATTCGCTCTTGCGTCATAGTTTTGCGGATCGTTTATGGTGATTTTTGCGTTTTTTATCACGGTTTTTATCACCGCAAAACAAAAACCGTCTTGTACATCGGTATTTAGATCCACAGTTGCATACTGTTCTAGTATATGTACGAAAGTATCAACTATACCGTTTTGAATTTGGGCTAGCGGAAGGCTAAAAGTTGTTTTTGGATCTATGATGCTAAACTTAGGATATAAAAGCTCGTTTCTAAAGCTTCTTTTTATCTTTAAACTATCATTGGATATAACTGAAACGCAGTTCATCTCGCTTCCAGTAGCCGGTAAGCTCATCACGCAGCCAAGCGGTAAGGCTTTATCGAAATATGCTCTTTTGCTTACTATATCCCAAGGATCTCCATCAAATTTAGCCGCAGCGGCTATAAATTTAGTGGCGTCCAAAACACTTCCGCCTCCAACGCTAAGTAAGAAATCTATACCATCACGCTTTATTAAATTCACAGCTTTTAAACAAGTTTCGAGTTTAGGATTTGGCTCTATCCCCCAAAACTCGCTTACGTTATGTTTATTTAGAGCATTTTTTACTTGTTCATATATACCGTTTTTTCTTACGCTTCCACCGCCGAAAATAATTAGTATCTTTAAATTCTCAGGCAATAAATTTGAAAGCTTAGGTATCGTGTCTTTCCCAAAAACTATCTTTGTAGGACACTCAAAACTAAAATTATTCATATTAAAGCTCCTGATATTTATATAAAATTTGTACGATTATATCTTAAGTTAATGAAAGATTAGGTAAAATATAAGCAAAAACAGTGAGCAACTATGATTATTAGAAAAATGTATGACTATGAAAATGCCCATATAGTAAGGTTTTGCAGCTCTAAAAGATGTCGCGAAAGTCTGCATGGTCATAGTTATAAATGTGAGGTAATGTTAAGCTCAAATTATCTTGATAATGCAGAAATGGTGTATGATTTTGGTTTGATGAAACAAGGAATTAAAACTATAATCGACAGTTTTGATCATACCACAACTCTATATTCAAAAGATGACATTGAGTATAAAAATGATATAAAAAAGTATTCTAAAAGGTGGATAGAGCTTCCTTATAATCCAAGCGCCGAGCAGTTTAGCAGAGTATTTTTCGTGCTTATAGATAGGCTTTTAGGACTTACTGTGATGAGAAATGGCGAGAGAGAAGTGAAACTTCATAGCATTATCGTTCATGAAACGGCTAGCGGATATGCTCAGTGTTTTTATGAAGATGCTTATAATCCAAATATGGGTATAATAAATTTAGAAGATATAGTATTTAGCCAAGGTATTATAGAAGAGTGGAAAGACGCGATGTTTTACGATAAGTTAAAAAACGGTATTAAATTTATAAATCCAAAGGAGTGCTGATGAAGTTTGTATGGCTATTTGCGGCTTTTATCCTGTTTTTATCGGGCTGCTCAAACGAGGAGCAAAAACCGGTTCAGAATGTAGTTTCTGAAACTCCGCCTCCAGATGTGCCTATAGCAAAAAGTGACGCGAATATAAATATAGATAAAGATTTCCCGCCAGCGCCAGTAGCAGAGTAGGCAAATATGGGAGAAACTTATGAAATGAGTACGTGGCTGCATCTTAGTTTTATTAAGATATTGCTAGGGCTTTTAATTTTGCATATCGTTTTGGTTTTTGTAGGCGATACATCTAAGTTTTCGTATATAAAAAGACTTATGTATTTTTTGCCTACCTATTATGTTTTTTTGGCTTTTATATTTTTTACGGGCGTATTAAATTTAGCTATTTTACATTTTAGTATTAGTTTTAGCGTAGTTTTTATGATAGTGTGCTGGATAGCTTTGATACCTTTTGGGGCTGCCGGATTTAAGAGATTAAAACGAGTTCGCATCACAAAAGAATTCTCCAAATTTAAGAAATTTATGATATTTAAAATAGTTTGTGAGATAATTTTGGTTGTTTTAGCAACCGTCGTTGGAGTAGTATTTTGAAATTTCTATATGATGAAAATGCTAAAAATGAAATTTTAGAGATAAAAGGCGATAGTTTTAATCACCTAAAAGCAAGGCGTCAAAACGTAGGCGATAGAATTGATATAAGAAATTTAAAAGACGGTTATAGTTATATTTATGAAATTATTAAATTTGAACGAAAAGCCACTTGCGAGCTTGTATTTAAATCTCTTACGAAAAGTCTTGATAGTGATCTGGTTTTAGCTTGGGCCGTAGTCGATCCTAGCGTCATAGAAAAGACTCTACCTAGTTTAAATGAGCTTGGAGTGAAGAAAATTATATTTGTATATACTGATTTTTCTCAAAGAAATATAAAGCTTGATTTTGATAGATTTCGTAGGATTTTGATAGGATCGTCGCAGCAATGCGGCAGAAACTCCATTATAGAATTTGAAATTTTTGCAGATATAGATGAGTTTTTAAAAGTACATAAAAACGTGAGTTTGATAGATTTTGGAGGAGACAGCCTAGATAATGCTAATGGAAGCGAAGTGCTATTTGTAGGAAGCGAGGGCGGTTTTAGCGCACAAGAAAGAGTTAAGTTTTTAAATCGGTATTGTCTAAAATGTCCAAATATCCTTAAATCAAATACCGCAATAATAAGCGTTGCGAGTAAGTTCTTGGTGTGATATGGCTATAATTTTACTTATTTTTGTCTGTACTTTACATGCTTTTATATGTTCGGTTCCTGGATTTATTATCGGATTTTGGTGGGATATAGATAGATATAAAAAGTATATATTTTTTATTTTGGTGCTGATTTTATCGGCATTTTTAGAGATGAATAGACTCGATGCTCCATTTAGCAATATAGTTATTAGCTTTTTAGAAGATATTTTGGGGGCTTATTTTGGACTGTTTGTGTTGCTAAGTTTCAAAAATATGGCAAAAAGAACGGGTCTGTGCAAAATATGCGATAAATTTAGGAGAAAACATGAAGAGCTTGACGATAATTGATACTTTTGGATTTTTTTTCAGACTTTATTACGCAATGAGCGGTCTTAAAAGTCAGAGCGGTAAACCAAGCGGAATGGTGCATGGATTTGCAAATTTTATCTATAATCTTAAGCAAGATTTTCCGAGTGATTATATAGTTTTTGCTTTAGATAGTGGTGGAAAAACTTTTAGAAGTCAGATTGATCCTAACTACAAAGCAAACCGAGTTAGCCCTCCTCAAGAGCTAAAAGATCAGCTTCCAGTATGTATAGATATGATAGAAAAAATGGGGCTTTGTAGCCTTAGAGTAGAAGGTTATGAGGCGGATGACATCATAGCTAGTTTTATAAAAAATAGCAAAGATCAAGATCTAGAAATAAGAATAGTAACTCACGATAAAGATCTTTACCAATTGATAGATGATAGAGTAAGTATATTTAGTCCTGCAAAAAAAGAGCTTTATAATCGTGATGGTTGTTATGAAAAATACGGAGTTTATCCTGAGCAGATAAGAGATTTTTTAGCATTGTGCGGTGATAGCGCGGATAATATCCCAGGGGTTAAAGGTATCGGAGAAAAAGGTGCGAAAAAACTTCTTGATGAGTTTGGAAGCATAGAAAATCTATATGAAAATTTAAGTCAAGTAAGAAATGAGAGAACGAAAAATATGCTTTTTGAAAGCAAAGAGAACGCTTTTATTTCAAAACGTCTAGCGACTTTATATGATGAACTTGAAACGCCAAATCTTCAAAATGCTATTTTTCCGACGTCTAATCCTTTGCTAAAAGTCATTGATACGTTAAAAGACTATTCGCTTAGTCGTCTTTTGGCAACCTTAAAATCTAGCGATGAAGATAAAATTTTGAGTTTTACTCCGGTACTTTTAACGGATGAAAGTGAGCTTATAAGGCTTTTAGAAGATATGAATAGCGAAATTATGATTAGTTTTGATACGGAAACTACTTCAACAGATGCCAAAATAGCTAAAATAGTCGGTTTTAGCTTTTGTTTTAATGAGCAAACCAGCTATTACGTGCCTTTAGCTCATAGCTATCTTGGAGTCGAATCTCAGATTAGTATGAACAGTGCAAAATGGGCGATATCTCAAATTTACAAAGGTTTTGTAATAGGACAGAATTTAAAATACGATTTTAGAATAGTAGCAAATAACTTTGGTATCGAGCCTCCTAAAAATTACTCCGATACAATGATATTAGCGTGGTTAGATGATCCAAGCAGCAGCGTCGGCATGGATAATTTGGCCAAGAAGCTTTATAATTATGAAACCATTAAATTTGAAAGTGTAGTAAAAAAAGGCGAGGATTTTTCTAGTGTCGATCTACAAAGTGCTTCAAAATACGCTAGCGAAGATGCGTGGATAACACTTAAATTTTATAAAACTTTCACAAATAAATTAGAAGAAAGCATGCTAAATATAGCAAAAAACGTTGAATTTCCTTTTATATTAACACTTTTTGATATGGAAAGTAACGGCATAAGATTAAATTTAGAAAAATTAAGAGCGCTTATACTGCGAAATGACTCTGCTTTGCGAGCTTTGACAACTGAAATTTATGAGCTTTGCGAGCAGAGATTTAATATAAACTCAAGTAAACAGCTAGGTTCTGTTTTGTTCGATTATCTAAAACTTCCTGCGAAAAAAAAGACAAAAACAGGTTATAGCACCGATGAAAGCGTACTTAGTGAGCTTTTAGATTTACATCCATCTATAGAAAAAATACTGGAGTATAGAGAGTTATATAAACTTCAAAGTACATATTGTGAGCCGCTTTTAAACTTAGCCATAAAAGATGAGAATCATAGAGTTTATACAAATTTTATTCAAACCGGAACAGCCACAGGAAGACTCTCGAGTAAAAATCCAAATTTACAAAATATACCTGCTCGCGGAAATTTGGCAAAAGATATGAGGGCTGTTTTTGAGCCAAAAGACGGTTATAGTTTGATATCTCTTGACTACTCTCAGATAGAGCTTAGACTTTTAGCGCATTTTAGTTGCGATCCTGCGCTTATAGAAGCTTTTAAAAATGGAGATGACATACATGCAAGAACTGCTATAAGCATATTTGGAGAAAGTAATACGCAAAATCGAGCCATAGCAAAATCCATAAATTTCGGATTGATTTACGGAATGGGATCAAATAAATTGAGCAATGAGCTCAGCATCGATAAAAAGAGCGCAAAAGAGTATATTGATCGCTATTTTAAGGCATTTTCGACTATAAAAGATTTTTTAGATAGTATAAAAAATAGAGCCAAAAATGACGGCTTTGTAGAAACATTGATTGGGCGAAAGAGGTATTTTGACTTTGGCGGTGCCACTCCTATGCAACTTGCGATGTTTGAGAGAGAAGCTGTAAATACTAAATTTCAAGGCAGTGCAGCCGATATAATAAAAATTGCTATGATAAAAGTAAAAGATCTCTTAAATGATGATGCAAAAATGCTTTTACAGATCCACGATGAGCTTATATTCGAGGTGCGAGATGAAATAGCACCTAGCTTTGCTAAAAACGTGCAAGAGCTTATGCAAACAGTAGTTGCTCTCAATGTGCCTTTGGTTGCAAATTGGGGTATGGCGAAAAATTGGGGTGATTTAAAGTAAGATTTTTTTACATTAAGTTATTTTTTTGCTAATTTATGCAATAATTTTTAATTCTAATAGGCGGAGAATTTATGGATTTATCAACGATATTCGGTATGGTGCTAGCTATAACTAGTATATCTGTGGGTGATATTTTAGAAGGTGGTAATCCGCTTCATGTATTGCATATTAGCTCAGTTTTGATAGTTATCCCTACAGCCATGTTTTCAGCTGTTACGGCTACAAATAAAAAATATGTTAAAGCTGCATTTAAAGAGCTTAAAGTAGCATTTAAGGGCTCTGGCGTAGATATGTCAAAGCGTATAGCCGAGATGGTAGAGTATAGTACTTTGGCCCGTAAAAACGGTATTTTGTCTCTTGAACAAAAAGCATCTTCTATAGACGATGAGTTTTTGAAAACGGGACTTAGTATGTTAGTTGATGGTCAACCTATAGATGAGGTTAAAGAAAATCTTGAACTTGCCATAGAGACTACTGAAGAGTACTATCATGAATGTGCACATTTTTGGATAAAAACCGGTGAAAGTTGCCCTACATTTGGTCTAGTTGGAGCAGTTATGGGTCTTATGTTAGCTCTTCAATTGCTAGATGATCCAGCAGCTATGGCAGCAGGTATAGCAGGAGCATTTACCGCGACTGTTACTGGTATTATGGGTGCATATGCGTTTTTTGGACCATGGGGTCAAAAAATACTTGGAAACGCAAAAGATATAATTAAAGAAAAAACTATGATAATAGAAGCCCTAGTAGGTATAGCTGAGGGCGCAAATCCTAGAAGCTTAGAGTCAAAATTATTTAACTTTTTAGATAAAAATGAGCCTAGAGTGTCTCAATTTAACTAAGGTACAAAATGGCAAAAAAGAAAAAACAGCAAGAGTGCCCAGCGGGTGAAAAATGGGCTGTTCCGTATGCAGACTTTTTATCTTTATTGCTTGCTTTATTTATAGCTTTATATGCGATATCTGCAGTAAATACCGCAAAAGTTGAAGCTTTAAAAACCGAAATTATAAAAATATTTGATTTTCCTGATTCAAAAGGTGTCAAACAAAGTTCTAAAAACGCTAAAAGCGAGAAACAATTTGATGGTCCTGGTATCGCTATGCAAAATAGCGACAGCACTTCGGTCAAGCAAAATACAAATAACGAACGCTATAGAGTTGCGCTTGATCAAGCTGAAAATCAAGTTGCTATAGATCTGCCTGCAGGAATCAAATTTGATCCTATGAGTGCTGAAATTTATAATCCAGATATGATAAATTTTGTAAAAATAATTTCTATGATAATAAATAAAGTTCCAGAATCTGTTTCCGTAGAGATAAGGGGATATGCCGATGATTATAATGAATACGCAAAAGATTACAAGTTAGCAGCAGATAGAGCGTATAATGTACTTACTATGCTGATTGGGAACGGTATAGATCCAAAAAGGCTGAGATTCACATCGTTTGGCGATAGTGTTCAGATCAAAAATAGCGATTTAAAACTAGCTAAAATTTATTTTAGAATAGATATAAAAGATAAAAAGCTACAAAAATCTGTACTTGATATAGTAAATGAAATCCAGTAAATTAGGCTGCAATTTATAGCTATTTTGTTATATTTATATGTATTAAAATATAATATACTTATATATAATTTCTTAAGTCATATTTTAGTCAAATTTTGATAATCTTATAAAATAAATCTAAATTTAAGGAGATATAATGGCAGTTAGAATTACAGATACCTGTATAAGTTGCGGTTCATGCATTGATGAGTGTCCAGTTAGCGCCATAGTTGATGATAGCGATAATCCAACAGGCGAAGATGCGTACTATGTATATGCCGATAAATGTGTAGAGTGTGTAGGACACAATGATTCTCCGGCTTGCGCAGAAGCCTGTCCTACTGACGGCTGTATTGTATGGAGTGAGGTTATCTCTGGCCAGCCAAGCAGAAGCGAAATAACCGCTGATGTAAGAAATGCCGCTACTCCTGTATTATGATAATAATTTAAAGCCACTTTTATGTGGCTTACTATTTTTTTAAGTTTATTTTTGATATAATCGCAATTTTGTAAAAATTTCAACCATCATTAAAGGAGATTTCATGGAACAAACTTTATCTATAATAAAGCCTGATGCCGTAGAAAAAGGCGTTGTAGGAAAAATAATCGATAGATTTGAAAGCAACGGATTAAGAATAGCAGCCGCAAAAAAACTTCAACTTAGCGTAGAAGATGCTAAAAAATTCTATGAAGTTCATGCCGCTAGACCATTTTATGGAGAATTAGTAGAGTTTATGACAAGCGGACCTGTTGTAGTAATGGTGCTTGAGGGTAATAATGCAGTTGTTAAAAATCGTGAGCTTATGGGTGCAACAAATCCAAAAGAAGCTGCAGCCGGTACCATAAGAGCAGATTTTGCTGAGAGCATTGATGCAAATGCTGTTCATGGAAGCGATAGTTTAGAAAATGCAAAGACAGAAATAGCGTTTTTCTTTGCAAAAAGAGAAATTTGCTAAACTAAGAAGATAAATTTGAAAATACCATTTGATAAAATAACATCTTTGCCTGTTCCATTTGAAATAGTTATTAATGGATTAAAATTTAATGGAAATTTAAAAAAAATTAATCCAAAAATAGTAGAGTGTATTGCTGTGATATCTGGAAATTTAAATTATTATTGTGATAGATGCGGTAAAGATATGATTTTAAATTTGAATGAGGATGTAAAATTATCTTTAAGTAACGGTATTTATAAAGATTTAGAAAACGATTTAAGTGATACTATTGAATTTTATGATGGCGAGATTGACATCGATGAAATTTTTGAAAGCGAAATAGAAGCTTATAAAAGCGGATATTTTTACTGTTATGAATGTAAAATTTTAAAAGGAGAATAAAATGGCAGTACCTAAACGTAGAGTGAGCCACACACGCGCTGCAAAACGCAGAACTCACTATAAAGTAACTCTTCCTATGCCTGTAAAAGATAAAGACGGTAGTTGGAAGATGCCACATCGTATAAATAAAACAACCGGCGAGTATTGATATACAACAATGATTAGTATAGCAATAGACGCTATGGGCGGGGATTTTGGTCCAGAACCTATAATAACTGGTGTACTCGACGCTTTAAAACATAGAAGTTTTAATGCTGTTTTAGTAGGTGATATACAAAAGATCAAACCCCTTATACCTGAAGATTACGCAAGATTTGTAACTTATATCGAGTCTAGCGAAGTATTTTCTATGGGCGAGAGTGCTACTGATGCACTTAAGCGCAAGGAAAGCAGTATTTTTAAAGCAATTGAGCTTGTAAAAAACGGCGAATGCAAAGCTATAGTTTCAGCAGGACATAGTGGAGCTACTATGAGTTTAGCAACTTTAAGAATCGGTAGATTAAAAAACGTTGCAAGACCTGCTATAGCCACACTTATGCCTACTTCTTTAAATAAAAAAACACTTGTTCTTGATGTCGGTGCAAATGTTGATTGTAAAGCAGAACATCTATTTCAGTTTGCCATAATGGGAGAATCTTACGCCAAACAAATAATGAGAGTAAAAAACCCGAAAGTAGGGCTTTTAAGTAATGGCGAAGAGGATTGTAAAGGAAATGAAGTCACAAAAGAAGCATTTGAAATGATGTCAAAACTCGATAGTTTTATCGGAAATGTTGAAGGAAATCAGATTTTTGATGGAAGTGTTGATGTTATTATTTGTGACGGATTTGTCGGAAATATCTTACTTAAAACTAGTGAAGGCGTAGCTAGCGCTATATCAAAAATCATAAAAGAAAGTGTTAAGAAGTCACCTTTTGCTACTGTTGGTGCTTTGCTTATGAAAAGAGTTTTTAAGGCTTTAAAGATTCAAATAGACTATGACGAGTACGGAGGAGCTCCGCTTTTAGGGGTTAAAGATTGTGTTATTATAAGTCATGGTAAAAGTAGTCCAAAAGCCGTTAAAAATGCTATTTTCCAAGCTCTAAAATTTGCTGAATCAGACATAAATAGAGTTATAGAAGATGAGCTTTCGCACTTTGTTAGGTAGCAAATAAATGAAAAAAGCATCGATAATTTCAGTTGGAGCTTATATTCCAAAAGATATTTTAACTAATTTTGACCTTGAAAAAATGGTTGATACTAGTGATGAATGGATAGTCAAACGAACAGGTATAAAAACTAGGCATTTAGCAAAAAATGAAGTCACTAGTGATCTAGCATATAAAGCGGCTCTGATGGCCATACAAAGAGCCGGTATAGACAAAAATGATATAGATGCGGTTATCTGCGCGACTATTACGCCTGATTATTTTTGTATGCCCTCTACTGCTTGTAAAGTGGCTTCAAATTTAGGTTTGTTTGATGTAACTGCTTTTGATATAAGTGCCGCTTGTACCGGATTTATCTATCTTTTAGAGATTGCAAAATCTCTCGTTGAGAGTGGAGCTAAGAAAAATGTTCTTATAATAGGAGCAGAAAAATTAAGCTCAATTATTAATTGGCAAGATAGAAGCACTTGTGTTTTATTTGGCGATGGAGCAGGCGCGGCTATAGTTAGCTCTTCGGATGATAATTATATAATAGATGTTCATACATCAAGCGACGGTAGCAAAGGAAATTTATTAATAACTCCTGGTTGCGGCATTGTTCATCCAGCCAACAAAGATACTATCGATAAAAAGCTAAATTTTTTACATATGTCTGGTAATGAGGTCTTTAAAATAGCTGTTAATACGCTATCTAAAGATGTTGTTGATATTTTAGAAAAAAACAGTGTCAGCAGCAAAGATATCGATCTTTTCATACTGCATCAAGCAAATTTAAGAATTATAGAAGCAGTAAAACAGCGTTTGGATTTCACAGATGAGCAGTGCGTTGTAACTGTTGTGGATTATGGTAACACTAGCTCGGCTTCCATACCTATGGCTATGAATGATGCTTATGAAGACGGGCGTCTTAAACAAGGTAGTTTAATCCTTTTAGACGCATTTGGCGGCGGTTTTACATGGGGTTCTGCTTTGTTAAGATTCGGCGGAAAATAAGCCATCAAAATAACAACCAAATTTAAATATTTTTATGCTATAATTAAATTCAACTAAATTTTAAGGAAAAATAGTGATTTATGAAGGGCAAGATGTGCTTATATCTGAGTGTATGGGGATTTTGCAAGGATTAGAGCAAGACTACAAAAAATACGGTAAAAATCTTGCAAAAGAGTCGCAAAAACAGATTGATCCTTATGATTTAGATGATACTTTAGAATTGATTTTTGATGCGATTTTTAAGACAAATTTAGATAAAGAAGCCTCATTAAAACAGATAAACAAATGTTTTGGTAACGATGAAACGTATGCTAATTATTTTATTTTGAAAGTTTTATTTCATCTTTTACATCGTTTTAGTATTTATATTTCAAAATCAGATTTAAACAGTACAATTTATATAATATATCTAGAAAATGCGATAGATGCTTTTACTCAAGTTTTAATGAAAACAGAAGCTAAAACAAAAATTTCAAGCCCTCAGAGTTTTAAATTTGGAACTAGTGGCGGATTTATGTTATTTGGCGATATAATAGACGAGTTTAGAGCGGCTTTGCGTTCAAACTCAAGCTTAAGATTTTTAAATTTATACTATGGCGTAAATGTCAGCTGCGATGCTAAAATAGCTAGCATAGAAGATGATAAAGTGCTTTTTAAGGTGAATTTGATGCAGATTTTGGCTATGAAAGAAGAAGAAAATGCATACATACTAAAAGGCGATAACTTAGTAAGCAACGTCAAAGCTGATATATTAAGTATAAATTTATCTAATAATACTGTTTTATTAAATAACTTTGTACGAATGGAAAATATGTTTGCAAACCAAAGAAAATTTCCCAGAGTACATCCAAATCAACATACAAAAGTTATATTATCAAATAAATTCGGAGTAAGTATAGAGGGTAAATTATACGATATTTCTCAAGGCGGAATAGGCGTGGTAAGCATCCAAAACGGTGGATTTAAAAGCGGCGAGGAGCTTATGGCTAAGTTTAGTTTAACTATGCCAAGAACTAAAGAAGTTATCGATGTTTATTTAGAGTTGAATTTAGTAGTTGCATTGAATTATCAAGGCTCTATGCGTTACTGTTGTGAAATAGTAAAACCTCAATCTATCACGGAAAAAATAGTTGAATTTTCTAAGTTAAGAGTTAAAGATACGCTAGATGAATTGCAACAAAAAGTAGAACTTTATAGATGAAAATGCCTGAAAGTGGCGAATTTTATCTAGGACTTAGTGAAAATACGCCATATATTTATGATAGTAAAGATCTTCTTACTCACGCAGCTATCATAGGAATGACCGGAAGTGGTAAAACAGGTCTTGGTATAAGTCTGTTAGAAGAAGCTTCATTAAATCAAATTCCAACTATAATAATAGACCCAAAAGGCGATATGACGAATTTATGCTTAGCAGCGAAGACGAGTTTATAGAAGTTTGTGCAGATAAAAACGTCGGAAGTAGCGTTTATGAGCAGTATAAAGCTGGTCTTGAGAGTAGTTTTGAGAATTTTGAAAGAGTTAAAAAATTTAAAAATAGCTCAGTTTTTAAGATATTTACTCCAAAAAGCAATGCGGGTCTTGGAGTTAGTCTGCTTAGTGATTTTAACGCACCTAAATTTGATGATTTTGAGAGTTTAAATAGCTATATTATCGGAATTTGTGGTTCTATTTTATCTTTAGTGGGTGTTAAAAATGATGATTTTAGTTCGCCCGAGATGCTTATTTTACAAAATATATTTTTTAATAGATTTAGTGCAAAAAAAGATCTTAGCATAGCTCAGTTGATAGAAGATATCATAAATCCTAAATTTAAAAAAATAGGTGTTTTTGATGTAGAGAGTTTTTATCCGGCCGATAAAAGAGCCGACTTAGCTATGAAAATAAATGCGCTTGTAGCTAGTCCTGATTTTTCTCTTTGGTGTAGCGGAGAGAAATTAGATATCTCAAATATGCTTTTTGAAAATGGCAAGCCAAGATCAAATATATTTACAATATCCCATTTAGACGATGCTAGTAGAATGTTTTTCGTAACTATTTTATTAAATGAGATGGTTTCTTGGATGAGAAGTTTAGAAGGAACGCATAA
Source organism: Campylobacter fetus subsp. fetus (assembly GCF_900475935.1). Lineage (NCBI taxonomy): Bacteria > Pseudomonadati > Campylobacterota > Epsilonproteobacteria > Campylobacterales > Campylobacteraceae > Campylobacter > Campylobacter fetus. The sequence goes on from NZ_LS483431.1 coordinate 215,026, forward strand.
ACCTAGAGTAGTGCTATATATGGATGAAATATTTGGATATTTTCCTCCAAGCTCAAATCCTCCTAGCAAACTAGCTATGCTTACTTTGTTAAAACAAGCAAGAGCTTTTGGAATTTGTGTTGTTTTATCTACGCAAAATCCAGTAGATATAGACTACAAAGGACTTAGTAATATAGGAACGTGGTTTATAGGAAGATTACAAACAGCTCAAGATAAACAAAATGTGATTAGCGGACTTAGCGGAGTTGGTAAAACTAGCGATAAAGAGATTCTAGATACTCTTTCAAATTTAAAAAAGCGCCAGTTTTTAGTAAAAAATATCCACGATACAAATTTACAGATCATAACTACTAGATGGGCACTTAGCTATTTAAAAGGTCCATTAAATAAAAATGATATTTCAAATCTTATGAAGCATTTTGAGATTAAAAATGGATCATCTATAATGCTTAATTCAAGCGCTATATTAAATCCAGATATAGTTCAAATTTATGAATATGGCAACTCAAATAAGCTTTTTTGTCATCTGCTCGGCACGGCAAAAGTGAGATTTATTAGCAGTGATGACGAGCTTATAAAAGATAGAATTTTTTGTTTAAAAGCAGATAGCGATGAGCTAGACTGGAGCAATGCTGAAGAAATTTCGGTCTCAAATTTCAGCTGTGAAAAATATGAAAATATAGAGCTTTTAGATGCCCCAAGATCTATTTTAAATGCAAAAAATTTAAATGAATTTGTAAAATCATTTACCGAGTTTTTATATACTAATGAAAAAATAGTGCTATATAAAGCATTTGATATAGTTTCAAATTTAAATGAGAGCAAAGATCAGTTTGTTTTAAGAGTAAAGCTCAGAGCGGACGAACTTTTAAAAGAACAAAAAACTTTGCTTATGAATAAATTTGAAAAAGAGAAAAGCATTTTGGAAAAAAGATTATTAAATGCTAAAAATAGTTTAGAAAAGAAGAAAAATATAGCAAATAAAAGCGGTATATTTGCAGCTATCGAGATAGTAAGCGGAGTTTTGTCTGCTGTTTTTAGAAAGAGATTAAGTAGCACAAAAATCTTGAGCAGTACAAAAAAAGCTACTGACGTTTTTTCAAAACACGATGATATGTATGCATCTAAAGAGACTATGCAGAGTATTTTGAATGAAATTAATGAGTTGCAAAGTAGTTATGAAACCAAAATATCAGAACTAAAAGAGAGTTTTGATATTGCGAATTTACAGATAGATGAAAAAATACTGCGCCCAAAAAAGAGTGATATTTTAAATGAAAAAGTATCTGTTTTATGGAAGAGTTAAAGGAGTAAAATGAACGAAAATATTGTTGCTTATGTGTTGGCTTATCTTATTGGTGCGATACCTTTTGGTTTGATTTTGGGTAGAATTTTCGGTAAAGTTAATATAACTAAAGAAGGAAGCTGCAGCATCGGAGCCACAAATGTTTTAAGAGTTCTTAAAAGTTCAAACCCGAATTTGGCAAAAAAGCTTGCAGTACTAACAGTCGTTTGCGATGCTTTTAAAGCATTTATTCCTATGGTTGTAGCAAAAGTTGTTTTTGATTTAAGTGATCAAACTATCTGGACTATGGCTGTGTTATCAGTGATAGGACATTGCTTTTCGCCGTATCTTAAATTTGAGGGCGGAAAAGGCGTAGCTACTGGAGCCGGAGCGCTTATTTATTTTTTACCTTTAGAGATCATTTGCGCTTTGGGAATCTGGTTTATAATCGGAAAAGTACTTAAAATTTCTAGTTTGGCCTCGCTTTTGGCGCTTTTTACTTTGATAGGAACATCTTTTATATTTCATTATGAAATGCCGGTGATAAATACTCACGCTCCTATTTTTATCATATCGTTTGTGGTTTTATATAAACACATTCCAAACATAAAAAGGCTTTTGAGCGGTTCTGAAAAGAGGGTGATTTGATAACTGTTTTTGTGGAAGATTTTAAATTCAAAACGATAATCGGACTTTTGGCTTTTGAGCGGGTTAAACGCCAAAAAATAAGAGTTGATATGGGTTTTAAAGCTGATGAATTTATTGATTATGCTTTTGTGTGTGAACACACTAGAAATGAATTTGAAAAAATGAAATTTAAAAAAGTTGAAGAGGCTTTGCAATATTTTAAAAATAATTTTAAAGAAATTTTTCCGTCTCTTGAGTATTTTTATATGAAAATTTCAAAGGTAAAAATCATTTCAAATGCCACGGTTGGAGCAAAAATCGAGCAGCTTTATTAAATTAAATTTAAAATAACTTGAAAAATTGCTTAATTTATGGTACAATCTCGAATAAATTTGCGCTTTAAGGAAAGTATAATGAGAATTTTGATAGTAGAGGATGAGGTTACGCTTAACAAAACCATAGCAGAAGGTTTGCAGGAATTTGGTTATCAAACAGATAGTTCAGAAAGTTTTAAAGACGCTGAATATTATATAGGTATTAGAAACTATGATTTAGTTCTTAGTGATTGGATGCTTCCTGATGGAGATGGCGTTGATCTTATAAATGTCATCAAGCAAAAGAGTCCGCGCACTTCAGCGGTTATCATATCTGCTAAAGATGATAAAGAGAGTGAAATAAAGGCCTTAAGAGCCGGAGCCGATGATTATATAAAAAAACCGTTTGATTTTGAAGTTTTAGTAGCCCGTCTTGAAGCTAGACTAAGATTCGGCGGTACAAATGTTATTAAAATAGACGATTTAATTATTGATACAGATGAAGAAAAAATAACATATCTTGGTCAAGAAATAGAGTTAAAAGGTAAACCGTTTGAAGTTTTAACTCATCTTGCTAGACACAGCGATCAAATAGTAAGCAAAGAGCAGCTTTTAGATGCTATTTGGGAGGAGCCGGAGCTTGTTACTCCAAATGTTATCGAAGTAGCTATAAACCAAATACGCCAAAAAATGGATAAACCGCTAAACATCTCAACTATAGAAACTGTAAGACGTCGCGGATATAGATTTTGTTTCCCCAAAAAAGCTTAAGGGCTAGATTTGCTCTACAATTAGCATCTGCTTCTACGATGCTAATTGTAATCTTTTCGGTGATGTTGTATCACTATATAAAAATAACCATTTTTGAAAATATAGTACAAAGCTTGACTATAGAAGCAAATAATATACTTGACTCAAAAGAACTTCTTCAAATAGGTGAACTAGAGTTTTACTACCCACAATCTCAAAATTTGACAGTCATTGGAGTTGAAGAAAATACCGATAACTTATCAAGACCTAAATTTATTCAGAGTGAAGATGAAAATAGTACTTATCTGACGCTTTATTATCCATATAAAGATAATATGGTATTAGCGCTCAAAAAAAATACTACTGAATACAGCAGCGTCGTAAATCAAGTTTTAGTGGATATACTAATTATAAATGCAACTGCTATATTTTTGATACTTTTTTATGCGTTATTTTTATCAAGAATGCTGCTTTTACCTATAAAAATGCTTAGCTTGAGACTTGGCCAGTTAAATGAAAGATTTTTACAAGAAGTTAGTATAGATGAACTTCCAGATGAGTTTAAACCTCTTGGTGATGGGATTAATAGGCTTATAAGTAGAATTTTGACTTTTGTTCAATATCAAAAAGAACTTTTTGTCGGAGCCGCTCATGAGCTAAAAACACCTTTGGCGGTTATGAAAACTAAGAATGAAGTGACTTTAATAAAACAAAGAGAGCCGGAAAAATATATAGAAGCCCTAAAAAATAATAATGAGTCAATAAATCAAATGAATAAAATGATCGGTTCTATTTTAGAGATCGGTCGTCAAGAAGGTGCTCAGTTTGAACAACCTTTAAATGTAGACATAATTGCGTATTTAAATGAAATCGGAAATAACTTTTTGATATTGGCAAAGGGCGAGGGTAAAAATATAAAAATGAGTCTAAAACCGCAGACTTTAAAGATGTTTTTGCAACCTACTTTATTTTTACATGTTATACAAAATTTTGTTCAAAACGCTATTAAATTTTCACCTCCAAATGCGACTATAGAGATTAAATCAAACTTATTAAATAATGAATTTATAGTAAAAGTAGTAGACGAGGGTCCTGGAATAGATGAAAATAAAGATCTATTTGCTCCATTTAAGAGATATGGAGACAAAGGCGGAGCCGGACTAGGATTATTTTTAGCAAAGGGAGCTGCTCAGGCACTCGGCGGACGTATAGAGATAAGAAATAGAACAGATAGAAGTGGTGCTATAGCTACTTTTATACTACCTATAAATACCAAAAATAGAAAAATGCAAAAAAACATTTCAAATTCAAAGTTTTTAAAGTAAAAATATTGTATAAAGTGGCTTTAAAATAGTACTGAAAGGTTTGAGATGTCTCTTATGATAACTAAAGACTGCATCAGTTGTGATGCTTGCCGCGAAGAGTGCCCAGATGAGGCTATATATGAAGATGATCCCACATATATGATAGATCCAGATAGATGTAGCGAGTGTATAAGTGACTATGCTGAGCCTGCTTGTATAGTTATCTGTCCTGTTGATTGTATAGTTCCAGATCCTGATAATATAGAAACTCCAGAAGAGTTAAAATTAAAACACGAACAGTATTTAGAAGGGAATTAATGCCAAAAAGAGTAGCAGTCATAGATCTTGGTTCAAACTCGGCTAGAATGGCGATTTTTGAGCGTACTAGTAGGCTTGGATTTTATATATTACGCGAATATAAGATAAAAGTTAGGCTTGGCGAGGGTGCTTATGAAAATGGCGGAGTTTTGCAAGATGGCGCTATGGATAAGGTATTTTACGCTTTTAGCGAGTTCAAACATTTTTTAAATTTATATGGTGTAAATAAAGTTTTGTGCGCAGGAACTTCTGCTCTTAGAGATGCCCCAAATTCAAATTTATTTATCAAAAGAGTGCAAGATAAGTTGGGTCTTGGACTAAAAGTCATAGATGGTCAAATGGAGGCTTTTTATGGCGGAATAGCGGCTATAAATTTACTAAATCCGTTGAAAGAAGCGACTACTATAGATATAGGTGGCGGCTCTACTGAATTAGCGAAGATAGAAGACGGTAAAATTATAGATGTTATATCATTGAATGTAGGTACGGTTAGATTAAAAGAGCTATTTTTTGATAAAAAAGATATAGACGGCGCTTCTAAATTTGCACAAAAACTGATTTCTGAAGTGCCCAGTCATTTTCATTCAAATAATATAATTGCCATAGGAGGTAGTTTAAGAGCTCTTGCTAATGCTATAATGCAGATAAAAAATCATCCATTAAAGCTTGTTCATAATTTTTCATATAGCTACAAAGACTATGGTGACTTGATAGAAAAAATAGCCTTTACCGGCGTACTAGATCTAAAAAATTTTCCTATAAAAAAAGATAGATATGATACGATTAGAGAAGGAGCTATGATATTTTGCACTTTAGTAAAAGAGTTGCAAGCAAAAAATATATATACAAGCGGAGCAGGAGTTAGAGAAGGGATATTTATAACAAATTTGCTTAAGCCTTGCGTAAAAACTAAACTTTTAAAAGCTATGCCTCAGCAGATAAATATAAGATTTCCAAATAATTTTAATCCTAGTCTTAGAAGTTTGCAAGATAGATTTGCAAAAAGAAGTAATCAGACTACGATAAAATACGTAAAAGAGCTATTTGAAGTTTTAAAACCGCTTCATAAAGTAGACGATAAGTATCTTTTTGAGCTTATAACTGCTGCAAAACTTTATAATATCGGCAGATCAGTTGGCTTTTACTCTGAGCATTCTCATAGTAGTTATTTAGTAAAAAATGGACTAAACTACGGATATACCCATGAGCAAAAATCTCTCATAGCATCCATCATAGAGTATCAAGGCAGACAAATAAGCGATTTAGGCGAATTCAAAGATCTACTTCCAGATATAAATGATTTAAGATGGCTTAGTTTTTTACTCGGTCTTGCTAAATCATTGAGTGTATCTAATACGGTTAGTTTTAAATTTATAAATCACGCCCTGCACATTTATGGCGTAAAAAACTTTTTTATGGTCAAGGATAATATCAAAAAACTGGTAAAACCTACTATATTTGCAATAACTTTTGACTAATTATAATCCTTCAAGAACTATATAATAAATTTGGTCAATGTAAAAATCATTTATATGGGAACATTTTTTTGTTTCGAAAAGAGTTTTTATATCTTTTGAATCAAACGCAGCTTTACCGATACATCTTTTGTGTGCCGGTAAAAATCCTCTTGTTAGGGTTAAATTCGAATCGATTATCTCATCACATACGAAACATCTTAAATCTTTGTGTAGCCTACCTTCAAACTCAAGTATATCGAGATATGCTTCTATAATTATACGTTTTGGATTTTGTTTTTCAAATTTATATGAGCATAACTCTAAAAGAGAGTAGTAAAACTCATCTATATCTTCAACATCTCTTAAGTGCTCATACAAAAGTCTCATAAAATTTTGCCATGCTAGTAGCCGATCTCTATGGAATAACCATGAAAATCCAAGATGCATAGTTCCTCTTAAGTGTGGTAAAAAGTTTCCATTTTGCACAAGCTCAAAATCAAGCTTAAAGCCTTGAGTGATAACAGGATGTCTCGCACCATAAAATCTGTAGCATTTTATTAGCTTATCTTTAGATAATATAAATACTAAACAGTCTTCATCGCGTACTTTTTGTACTTTTAAGATATATCCTTGCATCTTACTTGAAAAATGACCGCAATATTTTTAGCATATCATCCGGATCTGAGATATGATTTATCTCATTTCTAAATGAACTTGCTCCATCTATACCTTTTGAGTATTCATGCAGGTGTTTTCTAAATATTCCTATGCCGTGTTCGCCATAATAATTCAGCATTTCGTTAAAATGCTCTAAAACAATCTGTTTTTTAATATTTTTATCTACTGGCTTTTTATGTTTTATTTCATAAAATATCCAAGGATTTCCTATACTTGCTCTTCCTATCATGACCCCGTCGCAGTTAGTAAGGCGCAGTATTTCATCTGCGTTTTTTGCATTTATATCGCCGTTTGCAATTACTGGTATCGACACGCTTTGCTTTACTAAACCTATAGCTTCATAATCGACCTTAGCACTGTATCCACCGGCTCTTGTTCTACCGTGAACGCATATGAAATCAGCACCAGCGTTTTCTATATCTTTTGCTATATTGTGTGCGGTTTTACTATTAAATCCTAGACGTATTTTAACTGAAGTATAGTGCTTATTAGATGTTTTTTTGATAGTTTCTACTATTTCACATAGCGTTTTTATATCATTTAGCAGAGCGGATCCCGAATTTTGTTTTACTACTTTTGGAACAGGGCAACCGCAGTTTAAATCGATTCCATCGATTCCTTCAATATCATTTAAAATTTGAACTGCTTGTTTGATAATTTCAGAACCGTTTCCGGCTAATTGCACTATATATGGTGTTTCTAAAGGATTTTTTTCTATCATTGAAACTGTTTTGTTATTCTCATATACCAAAGCGTTTGAGCTTATCATTTCGCTTACTGTAACATCGCAGCCAAATTTTTTTACAATTCCCCTAAGAGGCAGGTCTGAAAAACCTGCCAAAGGCGCTAGAAATAGCGGTTTTGAACTAAAATCTATCATTTATAAAACATATCTACGGGAGCTAATCTTCCACTTTCTCTCAAAAATAGTAATGTTTTTATCTTATCAAAATCTCCGTGTTCTATAGAAGCTAAACTTTCTCTTAGCTTATCTAACATTTGTAAATCATAAAGTATGTATAAATACGCTTCCATGGCATTTGAATGCTCGTTTTTTAGTCTATCAAACATAGATATAAGCTTATCTGGATCAAGTTTTGTTTTTAGAAGAATGGCTAGTTTGATATATTCATCACAGCTAAATTCGTTTTTGTTTATCATAGTAAATAGCTCAGAACTTGCAATTTCGAAATTTTCATTTTTAACATATCTTTTTACAAGGCTAAATATATCATCATTTGTATAGGCAAAGTTAAATTTACAAAGTTCTATATAGCTCGCAAAGTTTATAAGCGCGCTATAAGCTTCTTTATAAATTGCGTCATTTATCTCATTTTTACTAGAGATCAAAGTTATAGCGTATTTGTAATCAGCTTTGATTTTATTTTTTTCATTTTGCAAAAATAGAGGATTTGTTTTCAATATCTTAAATTTTTTTATATCGCAAGCCTCACCGTTTTTAACTTTTTTAGATATTTCATAAGCAGATTTTAACTCTTCGTTTTTTAAATTTAGCTCACCAAGATCTACCCAAGGAGAAAGTGATTTTGTGATCTCGCTAGGACTTAAAAATAGATCTGTTTTAAAATCTTTATTTGATTCAAGACCTAGATATATCTCTTTTGCCAAAGTATTATAAAGCTGCAGATCATTTTTAACGGCTCTTGCGTCTAAAAAGTTTTTAAAACCGTAATAGCTCATATGAAGTATACTAAGTAGTGCAAACAGTGTTATAGGTATAATGATCCATGTTGCTATAGGTAAGTTTATATTGTACTCAAACAGATTGACGCTAAAGTCCTGATTGATAAATGAAAATGTCATTACCCATACTAGAGCTATATATACAACAGAATAAAATATATATCTTCTTGTTTTCATTGCATATCCTTATTTTTATTGTTTTTTTCTATTATTTCTCGACAAGTTATACAGTATTTTGCATTAGGTTTTACTTTAAGTCGTTCTATATCTATCTCATCTTCACACATATCGCAAATTCCATAAGTGCGGTTTGCAATCTTTTTCAAAGACTCGTCTATCTCGTTTAACTCAGATCTTTGCTTAGCAGATATCGAATGTTCTAGTATAGCATCAGCGTTTATACTTGCAAAATCAAACTCGTCGCTAGCGCCGCTTTGTCGTAAGCCGTTTATCTCGTCTGCCGCATCAAGTATATTTTTATTGATCTGAATTTTACGTTCCTCAAGAAGATTTTTAAAAAACTCTAAGTCGCTTTGTCTCATCTGCTTCCTTTATTTATGATATGGATGATTTGCGTTGATGCAAAGTCCTCGAAAAATTTGCTCAAAAAGCATTAGTTTTGCTATTTTATGCGCTAAAGTCATCTTTGATAGGCTGATTAATCTGTTCATCTTTGTTTTGAACTGAGGACTAAGTCCATAAGCTCCGCCTATGAAAAATGAAATTTGAGAGCTATTTTTCAATAAATCGGCAAATTCTACACTATCTAGGTGATAGCCTTTTTCATCAAGCCCAATGCAATACCCATTAAGGCAATGCTCATAAGCTAAGTCGTAAGCTTTGTGAGCTTGCTCTTTTGACGCACTTTGGGCTTTTGCTATTTGAGAGTTAAATTTATTTATATCTTTTATATCAGCCCATTTAGATGACATCTTGATATACTCTTTTATGTTATCAAAATCATCATCTTTTTTTTGTATACAATGGACTAGGATCTGCATCACACAGCCTTAGGCTCAAAATCCGGCTTTTGTAAATTTGCATCTTCTTTCATAAAAAACCTAACCATATCGGCTAGATATTTCTTATGCTCACTTCTAGGAATTATAGCATCTATAAGTCCATGCTCTAGTAAAAATTCGGCTCTTTGAAATCCTTCTGGGAGACTAGCTTTTATAGTTTGTTCTATAACTCGTTGACCGGCAAATCCTATAAGTGCACCTGGTTCAGCGATGATCAAGTCTCCAAGCCATGCAAATGAGGCTGAAACTCCACCCATAGTAGGATCTGTTAAAACTGAAATATAAGGCAATTTATTATCGCTTAAAAGTTTCAAAGCTGCACTTGTTTTGCTCATTTGCATAAGACTAAACGTACTTTCTTGCATTCTAGCTCCGCCGCTCGCGCTTACTATTATAAGAGCTTGTCTTTTTTCTATGGCTCGTTTTACTGCGCGAGTGATTTTTTCGCCCTCGACAGAGCTAAGACTTCCGCCCATAAAACTAAAATCAAATACGACAAGCTGCACCGGTATAGAGTCTATACAAGCTTCACCAGATATAACAGAACTCGTTTTACCGCTTTTTTCTTCGCTTTCAGATATTCTTTTTTTATAGGATTTTTTATCTACAAATTTAAGTGGATCTACTGGTCTAAGTTCAGAGTCAAACTCAACAAAACTATCTCGATCGGCTATCAACTCTACTCTTTTGTTCGCGCTTAAACGCATATGATAACCACATTTAGGGCATACATTAAAACATGCTTCTACTTCTTTATAATACATTAAAGAGTTACAGCTATTACATTTGATCCAGTGACTTGGTGCTTCGCTCGGATCTGATTGTTTTCTTCTTATTTTTGAAAAAAAATCACCAAACATTTTTTTCCTTAGCTTTTAAAAATTGGTCGATTATAACCAACTTTAGCCAAATTTTTCTTTAAAACAGTAGATAATACACTGCAAGTAAATTTAAATTAAATTAAAATTACAATAAATTACAGCTTAATCATTTTTAAATTTTAAAATAACATTATTTATCATTATTTAAAATTAATTAATATAGCAGGGATATAATTTCGCTAAAAATAAAAATTACTAAGGAGAACTAGGTTATGTTAGTTACAAATAAAGCGCCTGCTTTAAAAGGCGTAGCGGTTTTAGGCAATGGTCAAATAGATGAAAATTTCGAACTTTACAAAAACATAGGATCAAAGGGTGCGGTAGTATTTTTCTATCCAAAAGATTTTACTTTTGTTTGCCCAAGTGAGATTATAGCATTTGATCACAGATATAAAGAGTTTAAAGAAAGAGGCATTGAAGTTATCGGCGTAAGCTGCGACAATGAGTATTGCCACTTTGCATGGAGAGAAACTGACGTAAAATGCGGCGGTATCGGAAGAGTTCAATTTCCATTAGTTGCCGACCTTAAAAAAGAGTGGGCAAAAGGTTTTGACGTGTTATTTGATGAGGCAGTTGCTCTAAGAGGAAGTTTCTTATTAGATAAAGACGGAACGGTAAGACACGCCGTTATAAATGACCTTCCACTTGGAAGAAACATCGATGAGATGGTAAGAATGGTAGATACAATGCTATTTACGAATGAGCATGGCGAAGTTTGCCCTGCAGGTTGGAGCAAAGGCGATAAAGGTATGAAGCCTTCTACCGATGGTGTTGCTTCTTATCTTGGCGAAAACGGCGATAAGCTATAATATATTACTACTATTTTGCAAGCCTTTTTCAGGCTTGCTTTTTTAAATTCATTTTTTAATACAATTTTACTAAATACCAATTTTGACGATATATAATCTAATATTTTATAAGGAGATATTATGATTAGTGAGTTAAATAGTATGAATACCTCTCAAACAAGCAAGATATCAATACAAAATTTAAATAACTTAAAATCACCAAACAGCATTCAAGCAAAATCTTCTGACAAATCCTCTGCTCAGTCAGTTAAGCAAGCAGAAGAAATCGATACTTCTTCTGGTGCAAGCAGTAGCATTGAAGCCGTAAAAAAGATGCTTGAAAAACGCTTAGAACAACTTCAAAAACAGTTAGAAACAATTCAAAAACAGATAGCTCAGTATCAAAATAATAGTAATGAATATGCACAAAATATACTCAAAGAACTTTCTCAAAAGGCAAGCGGTCTTATCTCTCAGATAGCAGAAGTATCAGCAAGTCTTGCAGAAATAGAGAAAAATAAAAAGTAAAATTTGTATCAAATTGACTTTTTGAGCTTATGATTTATAAAATATCTAAATTTAATATATAAATTTAGATATTTATTTAGTAAGAAATGGATATTTTTCTAGGTAAATTTATGAGTTATTCAACCAAATTTACCCATTTACTCTTTCAAACTCTTTCATAAAATTTACTAATGTTTGAACATCTTTTAAGCAAACCGCGTTATATATAGATGCTCTAATTCCGCCAAGAAGCCTATGCCCTTTTAGTCCTATCATAGAGTTTTTTTCTGCTTCGCTCACAAACTTAGCATCAAGTTCTGCGCTAGGAGTAGTGAAGCTTACGTTCATAAGAGATCTTGAACCTGTTTTTGCGTGAGCTTTGTAGAAGCTTGAAGTGTCGATGATATCGTATAATAAAGCCGCTTTTTGCTCATTTAGTTTATTTATAGCGCTTAACCCGCCTTGATCTTTTATCCAGTCAAGCACTAAATCAAACATATATATACCAAACGTACAAGGCGTATTTGCTAAAGAGTTTGCTTCTATCTGAGTTGTATATCGAAGCGGAGTTGGAACGTTATGTTTTACTCTATTTGCAAGATCTTTTTTTATGATTATTAGCGTAACTCCTGCCGGTCCCGCGTTTTTTTGCGCTCCTCCGTAAAACAGACCGATATTTTTTGCGCTAAAATCTATCTCGCGGCTTAAAAGATCACTGCTACTATCTACTACTAAAGGGCATTTTGTATTTGGTAGATCTTTGTATTGTGTACCGTAAATAGTGTTATTTGAGCATATATATGCGTAGTCTGCGTCGTCTGAAAAACGTATATTTTCCGGGATACGGTCAAATTTGGTCTCTTCGCTTGAGGCAACAACTTCATAATTTATATTTTGTATTTTTGCCTCTTTTATGGCTTTTGTTGTCCAAATTCCCGTATTTACATATTGCGCAATTCCGCCGTTATATATATTCATTGGAACTTGTGCAAACTGCAAAGTAGCTCCACCTTGTAAAAAAAGTACCGAGTAATCATCGTTTAAACCATAAAATGCTTTGATTTTTTCTATTGCATTATTATGAAGTGCGTCAAATACTTTACCTCTATGACTCACTTCCATAATACTAAACCCCATCCCTTTGTAACTTACAAACTCTTTTTGTGCTTGTTCTAATACGCTTAAGGGGATCGCGCTAGGTCCGGCGCTGAAATTTAAAACTCTTGTCATATCTTGCCTTTCTAAGATTTTATTATCGCATTTTTCTTCGTTATTTGTGAATATATAGATATCTCATCACCTATTTGTAATTCATGGAGTGGCATTATTTTGCCGTTTTTTTCTATTTGAACCATGTTTTTAGTGGCTTTGAAAAACTGTTCTTGTCTATCAAATACCAGCTCAAATTCCTTTATTTTATGTGCTAAATTATTTATTTTTGAAGTTATTAAATTTTCTAAATTTGCTTTTTTGTTTTCTAAAGTTAAATTTGCTTTTTCTATTTTTTGGCTTATTGCTTGATTTTTTAAGCTTTGATTTATTAAATTTAGTATATTAAATGAGTTTTGAAATTTGCCATCTATGAAACTCTCAAATTTATCAAAAGCTATATCTAAGCTTTGTAAAATCGTGTTGGCATCCGGTAACAAATCAACCATAGCAGCAGTCGGAGTCAGGCTTCTGTGATCACTTACAAAGTCACTTATACAGTAGTCTATCTCATGTCCTACTGCCGAGACTATAGGAGTTTTTAGGGTAAAAATCACTCTTGCTAAATTTTCATCGTTAAAGCACCAAAGATCCTCTTTACTACCGCCTCCGCGGGCTAAAACTATTGCGTCAAAACCCATTTTATCGGCTTTTTGTAGCATTTGTATGATGTTTGCAGCTGCCATTTCACCTTGAACTAAAGTGTTAAATGCTATAAACTCGCAAAGTTTGTATCTTGAGTTTATGACTTTTAACATATCTTGATAGGCTGCTGATGTTAGGCTTGTGACTATGGCTATTTTTTTTGGAAATTTAGGAAGAGGTTTTTTAAATTTTATATCAAAAAGTCCCTCGTTTTCTAACTTTGATTTAAGCTGATTAAATGCAAGTTCAAGCTCTCCTATACCAACAGGAAGCATTTTATTTGCTAATAACTGATAACTTCCGCTCGGCGGATAAATCGTTAATTTTCCATAGATCGTTACTTGCATTCCATCTTTTACTTCAAATTTAACCTGCTGATTGCTAAATTTATACATAGCGGAGCTTATAACGCTTTTTTCATCTTTTAATGAGAAGTACCAATGTCCGGAGCTATGACGAATAAGTCTTGAAATCTCTCCAGTAACCTCCACAAAGCTAAAATGAGTTTCTAGAAGCGCTTTAGCTTGTTCGTTTAGTTCACTTACGGTCATATTTGTTTGACTTTTTTTGCTATAAAAAGTGTGCTTATATCAAAACTAAAACCTTTGCAAACTTCTATCTCGAATCCGGCTTTTATAAGTTCATCGCAAAAGCTATTTTTATCTAAGAAATTCTCAATGCTGCTAGGCAAATATGTATAAGCTGCTTCATTTTTGCTTATAAAGCCTCCTATCTTCGGTAAAATTTTACTAAGATAAAAATCTCTTATTTTTGATATAAATCCACCTTGCTCTCTTTTTGTAAATTCTAAAATCGTCACATAACCGCCCGGTTTTAAGATTTTGTTAAATTCTTTTAGCGCTTCTTCTCTTTTAACTACGTTTCTTATGCCGTAGCTGATGCTTATTATATCTGCAAAATTATTTGGTAAAGAAGTATCGTTTGCAAGAGCGGTTATGAAGTTATAATTTGGAAATTTTTCTTTAGCCACTTCAAGCATTCCAACGCTTGGATCAACTCCGCTCATAGAAGATATTTTAATATTTTTTTTATTTGCCATTTGCTCCCAAATGTTCATCATATCGCCTGTTCCACATGCAACATCTACTATGTTTATCTCTTTTGCTTTTAGTTTATCAAGCACGATGCAACAAGCGTTTTTTCTCCAGCTGGTATCAACTCCAAAGCTTAAAATACGGTTGGCTTTATCGTAAGTAGGTGCTATTTGGTTGAACATTTCTATGATTTTTTCTTGTTTTTCCACTCAAATTTCCTTTGTGTAATATACTTTTAGTTTTTTTGAGAATTTGCCTATTTTTTTTGTGATTTTTTGTGATTTTTTGTCTGCTTTTTTTATAGTTTTTAGGATTTTTAAATTTAAACTTTTTTTGAAAAATTCAAGACTATCGTTATCTTTGAATTTAGCATTTTCAAATAATCTGCATTGAGACAAAAATCTTAAATTTTCTATCAGATTATCTAAATTTTTTATCATTTTATTAGTATTTCCAAATATATCTCCGAAATACCATAAAATCGCTCTTAAATCTCTGCATTGTTTATATATTTGTTTATAATTTTTTTTGCGTTTTATACTTTTTATGGTTTTTAGTATTTCTAATCTCAATCTATAAGCGGACGCGGTTTTTATCGGTGTAGAGTTATTGGAGGCATAAAAATAATCTTCATCGTTAAGCACGATATTCCACTCTTTTAGCTCTTTTTCGAAAGTATCTGAGCTTAAAAGCAGTATAGTTTCATCTTCTAAAATTTGCCTTTGTTTATTGTAGTTTTCACTATTTATTAGCTCAAAACCAGCAGTATTCGTGTAATCAATCAAAAGATTTGCTCTTATTAATTCTGTTGTTTTTCTGATTTTTTGGCTAAAAGTATCTAAAAAAACAGATATTATCTTCTCATCAAATGCAAATTTAAAAATATCCATAAGTGAATAACTTACTCTTAAAGCGTCTCTTAAATTTGTTAATGTGGATTGATCTTTTCCTTGTAGGTATTTTAATTTGTACTCTAAAATCATCTTGTAATTTTGTAATAAAGCAAGTCTGATAGCATCGTAACTGCTTATATTTTTCCCAAAAAATAGTTTTATATGATTAAGTTTTTCTACCATCTTTACTGTTTTTTTGTAATTAAATTTAAAATCAGGAAGTCCAAAAAGTGCAAGATTTTTATTTTTATATCTTTCATCAAATGTTATCTCTTTGTTTATATAATTTTTTAAAAATTCAGGTAGTACAAATACATCGGCGTCTGATTTTTTCATAAATTCTATCTCAAAAATCGCCAGATCGGATAAGCAATCATTATAAATGTCTATATTGCATGGAAAATTATTTAGTTTAAATATATATCTTGATTTAGAAATTTGATTTGCGATGCTGTTTTTGCGCTGTTTTTGAAACTCTTTTTCAGAAATTACGGTTTCATTTTCTTGTCTTATGAGGCCTTTGCCTATTTTTATTGTTTTTATAAATTCGTTTGCAGTTTTGCGAAATCTAACTTCGTAATTAGGAGCGATTTTTGTATAAAATTGTAGAATATTTACTTTTTTAAATTCGACTCCTTCGAGCATTAATGCTATTTGCATGAAGCCGTTATTTAATAGAAATTTGCGCTCAATTTCTAAAACCAAATCAAGATCCTTTGCCTACAAAATGGGAATATTTTACCTGAAATCTACTAAAAACTAGCTTTATACATATTCACCTATTTTTTTTCTTAAAATTAAAATATAAGGCGATATTTGACTTATATTGCAAAAAATATTTAATATATTTTGAGCAGGTTAGAACCAATATATTTTAAATTTAGTTAAAAAATCCGATGATAAGCAAAGCAAATCCACCTAAAACCAATATCGCAGGTAACACTAACAATCCTATAAATAGCTCTTTGCTCTCTTTTGGATCTTTTGTCCCGGCTAGAACAAGTGCGCCTCCCGTGCTAAAAGGAGAATACCCAGTAAATGTAGCAAAGCAGACGACTATACTAAGTCCTAAGGCGATATCTATATTTAAATTCGGAATAATAGGAAAAAAAGTGGGTATCACGACGCCTAGCGTACTAGAAAATATACTCATTGTGCTTGAAGATATCCCAAGCAGATAAGCTATAGTATGTTCATCTGTCGATACGCTATTTATATAGATGCTAAGTTTATCGATAGCTCCTGCTTCTTTGGCAAGAGCTATGAGCATACCGAGCCCGCATATCATAAAAACAATATCCCAAGGTATATTTCTAAATGCTTCTTTTTCATCTCCGATTTTGAATATAATAGCAAGACATACTCCAAGAAAGCAAAGAAAAATCGGATTTAAAATATCGCTTGCTTTTTGCATAAATACGCTATGTGGAACAAATGCCAACCAGATAGACGGTGCCATAACTAAAGCAAATATAAAAGCAACTAAAGATATGGTTTTGATATGTATTTTGCTTAATTTTGCCGGTTTTTCTATTTTGTTTGCATGTACTGTGTAGCCTTTTAGCACAAAATATCCAACTATAAAGATCAAAGTATGCACAAAAAACATATTTTTATATATCGATACTGTAAAATCGCTAGCTACCGAGTCGTTAAATCCTAAATTTAGTATTATGCTATTTACGAATCGACCCCCGATCGTGAACGGATTAAATCCGCTGGCGCACGATCCGGAGTATATAATGATAGCCGCTAACATTTTACTCATATTTATTTTATTTGCTATGTAAAGTACTAACGGCGACATAAATGCAAATCCGGCGTAATGTCCTGCTATGCCGACAAACATTGCAACGATTATAAACAAAACAATCGGAATAGCCCAAGGTTGATTTCTTGAGACGTAAATGGCTTTTGACGCCAAAAGATTTAGCGTACCGTTACTTATAGCAAAACCGTAAAAGAACGTCATTGATATAAGTATGAAAAATAGATTTAATCCCCATAAATTTATTATATTCTTTACTTCTAATCCATGGATAAATGCTGCTATAAATGCAAGCGGAATGGCAAATATACCTATATTTGTTTTGTATAAGTATCCTAAAATAATAGAACCGATCAAAAACACGGGTATGAGAATTTGTATGGTTTGCATTTTCCCTCTTTTAAATTTTTAAATTACGCTAACATTAGGTTAAATTTAAAAATATTTTAAACATTGTTATTTAAATTTAACTAATTTTTTTGCGTAGTGATTATAAATTTCTATTATTTAAATATTATCAAATCAATATTATATTTTGTTTAAAATTTAGTTTAAATTTAATATATAATGTATTTATTATGAAAAAACTCTACCATACGATAAAAATAGTTGCATAAATATATCTAAATAAGCTTAAAATTTGAATAGTTCTATTCAGATACATTTAAACTTCTGGATTGTATAATATTTATCTATTATTAATTGTTATTTTAAAATGGAGTTTATTTGAACAAGCTTGGAGTTATCGGTGTTGTTCTGGTTTTGATATTTTTATTTTATAAATTCTATGAAAAAGAGTTTATACTAAAAGATAAGGACGATATTTTTTACGGAAATGTTGATACAAAAACAGTCGATCTCTCTTTTAGATTTTTAGGCGAAATAGTAGATATCTCGAAAATCGAAGGTGCTAAGGTTTCAAAAGGTGAACCCTTGGTATATCTTGATGACTCATATCTTCAAAACTCTCTAAATAGCTTAAAATCAAAGATAAACATAGAAAATATAAATCTTTTAAAACTAGAATCTGGTTATAGGATAGAGGAGATAAAGCAGAGTAAAGCCAGACTTGAGGCTGCTGCTGCAAATTTAAAAGAGACACAAAACTCATTTAATAGACAACAAAAACTTATGTTATCAAAAGCAACTTCCGAAGAGGCGTTTATGACTGCTCAAACACGCTTTGAAGCTGCTAAAGCAAATTTAAATCTTGCTCAAGCTAATTACGAACTTCTTAAAAACGGATATCAAAAAGAGGATATCGAAGCTCAAAGAGAGCTTGTAAGATATTTAAATATTAATCTTGAAGCTATAGAGCTTGATATAAAAAATTCGGTTTTAATCTCTCCGTATGATGGAATTTTGCAAAAAAGATATAAAGAAATAGGTGCTATAACAAACGCAAATGAGCCAGTAGTCGAGATCGCTAGAGATGATAAATACTTCATAAGAGCTTATATAGATGAGAAAAATCTTGGTAAGATAAAACTCGAACAAAAGATGAAAATTTTTAGCGATGCAAGAAGCGAGCCGTATCTTGGCTATATAAATTTTATCTCATCTGTGGCTGAATTTACTCCTAAGAACATTCAAACTACGGAGCTAAGATCAGATCTTGTTTATAAATTTGAAGTTACGTTGATAGATAAAGATGATCGACTAAAGCAAGGTATGCCAGTGCATATCAAATTCAATGATCAAAGCAACTAATCTTACAAGAAATTTTGATAAGCCTTTTACCGAGGCTTTAAAAAGTATTAATTTCGATGCCATCAAAGGCAAAATCACAGGCGTAGTAGGACCAGATGGTTCAGGAAAAACAACCCTTCTTAGGCTTTGCGCCGGACTTCTCACACCAAGTAGCGGCGAATTAAATGTTTTAGGCTATAAAATGCCTTGTAGCCAGAAAGATTTTTTAAATAAAATCGGCTACATGCCTCAAATATTTGGCTTATATGAAGATCTTACTTGTGAAGAAAATTTAAATTTATACGCAAAGCTTCAAGATGTACAGCATTCAAAGCAACGCATAGATGAAATTTTGGAATTCACAAATTTAAAAATATTTAAAGATAGATTAGCTGGAAGTTTGTCCGGAGGAATGAAGCAAAAGTTGGCTTTTGGCGCAACTTTGCTTAAAAAACCGGAGCTCCTTTTACTAGATGAGCCAGGAGTCGGCGTAGATCCTATTTCTAGAGAAGAGATTTGGTCTATGGCAAAAAGTTTAACGGGCGTAAGTATATTGTGGGCGACTTCTTACCTTGATGAAGCTGGTTTGTGTGATAAAGTTTTACTCATAAATGACGGTAAAATTATATTTGACGACGATCCTAAACGTATAAATAATATATTAGAAAATAGAGTATTTTTAGTCGAAGTAAGAGGCGATAAAAAATCATTTTTAACTAATATTTTAGAGCACGATAATGTTTTAGATGCATATTTTGTCGGCTCAAAAATAAGAGTTGTTTTGAAAACGAAAGATTGCTCTTTGTTTCAAGATTTTGCGGATTTTAAATTTGAAAATGTAGCTCCTAGTTTTGAAGATGCATTTGTTGATATGCTAAAAATAAAAACCAAAGCGCATTCAAAACTAACTGCTATACTAAACAGAGTCGATAAGCAAGATTGTTTTGCTCTAAAAGCTATAGGTCTCACAAAAAAATTTGGCTCATTTACCGCTACTGATAACATTAGTTTTGAGATTAGCAAGGGTGAAATATTCGGCTTTTTAGGTCCTAATGGAGCCGGTAAATCGACCACGTTTAAGATGATTTGTGGACTTTTATCTAGAAGTGAAGGAGAGTCTCTTATCTATGGAAATAGCATAGATGTTATGAAAAATAAGATAGGCTATATGGCTCAAAAATTCTCATTATACGGAAATCTAGGCTTAAAAGACAATCTTGACTTTTTTGCCGGACTTTATGGGCTTAGGGGAAAAGAAAAAAGAGATAAAATAGCCTCTATGATAGAAATTTTCGGCTTTGATAGATATTTGCAAAATAAAGTTTTTGAGCTGCCTCTTGGTATAAAACAGCGCCTTGCTTTATCGTGTGCCCTTATGCATTCTCCTCTTGTATTATTTTTAGATGAAGCGACAAGCGGAGTAGATCCTATCACTAGGAAGGAGTTTTGGAGGCATATAGATGCTATTTCAAATTTAGGAATAAGCGTTATGGTTACGACTCACCTTATGGATGAAGCCGAGCTTTGTGATAGAGTAATGATTATCGATAAAGGAAAGATGATAGCGGTGGGAGCTCCCGATGAGCTAAAGCAAAGAGTCGGCGCGATATCTGTAAAAGATGCGTTTATAAAGCTTATAAAGGGTGCAAATGAGCTTTAAAAGGATTTTTGCTATCGTCATTAAAGAGAGCTTGCAAGCTATGAGAGATCCAAGTACTGCTTTGATAGCTATTATTTTGCCTATTATTTTATTGTTTTTGATGGGATACGCGGTATCTTTGGATGCTAAAAATATATCTTTTGGTATAGTAAATTACAGTAGTTCAAAGGATTCAAAAGAGATAATATCGAAGTTTGCTGCATCAAAATTTTTTATCACAAAAATAACTACCGATAAAAATGAGCTTATAAATGATATGAAATTAAATAAAATAAGCGGATTTCTAGTTATTGATGATGATAAAAATAGCCTTAAATTTCAAATTATCACGGATGGCAGCGAGCCAAATACTGCAAATTTGATACGTCAATACGGATCTAGTATAATTTATATTTGGGCAGAAAATTTAACTTCAAAACGCGTTTTGTTAGAGTCTAGATACTGGTTTAATGAAAAATTATCCAGTAGATATTTTTTGATACCCGGTTCAATCGCAGTTATAATGACTTTAATAGGTACTTTGCTCACATCTCTTGTTATCGCTAAAGAGTGGGAGAGAGGAACTATGGAGTCTTTGATGAGTACGCCGGTTTCAAATTTAGAGATAATTATAGGTAAGCTGATTCCTTATTTCGTATTTGCTATGCTCTCAGCCGTAATCTGTTTTTTTGTGGCGTACTTCTGGTATGAAATTCCATTTAGAGGGAGTATTTTTATACTGTTTTTGTTAAGTTTTATCTATCTTTTTCCGGCCCTTTTAATCGGACTTTTTATCTCAACTATAGCTAAAAATCAGTTTGTAGCAGCTCAAATTTCGATTATTGTAGGCTTTTTGCCCGCATTTTTACTTTCGGGATTTGTGTTTGAGATAAGCAATATGCCTACATTTATCCAGTATCTTTCATATTTTGTCCCTGCGACTTATTTTGTAAATTCGTTAGGAAATATATTTTTAGTTGGAAATTTATACAATGTTTTTATTTTAGATGCTATTTACATGCTCATTATAGGATTTGTAGTAGGTATTTTGGTACTTAAAAAGTCAAAAAGGAGTTTGGATTGAGACTATTGGCTCTTATCAAAAAAGAAATTTTGGCGATAAAAAATGATAAAAAAAGCATGATTGTTGTGATGGTGCCGCCTCTTATGCAGATTTTGATTTTTGCATTTTCTGTTACTTTGGAAGTAAGAAATTTAAATTTAGCTGTTTTAAATTTAGATAGTTCAAAACAGAGCAGAGAGATAATTCAAAAGCTTGAAAGTGCTAAATTTGTAAAAAATATCGTAATGGTCAAAAGTCTTAATGAAGCAAAAGAGTTGCTTACGGGCCAAGAGGTTTTTGCGTTTTTAATGATCCCTAAAGATTTTGTTATAAGAGGAGAAAGTTTAGGTCTAGTTTTAGATGGCAGACATTCAAACTCAGCTCAAATAGTAAATGGATACATCGAACAGACTATGATATCGAATTTAAGCGATATACAAATTTCAGTTAGAAACTTCTATAATCCGAATTTAGAAAATTTTTGGTGGATAGTTCCAAATTTATACGGATCAATAGTTATGGTAATGGCGATAGTGCTTACATCTCTTAGTATATCAAGAGAGCGCGAAATAGGGACTTTTGATCAAATTATCGTTTCTCCGCTAAAGCCTTTTGAAATTTTAATAGGAAAGTTGCTACCGGCACTTATACTTAGTTTATTATTATCAACTATTGTTATATTTATAATACGATTTTTCTTTAAAGTTCCTATTATAGGTTCTTTGTGGCTTTTGTATCTTGGTTCGACTATTTTTATATTTTCTGTATGCGGTATAGGATTATTTATATCTGCGCTTTGTAAAACGCAGCAACAAGCGATACTTGGATCATTTGTGTTTTTACTTCCGTCATTTATGCTTTCTGGATTTGTAACGCCGGTAGAAAATATGCCTGACTGGCTTGCGCCAATTAGCAATTTACTACCGCTTACTTACTATGTGGTATTTACAAAGGCAGTTTTTTTAAAAGATATTAGTTTTATAGATTCATTGAAATATATTTTACCTATGTTTATCATAGGCATCGTATCTCTGTGCATAACTCTAATATTTTTCAAAAAAAATGTGCTAAAATAAGTCCGGATTAATCCGGACTTAACAATTAGAGCACTTTTTGCAGCCGTTTGTTGTTGCTACTATATTTAGTCTATCTATCAAATTTCCTATCTTTTTTTCTAGATGTTCTTGATACTCAACCATTTTAGCATCATCGCAATTTACATCTTCTACATGACCGCAAACAGAACATACTACATGAATATGAGGATGTTCATAAATATCATATTTGGCTTTTTGATTTGGAGTATTAACCTCTACAACTAGCTTTTCGTCTATTAATGTATTTAAATTTTTATAGACTGTAGCTAATGATATAGATGGATAATCCCTCTTAATCTCAGCATAGAGTTCTTCTATTGTGGGGTGGGTGTGCTTGTCTAATATTTTTAGCACACAGAGTCTTTGTGGTGTGGCTTTTAGATTAGCCTGTTTTAATAGCTCCATGTAATCCATACTAATTTCCTCTGAATTATTTTTGCTATTGTATCTAAAAAAAGATTAAAATATCTTTATATCAATTAATATTTTTTATCTTTTAAAACGTATTAGAGATTTTTTCAGCGCTAATAGATAAATAATCCTCGACAACACTAGTTTTTCCATGTTTTATGAATGTATCTTCGTATTCAAAACTTTTTATTAAAATATTTGTTAATAAATTTTCTTGTAAAAATCCAGCCAATATTTCTCCTATGCCTCCTCTTTTGGCACTATCGCTGAATACATACCACTTATTATGAGTTTTTGCGATCTGAAGTAAAAGCTCTTTATCAAGTGGTTTTGCAAAGACTAAATCTACTATCGTAGGTTTGAAATTTAACTTTTTAGCAGTTTGTACTGCTTTTCCAACTCCGTTTCCATATCCGATAAAAGCTACACCGCCGTCTCCATTTTCTAAAATTTCACCTTTTGCAAGAGCTGTTTTTTGCGATTTATACTCATTATTTAAGATAAAGTTTCCGCGCGGATAACGAATAGCAAGAGGAGAATCAAAAGCGTATGAAAATTCCATTATATTTTTAAAACTCTCTTCATCGCGTGGAGCAACTAAATTTAAATTTGGAATTGCATTTAAAAAACTTATATCAAATGCACCTTGATGCGTTTCACCGTCTTCACCAACGATTCCTGCTCTATCCATACAAAATACTACCGGAAGCCTCATAATAGCGCAGTCGTGAATGACTTGATCATAAGCTCTTTGCATAAAAGTAGAATAAATAGCTATATAAGGCTTAAATCCTTCTTTTGCCATAGCCGCCATAGA
Organism: Campylobacter fetus subsp. fetus; assembly: GCF_900475935.1. Lineage (NCBI taxonomy): Bacteria > Pseudomonadati > Campylobacterota > Epsilonproteobacteria > Campylobacterales > Campylobacteraceae > Campylobacter > Campylobacter fetus. The sequence goes on from NZ_LS483431.1 coordinate 238,947, forward strand.
TGTTACGGCGTGTTGTTCGGCGATCGCAACATCCCAAAATCTATCGGGAAAAACTTCTATTATCTTATTTAAACCGGTTCCACTAGGCATAGCCGCCGTTACGCCTACTACATTTTCATACTTTTTGGCTAAATTTAAAAGTAATTCACTAAAGATATTAGTAGCACTTTTTTGATTTGCTTGATTTACGCTTTGACCGTTTTTTAGATTAAAAGGGCTTACTCCGTGCCACTTCTCTTTTGGACCTTCTGCTAGCTCATATCCTTTACCTTTTATGGTTTGGATATGAACAATAACTGGTTTATTCATCAATTTAGCGGTTGTAAAAGTAGAGATTAATTCTTTTAGGTCATGCCCGTCAACCGGTCCTATATACTCAAGTCCTAACTCTTCAAAAAACATTCCGGGAGTTATGAGCCTAAATCCCTCTTCAAAACGTTTTGCCATATACGCGGCTGAATCTGGAACGTAGCTTAGAAATTGATTTACTCTGGCTTTAAATTTCTGATAAAACTGTCCTGCCATCATCTGAGACAGATATTTACTAAGAGCCCCTATGGGTTTTGATATGCTCATCTCATTGTCATTTAGTATTATCACGCATGGATATTTTCTGTCTCCTAGCTCGTTTAATGCTTCATAAGCCATTCCAGCACTCATAGCCCCATCGCCTATTACGGCAACTGGAAGTCTATTTTCGCCTTTTAATTTTATAGCTTTGCAAGCTCCTACTACAAGACTTATAGAAGTTGAGCTGTGTCCAGCTACAAAATAATCAAATTTACTCTCGCTAGGTTTTGTGTACCCGCTTATTCCATTAAATTGCCTAAGCGAATCAAATCGATTCCATCTATCGGTTAATAGTTTGTGTGCATAACTTTGATGGCTTACGTCAAAAATAAAAGGATCTTTTGATACGTCAAATACATAATGCATGGCTACGCTCAGCTCTACTGCCCCCATATTTGAGCTGAGATGTCCGCCGTTTGAACTTACGGTTTTTAGTATTTTATCTCTAAGAGTATCGCATAAATCAGTTAATTCTTCTAAACTTTTTGATTTTATATCCATATCTTACTCGCTTAAAATTTTCTTGATTTTTGCAAATCTCGCCATCACGCTTCCGTCTATATTTCCAACTTCGCTTAAAACTATAACTCCGCCAGCATTTATAGCATCATCACTCGTAATTTTTATATGTGAGTTTAAATTTAAATTTGCTTTTAAAAACTCATAATCTTTTGGATTTGTTTTTATCTCTATGCTAGTTGCGTCATTTAGTTCGCTGATCAAGCTTTTAGCAATATTTGAAGCAACTACAGATGAACTATCTTTTATCTCTTTTATGACTACTTCTTTTGCTATTTCTATAGCAGTACTTGCTAGTTCTTGCTGACTTGATGCGTATAGTGCTTCTAGTTTTGATTTTTCTTCATCAAGTTTTTCTATGGAATGCATATACTTTTTTTCTATCTCGTTTAACTCGGCTTCAAATTCGGTTTTTGCCGCCATATGACCTTCTTTTAAAGCTTCGTCTTTAGTTCTTGCAACTTCTTGTTCTAATCTTACTTTAAATTCATTTTCTTGATTTTCTATCTGCATTTGCAGTTTTATTATATTGCCGCTTAATTCATCGGTTCGTTTTAATAGCTCTTCAATAAAACTCGGCTCTAATTTAGGCTCTTCTTGATGAGTTTGGCTCTCTTTCTCGACTTCTTGTTTTGGAGCCTGAGTTTCGGTTTGCTCTTCTAAATTTGAAACCGTTTCTTGCTCTTTTACATCGTTTGTAGGAAATGCGCCTAAAACCTTAAATCTATAAGGCTCTATAGTATGTTCTGCATTTTTGTTATCTATGACGTTACTTTGTTTCATTCTATCATCTCATCACTTTCGCCTACTTGGAATACTCCTTCTTCGGCTAGTTTCTGGACTAATTCTACGACGCGCCTTTGTGCTTCTTCTACCTCTTTTACGCGTACGGCTCCTAAGAATTGCATCTCTTCTACGAATGCTTCACTTGCGCGTTGACTCATATTTGCTAAGAATTTCTGTTTTAGCTCTTCGCCGCTACCTTTTAATCCAACCATAAGATCTTTTTTATCTACTACTTTTAATATCTCTCTTATAGCATTATTATCAAGAGTATTAATATCTTCAAAAGTAAACATCATTTCTTTTATGGTTACGGCTAAGCTAGGATCGCTTTGTTCAATGATACCGATAGTGGATTTGCTAGCTTTTTGACCAAGACGGTTGAGCACTTCGGCGACTGCTCTTGGACCTCCGACTTCAACTTTGTAGCTAGTAAGACTTTCAAGTTTGCTTTCTAATACGGTTGATACGCGTTTTACGACAGATGGGCTTATGTCGCCTAAATTTGCCATACGTATGATAACTTCGCTTCTTAAATCATCTGGAAAATACACAAGAGTTTCAGCAGCGCTAGTTGCATCCATATGAGCTACTATCAATGCTATTGTTTGTGGATGTTCTTTTACTATAAAATCTGCTAGTTGCTGAGGTCTTACTTGGCTAAGATAACCAAAAGATTTTGTAGTTTCCATGGATTTTTGTAGTTTATCCATGATTTTTTGAGCAATTTCTGGTCCAAATGTTCTAAATAATATCTCTTTAGCATACTCAATACCGCCGCTTTTCATATATTGATTTGACTGCATAAGTGCGTAAAATTCTTCCAATACCGCCGCCGCAACTGTTTTATCTATAGTTTTTGCACTTGCTATGTATCTTGAAATTTCAGTTATAACATCTATATCCATATGTGAAAATACAAGAGTGGTGGCATCTTCTCCTAATTGTATAAGAAGTATGGCTACTTTTTCTGGCATGCTAAGATCATCATATATCATTTTTTGCTGTTCATTTAGCTTTGTCATCAAAACTCCTTACGCGAGTTGAAGTCTGAGTCATTTTTTATCATTCCTTGAAGAAGAGTTGATATTTCTTCGCTTCTTTCAGATACTATAAGTTTCATTTTTTCTAGCAATACCTCATATTTTAATTCATCTTCGTTGAAATCCTCTCCGATACCAAGCTCATCTTCAACTCTTTTTCTTGCGGCTTTGAATTTTTCCAAAGTATCTTCGGCTTCTTCTTCTATATTACTCTCTTCTTTTTGCGGCTCAAAGTCTTCATCTTTAGCATTTTCGACCATTTTTTGCAAGAATGGAGTAATGACTTTTTTATAAAATACAAATAGTATAAGCAGCACTATAAGATATTTAATTATCGGAGTTAGAGGTTTTAGGTATGAGTCATAAAATATTCCTATTTTTGTCGTATTTGCATTTAAATTTCCGGCTTTTTTAAATTCAAAATTGCTAACTGTGACTTCATCTCCTCTTGTCGAGTTGTAACCGATAGTTTGTTCAACTAGAGATTTTATCTTATTTATCTCATCTTCGCTTAGAGGCACATAAGCTATTGTATCGCTTAAACTACCGTCTTCTTTCTTCTCTCTTTCATACTTTCCATCTACGACAACAGCTGCGGTCACTCTTTTTATTGTTGCATATTGATCTTTGACTTTGATAATTTTTTTAGATATTTCATAGTTTGTATTAGCTACGTTTTTTGTGTATAACTCATCTGGTTTATTTTGATCTAAGCCTTCTACTGGCCCTATATTGCTAACTGCTCCTGGAACTCCACCAACTTCTTTTGGCTGTTTTCCCTCTCTTTTTTCTTCTATATTTTGTTCGCTTCTTATTACGGAGTTTGGATCATAAATTTCACTTTGACTATCTTTTACGGAAAAGTCAAACTCTATGCTGACTTTTGCAGTTACTTTATCTCTTCCGCCTGTGAATTTTCCTATCATATCAATAATTTTTTGCTCATATGTATTTTCAAATTCTTTTTTATATTTTATTTGTGAAGCTACTAATTCACTTTCTAAAGCTATTTCGTCATCCCCTACTGCTACTCCGTCTTGAGTGACTATTTTCACATCTTCGGCTTTTAAATTTGTAACTGATCCAGCTACTATCCTTTTTATACCGTCTATCTGTTTTCTATTTAGTTTTTCACCGTCTTTTATCTTTACTACTACTGAAGCAGTCGGCGGTACTTGTCTTTCCGTAAATACGCTATCTTTAGGAAATGCGATATAAACAGTAGCTTTTTCTATGGGTTCAAGACCTTCTATCGTCTTTGAAAGTTCTCCTTGAATGGCTCTTTGAAACTTAACTCTTTGCTCATTATCAGTAGCGCCGAAATCTTGTTTATCAAATATCTCAAAACCGTTTTTACCGTCTTTCATTATCCCAAGGCTTGCTACTGCTATTCTCTCTTTATAAACGCTTTTAGTAGGAACTAATATAGTGCCTTCATTTGCTAATTTATAAGTTACTCCATCTTTTTCTAGTTGAGCTATTATTTGAGCTGAGTCGGCGGGATTTAAATTTCTAAATAGTATGCTGTATCCGTCATACTCAGATCCAGAGCTGCTGCTTTTATATAGGCTTAAAAATACTAAAAATCCAACCACTATAACAACACTGCTAGCTGCTACAATCTTCTGTTTTAGCGTAAGATTTTGATATAGCTGACCGACTTGATGAAATAGAGTCTTGTAATCCATATTTTATTAAATTTCCTTTTTTAGCATATCTAAAACGCGTCTGTTTTGTTCATTTTTTCCTATTGTTATCCTGATCGCATTCATTGAGTAACTTTTTAAATTTCTTAATATTATACCTTGTTTTAATAAGTTGTCACAAATTTTAGTAGCATTTTGATGTTGATCAAATATAAAAGTAATGAAATTTGTGTAGCTTTCTATAAATTCTATACTGTTTTCTTTTGCAAATTCCTCATAAACTTTCATCTCTTTAAAATTATTTTCCAATGTCTCTTTTAGAAAATCATTATCTTTTAAAGCCTCAATCGCTGCCGCAAGACTAAGCGTCGTTATATTAAACGGTGCTCGCAATCTATGAAGAGCTTTTATAATTTCTTCATTTGCTATGCCATATCCAACTCTCATTCCGCCAAGTCCGTAAGCTTTTGAAAATGTTCCTAGATAAAGAGCATTTGAGAAAGTCTGGATTAGCGTTTTTGGGTCTATCTCTTTTTTGCTACTTTTGAACTTAGCAAATTCCATATAAGCGCCGTCTATAACTACCAAAGTATCTTCGCTCACGTCTTTTATAAAAGAAAAAACTTCATCGGCGTCCAAACACTCCCCAAGAGGATTGTTTGGAAGACACAAAAATATAACCGAAATATCATTTTTATTTGTACGGTAAATTTCTCTAAACTCGGCTAAATTATGCTCTTTACTCTTTGTTTTGTAAATTTTTGCTCCAACATGTTTAGCATAAATTTCATACATCGCAAACGTTACTCCGCTTACTAAAATACCCTTTTTTTCATTTGCCTTAGCATGAAGAGCAAACTCAATTATCTGATCGCTTCCACTACCGATTATCACATTTTTCGGCTCTACTTTATATAAATTTGATAGTCCGTCTTTTAGCTCATAGTAGCTATCATCTGGATATAAACTACTATTTTGTGCTACGTTTTTTATCTTTTCTATAACTTTTTTGCTAGTTCCTAGCGGATTTTCATTGCTAGCTAATTTTATAATATCGTTTTGATCTATTCCAAATTCACGAATAACTAGCTCTATAGGTTTTCCGGCTTCATAAATAGGTAAATTTTCTATATGGCTATTAAATTTCATTTTTATCCTTCTTGATTGATATAACTTCCAAGCCATGTTATATCATGACCGTTTTTCGCAGCTAATTCTAGCACTTTTTTTATATTTTCCTCATCAATGTGGCCTTCAAAATCTATATAAAATACAGTTTGAAAATCTTTTTGTTTTATAGGACGACTTTCAAGTTTGGTTAAATTTATACCTTCGTTTTTAAACATAGATAATAGTTCAACTAATCCGCCTGGTCTGTGCGCTGTTTTAGCCAAAATACTCGTTTTATTATGTTCACTTTTACCGTTTTTAAAGTCGCTTAATACAAAAAATCTAGTTCTGTTTGCAAGATTATCTTCTATCGTATCAAATACTATAGGAACGTTATTTATATGCGCGGCTATCTTTGAACAGATGGCTGCTGAGTCTTTTTCTTTTGATGCTAGAAATGCAGCTTCTGCGGTAGATTTTGTCGGTATAAAAGTAACTTCATTTAGATTGTGATCATCTAAAAATCTACGACATTGATTGTAGCCTTGAGGGTGAGAATATATTTTTTTGATATCTTTTAAGTTTTCGCTCATGCTAACAAAGCTATGATGAATATCCATATAAATTTCGGCTACAATTTTTACATTTTCATATTTTCTAAGACAATCAAGAGTGATTCCAACAGCGCCTTCTGTGTTGTTTTCTATAGGCACGACTCCGTATTTCGCTTCTTTATTATCAAGTTCTCTAAATACGGCTTCTATGCTTGAAAGCGCCGTATAGCTGCTCATAGCGCCAAATCTACTTTCGGCGGCTTGATGAGTATAAGTGCCGATAGGACCTAAAAACGCTACTTTTTGCGGCATTTCTAGATTTCTGCTTACGGCAAAAATTTCAAGATAAATGGCCTCTATAGCTTCTTTACTAAGCTTATTGTCTTTAGTGGATTCAAGGCGAGAAAGAATCGCCCGCTCGCGTTCAGGGCGATATATGGCAGTTTTACTGCTCTGTTTTAGCTCGCCTATTTTTTGAACATATCTCATTCTATTATTTAGTAAAGATAAAATTTGATCATCTATATCATCAATTTTAGTTCTTAGCTCATCAATACTTTGCATTTATCGCCTTTAAAACTTCGCTTATATCTTTATAAACGCTATCTAAAATGTCTTTTTTTACGCCGCTTTTATTTTGGTCGCTAACTTTTCCGCTAAGCACAAGCGATGTTTTCATACCAATCTCTTTAGCTCCTTTTAAGTCGCCTTTTGCATCGTCGCTTATTATAGTTATATCTTTAAATTCGACTTTACTGCTTTGCAAATTTAAGAGCCTTAAAGCCTCATTATAAAATGCTTTACTAGGCTTTCCGACAGCTTCATGGCTAATTCCTGTTGCATAATTTATCATAGCGGATATGGCGCCGACTCCAGGATAAAGCCTTCCGTTTTTTTTGTATATGCTAGTTTCATGCATAGCGATGAGCTTTGCCCCGTTTAAAACAAGCTCGTTTATACTTGCAAAATCACTAAATTTAAAATCATCCCAACTAGCGATAAGAACCGCTTTTGGCTCTTTAAAATCCTCTTTATACCCAAGATTTTTCATGGTATCTACAAACTGAGTAGCGCCAAACATAGCGCAATTACAAGGCGGAAGTATCTCTTCTAAAACGCAAAACGGATCAAGGTAAGCCCCGTCTTTGATTTGCAGTCCGATTTTACGCAAATTTGCTAAAAAATCCAAGCTTTTTGCTTTTGTATTGTTTGTTATGACAACATACGGAATATTTTTTGAATTTAAAAACTCTATGAGCTCACAAGCTCCATTAATAGGGCTTTTATCCGTGTCGCTTATAAGCGTTCCTTGCACATCTATAAAATACATTATATAAACTCTTTCTCGTTTTTAACTAAATCTTCAAAACTCTCTCTTTGACGAATAAGTCTATCTTTACCGCCACAAACGGCGACTTCAGCAGTTCTTAATCTCGAATTATAGTTGCTAGACATACAAAATCCATATGCGCCGGCTGATTTTACTACCAAAATATCTCCGCTTGACTGCTTTGGTAAATTTACGTTTTTACCTAAAAAGTCGCCGCTTTCGCATATCGGACCCACCACGTCGCAAAGCTCTTTTTTTCCGCTATTTAAAGCGATAATTTCATGATGAGCTTCATATAAACTAGGGCGCAATAGATCATTCATAGCTCCATCTACTATGATAAATCTTTTTTTATCATCGCTGTGAGTATCATTTATCTTTTCATATAAAACTTTTGTTATAAAAACTCCGGCGTTTCCGACTAAAAATCTTCCCGGTTCGCATATTATGGTTATATCTTCACCTTTAAGCGCTGCTAGAATTCCTTGAGCATAGCCGTATAGATCAGGATCTTTTTCGTTTTCATATCTTATTCCTATTCCTCCGCCTACATCAAAAAATTTGATATCGATATCAAGAGCTTTAAGTTCTCTTAAAAGGTCGCTTACTATATTTGCAGCTTCTATAACAGGTTTTAGATCTGTTAGCTGACTTCCTATGTGAAAGTGTATTCCAACCGGATCTAAAAATTCACTTTTATGGGCGTAAAGATACATTTTACGGGCTTTTTCTATCCCGACTCCAAATTTATTTTTACTAAGCCCAGTTGATATGTATGGATGAGTTTTTGGATCTACATTGGGATTTACTCGTACTGAAATTCTGGCTTTTTTATTAAGTTTTTTTGCGATACTTTCGACTCTCTTCATCTCTTCTTCGCTTTCTAAATTTAGCATTAAAATATCTAAATTTAAAGCTTCTTCTATCTCTTCATCGCTTTTTCCTACGCCACTATATATGATTTTATAATTTTGCGCACCTGCTAAAATCGCTTTTTTTACCTCTCCTATGCTTACGCAGTCAAATCCTGCTCCAAGATCTGCTATATGCTTTAGTAAGCTTAAATTTGAGTTTGCTTTTAGAGCGTAGCATATAAGTGATTTTCTTGCGTTAAATTCTTTTTTTAATTTATTATATTGATTTTGTATATAATCAAAATCATAGGCATAAAGAGGTGTTCCGTATTTTTTAGCTAGCAAGCTGTAATCCATAAAAATCTCCAAAAATGTAAAATACCTGATATTTTATCCAAATTTTAATAAAATTCCGATAAAGTATAAGAATTTTGAAGATAGATTTACATTTAAGATTTAACTATATTTAATTATTTGTAAGAAAAATTAAAAGAAAACGAATGTGAGATAGATGTGTCAAAATTAACAGAATATTCATATGATACAAAGGCTCTAAATACAAAAAATATCTAACGATGCTGGTAAAATTTAAATCCTGCAAATGAAGCGAGTATGATAATAGGCAAAATTACTCCGATTTCTGGGATTATAACTCCGTTTAAACTAAATCTAATAAGCACAAAAAGCACTCCCCAAATGCACAGTGTGACGATAACATAGATAAAACTTGCTAAAGCAAGGTTAAAAAATCTTCCCGTTATCGGTAGATAGTAGTATAAGATAAGAACCATAAGCGGAGCAAATAGAGGAAAAAATATGAGTGAATACAGTGTAGATTTTATCTTGTTTAAATTAATTCCCTCGTTTTTTAAAGTTCTTAAAGAGTCGATCGCATCTGTGATAGAATAATTACTATTTGTTTGGTATATATTTTCTATAGTTCTTGGTTTGAATCCACTTAGTATAAGAAGCTCTTTTTGGGTATTTTCTATATATCCGGTAGCGTTTAGTTCAAGACGTGGCGGCAGACTTATTATATCAACATCAAAAAGCTTCCAGCTGTTGTCTTCGAATTTAGCTTTTTTTGCGGTAATTTGACCTATAATATCGCCGTCTTGAGTTTCAAATATTTTTATTTTATTTGCTTCTCCGATAGCAGGATACAACTCGTCTATGTAGATAAATTTGTTTTTGTATTTTAAAAATATACTATTTGAAGATTTATTAAATCCTTGAAAATTTATCAAGCTTTTTTGATAGTCTCTAGCATATGCAAATGAAGTACTAGATAAATATATATATAAACAGGTTATGATAAGAGATATTATAAACGGACTAAGTATAAGAGTATTTTTGCTTATTCCAAGAGAGTAGAAACTAACTAGTTCGTTGCTTCTTATCATATTTATTTTTGAAACTATAAGAGCAAAAACTAAACTTATCGGAAGTACGTAATTTACCGCAGTTAGTGCAGTAAGGCTTAGATAAATAAGCTGCAAATTCGCACTTTTTGGAAAATCTTTTAAATTTGTTAATGTATCAATACCTATATAAAATAGCTCCAAAGCCATAAAAATAATAATAAAATATTTTAAATAAACTAAACCGGTATATTTTGAAAATAGTTTCATAATTTTAGCCCAAAAATTTAACTTAACTTTAGATTTTATCAAATTTAGACTTAAAGTATTAACTAAATTTAGTTAGAATTTTTCAAATTTGTTTTTGTATATATTTTACATACGATTGGAAGCTATGAAAAACAGCATTTTTAAATTTATTATTTTTATCTTTTTGATAGTCGCTTGTTTTTTAATATTTGACAACTTGAGTTTTGAAATATTAAAAAATTATATAGAAAGTCATTCTAAATTTAGCGCAGTTATTTATATACTATCTTGGATTATTTTACCTATTTTTATGTTTCCGGCAGCTATATTAGCTCTTGTGGGCGGAGCGTTTTTCGGAATTGCTGAAGGTTTGATTTTGACTATGATAGGAGTCAGTATAAACTCGGTTATAATGTATTTTCTAGGAAGATTTTTAGGTAAGGATTTTTTAGCTAAATTCTTTGATATTTATAAATTTAAAACAGCTTATATAAAAGATGAGTTTTTTACTATATTTTTACTTAGACTTATACCTATTATTCCTTATAACGCTATAAATTATTTTGCCGGAGCTTTTGCTTTTAGGTTTTGGAAATTTTTTTTAGGAAGCTTTTTTGGTAAGGTTTTGAGCAGTATCGTATTTTTAAATTTAGGAGTAAATGCTTCTAATGTAGGAACAGCACAGTTTTGGTGGGCAGTTTTTTGGGTGTTTGTTTTGGTTTTGGTTTCTATAGGTTTAAAGTTATTTTACGGTCGTATCTTTAAATTTGTAACCAAATTTTAGATTAAGCCGTTCTTAGTAGAATTACTTTTTTAAATTCAAGGAAAAATCGTGAAAATAGTTTTAGCAACAAATAATAAAGATAAAGTAAAAGAGATAAAAGCCTTTTATGACGGTTATGAAATTTATGCTCTAAATGAGATTTGTGAGCCGTTCGAGATCGATGAAACAGGGTCTAGTTTCAAAGAAAATGCTCTCATAAAAGCAACAGCGGTTTATGCGAAGCTTTGCGCCTTAAAGCTTGAAAATGAGTTTATCGCTCTTAGTGATGATAGCGGAATAAGTGTAGAAGCACTCGGTTTTGCGCCGGGAATTTACTCTGCAAGATATAGCGGAAAAGATGCGACTGACGCTAGCAATAGAAAAAAACTTACCTGTGAACTTCATAAACTCGGACTTAAAAAAAGCGGAGCGTTTTATACTGCTTGTATAGCCGTAGCTTCTAAATTCGGGAATTTTAGCACACATGGATTTATGTACGGCACAGTTATAGACGAAGAGCGCGGCGATAACGGTTTTGGGTATGATTTTATGTTTATGCCCGATGGTTTTGATGGAACCATAGGACAATTAGACGTTAAAACAAAACTAGCCATATCTCACAGATCAAAGGGTTTGGAATTGGCAAAATATATACTAAAAAGTCTTGAAAAATATTACAAATAATATTTAAGTCTAAATTCTTGAGATAAATTTAGACTCTTTTTTCATGCAAAAATAATAAAAATATACAAAAATATACAACAGTGCGTAAAAAATAAACACTTATTCCTGAATTTTCATATTTTTTGTGTTACTTTCGTTTATCAAATTTAATAAAATTAGTATAATATACTGCTTAAATACCATTATAATAGAAAATAAAACTTAAAATATAAATTTTACTATTTTCATAAAAGTAGTTATAATAGCTACAAGTTGAATTTTGTTTAGAAAGGATTTAAATTTGTATGAAAAAAGCATTTATTTTGAGTTGTGCCCTTAGTTCGGTACTATTTGGAGCAGATGGAGTTTATGATCTTGGTCGTATCGAGGTTACTACGCCAAATCAAAAACAAACCATAGCAGAAGGAAGTGATGCGGTAGTCACTCAAAAAGAGATCGCAGAGTCTCTTTCAACTAGCGTAGATCAGGCGATCAGAAATACTCCTGGTGTGTATACGACTCCTTATGCATTAGGATCTCGCGGTGAAGCAGATATAGGTATTCGTGGATTTGGTCGTACACAAATAGGACTATTTATAGATGGAATTCCAGTAAACTCGATCTATGATCGTCAAACCGACTGGTCGCAATTTAATACTTATGACGTATCTCAAATCGATGTAGCAAAAGGCTTTGTAAGTCCGATTTATGGTATAAACTCAATGGGAGGCGCTGTAAATATCATCAGCACTAAACCTACAAAAGAGCTTGAAGCCGGACTAAAATACGGATTATTATCCGGCAAAGAAAATCAAATCGGTGCAAATGTCGGTACAAATCAAGGAAATTGGTATTCTAGTTTTAGTTACTCTTTGGTTGATCGTGATAGTTTTCCGCTTTCAAACGACTACAAACCTACTGATTATCAGCCTGGCGACAAAGCAAGAAATAGCTACTACAAAAATCAAACATTCAAAGCAAAAGTCGGGTTTGAGCCAAGCGAGGGTAGTGAGTATTCGCTTAACGCCGTTATCCAAAGAGGTGAAAAAGGCGGTACCGTAAATGCAAATGGCAACGGTCGTTTTTGGGATTGGCCAAATTACGATAAAAATACTGTTTATTTTTTAGGTCAAACTCAGATAAATGATAAATGGAGTTTAAACTCAAAGATTTATTGGGATAATTTTTATAACGTTTTGCATATGAAGGGCGGCGTCGGAAAAAACGGAACCATCACTCCTGCCGGATTTAGAGGCGTAAGTATCTATGATGATCATAGTTTTGGTTTGATAGAAACAGCAAAATACCAGATAGATGATACAAAAGAGCTTCAATTTGGCGCAAATTTACGCTATAACCATACGAATAACGATAATTATAACTTTGTAGATGCAAATAAAGGCAACTTTAGTCAAGGTAATTTTACTGATGCTGATGAGTATGAAGACTTCCAAACTTCGTTATTTGTGCAGTTTGGCCATCAGTTGAACGATACTTGGCGTTATGTGGTATCTGCTGGATATGATAGAGTGGATACTATAACTGCTATAAGAAAACGCTCAGCTACAAGCGATGGAAAACTGGATTATGAAGTGGATTTGTGGGATTGGAATGCTCAAACTATATTTTTTGCTGATTGGGACAATGCAAATACAACCCACTTCAACATAGGTAAGAAAAATAATTTACCTACTCTAAAAACTCGTTACGGCACACCATGGGGAGCAAGAATACCAAATCCAAATTTAGATACAGAATCAATCTATAATACGGAAATAGGCCATAAATTTGATAACGGTTCTACGATGCTTGGAGCAACTGCATTTTACAACATTTTAAAAAACTCTATCATAACTGTAAATGGGCTAAAAGGCTGTGATAATCCTGATAAAAAAAATGGCTGCTCTATGCTAGATAATGCAAACGGCGGTTATAGTTACGGTCTTGAGCTATCAGCCGAGCAAAGATTGTTCAATGATAGAGTAAATATAGGAGCAAACTATACTTATACGCAAAAGCATACTTCAGCAGACAGCAACAACGGTATAGCGTTAAATAAAATTCAAGACTATCCAAATCACATAGCAAATGCATTTATCTCTTATAGCCCGGTTAAACAAGTTGATTTGGTATTAAGCGGAACATACAGAAGTGCGCAATGGACTTATGATGAGATGACCGGATATGAAAATCAAAACGACGACGTGTTTTTAATGGATTTAAAAGCGAATTTTAGACCTTACAAATCTCTTGAGTTAAGCGTAGGAGCTACAAATTTACTTGATGAAAACTATCAATACAACGGTGGCTATTATATGGCCGGTAGAAGATTTTTTGTAACTGCGGAGTATAAGTACTAATGAAACACGGAATCTTTGCGCTATTTGAAAATTTAGAAAATGACGAGAAAAAGAGTTTTAAAGAGGCGTTTAAAACTATAAAATTTATAGAAAAATTAGGTTTTAATGAAGCGTGGATAAGCGAGCATCATTTCAACAGTTTTTCTCTTACTTCTAGTCCGGTTGCGCTCGCAGCCTATGCTCTAGCAAAAACAAAAAGCCTCAAAATCGGCGTTGCGGGATTTATCCTTCCTGCTTATGATACGCTCCGTCTAGCTAGTGATATAGCAAATTTAGAAGCTATCAGCGGCGGTAGATTAATAACTGGTTTTGCAAAAGGCTCGTTTCCTATCATCGATAAAGTTCAAGGTAGAGATCCGAATTTAAATAGAAAAATTATGCTTGAAAAATTAGATGAGTTAAATTTAATGTTTGATGAGCTTAACATCACTCCAAAAGTGTCTAAACCACAGTTTTATATGGCAAGCGTACATGATGAGAGCTTGGGATTTGCCGCTAGACGTGGATATCCTATTTTAGCGAGCATTAGATCAAGTATAGATGATGTTTTGAGCATAAAAGAGCGTTATAAAAAAATAGCCGGATTTTACCCGAAAATGGGACTGATCAGAGCTATTAATATAGGTCAAAATCAAGCCAAATCAAGTCTTGAAGCTAACAAAACTATCAGCTTTTTCTTTAAAGCGATGACCGGAGCGCAAAACGAAGATACGTTTGAAATGGTAAAAGGCAGTGAGTATGAAAAACTTAGAAATGAGTTTTTTGATCCCAAATTGCTACAAAAATTTGCCATAACAGGAGACGTAAAAGAGTGCAAAAAGCAGGTTTTAGAGCTAGTAAAAGTTACTAAAATAGACCATATTTTATTAAAACCAGCAGCCTTAAGCTACAAACGTCATAAAGAAATTTTAAAAGATTATGCTAGAAAGATAATGCCTTATGTTTAAATTTTTACTCTTGTGTTTTTTGGCTATAGCGGCTAATGCTAGTTTGATTTTAGGTAAATTCGAGTGTCAAAACTGCGAAAATCTAAAACCTGAAAATATCAAAAAAGTCTATGCGAGCAATCCAACTCTGCTTTATTCACTTTATAGTTTTGATAAAAGCTTGATAGCAGGGCTTGTTTTCGAGTTTTGGGATATCGAAAAAAGATATCTTGATAAAAATGTGTATAGTTTGCCTGTTGTGGGTGGATTTTACGGGCAAGGTAGAGTGCCGAATATCGAAATGGTATTAAGCTTAAAACCCGATCTCATCATAACCGGCCAAAATACAAAAGACGATCCAAAATACGGCGGTATTTTTAGATCTCTTAAAATACCTGTGTTATATATAGATGATGAAGATAGTTTTGGAGTTCAAGTATATAAGGCATTTGGCGAGATTTTCGGCAACCAAAAAAGAGCGGACGAACTGATAGCTTACGCTAACCAAAGTCAAAAAATGGCTGATAGTTTAGCAAAACTAAGTTTAGATAAGCCAAGCGTTTATTACGCTTTTGGAAAAGGCGGACTTGAGACGGAGTGCGGAAGCTCGAGTTTTATCAAACTTGTAGATCTAGCTGGAGGTGACACGGCTAAGTTTAAGTGCAAATCAAAAAACAAAATGAGCCGCGTAAAGGCAGATTTTGAAAAGATCTTAGCGGCAAACCCTGAAGTCATACTAGTCTATGAAAAGGAATTTTTTGAGAAAATTTGGAGCGATAAAAAGTGGAACTTAATAAACGCCGTAAAAAATAAAAGAGTTTATCTCATACCTAGAAGCCCGTTTTCATGGGTCGGAAAACCTGCAAGTTTTACAAAACTTTTGGGGCTTAGGTGGCTTATGGATGTTTTGCATAAAGACGCTTTAGGCTTAGATATCAGGCGTGAAGCTAGTGAGTTTTACAAGTTATTTTTATATGCAGATCTAAACAAAGACGACCTGGATTTTATATTAAATGAAAAAAATTAGTTTTATTTTTCTTTTTGCTCTGCTCGCTATATTTAGCGTTATATCTTTGACAAACGGTAAATTTGATATAAGTATGAGTGAATATCTGAGAGTTTTTACGGGGATTTTTAGCGGCGAAGAGAGTCCAGCCTCTGTTATCGTACTTGATATCAGGCTTCCTAGGGTGATCGCCGCTATCATCATAGGTGCGGCTCTTGGAGTAGCTGGCGGCGCTTATCAAAATATGTTTATAAATCCTTTGGTAAGTCCGTCTATACTTGGAGTTTTGAGCGGTGCTAGTTTTGGCGCGGCACTTGCTATGGTGATGGGTTTTGGCGTATTTTATCAGATGTGGCTTACTTTTATTTTTGGTTTCGCGGCTGTTTTTTTAGCGGTGATGATCGCTGTATTTGGTGGTAGCAAAAATATGATAATGTTAGTGCTTGGCGGCGTGATATCAAGCTCTCTTTTTAGCTCGTTTTTAGCAGTTTTAAAATACGCAGCAGATCCTAACGAAACGCTTCCTGCAATAACTTATTTTCTTATGGGAAGCCTGAGCTTTGCGACAAAAGACGTTGTTTTTGCGGTTTTTATACCTATGGTTTTTGGTACTTTATCTCTTGTACTTCTTGGCAAACAGATAGACGCTCTTAGTATGGGCGAAGAAGAGGCAAAAAGCCTTGGGGTAAATGTGAGAACGCTTAAAATTTGCATTATATTTTTTGCTACTTTGATATCTGCTTTAAGCGTGATGTTGGCCGGTATCATAGGCTGGATAGGGCTTATCGTGCCTCATATCGCTAGATTTATTTATGGAGCAAACTCACGCACTATGCTTTTTAGTTCGGCATTTATCGGAGCTTTGTTTTTACTGATTTGTGATCTTTTAAGTCGTGAGCTCTTTACTTACGAAGTCCCCATAGGTATAGTTTCAAGCTTTTTTGGAATTCCTATCTTTTTAGCGGTTTTGCTTAGGAGAAGAGCTTGATAAAGTTAGTAAATTTAAGTGTGAAATATGCTAAAAAAGAGGTATTAAATCAAATTTGCTTTGAGTTTGAGGGTGGAATATTAAATATACTTGGCGAAAACGGTTCTGGTAAATCGAGCCTTTTAAAAGCTAGTTTGGGGCTTGTTAAATTTAGAGGAAATGTTTTGATAAACGGAGCCGATTTGTGCTCTTTTAGTCCAAAAGAGCTGGCAAAACTCATAAGCTACATACCTCAATCAAACTACACTCCATTTAACTATAGCGTACTTGATATGGTTTTGATGGGAAGACTTGCATATAAAGGGCTTTTTGATAATTACTCTAAAAACGACCGACTTATAGCTATGGAATCTTTAGAGAGACTTGGTATAATAAATTTAGCCGATGACGAGTTTTTAAACCTTAGCGGAGGACAAAAACAGCTTGTTTTAATAGCTAGAGCTCTAGCTAGCAGGGCAAAAACTATCATAATGGACGAGCCAGTAAACGGACTTGACTTCGGTAATCAAATAAGGCTTTTAGAAATGATAAAAAAAGTAGCGGCTAATGGTTGTAATTTTATCATAACCACACATCATCCAAGACATGCCAAATTTATAGGCGGAAGGGCGATTTTGGTAAAAAACGGTGAGATATTTAAAGACACTTCTAGTGAGCTTTTAGATAGCTCTTTGATATCCAAACTATACGGAGTTAATTATAAAAAATACGAGGAATTACTATGATGATGAGTTCAAATTACGATGAGATAGACTTTGCAAAGCTTTATATAGAGCAAAAAAAGATAAGCACTTTTAAGCCAAAAAGCAGCACAGACTGGGATAAAAAAGCTTCTAGTATGAATGAGAGAGTTCATAAAAGCTATTACGTTGATGAGTTTGTGAGTAAAATAAAATTTGATAAATCTACTACCGTTTTAGATATGGGATGTGGCCCTGGAACGATAGGATTAAAGCTTGCAAAAGACGTTAAAAACGTGCTTTGTTGTGATTATAGTGATGAAATGCTTAAATGCGTTAAATCAAATGCGGCAAATTTAGGTTTAGATAATGTAAAGGTTAAAAAACTATCGTTTGAAGATAGCTGGGAAGAGCTTCCAAAATACGATATAATCATTGCTTCAAGATGTCTTGAAGTAAGTGATGCAAAAGACGCTTTAACAAAACTTATTAGCAAAGCAAATAGGGCAGTTTATATAACTTACAATATCGGAAAAACTTTTTTAGGCGATGAAATAAGTGAAATTATAAGCTCCAAAGTCTATCCAAAGCCTGATTATATCTATATTTTAAACATACTTTATCAAATGCGTTATCTTGCGAAAGTAGATTTTATAAGCCATAGTGATTGTAAATTTAAAACAGAAACTTTCGATGAGTTTATAGCGGCGGTGCAGTGGAGTTATGGAGACAAAGTAAATGACGTAGATAAGCAAAATTTAAAAGTTTATTATGAAAAAAATCGCACTACATACAAAGAGATGAATTGGGCTTTTATAGAAATTTTAGTTTGAGGTCGGCATTATGGAGATAGTTCTGTTTTTAAAGCAAAATATTGATTATATTATTATGGGAATTTTGGGTTTTATGAGTTTTTTTGCGCTATATTTTACCATTGAAAGAGCTCTTTTTTATAGCTTTGTGGATATAGGACATTTTAAAAGCATTAAATCACTTGAGATGGCGCTTACTAAAAACTTAACTTTTTTATACGTGATATACTCAAACGCTCCTTACGTAGGGCTTTTGGGAACAGTTTGCGGGATCATGATAACGTTTTACGATATGGGCGCTTCAGGTAATATAAATGCAAATACTATAATGATGGGACTCTCTTTAGCTCTCAAAGCTACAGCTCTTGGTATTGCCGTGGCTATACCGACTTTGGCGATATATAATTTATTAAATAGAAAAGTAGATATTTTGCTCGCTAAATTTGAGGAAACACTTTGAGGCTTCCTAAAAATGACAGTTTAAATATAGTTCCGTTTATAGATATTATGCTGGTACTACTTTGCATAGTGCTTAGTATATCAACGTTTATAGCTAGTGGACATTTAAAACTAAGTTTGCCAAATGCGAATTCTAGCATGAAAAATATGAAAAAAAGTAGAACCGTTATAATCGTAGATGATCAAAATAACTTATATTTTAATGATATATTAGTAGATAAAGAAGCTTTAAGAAGCGAAATATTTAAACTAGGAAATAGTGAATTGATAGAGATAAAAAGTGATAAAGAGAGTAAATTTGAGACTTTCGTGTGGATCATAGATATATTAAAAGAGAAAAATCATGAAAATTTTTCCATCGTCACAAAAAACAATTAGTATAAATTTGATAGCGTTTTTGATATCGACCGCTTTGCATGTTTGCGTTTTTGCTTACGCGCTAAATTTAGATATTAAATTACCAAAAGAGCAATCAGAACAGAGTTTTAAACTGCCGTTGGCTAAATTTGAAACTCCGATTAACAGTGTAAAAACAGAAGAAGCAAGAGAGCCCCAACAGCCTAAAAAAGAGCAGAAAAAACAGATAATAGATGAAGCGAAACCAAAAAATGAGATAGTAAAAAAACCGCTTCCAAAGCCAAAAAAAGTAGAAAAAAAGCAGATATCAAAAGAAAATACTAAAGCGCCCAACCAGTATATTAAAAATCAAACGTACGAAAAAATTCCGCCTGAAATTCCGTTAAATTCAAATAACATTGATACAAATCAGACTCAAAGTATAAAAAGCAGCAGTTTGACAAAAAGCAGCTCAGAAAACAGTAGTCTTAAATCAGGCGAAAACAGTTCAAATATAGTCTATTTAAAAAGCAATGACGAGCTATTCATAAAGATCAAAAATGAGATTATCAAAAACGTAATTTATCCAAAAGTTGCAAAAAGGCTAGGATATCAAGGCGTAGTAAAAGTGGAGTTTATCTTAGATAAAAACGGCTTAAAAAGCTATGGATTGAAAAGTGAAAGTTCTTTTAATTCGCTAAATGAGGCGGCTATTCAAGCTTTGAAAAAAGCAAGTTCAAATTTCCCGAATGTAGATAAAGAGTATCAAATTTCGCTTGATATCGCTTTTAAAATCAAGTAAATTATAATATAAATTTTAAAAATTAAATTATAATGAAGATAGTCTAATTGATAATTTTTTTTGATTAAATATTATTGCTTAAATTTACTTATAACTTAAATTTATTGTAAAGTAAAAACGATATATTAACATTTTATCAAATTTCAAGTATAATTCATAAAAAATTTATCAAAGGATACAGATGAGCCATATTCTTATAATCGGAGCCGGAGGAGTTAGTCAAGCAGCGACCGTAAAATGTGCTATGAATAGTGAAATTTTCACAAAAATAACTTTAGCAAGCAGGACAAAGAGTAAATGCGATAAAATAGCTAAATTTATAAAAGATCGTTTAAATGTGACCGTAAATACAGCTCAGATCGACGCTGATGATACAAATGCAGTCGTAAATTTGATAAAAGATATAAAAGCGGATTTGTTGTTAAATGTTGCGCTTCCTTATCAGGATCTTACTATTATGGATGCTTGCGCGGAGGCTGGAATTCCATACATCGATACTGCAAATTACGAACATCCAGATACCGCTAAGTTTGAGTACAAGTTGCAATGGGCAAAAGATGGCGATTTTAAAAAATCAAATACTATGGCTCTTCTTGGCAGCGGATTTGACCCGGGTGTGACAAATGTGTATTGTGCGTATGCAAATCAGTATATTTTTGATGAAATACACGAGATCGATATTTTAGATTGTAATGCCGGAGATCACGGATACGCATTTGCTACAAATTTTAACCCTGAGATAAATTTACGCGAAGTAAGCGCAAAGGGCAGATACTGGGAGAATGGTAAATGGATACAAACCGATCCTATGGAGATAATGTTTAAATGGGACTATCCAAAAGTCGGCGTAAAAGATAGTTATCTGCTTTATCACGAAGAGCTTGAGAGTTTAGTAAAAAATATACCTACACTGAAAAGAATTCGCTTTTTTATGACGTTTGGACAAAGTTATTTAACTCATATGAAATGTCTTGAAAATGTAGGAATGCTTCGCATAGACGAAGTAGAGCATAACGGCGTAAAAATTGTACCTATACAGTTTTTAAAGACGCTTTTACCAGATCCTGCTGGACTTGGAGAGAGAACAAAAGGCAAAACAAATATAGGCTGCGTGATAACCGGGGTAAAAGACGCAGTAGAAAAAAAGATCTACATATACAACATATGTGATCACGAAGAGTGTTTCAAAGAGACCGGAGTAGGTGCCGTGAGTTACACTACAGGAGTTCCTGCGATGATAGGAAGTATGATGGTTGCGCGTGGAATTTGGAGCGGTAAAGGTGTGTTTAATATGGAAAATTTCGATTCAAAACCATTTATGGACGAATTAAATAAGCAAGGACTTCCGTGGGAGATCATAGAAATGAAACCGAATGAAACTAGAGTTATAAAATGAAAAAAATTGTTATTTTTCTTGTTTTTTGCACTGCTGTTTTTGCCGAGAATTTAAAAGTTAATTTTATAAGTGAGGATGGGCTAAAGCTTACTATAAATAACAGAGACTATTTGGCTTTGAGCTTACCGTGTAAAGGCTGGAAAATAGGTGATGAACTTGAAATTTTAAGTGGCGATAAAGATGCAAGATGCTTGAACGCAGCGTATCTAAATTTACGCACCAGAACATCTTGCGAGCTGCTTTGCGATGCTAAGTAATTTGGTTTTAAGAATATTTAGTTATAATGCGAAGTTTTATAAAATTTAAAAGGACAAGCAATGAAAAAAGATATACATCCAGAGTATGTTGAATGCACAGTTACTTGCGCTTGTGGCAACACATTTACAAGCAAGTCAAATAAGTCAGAAATCAGAGTTGATATCTGCAGCGAGTGTCACCCATTTTTCACAGGTAGTGAAAAGATCGTAGATAGCGCAGGACGTGTTGATAAATTCAAGAAAAAATATAATATGAAATAAACCGTTGCTCTACTTTCTTCCAACCCCTATAGGGAATTTAGATGATATCTCAAAGAGATGCCTGGACGTCTTAGAACTTTGTGAAATCATCATCTGCGAAGATACTAGAGTAACAAAATCTCTTATAACTCTTTTGAATGCAAAATTTGGCTTACAAATCAGCCCAAAAGAGTTTTACTCACTCCATACTCACAACGAAAAAGATTTTTTTGATAAATTTGATAAAGTTAGGCTTGAAACTAAAATTTGCATTTATGCTAGTGACGCAGGAATGCCTTGCATCAGTGATCCGGGAATTTCGCTAGTCAAATTTGCCCAGCAAAATAGTATAAAATACGAAGTTCTAAGCGGAGCAAACGCTCTTTTACTAGCAGCCGCAGCTAGCGGGATCATAGAAAAAGAATTCACTTTTTTAGGATTTTTGCCGAATTTAGGCAAAGAAAGAGCTATCGCTATCCAAAATGCGTTAAATTCGCTATATCCGGTGATTATATATGAGTCTCCAAAACGAATTTTAAGCCTTATAAAAAGCATATCTGAACTCGATCCTTTAAGGGAAGTTTTTATTATCAAAGAAGCGACTAAAAAATTTGAAGCTAAATTTAAAAATAGTGCTACAAATTTACTCACTCAGCTTGAAAACTCAAATTTAAACGGAGAGTGGTGTGTTGTGATCGATCGTTCTGCAAATAAAGCATTAGAGCGTATCACTACAAAAGATATTATGGAGCTTGATCTGCCTTTAAAACAAAAAGCTAAGCTAATTTCTAAAATAACCGGTGAGAATGCAAAAAAAATATACCAAAATTTGATAACATAAGCTAAATTTTAACGGCTTTTGGGTATTATCAGGCGTATGATTATTTATGGAAAACAACTATTTTTACATTTGTTAGAAAAGCACAAAGAGAAGCTTATAAATATCTATCTTGCCAAAGATATCGAAAAAGATATCTTTAATAAAATTGTGAAAAGTGGAGTCAAAATCCACAAGGTAGATAACAAAAAAGCTCAAGCTTTAGCACGCGGGGGCAATCATCAAGGCTTTTTAGCCGAAGTTTGTGAGTTCGAGTTTGCTAGCTTAAATGAGATAAAAAAACAAGACTTCTTAGTCGTGCTATATGGATTAAGCGACGTAGGAAATATAGGAAGCATAGTTCGCACGACTTACGCTCTTGGCGGAGGCGGTGTTATAATGATATCTAAAAGTGCTTCCATGGAAGGTATCATAAGAGCTAGCAGTGCAGCGGCTTATGAGCTGCCTATAACGCTAGTTAGTGATGGACTAAGTCTTTTAAACGAGCTAAAACAGCTTGGATTTAAAATTTATGGCTCAGATGCTAAAGGTAAAAACCCTAGTGAGTGCAAATTTGGTAAAAAAACCGTACTTGTGATGGGCAGCGAAGGTGAGGGAATTCCTAGAAAAGCGCTTGAAAAATGCGATGAGAATTTAGGTATAAATATGCGCGAAGGCTGGGATAGTTTGAATGTTAGTGTGGCATTTGGAATATTATTTGATAGGATTATGAATGGCTAATGATATATTAAAAATCAAAGATATAGGCGTAAGAGAAGTTGCAAAGCAAACACACATAGAAGCAGAATATCTAGAGTATATGTGTGATAAAAATTTTGATAAGTTAAAAAAGCTAAATGTTTCTGGTTTTATAAAAATTTTAACAAGAGAGTATGGGTGGGATCTTTCTGATTGGTATGATGAGTTTAAGACTTACTGCTTTGAGCATTCAGGCGATGATGGCTGCACGTTTTGCGTAGCACCTAAAATTCCCGCTTATACATCAAAACCGGGCAGCAATTTTTGGACATGGACGCTTGTGCTGTTATTTGTTATTGTCGGGCTGATTTGGATTTTTGGATATACGAAATATTTTGATGATTTTTCATTTATATTTGACGATAAAAATAATAGCGTTTCATACTCAAATACAACGGTAGTAGAAACTGCAAAAGAGAGTTTAAAGATAGAAAGCAATATGACAATTCCTTTTGTCAGTTTGCAAGATGAAAATGTAACTGATTCGAATTTGTCTGATGAAAATGAGTCTTTATTTAGCTCATCTATGACACAAAGCAGTGAAAATGATCAGATAGATAGCTTGATACCTGTTTTAAATTTACAGCAAAATAGTGCAGAACAAAACGTACCTAAGGGTGGTTTGATCGCTAAAATTATACCAAAAAAGACAATCTGGATAGGTGTAAAAAGTCTTGATGGAACATATAAAAGATCATTTAGCACAAAAGATCCGGTTGATATAAATTTAAGTTTGAATTCGCTTGTATTAACAGGTCATGGAGAATTAAATTTAGAACAAAACGATAAAAACACAACATTTAAATCAAAAAATGCACTTAGATTTTTAGTAGAAAATGGAAGTTTAAAGCAGATAGATTATGATGAATACGTAAAGTTAAATAAGGGAAAAGAGTGGTAAAATCATTTTTTGCTTTTTTGCTTTTTGCGTCCATATGCTTTGGATATGATTTAAACTCAAATTTAAAAAGCATAGTTGGAGATCAGGTATATAATGCAAACCGGCAAAAAATTAAAAGTTTATTTATAAATGAAGCCGAGTTTTTAGATACAAACCTAAATTTGAATTACGATAAGATAACAAACATACTTAGGACAAATTCCTTTTTAAATTTAAGCTATGCATCGCCTGTTTATATGGATATTAGTTTTGTTAGCTCATCTTCTCCTACTCTTGTACTAAAAGCGATATCTCAGAGTTTAAATAATCTTGGCTATAACTATTTTTTAACCAAAAGCCTAGATACTTGGGATTCTGGTATGGTATGGAGTATATCTATAAATACGCAATTTATGCTAAATCCTGGAAGTTTTTATAAAGAGCTTTTATCAAACAATATATTTATAAAAAATATAAAAAAAACAGGTCAATTTGCTTATTCTTATGAAATAGATGCTAGCAGAGCTATGCTAAAAACTTTAACTTATGAGAGTGATACCGAAGTACAGCTTTCAAAGCCTTTGGAGCCGTATTTTTTAAATGTAAGTGGTAAAAGCAGCATAGAGATAAAATCTAGATCAAATGATAGCTGGATAGCATTAGTGAAAATTTTAGATAAAAACTTAAAGCTTATTAGTCAAGTAAAGTCAGATAAAAAAGAAAAAGAAATATACTTAGATTTTCCTGATGAGGCGTTTTATCTAATTATTGATGATGTTTTTAGCTTAGAAAATATAAAGCACGGTTTAACAATTTATATAAAATCAAATTAAGGAGTTATTATGTTTGACGAGATACGTTTTAATACTATTGAGAGATTACCAAACTACGCCTTTGCCGAAGTAAATGCTATAAAAATGGCTGCAAGAAGAGACGGAGCTGATATAATAGATTTTTCTATGGGAAATCCAGATGGCAGAACGCCGGCACACATCATAGATAAGCTTTGTGAGAGCGCTCAAAAAGATAAAACTCATGGATATAGCGTAAGTCAGGGTATATATAAACTCCGTTTAGCTATCTGTAATTGGTATAAAAGAAAATATGGAGTAGTATTAGATCCAGAAACTGAAGCAGTCGCTACTATGGGTAGCAAAGAGGGTTTTGTGCATTTAACTCAAGCTATAGTAAATCCAGGAGACGTTGCGATCGTTCCAGATCCTGCTTATCCTATACATACTCAAGCATTTATTATAGCTGGTGGAAATGTCGCCAAAATGCCGCTTAGCTATAATTCCGAATTTGAACTAGATGAGAATAAATTTTTTGAAAATTTACAAAGAACTATAGATGAAAGTATTCCACGACCAAAATATATAGTAGTAAATTTCCCCCACAATCCAACAACGGTGACTTGTCAAAAGAGTTTTTATGAGCGTTTAGTAGATATGGCAAAGAAGGAGAGATTTTATATAATAAGCGATATAGCTTACGCCGAACTTACTTTTGATGGGTATAAAACTCCTAGTATTTTTGAAGTTGAAGGCGCAAAAGACGTTGCAGTAGAGTGCTATACGCTATCAAAATCATACAATATGGCAGGTTGGAGAGTCGGTTTTGTATGTGGAAATAAAAAATTAGTCGCCGCACTTAAAAAGATAAAATCATGGTTTGATTATGGTATGTTTACTCCTATTCAAGTAGCAGCGACTGTTGCTCTTGATGGTGATCAAAACTGCGTTGAGCAAATTCGCCAAACATATGAGAAAAGAAGAGATATATTGATAGATGCGTTTTGTTCTGCTGGATGGGAGATAGCAAAGCCAAGAGCTAGTATGTTTGCATGGGCAAAACTTCCTCATCAAGTAGGAAGCATAGGAAGCAAAGAGTTTGCAAAGCAGCTTCTAACAAAAGCTTGCGTAGCAGTTAGTCCTGGAGCCGGATTTGGTGCGCTTGGTGATGGATATGTAAGAATTGCATTTATAGAAAATGAAAATCGTATCCGTCAAGCAGCTAGAAATATAAAAAAATATTTAAAAGAATTTGAATGAGAGTAGCGATACTTGGATTAGGTACTGTTGGCAGCGAAGTTGCCAACGTATTAATAAATAATAGACGGTTGATAACAGCTAGATCGGGTGTTGAGATAACACCTGTTATAGGTGTTGTACGCGATATAAGTAAAAAAAGAGAGTCTAGTATACCTCTTAGCGATGATATACAAAGTGTTATAAATAGGGATGATATTGATGTTTTTGTGGAGCTTATGGGAGGCGTGGAAAAACCATATGATGTAGTAAGCAAAATCTTAAAGAAAAAAAAACCTGTCGTAACTGCAAATAAAGCTTTATTAGCTTATCATAGAAGTGAGCTTGAGATGCTTGCCGGAGATACTCCATTTGGTTATGAAGCTAGCGTAGCTGGAGGTATTCCTATCATAAAAGCCTTAAGAGAGGGTTTAAGCGCAAACCATATAGAAAAAATCGTAGGCATTATGAACGGTACTAGCAACTATATACTTACAAATATGATGCAAAACGGCACTAAATTTAATGAAGCGTTAAAAAGAGCTCAAGAACTCGGCTACGCTGAAGCTGATCCGACATTTGATATAGGAGGATTTGACACGGCTCATAAGCTCCTTATACTTGCTAGTATAGCTTATTTGGTGCATGCAAAACCGCAAGATATACTCATAGAAGGCATAGGCGATATCACTAATGAAGATATATATTTTGCGAATGAATTTGAATATGTTATTAAATTATTAGCTATAGCAAAACGAAGAGAAGATAAAGTAGAACTTCGCGTTCATCCAGCTCTTATTAGAAAAGATAAAATGATAGCAAAAGTAGACGGAGTGATGAACGCCATTAGCGTTACTGGAGATGCTGTTGGAGAAAGTCTGTTTTATGGAGCCGGAGCCGGCGGAAGTGCTACTGCAAGTGCCGTTATAAGCGATCTTATAGATATAGCAAGAAACGTTAAAAATCCTATGCTTGGTTATAAAGCTCCGCTTGAGATAGCTCCGCTTGAGCTTATGAGTCCAAAAGATATTAGAACTAAGTATTATTTAAGATTAAAAGTAGCCGATGAGATAGGTGTTTTAGCTAAGATTACGGATCTAATGAGTAAAAATAATCTCTCTATAGATAGCTTTTTACAAAAACCAAGAGTCGATAAGAGTTGTGATAGTAGCACTTTGTATTTTACTACTCATACATGCTTAGAAGCAGATATGGTAAGAGTGGTAAATCTACTTGAAAATGAGAGTTTTATAAAAGATAAGCCATTTATGATCAGAATAGAAGAATAATTTGGGTCTAAAAGAGTATCTTTTTGGATTTAAAGGCGAGAATATGGCAGCTAAATATTTGGTATCGCAAGGTTTTGAAATATTAGAAAAAAACTTTCATTCTAAATTCGGAGAAATCGATATAATTGCAAAAAAGGATGATGTTCTCCATTTTGTAGAGGTAAAATCTACTAGTAAAGATTACGAAACTATATATAGAGTTACACAAAATAAAATTTATAAAATAATAAAAACTATTAACTTTTATATGCTAAAATACGATTTTGATTTGAATTACCAGATAGATATTATATGTATTGAACAAAATAAGGTTAAATTTATACAAAACGTTAGCTTTTAATTCACTATTGTCTTTTAATTTAAGCTTTTTAATGTATAATTTGACTAAATTTATTAAGGAGATGAGAAACAAATGGGTAAATATATAGAGCTTACTTCAGAAAATTTTAATGTTGCCAAAGAAGGCGTTGCATTAGTAGATTTTTGGGCTCCTTGGTGCGGACCTTGTAGAATGTTAGCTCCAGTTATTGATGAGCTTGCTGCTGAGTTTGATGGCAAGGCTAAAATTTGTAAAGTTAATACGGACGAGGCACAAGATTTAGCTGTTGAGTATGGCGTTCGTTCGATACCAACGCTACTATTTTTTAAAGATGGTCAAATAGTAGATCAAATGATCGGCGCGCAATCAAAAATAGCAATTGCTGATAAAATTAACTCGCTTTTATAATCCAAATGGGGTTTTACCCCATTATCTGTCTGTATATATTCAATCAAAAATTTAAAATTTATTTTTATGTGATTTATTATTTAATTTTATAGATATAAATTTATTTAGGAGCAAATTATGTTAGATGTAGCGATAATTGGAGGAGGTCCTGCCGGACTATCCGCAGGTTTGTATGCAACTCGCGGCGGTCTTAAAAATGTTGTGATGTTTGAAAAAGGAATGCCCGGAGGTCAGATAACAAGTAGTTCTGAGATGGAAAACTATCCCGGAGTCGCGACAGTTATGGATGGTCTTAGTTTTATGACTCCTTGGACTGAGCAATGTACTAGATTTGGTTTAAAACATGAAATGGCAAATGTTCAAAGAGTGTCAAAAAACAGTGATGGAAGTTTTAGTATTTTTTTAGAAGGTAATAAAGTAGAAACCGCAAAAGCAGTTATAGTTTGCACCGGTTCAACGCCAAAAAGAGCTGGATTTAAAGGAGAAGACGAGTTTTTCGGTAAGGGAATTTCTACTTGTGCGACTTGTGATGGATTTTTTTATAAAAATAAAGAAGTTGCGGTTTTAGGTGGCGGGGATACAGCGCTTGAAGAGGCCGAATATCTAGCAAATATCTGTTCTAAGGTTTATTTGATACATAGAAGAGATAGTTTTAGAGCAGCTCCGATCACGGTAGAAAAAGTTAAAAAAAATCCAAAAATAGAGCTTATAACAAATGCGAGAGTAGATGAGGTTTATGGAGATAGCGTAGCTGGAGTAAAAGGGGTAAAAGTTAAGCTTCAAGATGGCTCAGTGCGTGATTTGGCAGTGCCTGGTATATTTACTTTTGTTGGTTTGGATGTTAGAAACGATGTTTTAAAAGATGAAAACGGCAATTTTATATGTGATACTTTATCAACAGGTCAAGTTAGGGTAAATTTAAAAATGCAAACAAATATTCCCGGTCTTTTTGCTGCTGGAGACTTAAGAGAAGATGCTCCAAAACAAGTTGTGTGTGCAGCTGCCGATGGTGCTACTGCAGCACTTTCAGCTATGAGCTATATAGAGAGCCTTCATTATTAAAGTCAGTTTTTACTGACTTTAATAAATTCATTTAAGCGATTTTTATAAACTTTTTTGTTATTATGCAATAAATTTATAAATAAGGTTTCATATGAAAATTTTAAGTTCAAAAACTATCTTAGGCAGTATTGCCGTGCTGCTTTTTTTAACAGGTTGTGCTACTACGAATTTGCAGACTAGCTCTAAAATGACTCAAAGTATATTTATAGATCCGGTTGCTAAAGACAAGAGACTTGTTTTTGTCAATATCAAAAACACAAGCGGTCATGATGTGAATTTGGAAAATAGAATCATACAAGGTTTGCAGTCTAAAGGTTATCAGATAGTAGATGATCCAGACGTTGCTACATATATACTTAGTACAAATGTATTATATTGCGATAAAAAATCAGAAAATAACGCTGCAGGCGGCGCTGTAGCTTTAGGAGCCACCGGAGCAGCTATAAGCGGATATAATAGCGGAGGGGCCGGTAGTATGATAGCTGCTGGTGCTGCTGGTGCTTTGGTTGGTGGAGTTTTAGGCAAGATTACCGAAGATACTATTTGGCAAATGCAAGTAGATATAAATATAAAACAAAAATCAAAAGGAATGGTTCTTAGCTCTACAGGAAGCGTGAGCGGACAAGCTTCAGTTAGCGATTCAAGTAAATCTGGATTTTTAAATTCGTTTGGCGGAAATATCAAAAATGATAATGCAAGCGGTTCGCTAAGAAGTAACCAAGTTGACACCTCTAGCCAAAGCTATGAAAGCGATTATATAGAGAAAAAGACAATTATATTTGCCGAAGCTACTAAAATGGGATTAGATTTGGCTGAAGCTACTCCTATATTAGAAGATAAAATTGCTTCTCAAATTGTTGGATTATTTTAATTTTTAAATTTAGACTCAAATAAGTTTTTATTTGAGCCTAGTTTTTTAAATTTAAAATATCAAATTTCGAATTATATTAATATCTCAAATCTTCACATTTACTCAAATTTCAATTTCAAATTTTCTATAACATAACCATTTTGTAATTAAAAATTTGATAAAATGAGAAAAAATTCAAACCAAAAAGGTGTATGATGATACGGATAGGAATTCACGGTGCAAGCGGTAAAATGGGATATGAGATAATTTCAAATTTAAAAAACAATGAACAAGCAATTTTAAGCGTTGCTTATACGATAGAACCTATGCCTTTTGATGTCGGTGATGCTATCGTTACAAATGATTTAAAAACACTTTTTGATAATAGCGATGTGATAATTGATTTTAGTATTAAAGATGGTGCTGTCAATTTAATAAACTATGCAAGAACAAACCCAAAACCTTTGATCATAGGTACAACCGGTCTGGGAAGCGAAGGTGATGAGCTCATAAAACTTGCTAGCTCTGTTATGCCTATACTTCAAGCTACAAATATGAGTTTAGGCGTAGCAGTGTTAAATAGACTTACTGAACTTGCAAGTAGAGTTTTAGATGGATTTGATATAGAGATAGTCGAGATGCATCATCGCCGTAAAGTAGATGCCCCAAGCGGCACGGCTCTTACACTAGCAACGCATGCCGCAAAAGCTAGAAACTTGACTTTAGATAGCGTAAGAGTTAGCGGTAGAGACGGGATGATAGGAGCTAGAAGCAAAGACGAGATAGCTGTTATGTCCCTAAGAGGCGGCGATATAGTCGGTCGTCATACTGTAGGATTTTATAATGATGGGGAGTTTATCGAACTCAATCACACTGCTACATCTAGAGCTACATTTGCAAAAGGCGCTATAAAAGCTGCCATTTGGATAAAATCAAAAGAGCCTAAGCTTTACTCTATTTATGATTGTTTAGGACTATAAAATGTGTGCGATAGTAGGAATTATAAATTCAAAAGATGCCGCTAAGACTGCTTATTACGGTCTATTTTCTATGCAGCATCGCGGTCAAGAAGCAAGCGGAATCAGCGCTAGTAATAATCACAATATCAAAACCATTAAAAATCGCGGTTTAGTAACAGAAGTTTTTAATCATGATAGTTTTGAAGTTTTAAAAGGTGAAATGGCAATAGGTCACAATCGTTATTCAACCGCAGGAAGCGATAGCGTTTTGGATGCTCAGCCAGTTAGCGCAAAATACTCTTTGGGTCAGATTAGCATAGTGCATAACGGAAATTTGATAAATAAAAATGAAGTTAGAGAGAGGCTTGTCGAGGACGGTGCGATATTTCAGTCAAATATGGATACGGAAAATATTCTTCATCTTATTGCAAAAAGCAAAAAAGAGCATCTGCAAGATCGCATAGTTGAAGCCGTTCGTCAGATTATAGGAGCGTATTGTCTTCTTATACTGAGTCGTTCAAAGATGTTTGTTTTGCGCGATCCTTACGGCGTACGACCACTTAGTCTTGGGAGATTAAAAGATGGCGGATATATCGTAGCTAGCGAGACTTGTGCGTTTGATCTTGTAGGAGCAACTTTTATAAGAGACGTGAAGCCAGGAGAGATGCTTATATTTGAAGAAGGTAAAAGCGAGTTTAAAAGTATCCAGCTTTTTGGACAAGTCGATCCTAGAATTTGCGCTTTTGAGTATATATATTTTGCTAGACCAGATAGTGTCATAGACGGTAAAAATGTATATGACATAAGAAAAAAACTCGGCGAGACTTTGGCTAAAAAATCAAATATCAAAGCTGATTTTGTAGTTCCGGTGCCAGATTCTGGAGTTCCCGCGGCGCTTGGATATTCTCAGTTTAGCAAAATACCGTTTGAGATGGCTATAGTGAGAAATCACTATGTGGGTCGTACATTTATAGAGCCTACTCAAGAGATGAGAAATTTAAAAGTTAAGCTGAAATTAAACCCTATGAGTTCTGTTTTAAATGGGAAAAGCGTTGTTGTCATCGATGATAGTATAGTAAGAGGAACTACTAGTAAAAAAATTGTTGAGCTTTTAAGGCATGCCGGAGTAAAAGAGATTCATATGAAAATAGCTGCTCCAGAAATCAAACATCCTTGTAGATACGGTATCGATACGCCAAGTTACGCTGAGCTTATAAGTGCAAATATGAACGTAGAAGAGGTGCGTAAGTTTATAGGCGCTGATAGTCTTGAGTTTCTTAGTATCGATGAGCTTACTAGCAGCCTTGGCAATGAGCGAAAATATTCTCTCGTGAGCTTTGATGGTGATTATTTTATAAAATAAATTTATTTAAAACCAGAGTTTCAAAGCCTGGTTTTATGTGATTTTATCTTGCTGATTATCAGTGGCAAGATAAAGTATGATATACACTTGGACTTCTAAAATGCGCCGGATAATTCATAGAAACGCTAAATGCTCTAGTTTCACCTGCTTTTAAACCATGTCCGATTGTGAAGCTAGCATTTTGTGTGCTGGATTGAGTATCTTTTCTTTTAAATATTTCAAAAAATCCTCTTGTTTGAAATATAGTAGGATCAAGCTTTCCTTTTTCAACAGGAGAATTAACAAGTCTTATATTAAATTTGCAATTAGTGATCGTATGTGAGCCCGTGTTTTGGATAGTGCCCGTAAATACTATACTTTCATTGATGAGTACTCTGTTTTGGTCTAATTGGATTATTCTGGCTATTTTTGTATATTCGTCTATTATAAGCATTGCAAGTATGCTAACAGAGGTCATGACAAATATATTTAGCAGCACCATACTTAGCACTACTGAAACCTTTTTTTCTTTTATGGACAGAAATAAAAAAGCTAAAAATAGTATAAATATAATCACTAGTGCGATTATGTGATAAATAGTAAAATAACCCATCAAAAACACTCCGAAGTCACAGTTGTATTATAATCAGTCGGTCTAAAGTCATTTATGACAAGCCTTAAGTTTTTGGTTTGACCTATATTTACTCCATCTTCTATCACGCTATTTTTTTTGTAAAATGGCTTAAGAGAATTTATGTAGTTTTTAAATTTATTAGGCGCTACTTTGTAAAACTTCAAATTTACATTGCAATATTTAAACGCTTTATTTGACTTGTTAGTCAAATTCAGATCGACTATCATTGTATCTGAGTAGTTTAGCTGTTTTATATCACTTATCATAATCTCTCTCTTTCTTAAAGTTTCATCTATAAATTTATGCGTATAGAATATACCAAGAAATACAAATACTATATCGGCTATAAGTAGGATTGAGGCAAGACCTGGGCGCTTAAAAATGAGTATTATAACAAGAAAAAGCACCACTAAAAACACTAATAAAACCCAAATTATCGCAAAATAATCGATAAAACCGAAATGCGATATATAAAATTTAATACCTTGTTTTATGCTATCTAGAGCGAGCATTTTTCTCCTCAATACCGCTTATTCCTTCGCGTCTTTTCAGCTCATCTAAAACTCTAGCCGGATGTATATCAAAATCAGCTAAAGCGACTATAAGATGAAATAAAATATCTGCTGCTTCATATACTACGTCGTAATCTGGTTTGCCATCTATATGTTCGCCGAAACTCTCTTTGTTTAGATCTGCATATTTTTTAAATTTAGAAAGATCTTTGATAGCAAAACTGAACTCTCCGGCTTCCTCGCATATTTTTTTTAAGTAACTATTTTCACCTTTTTGATATAGTTTAGATATATACGAGTTCTCGCTCCTATTTAATTTTCTATCAAGAGCTATATGATAAAGATGATCTAAAATATCGTATTTATGGGTTTTTTGATTGTTATTTAAATTTGCTTTGTTGGCTGAAATTTCATTAAAAAAACAAGATTTTGCTCCGGTATGACAAGCATTGTCGCCTATTTGTTTGACTTTAATAAGAAGCGCGTCGTTATCGCAATCAAGAGCCATAAATTTAATAATCTGAAAATTTCCGCTCTCTTCACCTTTTTTCCAGATTCTATTTTTTGTGCGTGAAAAGTAGTGAGCAAAACCAGTTTCTATACTAAGATTAAGTGCTGCTTCATTCATATAAGCCATCATAAGAACTTCATTTGAGCTATACTCTTGTACACTTACTGGTAAAAGTCCAGCTACTTTATCCCAATTCACACACATATTTTATCCTTACTTTTGCTCTAGAGCGCTTTGCTTGGGTTTGTCTTTTGTATCCACCCAGATATTTGGTACGGCTCCTCCTGGAGTTAAAAATATCTTAGCATCGGTATTTACTTTTAATGCTTCATTAAACTCTTTTTGGGTTTGAATTTGTTTTAGTTGCAGTAAGTTATTATCTAAACTTTTTGCTACTTCTTTGTTTGCGTATGCTTGAGCGTTTGCTTCTATTTTTAAAGCGTCGGCTCTACCTTGAGCTTCTATTTTTACGGCTTCTGCGTTACCTTTTGCAAGAGCTGCTTTTTTAAGAGCTTCTTGATTCGCTCGTTCTACTTCGTATTTTGTTCTTTCGGCTTCTTGTTTTGCTATTTGAACTCGTTCGATTTGCTCTTTTACTTTTGGCGGAAGTATTATCTCGCGAAGTTGTACACTTAAAAGCTCTACCGGTTTATTTTGTTGGCTATCGATATCTGTTCTTATACCATTATCTATAGCTACTGCTATATCATTACGACGCTCAGGAAGCTCTTCGGCGGTGTACTTACCAGTTACGTTTCTAACAACGTTTCTAACAACTGGATCAATTATCTTACTTTCCCAGCTAAATCCCCATGCGGCTATAGTTTGAGGAGCATTTTGCGGATTTAGTCTGTACTGAACGGTGATATCCATGCTGACTGGAAGACCGCGAGAATCAAGAACCGATATAGTATCTTTTGTTTCTATACCGCTGCCACGGTAATTTGCTTCGTTTCTGCCTTCGCTTGAAGTATAGTTTATGATACGAACTTTAGTATCTACTACTCTTACTTCTTGTACAAAAGGTACAAAGAAATGAAATCCTGGACCAAGAGGTGTCGGATCGAATTTACCCGCTGTTGATTTGATACCCACCTCACCTGAATTTATTATTATAAATGGTTTTGCTATGACTAAAACAGCTATGATAACGACGATAGCGTAAATTATACCGCTAAATTTACCAAAGCCGCTAGGAAGGCTCGGCATATTTGGTTTTTTAAAGTTGAAATTCGGCTTATTATCTCCGCCGTTTCCGCCTCCATTACCGTTTTTCTTGTTGAAATAATCATTTAAATCTGCTGGCAAGTTTATTCCTTTTAAATTTATTTTATATATGTTACAAAATGCTCGTATTTTGCATTTTTACCCATTACTACATCAAAATATGCGGCTTGAAGCTGTGTGGCTATAACGCCCCTTTTTCCTGAGCCGATAATCCTACCGTCGATGTTGCTTATAGGCGTTACTTCCGCGGCTGTTCCTGTAAAAAATGCCTCATCTGCCGTATATGCTTCATCTCTTGTGATTCTTTGACGGACCACTTCGTAGCCTAGATCTTTTGCGATATCTATAACCGTTTTTTGAGTTATACTTTCTAAACTCGTGTCATTTGGAGGAGTAATGATCACGCCGTTTTTTACTATGAAAAAGCACTCTCCGCTTCCTTCAGCTATAAATCCTTGAGGATCAAGAAGCAAAGCTTCATCGTATCCAGATAATTGCGCTTCGTAGTTCGCCATTTGAGAGTTGAAGTAATTCGCGCTTGCTTTTGCTTTTGCCATCATAGAAAACGGTGCCGGTTTTATCCAAGATGAGATCGTTACTTTTATCCCGTTTTCAAGAGCATCATCGCCCATGTAAGCTCCCCATTGCCATGCGGCTATAGCCGTATTTACTGGGCAGCCGATGTGGCTAACTCCCATTTTTCCGTACCCTAAAAATACAAGTGGACGGATATAAACGTTGCTGTTATAAGTGTTGCTTTTTAGTAAATCTATATGCGCTTTATTTATCTCATCTTGTGAAAATGGGATAGTAATCCCGCAGGCTTTTGCTGATTCAAAAAGTCTTTTTGTATGTTCTTTTAGTTTAAATATAGCTAAGCCTTTTGGTGTCTTATAAGCCCTAACTCCCTCAAAAACAGCATTTCCATAATGAAGTGAATGAGTTAAAACATGAACCGTGGCATCTTTCCACTTGATTAGTTTCCCATCAAACCATATATGCTCTGCTTCTGGTATTGCCATTTTGTTGCCTTTCGTGGTTATAAAATTTGCCTGATTTTATCCAAAATTTGATTAATATCTTTTGAATATTACTAAATTTAGCTTAATTTTTAAATTTAAATAGTTCTTCTATATCCACATTTAAGGCTTTTGAAATTTTAAAAATATGTTCGATGTTGAAGTGTTTTCCATAGCGATTATTTTCACAATTGGAGTAAAATGCGACTGATTTGATACCTATTTCTAAAGCTAATTCAAGCTGAGAAATTTTACTTTGTTCTCTTAAGTGTTTTACGTTTTGTGATAATTGTCTGTAAAAAGCAGCGATTTCCTCGTCACTTGCATTGCTAAACTCACTCTGCATATTTATCCTATGGGATTAATTTTCTTTTAAATTTATACCGATACAATTATATTTTCTATATCCTATGGGATAAATTTAAGGAGGGTTGTATGAAATTTTTATTTTGTCTATTTGTTTGTCTTTCATTTCTTAATGCAGAGTTGTATAAAGTTTATGTAAAAAGAGTTGATAGTAATTTATACAGAACATCTGATGAGATATTTATCGAAACAAAATTTTGTTATCACTACACATATGGAAGCGAAGCAATTTTGAAATATGATAATTATTCTTATGATAATGCTTTGATTTTTGATTACGATATGACAATTCCAAGTAAATGTGATGTAAAGAGAATATTTAAGTAGGTTAATGATGTGGGTAATATTTTTTATTTTATTTGTTATATTTTGTGTTTTTATGATTTATTCTCAAATGCCAGATGCTGTAAAAAAAGAGCGAACTTTATACGATGAGCTGGTGGATGCAAATATAGAGCTTTTAAAATCTACAAAAAATCCTTATGTAGGTATGTTTGCAAAAGAGGAAATCATAAATTTGCTTAAAACTATATCAGATGAATTTGATAAAGTAGCAGTTGAGAGAAATGAAGTAGTAAGTGGAAATCAAAAGCTATTTATACTAAATGAAATTATATTTGCCAGTGGAATGAAAAATAAGGAATTTGGTATAGAGCATTTGCATTATGAGCTTGAAAGATACCGTAAATACGGAATGAGAGAAGATAATCAAGGTTTAATAAGGGGGAATTAGAATGAAATTTGTTGCATTTGCTTTGGCTTTAGTGATTGGATTAGCCTTATGGTTTTTCCCTGCTGGATTATTTTTGGCAGTTTTTAAAGGTGCTACATCAAACGGACAAAGCGTAGGAGCGATAATCTACATGCTGGTATTGGGCGGTGTTGCTTGGGCTTTGATTTTTATCGTAAAAAAACTTTACAAATTTTTCTTGAAAAAATTTGGATATAAAATAAAGGAATAAAATGGCTATTTTATGGATTATTGCTATAATATTAAGTTTTTTCACATATGGAATTTCTATTTTAGTCGCTTTAGTGATAACATTTTTTATATATAATGGTAAACAAGATGATGTTGGCGAATATTTATTGGGTCAGTATGACAGATATTATTCAACTGTTAAAGGTTCTAAAAATCATTTTTGGATAAATCATGCTAACGATTCAGAAGGTAGAATAGAATTAAAAAAATTGCTTAATTATACATATTCTGTAGCTTATACGCATTACATACATGATAAAAGTATAGTTGGTAACGACCAGTATTTACGTATGATTTTAAATATAACTTTTTCAACTGTTTACACATATTGTAATGTATTTGGTCTTGAAAATTGGAAAATATACGAAGTGGATAAATACATAAAAGATCAAATATCATTGCTAAATTTGGCGGCAAAAAAGTATGGTATGGAAGACAATATTCATCAAGATGATATTGATATGTTGCTTAATAAAATTATGAAATAATAATCTAAGCAGTATGCTAAAAAATTGATTAATATCTTTTGAATGGCAGTAAATTTGTGGAGTAAATTTGAGAGATATGAATAATTTGATTAATTTAAATTCGCTATAATCACGCATTAAATTTAAATAAGGAAATAAAATGCCTATTATAAATATAAAATTAGCAGGTTCCATGCCAAGCCGTGAAAAACTAGATGAAATCGCAGTCAAAATCACGGATATAATGGTAAAAGATTTA
The DNA here is from genome assembly GCF_900475935.1 of Campylobacter fetus subsp. fetus. Taxonomy (NCBI): domain Bacteria; kingdom Pseudomonadati; phylum Campylobacterota; class Epsilonproteobacteria; order Campylobacterales; family Campylobacteraceae; genus Campylobacter; species Campylobacter fetus. Next base: position 277,343 of record NZ_LS483431.1, read on the forward strand.
GGAAAAAATCCAGATAGAGTCGTGATAAATTTCGATGAAATTCGCCCTGAAGCGACGTATTTTGGTGCAAAATCTGTTCAAACTATAAAAGAGGGTAAATAAATGGCGTGCAACGATAAAAAAGAGTCAAATTTATGCGCTCCTAAAACAAAAGAATCAGCTCAAACTACAGTTTTTTTGCCTGAAGACGTTGAGAGAAAAGTTACATTAAAAGCCGGCGATATCGCTCCAAGCTTTGAGCTAGAAAACGCAGATGGAGTTAAAATCTCACTCAAAGACTTTAAAGGTAAAAACGTAGTTTTATACTTTTATCCAAAAGACAACACGCCTGGTTGTACGACTGAAGCGTGCGAGTTTAGCGCAAATTACGATGATTTCATAGCAAACGATACTATCATTATAGGTATCAGTCCAGACAGCGTAAAATCACACTCGAATTTCATAGAAAAACAGAGTCTTAAACATATACTTTTAAGCGACCCGGAAAAAGAAATAGCAAAAGCTTATGGCGTATGGCAAGTACGTAAAAACTACGGTAAAGAGTATCTTGGTATAGTGCGAACGACTTTTGTTATAGATAAGACAGGAAAAATCGCAAAAGTGTATAAAAGCGTAAAAGCCGCAGGTCACGCTATGAAAGTTTTAGCTGATTTGGCAAAGTAAATTTAAAAAGCAACGCTTTGCATAATCTTAATATATTTTTATATGCAAGGTCGGTGCTTTTTGCTATTTTTATCAATTATCTTGTTCTTATATTTATCTGCATTGAGACTTTTTTATCGTTTGCTTGACCTTTTACGTCTTTGATATTTAAAATCTCTATTTGACCTTCTTTAACTCCGTTTTCCATCAATTTTTTACGTAGATTTTCTACTCTTTTTTGCGCTATGGCTAGTATCCTGTCTTGGTTGATTTTTACTAGAGATATAAGCTTTTCTTTCGCATCTTTTTCATTTATAAATTCAGAATTATTAAATTTTTTCTTAAACATCTCTTTTAGTGCATTTTCATAGCTTAGATCTTTTGTGTTCATAACAAGAAGTATATCTTTAGATACGCTTCTATCTGCTATAGCGTAGGAATCTGGTATTTGAGAATAAGTCGGCGTGAGAGTAAATATGATTTCTGGTTTTTTCTTCGCGATATCTGCTAGTTTTTTTATCTTTGATTCATTTGTTTCTAGTAAAAACGCCGTTCCTGGAGCAAAATCAACACTACTGATCTCATCTGTATTTATACCAAGAACATTTCCTATAAATCTAAATGGAGAAGTGACGACGTCACTGAAAAGTTGGAAAATAGCTTGAATAACGATACCTGAGTAGCTAAACTCCGGACTGTTCAAATCGCCCCATATAGGAAGATTTATATCAATTTGATTATTGCTATCTTTTAGTATAGAAATCGCAAGCTTTAAAGGAAGACTTACCGCGTCTTTGCTAGGAATTTCGCGTCCTAGAGTTAGGTTATCGAAATTTAGTGAGTTTGCGCCGCTTAATATAGAGTTTTTTATTTTATAATTTAAATTTACACTTAGTCTACCATTATCAATCTCATATCCTAAAAATTTTACCGAATACGGAGTTATATTTTTTAAATTTATATTTTTAAAACGTACGATAAGATCCGTGTTAGATCTTGGATCAAATGGCAAAGTAGTAACTAAAATCTCGCTAAATCCATAGTTTGCCACAACTCCGTGAAGCGCGATATTGCTTATTTTGTCATTTGATAACTCGTTTATCGTGGTAGATATTTTAGTTATATTTGTATCAAAAGGAAGAGCCAAACTGTCATCTTTAAATTCCAAACTACCATTTTTTAACGTTAAATTTTTTAGACTTAGTTTGAAGTTATCGCTTTGTTCTTCATTGCTAGTTTTGCTATCTTGATTTTTTATTAAATTTAAAATATTTAATTCTTTTTGTTTTGAAACTACAAATTTTAAATGTGGATTTTCAAGCTTTACATTTGATATCAAGATATTTTTATCGTTCAAATTTATATTTTGGCTAAGAGTTTTAAAAGAACCTAATATCTCGTTTCTATCATCTTTTATATAGAAGTTATTTACGTTTAAATCGGCTTTTGCGCTTAGTTTATCGGTATAATTTATCTTTGCATTTAAATTTATCTTTGCATTTAAATCCGCGATGTTTAGATACCGTTTTATGTATGGTTTTGCGAAGTTTAGATTGTTTAAATTTAAGTTTATATCTCCGCCTAATTCGTTTTTATTTATATTTATTTTTGCGCTGCTTTTTAAATTTAAATTATCATCTTTTGCATTTAAATTCAGTGTTAGACTGTCTTTATTTGAGATATTTTTGGCACTCAGTTCTATATTTTTTATACTGTTTTTGCTAATTTCGTCGCTAAGATGCAAGTATCCGTTATTTAGGATGAAATTTGAAATATTATAGTTAAACTCATCTTTTTTGGATTCATCTTTTTTATCGCTGTTTTTAGGGAGCAAGGAGAATAAATTGTTTATGAACTTAGATCCGCTCTCGTCGATGAAAGTCGCAAAATTTGGCTTATTTATAATTATATTTTCTAGTGTTAGACTGTTGTTTTTTAAATTGAAATTACTAAGCTCGGTTCCATTTATATCCAGGTAATTTTGCTTATCTAAGTTTAAGCTCGTACTTGCAATCGACATATTTTTTATTTTTAAATCATCTTTTTTTAAGTTTATTTTATTTAATGCGAATGTGTCTATGCTTAGCTTTGAACTATCTTTTTTGACATTTAATTTTTTTAAATTTATATCATTTATATCTAAATTTAAATCCAAGTTTTGATCAAAACCTAACCTAATTGCAGCCAAACTCAACTTATCAAAATTAGCATTAAATTCATCAAATTTAGTTTTAAAACTGCCTATATTTACATTTGATATAGACATTTTCATATCAAAATTATTATAGCTATTTATGAAATTTGCGTTTAAATCCGGTATGATTAAGCTAGTTATTATAAAAGTATTTTTATTTTGAGTTATATTTATATCTTTGATATCTGTTTTTGCGTTTGCTTTTATGCTGATATTGTTATCAAAATTAAAACTATAATTTACATCAGAACTCACAACCGCGCTATTTATAGTTAGCGGCATATTCTTGAAAAACGATATCCAAATCGGCTTCGTTTTTAGCTCGTTTATCTGTATATTTCCATCTATTTTGAGTGGATTTAAACTAGCATTTGCATCTATAACTATTTTATTTGCTAGATTTGAGCTAGCTAGCAAAGAGTGTGCTCCAAGACTTCCATTTTTAGTAGATAAATTTGAAAGTTTATAATCCATGTCTTTTAAACTAAGTTTAAAATCATTGCTAAAATCTTCATAGTTTAAGTTTGCGTTTATTATCTCGAGTTCGCCTATTTCATACTCGAATCGGGTTGTTTTTTCGGTATCGGAACTACTATTTGTATCTTTTTGGCTTAGTAAAAATGAGAAATTAAACTCACCGTTTTCTTCTTTTTGGATAAAAATTTCAGGTTTAGAAATTTTTAAATTTGCGATTTTTATGGTTTTTGTTATCAAATTTATAGGATCGAAATTTATATTTATTTCGTCAAATTTAAATATAGGAGATTTACGGCTAAACTCCACTCCAGTAATGTTTGCTTCGTATGTAAAAGGGTTTAATTTTATATTTTTTATGCTTAAATTCGCATCATATTGCACGGCAATTTTTGGCACATAATTCATAATGAGTTTTGGAGCTGCAAAATATCCCAAAACAGTATAAAACAGAAATACAAGACAGATTATATAAGCAGTTATCTTAGCAGTTTTCATAATGACTCCTTTTATATTATTATATAAAAAATTATCTATTTAAGTAATAAAATTTACTAAAAATTCACTATTATTTTGATAATATAAAAATAAAAGGTCAAATTTTGCTAGTTCATATCTGCTGCAGTGTTGATAGTCACTACTTTTTACAAGAGCTTAAAAAAGCCTATCCTAGCCAAAACATCATAGGCTACTTTTATGATCCAAATATCCATCCGTATAGTGAGTTTTTGTTGCGTTATCAAGACGTAAAAAGAAGTTGTAAAAAGCTAGGTGTTAAACTTATTTGTGGAGATTACGATTACGAGAGTTGGCTTAAGGGCACAAAAGGTCTTGAAAATGAGCCTGAAAAAGGAAAAAGGTGCGAGTATTGTTTTGATTTTCGTGTGGGAAAATCGGCGCAAATAGCAGTTGAGTTAGGATGTAAAAAGATAACTACAACGCTTTTAATGAGCCCCAAAAAGGATTTTACTCAGTTAGAAAATGCATTAAAAAATGCAGTTATTGGTACAAACTTAGAGCCTATAGCTGTGGATTTTCGCAAAAATGGCGGCACTACAAAGCAGTTTGAACTAGCTAAAAACGATAAATTGTATCATCAAAATTACTGCGGTTGCATTTTTGGATTGAGTGCACAAAAAAGAGAAAATGAAATCATAGATGAACTTTTTGAACCTCTTGGTGGACAAGTTCAGTTTGGATCTATAAAAAGTCGTTTAAAGCTATATAAAAAAGTAAGAAAATATGAAAAAAATGGTTTGGAATTTGAGCTGATAAGAGAAAAAATCTTAAATTATCGCTTAAAATTTGCAAAAGTTTGCGTTGATGGCGTAACTTTGCCTAGTTATTTTCTTTTTTATTCGCATTTTAATAGGAATTTAGTTAAATTTAAAGTAAATGAGAACTCAGAGCTTTTAAATACAAATAAAGACGATATAAAGCTTATTAGTCTTGCTAAATTTAACGAGCTTGGTGGATTTTTTTATAAGAGCGTTTCGGAGCTTATGGCAAATCCGCCGAAGCTAAAGCGCGAGTTAAAAATTCGCAAATGGCTTTGTGGTAATTTTTCTCTTTCTCCTATCATCGTGCTTGATGAGATAAATATCGGCAAATTCGAGGTTAGAGCAAATAGCGTTATGTATACGCAAAGCATAGAAAAGCTTGTTCTGTAGATTTTGCGCACTTTTTTTGAGGCGCAAATCTATATCTTTAACAAGCTAAATATTTAAATTATCTCTCTAAAATCAGCTTAAATTTACAATGCGCAACAGTAATAGAAAGTAACCTTAAAAATTAAAGTTAAATGAAGTTTAAATTTGATTAAATATATTTTACGAATTTCAAAAAGGAGAGAGTACGAAAAAAATCATTTTTGGTTTGGTGATCGTAGCTTCGGCAATGATTTTGATGGTGGGCTTGAAGCTTATCTAAGCGAAAATTATGCAAAAGCGCAAGATAAAACTATTTCAAATTCAAAGAGCTACAGTAGAGTTTACGATATAGGAAACTGACGATATAAGAAATCAGTTTGGCTGCGAAATTATGCTAGGCTAAATGTGCTGGCTACTAACCAAAGGCGAAGCGGCAAATACGGTATCTATGGATATATCATTATTTATTTAAATTTAAGATAGAATATTTCTCCAAATTGCTTGCTTGATTCTGCAAAGTTTAAAAAAATATTAAATTTATTAAGCACGCTTATATATAATTAAAATTAAACGACAAACAAATTTTGATTTTTTTATTTCGTTTTATCTAACTATTTGCTAATTTTTGCTAAAATTTGGAGTTTATATCAACGTAAGGGCAAAATTTATGATAGACGTAGTAGAAATTCAAAAAATTTTACCACATAGGTATCCGTTTTTGTTAATAGACAGAGTTTGTGAATTAGAAACGGGTAAAAGTGTTTATGCGTATAAAAATATAACTATCGCAGAACAAATTTTTGAAGGACATTTTCCTGGGCATCCGATATATCCAGGTGTTATGATAATAGAAGGAATGGCTCAAGCAGGTGGTATTTTGGCATTTAAAAGTGCAGAAGATCCAAGCGGTTTGAGCATAGAAAATAAAGTCGTATATTTTATGAGTATCGATAGAGCTAAATTTAGAAATCCTGTAAAGCCAGGAGATAAGTTAGAGTATCGTTTAGAGGTATTAAAACATAAAGGAAATGTTTGGGTTTTAGACGGGAAAGCTTACGTGGACGATAAATTGGTAGCTGAGGCTGAGCTAAAAGCTATGATAGTTGATAAGTAGCGGCGCGATATGAGTATTCATTCAACAGCGGTTATAGAAGACGGCGCTATTTTAGGCGAAGGCTGCATTATAGAACCATACTCCTTTATAGGCTCCAAAGTTGTTTTAGGAGACGGCGTTACTATAAAGCAAGGCGCTAGGATCATAGGCGATACGAAAATTGGCAGCGGAAGCAAAATTTATAGTTATGCTATAGTAGGAGACGCCCCACAAGACGTTAGTTACCGTCCAGAAGAAAATACAGGTGTTATAATAGGCAAAAATGCTACTATACGCGAGTTTTGTACTATAAACTCAGGTACGCATAAAGGCGATGGAATTACTCGTATAGGAGATAATGTTTTTATAATGGCGTATGTGCATATCGCACATGATTGCATACTTGGGAATAATATTATATTAGCAAATAACGCTACTTTAGCAGGACATGTAGAAATAGGCGATTTTAGCGTAGTAGGAGGACTTACTCCTATTCATCAGTTTGTAAGAATAGGTGAAAGCTGTATGATAGCAGGCGCTTCGGCTTTGTCTCAAGATGTTGTGCCGTATTGTTTAGCAGAGGGAAATAGGGCTTATATAAGAAGTTTAAATTTAGTAGGAATTCGTCGTAGATTTGATAAAGAAGTTGTTGAAGAGATAAATAAGGCTTATAAATTTTTATTTAGAAGCGGTGGAGGATTAAAAGATAGAGCTCAGGAGCTTTTAAATTTAAATCCAAATGAATATGCAAAAAAAATGTGTGAGTTTATAATAAATACAACAAGGGGAATTCCGCTTGAAAAAGGAAAATATTAATGGCTAGGAAATGTAGTTTTTGCGGTGAGAGTGAAGCCGAAGATAGAAAATTACTAGCAAATGAAACAGATAGCGCTTTTATATGCGAGTACTGCATTGATGCTGGATATGCTGCTGTGCATGGTGATGAAAGTTTAAATAGTAGTGAAAAAACAAGTAAAGATTATAAAGATATAACACCAAAACTTTTAAAAGATGTTTTAGATAGTTATGTTATAGGTCAAGAAAAAGCTAAAAAAGTATTTAGCGTAGGCGTTTATAACCATTATAAAAGGATATTTAAACAAGATGCTATAGAAGATGATACTGAAATTTCAAAATCAAATATCTTGCTTATAGGTCCAACAGGAAGCGGTAAAACTCTTATGGCTCAAACTTTAGCTAGATTTTTAGATGTGCCGATCGCGATTTGTGATGCTACGAGCTTAACTGAGGCAGGATATGTAGGCGAAGATGTGGAAAATATCCTTACAAAACTACTTAGCGCAGCTGGCGGAGACGTACAAAGAGCTCAGCAAGGAGTTGTATTTGTCGATGAGATAGATAAAATAGCAAGAATGGGTGAAAATCGCTCTATAACTCGCGATGTAAGCGGCGAAGGAGTTCAGCAAGCACTTCTTAAAATAATAGAAGGAAGTACCGTAAATATCCCTCCAAAAGGCGGTAGAAAGCATCCAAATCAAGATTTTATTCAGATAGATACAACAAATATTCTTTTTGTATGCGGCGGAGCTTTTGATGGGTTAAATGAGATTATAGAAAGAAGAATAGGAAAAAATGTTCTTGGATTTGGTCAGATAAAACGCGGTCGCGACGATAAGCAAAATTTAATAAGCTTAGTTGAGCCAGATGATTTAGTTCATTTTGGCCTTATCCCTGAGCTTATAGGACGTTTGCATGCTATTGCTACTTTAAATGAGATAACAACCGATGATATGGTAAAAATTTTAACGGAACCAAAAAATGCTCTTTTAAAACAGTATCAGAAATTATTTGCGATAGATGGCGCAAATTTAAAATTTGATAATGATGCTATAAAAGAGGTTGCTACACAAGCTATAAATCGTAAAACAGGAGCAAGAGGTCTTAGAAGTATCATGGAAGATATTATGATGGACATAATGTTTAATCTTCCAGATCTTAAAGGATATGATGTTATCATCTCAAAAGACGTTGCCATAGGCAAGGCAAAACCATTATTAATCAAAGCACAAAACTAAAAGAAGGGAAATTATGATATTAGATCAGATTATTGGATTTTTTTCAAGCGATATGGGGATAGATCTTGGTACGGCAAACACGCTAGTTTTAGTCAAAGATAAAGGTATTGTTATAAATGAGCCGAGTGTGGTAGCAGTCCAAAGAGAAAAGTATGGAAAGCAAAAAATATTAGCTGTAGGTCATGATGCTAAAGAGATGGTCGGTAAAACTCCGGGCGATATAGAAGCCATCCGCCCTATGAGAGACGGCGTGATAGCTGATTTTGATATGACTGAAAAGATGATAAGGTATTTTATAGAAAAAACTCATAGAAGAAAAAGCTTTTTGCGTCCTCGTATAATTATATCCGTGCCTTACGGTTTAACTCAAGTAGAAAGAAAAGCGGTTCGTGAAAGTGCTTTGAGCGCAGGAGCAAGAGAGGTATTTTTGATAGAAGAACCTATGGCTGCTGCAATAGGAGCAAATTTACCTATAAGAGAGCCGCAAGGAAGTTTAGTAGTTGATATCGGCGGCGGAACTACCGAGATAGGGGTTGTATCTTTAGGGGGTTTGGTTATAAGTAAAAGTATCCGCACGGCCGGCGATAAGATAGATTCTAGTATAGTAAATTACATAAAAGAAAAGTATAATCTTTTAATCGGTGAAAGAACCGGAGAAGAGATAAAAATAAAAGTCGGTTCGGCAACTCAGCTTCCAAAAGAGCTTTCTATCGTTGTAAAAGGAAGAGATCAAGTAGGCGGACTTTTAAGCAGAGTTGAACTAACGAGCGAAGATGTTAGAGAGGCTATGAGAGAGCCATTAAAAGAGATAGCCGATGCTTTAAAAACAGTTTTAGAAATGATGCCGCCTGATCTAGCCGGAGATATAGTTGAGCGCGGAGTTGTGCTAACTGGCGGTGGAGCGCTTATTCGTGGTCTGGATAGATATCTAGCCGATATCGTAAAACTTCCGGTTTATGTAGCAGATGAACCGCTTTTAGCAGTGGCTAAAGGAACCGGAAAAGCATTAGAGGAGATAGGCTTACTTCAGCAGCTTATGAATGAAGAATAAAATTAAATTTATTTTAACAATCGGTTGTTTAACTTTTGTGTCATTTTATTTTAGCGACTATGCAAGAAGATTTTTTGTAGATTCTACTAGTTCAAGTATAGGCTTTTATCAAAATTTCACAGGGTTTTTAAAAGACAAGATAACAGAGCATTTTAGGCAAGCTGAAGAGATCAGAGCTTTAAGAGCTCAAAATTTAGAGTTAGAGCGTTCAGCTGCTCTACTTTCAGCGTTTGCTTATGAGCTAAATAATATTTTAAGTGACAAAAACTCAACTATCTATGCTCCGGAAGTAAAATTAGTAAGTGCGCTATCATATGTAAATATGGGCGATTATAATAAAGTATGGTTGGATTTTAAAGAGTTCAATGAAGATAAAATTTATGGTCTTATATATAAAGGTAGGAGTGCCGGGATAGTAGTAAATAAAGATAGAAAACCTTTAGGGCTTTTGCAGACCGATCCCGAGTCTATGTTTTCGGTATTTATAGGGGAAAATAAAATTTCAGGCATCGCAAAAGGAAATAATAAAAATATAGTTATAAAATACATTTCGCAGTGGTTAAATCCAAAAGTAGGAGATGAAGTTTATACAAGCGGGCTTGACGGTATATTTTTTGGCGGAATACCCGTTGGTAAAATAGTTGAGATAAAAGAGCAAGATCTGTATAAAAGTGCAATAGTTGAGCCTGACAATAAAATAGAGGTTCCATCATATCTGTATGTAGTGACAAAGGAAAATTAATGCCAAAAAGAGAAGATGTTAAGACAATTTTACTTATAGGAAGCGGTCCTATAGTTATCGGTCAGGCGTGTGAATTTGACTATAGCGGAACTCAAGCAGCTAAAACGTTAAAAGAACTAGGCTATAGAGTCGTACTTATAAACTCAAATCCGGCTACTATAATGACCGATCCTGATTTTGCGGACGCTACTTATATAGAACCGATAACCAAAGAAAGTATAAGTCGTATAATAAAAAAAGAGAACGTAGATGCTATACTTCCTACTATGGGTGGTCAAGTAGCGCTAAATGTAGCTATGGAGCTTCATGAAGCAAGTATGCTTGGAAACGTCAAATTTCTAGGTGCGAATCCGGCTGCAATCAAAAAAGGCGAAGATAGAGTCGCATTTAAAGAAGCTATGTTAAAGATAGGTATGGATCTTCCAAAATCAATGTACGCTTACAATATGGAAGAGGCTATGGTCGCAGCCGGCGATATCGGATTTCCGCTTATCATAAGAGCTAGTTATACCCTTGGAGGCGCCGGAAGCGGCGTAGCTTATAATATAGACGAATTTAGAGATCTAGCCGAAGCAGGGATTGATGCAAGTCCTATAAATGAGATTTTGATAGAAGAGAGTTTGCTTGGCTGGAAAGAGTTTGAGATGGAAGTTATCAGAGACAAAAACGATAACTGTATAATAGTCTGTTCTATAGAGAACTTTGATCCGATGGGCGTACATACCGGAGATAGTATCACGGTAGCTCCGGCTTTGACTCTTACGGATAAAGAGTATCAGCATATGAGGGACGCCAGTTTTAAAATTTTACGAGAAATCGGTGTAGATACGGGCGGAAGCAATGTTCAGTTTGCTATAAATCCAAAAAACGGCAGAATGACCGTGATCGAGATGAATCCGCGCGTTAGTAGAAGCTCCGCTCTTGCGTCAAAAGCTACTGGATATCCGATAGCCAAAGTCGCTACTATGCTTGCAGTTGGATTTACTCTTGATGAGATAAAAAACGATATAACAGGTACTCCTGCTAGCTTTGAGCCTGTGATTGACTATATAGTTACTAAAATTCCTAGATTTACATTTGAAAAATTCCCTGGCTCAAACCCGTATTTAGGCACGGCTATGAAAAGTGTGGGCGAAGTAATGGCGATAGGAACTAGCTTTAAAGAGAGCATCCAAAAAGCGCTTTGTTCTTTAGAAAAAGATTACGCCGGATTTAATTTTTTAAGCTTGGATGAGGAAAAGCTCATTTTCGGTCTTAGAAATGCGCATGAAAAAAGAATTCTTTACGTTGCTCAAGCTTTTAGAAATGGTAAAAGTGTAGATGAAGTTTATGAGCTCACCAAAATTGATCCGTGGTTTTTAAATCAAATTTATGAGATAACCGAATTTGAAAAAAGCGTTGACATGGATATTTTGAATAACAAAGATCTTCTAAGAAAAGCTAAAACTTGGGGCTTTAGTGATAAAATGCTTGCTCAGCTTATAAATGAAAAAGACAACCTCGAGCTTAGTCAAAACGATATATATTACGCTAGAATAAAACATAAAATCAACTTAGAGTACAGAGAAGTAGATACTTGTGGAGGAGAGTTTAAAGCTCTTACTCCGTATCTTTATAGCAGTACGAATATCACTCCAAATTTACCGAATTTAAAAGTAGAAAATAAAAATAAAAAAGTTCTTATCATCGGCGGCGGTCCAAATCGAATAGGTCAGGGTATAGAGTTTGACTACTGCTGTGTGCATGCGAGCTATGCTTTGCGCGATCTTGGCGTTACTACGATAATGTATAACTGTAATCCAGAAACCGTCTCGACCGATTATGATACTAGTGATATTTTGTATTTCGAACCGATTGATTTTGAGCATTTAAGAGCCGTGATAGAAGCAGAACAACCAGATGGCATTATAGTGCATTTTGGTGGTCAAACTCCACTTAAATTTTCAAAGCGACTTACTATGATAGGCGCTAAGATAATCGGAACTAGCGCTAGGGTTATCGACGTTGCAGAAGATAGAAAGAAATTTAGCGAGTTTATAAGCAAAATCGGTGTAAAACAGCCGCAAAACGATACCGCAACTAGCGAATCAGAAGCCGTGCAAAAAGCCGCTGTTATAGGATATCCGGTTCTTGTTCGTCCTAGCTATGTTTTAGGCGGACGCGCTATGAGAAGAGTACATAGCGAAAGTGAACTCAAAGAATATATGAGCGAAGCCGTAAAAGTTAGCAATCACTCTCCGGTGCTTTTGGATAAATTTTTACAAGACGCTACCGAGCTAGATGTTGATGCTATAAGTGATGGTAAAAATGTTTATATCGGCGCTATTATGGAGCATATAGAAGAAGCGGGAATTCATAGCGGTGATAGTGCGAGTATACTTCCGCCTCAAAATTTAAGTAAAGAGATTATAAATCAAGTTGAAATTTGCACTAAAGATATCGCTTTGAATTTGGGCGTAGTCGGGCTTATGAATATACAATTTGCAGTGTATCAAAATGAGCTTTATATTATCGAAGTCAATCCGCGTGCAAGTCGTACGGTACCGTTTGTAAGCAAAGCTACAGGCATTCCTATGGCAAAGGTTGCAACTAGAGTTATGTGGCAAGGGAATCTTCCCGAAGCTCTTAAATTCTATGATCAGTTTGATGTTGTGACAAAAAACAGCAGCGTATATAAACCAAATATTAAAAATATAGTTTGCGTAAAAGAGAGCGTATTTCCGTTTAATAAACTAAGTGGAGCCGATCTGATCTTAGGTCCCGAGATGAAGAGTACCGGCGAAGTTATGGGCATTAGCGATAGTTTTGCAAAGAGTTTTGTTAAGTCTCAGATCGCAGCAAAAAATAGTCTTCCAAGCAGCGGAAAAGTATTTATCAGTTTAGCTGACGCCGATAAACAAAGAGGAATAGAGCTTGCAAAAGAGTTTGTTACTCTTGGTTTTGTAGTTCTAGCAACTGGTGGAACGTATAAATTCTTAAAAGACGCAGCAATAGAGTGCGAAATGGTCTATAAGATAAGCGAAGGTCGTCCAAATATAGAAGATAAATTGAAAAACGGCGAAGTCAGCTTAGCGGTAAATACGAGCGATAATAAATCAAGCTCAAGCGACGCACATAAAATTCGCCAAGCCGTGCTTAGATTTAAGATTCCGTATTTTACAAATATGAACGCAGCTTTAGTCGCAGCTAAATCCATAAGTGCAAACGAAGCAGCTTTGGAAGTAAAAAGCTTGCAAGAGTATCTAGAAAAATGATAAATAGTACAAATTTTACGGACTTTATGGATTCATTGCAAACGACAAATGAGAATTTGTCGTATTTTTGTGATTTTCAAAAGTGCAGCGATAATGTCCGAAAAATTGAAATTAAATTAAACACACTAAATTTTTTATTGAATAAACCAGATTTAAAAACTGCTATTGATACTCTCTTTAATGAAAATAAAGAGTGTTTTAGTATATTAAATTTATTGATTGCTGTTAGAAATAAAAATAGAAATATTTTAGATATGGATGGAAATTTAATATCATTAGATAGTTATTTTGAAAATTCACAAAAAATATATGATTTTTTTGTTCAAACTGGACTTATCGAAATTTTCACTGGTGGTAAAATAACAAATTTATGCGATTATGTGTTTGGTGTAGAGGTTGGATTGGATACAAATGCTCGTAAAAATCGTAGCGGAACAGTTATGGAGATATTAGTAGCTAATATTTTTCAAAATAATCAAATAGAATTTGGCAAACAAGTAAAAACCGATAATTTAGACATAAATTTAGGCGTAGATATTAAAAAATTTGATTTTATTATAAGAAATCAAAATATTACATATTTAATAGAAACAAATTTTTATAATAGTGCCGGTTCTAAATTAAATGAGGTTGCTAGGGCTTATATAGAATTATCACAGAAAATATCTAGACAAAATGGATTTAAGTTTATTTGGATTACAGATGGACAAGGATGGTTTGAAGCAAAAAATAAACTTCAAGAAGCATATAATAGTGTAGAAATTTATAATTTATCAAATTTAAGTGATTTTATAAATAAGGTACAAAATGTCTAATTTTATGAGTAAAGATAAGAAATTCAATCTTTATCAAGGTGATTGTTTTGAAATTTTACCTAAATTTAAATCCAAATTTGATCTTATTTTTGCAGATCCTCCTTATTTTTTGTCAAATGACGGATTAAGTATTCAAAACGGGCAAATAGTAAGCGTAAATAAAGGCGAATGGGATAAAGGCTCAAATATAGATGAAATAGATGATTTTAATCTAAAATGGCTAAAATTAGCAAAAAATTCGCTAACTGACAATGGTTGTATAATGATCAGCGGAACATATCATAATATATTTTCTATTGGTCGGGCTTTGCAAAAATTAGACTATAAAATTCTAAATATCATTACTTGGCAAAAGACAAATCCGCCACCAAATTTTAGTTGTCGCTATCTTACTCACTCAACAGAGCAAATTATTTGGGCTAGAAAAAGTGAGAAATATAAGCATATCTTTAACTATGAAATTATGAAAAAACTAAACGATAACAAACAAATGAAAGATGTTTGGAGTTTTTCTGCTATTGCTCCATGGGAGAAGGCTTGTAAAAAACATCCTACTCAAAAACCGCTTGCCTTGTTGGTTCGTTTGATTTTGATGGCAACTAATGAAGATAGCTTGATTTGCGATCCGTTTAGCGGTTCTAGCACAACAGGAATTGCGGCAAATTTGCTAGATAGAAAATTTATTGGAATTGAAAAAGAAGATGAATTTATAAAAATATCAATGAAGAGAAAAGAAGAGCTGGGCGAAAAAATGGAACTTTTTAAAAATAAAATTGCGGATTTAAGATTTTTAAATAAAAGTATTTTAATAAATTAAATTTTTAATAAGTGATGTATAAAATGATTAAATTTAGTAATTCGGAGCTAGAAGAACTTGTAAAAAGCGATATTCCCTTTAACGATCTTACCACCGAGCTTATGGAAGTTCAAGCAAAAGCTAAACTTTGCATAATTACTAGAGAAGATATCACGCTTAGTTGTTTAGACGCGGTGAGTCAAATTTGCAAGGTAAGAGAGCTTGAGTTTTATTCGAATTTTAAAAACTCTATGCAAGCTAGAAGCGGCACTCAAATTTTAAGCGTGATCGGAGATTTTAACACTCTTCACGCTACATATAAAACTATTCAAAATTTACTTGAGTATGCTTGTGGTATCGCAACTAGCGCAAATTTGATGTTAAAAAGCGTAAGAGAAATTAGTCAAAACTGTGAAATTTTAGTTACTAGAAAAGTTTTTCCGTTTGCAAAAAAACTCTGCTTAAAAGCGGCGCTTGAAGGTGGAGCAAAAGTGCATAGACTGGGGCTTAGCGACACTGTTTTGTTTTTTGAAAATCATACAAATGCTTATATAAATTTAGATGAGTTTTTATCTGATATCTCTAAATTTAAAAATAGACTTTGCGAGAGAAAAATCATCGTCGAAGCTAGTGATTTAGAATTTGCAAAAGCTGCTTTAAAAGCCGGAAGCGACGGTGTTCAGTGTGATAAAATGAGCGTGGACGAAGTTCAAAACTTAGTAGAGTTTAAAAACGCGAATTTCCCGAATTCTATCATTTTAGCTGCTGGGGGTATAAATGAGTCAAACGCCGCGCAGTACACAAAAACAGGCATAAACGCCATAGTAACAAGTGCAGTTTATAAAGGCGTTGCAAATTTAGGAGCTAGAATAACTCTTTTATGATTTATTTAGCACAAACCGATACGACGGCCGGATTTTTAAGCCAAAACTTAGAAGAGTTAAATAAGCTTAAAAATCGTCCATTAGATCAGCCTTGTCTTATTTGCGTAAGTAAATTTGAAATGTTGAAAAACTTTACTCGCGTGCCGTGTAAATTCAAAAATCTTGTACGAAGAGCTAAGAAAACTACGTTCATATATCCAAACACGAAAGCAATAAGAGTTATAAAAGATCATCCTCATTCAAAATTTCTTGATGAGCTTGGTTGGGCGTATTCAAGTAGTGCAAATATCCATGGACAAAAATTTGATTTACAATATGCTAAGAGTAGTTGTGATGTCATGGTAGGTGAAGTTTTTAGTGAAACTAAGCCATCTAATATATATAAATTATCTAAATGTTCTATAAAAAAAATTAGATAATATTATAATATAATTATTTTTTTATTGTAATTTTATTATTTTTACTTCATTATTATTTTGCAATCTTACTATTTATGAAAATTAACTAGAAAGGGTAGAAGATGTTTGGAAAAAGCAAACAAATTCAACAAACAGATACACACTGTACGGAGTTGCAAGATATATTAAGAGCCATTAAACATACGATGGCTGTTATAGAATTTTCAACAGAGGGAATTATAATCGACGCAAACGAAAACTTCTTGCGTACGATGGGTTATACTTTGGACGAGATTAAAGACAAGCATCATAGTATGCTTTGTGATTCTAACTTTTCTAACTCTAAAGAATATGTGGGATTTTGGACTAAATTAAGAAACGGAGAGTTCCAATCTGGAAAATACGTCAGATATGGTAAGGGTGGAAAAGTCGTATATTTAGAAGCTAGTTATAATCCTGTTAGAAATGAAGATGGAAAGATATATAAAGTAATTAAATTTGCTACTGATATAAGCGAACAAGTAATCAAAGATCAAGAAAAATTAAAACTAATTAGTGATTTGGCAGATAAAAATGATAATCTTACTCAAGATGGAGATAGAGTTATAGAAAATACAGTGTCAAACGTACAAAATATAGCAGATATGATGTCTCAAAGTAGTACTTTAGTAGCGTCGCTTAATCAACAATCAGATGAAATCAAATCTATCATTCAAACAATTAGCGATATCGCGGATCAGACAAATTTATTAGCGTTAAATGCGGCTATAGAAGCTGCAAGAGCCGGAGACCACGGACGCGGATTTGCTGTTGTTGCCGATGAAGTCAGAAGTTTGGCCGAAAGAACAGAACACTCTGTAAGCGAGATATCAACTACTATTAGTTCTATTAGAGATGTTACTTCACAAGTGGTTCAAAGTATAAAAGATGGATTAGAAGATGTAAATCAAAGCGTCGAATTAGCTAAAGAGGCTAAAGATTGTATGCAAAAAATCAGAGCAAGTTCGGCAGAAGTGGCTAACGCAATGTCTCAAGGAGTTTAAAGAACCTTTTTAGGTTCTTTAAATATTTAAGAAATATCGTCTTTGACTATTTTTTCTATTATTCCAAATTTAATTAATCCGACTCTATTTTTTCCTGCTTGTAAAAATGCTACGCTATCATTCGGTTTTACTTTAAATATTTTAGATTTTATTTTCAGCTTTTTTCGTCTTCCAAATAGTGAATTTATAAAACTTATAGGCTTTTTTCTATTCCAATTTAATTCGTGATTTACTCTAAAATGTTTTGGAAGTCTTGTTTTTTTACCGTTTATCACGAAGTATCTGATGCTTCCAGTAAGTACGCTTCCTCCATAGAGATGCAGTCTAGACCAGACCGTGAGCGAACTTAGAATTTCTACTAATTTTTGACTATTTGGATCGGGTTTTTTAAATTTAAAAAACCTATCTCGTCTATTTAAACTATGTAAAAACTCCCTACTTTTTTTGATATATATATTGTTTTTAAATCCAGAATCAAACTTTAAATTCGAACTCATAAAAACAACTTGCGGATATATCTCATAGCCGCTTAAATCAAAGCCTGAAGATCTTAGATGATTTACAAAAAACGTTGTATTTCTAAGTAATTTTTTAAGCGGATTTGAATGATTTATAATTTTTTGCTTATTTATTTGTATCCATTCATCATTTTCATTTATACTTACTGTTCCAGACCAGTTTTTTATCTCTATAAGATATATTTTTTTGCCATCAAGTATGATGAAATCTATCTCGTGCAGACTTGCTAAACAATCTTTTATTCTTTTATTTTTAAATACGCATATTCTTTTTATTTTGCTTAGTTCTATCGCAAATTCGCTCTCAGCCAAGCTTCCAGCTACGCTGCTTAAATCAGGTGTCGTTTTTGTAGGATTTGCTAGAAGCTTAAAGTTTTGCCAAAAATTAAGCATGAGTTATCTTTTGTACGCAAAGACTAGCTAAATTTAATCCAAAACTCGCAGTTACGCCTATAAAACTTCCAAGATCTTTGCAATTTGGCATTTCGGTAGAAAAAACAACTTTGTAGTCGTTTTTAAATCCGGCTTTTTTTAGCTCGTATCTTATTTTTCTAGCAAACGGATCATTTGTTGTTTTCCAAATACTCGCTACTTGTATTCTTGTAGGGTCGAGTCTTTTTGCTCCTCCCATTGAGCTAAGCAGTTTTTTATGACATTTTTTTGCTATTTCTACTTTGGCTGGAACATCATCTATGCAGTCTATAACAACATCAAATTTAGAAAAATCGAATTCCTCTACAATCTCTTTTGTAAGTTTTAAATTCAACCCTAAAATACCTGGATATAGCCTAGTAAATACGTCCGCTTTTAGCTCTCCTACAAACTGGCTTCCTATTTGGCGGTTTTGATTTGTTATATCAAATTTATCGCAGTCTATAACTGTTAAATTTACTACTCCGCTTCTATACAGCGCGTCTATACATACCCCGCCTACACCGCCACAGCCGCACACAAGAACTTTTGCTTTGCTTAATTTTTCAAAATTATCTCCAAAGAGCCATCTTGCTCTTGTAAATCTATCATTAATCTGCATTATTATATCCAACTCTTTAGTCTATTTATACTATGATGAGCGGTCATATCAAGCTTTATGGGAGTTAGTGACGCGTATCCGTCAAAAGTAACGGCTAAATCACATTCGTTATCATTTTCTTTAAGGTAATGTATATTCGGCGTTCCTAACCAGTAATACTCTAACCCTCTTGGATTTCTATGAAGTTCGGCGTTTGTGTTGTACGCCTGATGACCTGCTGGGACTATTTTTAGCCCTTTGTACTCATTTTTTGGAACTGCTGGAATATTTAAATTTAAAAACTCTCTGCCACTTAGCGGGAAACCATTTTCAAATATGTTTTTTACTATATCAGCACTGATCTCACAAGCTAAATCAAAACCGTATTTATCTATGCTATCGTTTTTATATAAAAGAGATATCGCCATAGACGCCACGCCTTGCAAAGTACCTTCCATAGCGCCTCCGCAAGTTCCTGAATACGTGATATCTTCGCCTAAATTTGCGCCGTGATTTATACCACTTATTATAAGATCTGGTTTTTTGTGTTTATACATAGTTTCAAGCGCAAGATATATGCAGTCGCTCGGCGTTGCGTCATCAAGCTTAAAAAAACCGTCATCAAGCTGGATAAATCTGAGTGGGCGAGTTAATGTTATAGAGTGTGCGCAAGCTGATTTTTCACTGCTTGGAGCGACTACCGTTACTTTTGCGATGTCTTTTAAAGCGTTTCTTAAAGCTCTAATTCCTAAAGCTTCAAAACCGTCATCGTTTGTTATTAAAATTTCTTTCAAATTTGACCCCTTTGCATTAATTTTATCCGAACTTTTTAAATTTTTGATATAATGAAATAAAAAGATAGGATGCCTTTTATGAAAATTTTAGTTTCTTGCCTTGAAGCTTCAGCAAATTTACATTTAGAAGAGGTTTTAAAATATCTTGGCGATACTGAAATTTGCGGAATTTTCGATAAAAAATTCGGTGAATCGCTTTATGATAGTAAAGAGTTTTCAGCTATGGGGTTTGTAGAGATTTTACCATTGATTTTTAAGGCTAAAAAAGCTTTAAAACAGATGGTTAAACTTGCTAAAAACTGCGATAAAGTTTTATTGATCGATAGCCCTGCGTTTAACCTACCTTTAGCAAAAGCCATAAAAGAAGCTGGGCTAAAATGCAAGGTAACTTACTACATACTTCCTCAAGTCTGGGCGTGGAAAAGAGGACGCGCGGCTAAAGTAGAAAAATACTGCGATAATTTAGCTTCTATCTTGCCTTTTGATGCTTCGTTTTATTCGCGCTCATATTATGTAGGTCATCCTTTGCTTGATGAGATAAAAGTACAAAAAAAAGAGCTTTTAAATAGCGGAGTTATAGCATTTTTACCCGGCTCAAGAAAGTCTGAGATAACTAGACTTATGCCTATATACAAAGAGGTTGCGTCAAGCCTAAACAATAAAAAGCTTCTAGTAGTACCACTGAATTTAAAGAATGATATAGATGAAATTTATGGAGACGTGAGCGAATTCCAAATAATTTTTGACACTCACGCAGCTCTTTTACAAAGCGAATTTGCCTTTGTTTGTTCGGGAACCGCTACTCTTGAAGCGGCTCTTATAGGAACTCCGTTTGTGCTTTGTTATAAAGCAAAATCGATTGATATATGGATTGCTAGAAAACTCGTAAAACTAAAACACGTCGGCCTTGCAAATATAATGTTCGATTTTATGGATAAAGAAGCACTAAATGTCGAGTTGATCCAAGAGCAAGTTAGCAAAAAAGCTTTACTTGATGAGTATAAAAATTGTGATAGAAGTAAGTTTTTAGGAGCTTGTGGTGAGCTTAGAAGCTATTTAAAACACGGAAGCGCTAAAATAGTCGCTGATATGGTTTTAAGCCAAAATTAGATAAAATCATTAAAAAATGGGTTCAAAGGAGACAAAATGACAGAGCCGATGACGCTATATGGTTATGAAAAATTATCATCTGAGTTAAAGGATCTAAAACTCGTCCAAAGACCAGCCATCGTTGAAGAGATCGATATCGCAAGAAGCCATGGAGATCTAAAAGAGAACGCCGAGTATCACGCCGCAAGAGAGAAGCAGGCTTTCATAGAAAACCGCATAGCCGAGCTTAGCGATATATTAAGCAGAGCAAAGGTGATAAACCCGAGCGAATACGAACACGACAGAGTAAAATTTGGATCTACTATCACCATAATGGACGTTGATACCGAGTTAGAAACGACTTATACTATAGTAGGAATCAGCGAAAGCAATCTTGAAAGGGGTCTTATAAGTATCAATACGCCTCTTGCAAAACAGTTAATCGGTAAAAGTGAGGGCGATAATGTAACTTTAAGCTTACCAAATGGAATAAGCGAGATAGAGATAGTTTCGGTATGCTATAAACCGATCAAATTTGATTAAGGTTGAAGATGAAAATAAGCGTCGGCATAATAGGAATCAGTGGATATACCGGACTTGAATTAGTAAAGCTTTTGATAAATCATCCAAATTTTGAGCTAGTTTATGCAGGAGCAACTAGCCAAAATGAGCTTGAAGATCTGTTTCCAAGTCTTAAAAACGTGCTAAATTTAAAAGTCGAAGTCGCAGATACAAATGAAGTAAAAAAGCGTTGTAAACTTGTATTTTTAGCACTTCCGCATACTGAAGGTATGAAGATAGTAAAAGAGCTAAAAGGCTCAGACGTAAAGATAGTTGATCTTTCTGCTGATTACCGCGTGAGCTTAGAAAATTATGAAAAAAATTACTGTCCGCATTTGGATAAAAGCGGGTTAAAAGAAGCCGTTTATGGACTAGTAGAGATAAATAGGGACTTGATAAAAACCGCAAATTTGATAGCAAATCCGGGATGCTATCCGACTTGTTCGCTTTTAGCTTTACTACCGTTTGTAGATATGCTAGAGCCTAAATTTGGTGTAATGATAGACGCAAAAAGTGGTCTTAGCGGTGCTGGAAAAGGTCTAAAATCCACTAGCCATTTTGTAAGCGTAAATGAAAATGTAAATGCTTATAGTCCTCTTACTCATAGGCACAGTGATGAGATAAAAGAGCATCTAAACAAAAACCTCAAAAACGGGTTAAAAGATGATATCGAAATAATGTTCGTGCCGCATTTAGTGCCTCTTACTCGCGGAATGTTAGTGAGTAGTTTTTTGCTTCTTAAAGATGAGTTTAAAGATATTGATCCACTACAAATTTTAAGAGATTTTTATAAAAATGAGAAGTTTATCCGCATTCGTACCGAACCAGTTAATACGAAATTTGTAAGCGGAACGCATTTTTGCGATATTTTTGCGATAAATAAAAACGGTAAACTCTGGATAAACTCAAGTATCGACAATCTTCTTCGCGGCGCTTCTAGTCAAGCTTTGGCAAATGCAAATTTGATGTTTGGGTTTGATGAGAGTTTAGGACTTCCTTTTGTCGGCAATTCTATATGAAAGAAATTTTAGACGGCGCACTATTTATCGCGGACGCTCACGATAATGCAAATAAAAAAAGCTTTTTAAATTTCCTAAAGGCTTTGAAAAGTGGAGCTATTCTGGCTCCGCCGCAGCTTTTTATAATGGGAGATATGTTTGATTTTCTTGCTAATACTACGTATTCACAACTATTTTATTCTGAGCAAATAGAGCTTTTAAATGAGCTTGGTAAAGATATTGATATATATTATTTTGAAGGCAATCACGATTTTAATCTAAAAAATATATTTCCAAATTTAAAAGTATTTGACATCTACTCTCAGCCGCAAATTTTTAATGCAAACGGTGAAAAAATAAGTCTTGCTCACGGCGATATATTTTTAAAACCGTTTGAAACTTTTGTTTTAAGATCTCTTAGAAATAAGATTTTTTTATGGTTGATGGATAAAATAGATGGATTTTTTAAATTTAAAATCTCAAAATCAATTTTAAAAGCACAAGAAAATAAGAATCTAAATTATAAAATTATTGATTTTACTTTTGTGATAGGCGCTAAAATTCATAATTATCAAACCTCAAAAATCATCGAAGGTCACTATCACCAAGGTGTAAATTTAAAGATTGAAGATAAAATTTATATTAATTTACCTTGTTTTGCGTATGAACAAAGGTATTTTATAGTAGAATACGACCATGAAATAAAATTTCAAATCGTAAGGAGCCCAAATGTTTGATGATAATATTCTTAAAACGGGTTCGAATGAGATGGAACTTGTTGATTTTCGTATATTTAAGCAAGGCAAAGATAAGGTCTATGAAGGTATTTATGGAGTGAATGTTGCTAAGGTTAAAGAGATTATCAAAATGCCAAATCTTACCGAACTTCCAGGTGTGCCAGATTATATCGAGGGGATTTTTGATCTACGTGGAGTAGTTATCCCTGTTATAAATCTAGCCAAATGGATGAATATAGCAGAACCAAGAGATAACATATTAAAGCCGCGCGTTATAATAGCAGAGTTTAGTGATATTTTTATAGGTTTTATTGTTCATGAAGCAAAAAGAATTCGTCGTATAAGCTGGAAAGATATAGAACCGGCAAATTTTGCAGGTGGTGCAGGAAGCGGAACGCTTGATAAGTCAAAAATAACAGGCGTAACTAGAATCGAAAATGACGAAGTTCTTTTGATTTTGGATTTAGAAAGCATAGTTGAAGAGCTCGGAATTTATCAGCCAAAAATTGAGATGGAAATCGATGAAATGAGACAATTAAGCGGTATCGCTCTTGTGTTAGATGATAGCTTAACTGCTAGACGTCTAGTTGGAGACGCTCTTGCTAAGATGGGTCTTAGAGTAGTTGAAGCAAAAGACGGATCTGAAGGAATCGAGAAAATGAATGATCTTTATTCGCTTTATAAAGATGATTTAGATCAGAATTTAAAAGTCATCATAAGCGATATAGAGATGCCTCAGATGGACGGTTTTCACTTTGCAGCCAGCTTAAAAGAAGATAAAAGATTTGCAAATATTCCTATTATCTTTAACTCTTCGCTTAGCAATGAGTTTAGCGAGATTCATGGAAAAGAGGCTGGAGCTGATGGGTATTTGACCAAATTTAATGCTACACAGCTTTACAAAGAGGTCATTAAAGTTATTGATGCTCATAAAAAATATATTAGTTAAGAGGTGATTTATGGATGATATGCAAGAAATACTTGAAGACTTTTTAGTCGAAGCTTTTGAGCTTATTGAACAGATTGATCACGATCTTGTAGAGCTTGAAGCAAACCCTGAGGATTTAGAGCTTTTAAACAGAATTTTCCGTGTAGCTCATACGGTTAAAGGAAGTTCATCATTTTTAAATTTTGATATTTTAACAAAACTTACTCATCATATGGAAGATGTTTTAAATAAAGCTCGCCACGGTGATTTGAAAATAACTCCTGATATAATGGATGTTGTTTTAGAATCTGTTGATATGATGAAAGCTCTTTTAAGAAGTATAAGAGATAACGGTAGCGATACTAGCGCAGGAATAAGCATAGATGATATTTGTATTAGACTTACTGCTATAAGTGAAGGCGAAGCACCGCAATCTAGCCAACAAGAAACAAATGATGCTCCAAAACAAGAGTCTAAAGAAGAAGCCAATACTAACGAGCCTAAAGAAGAAGAGCAAGTAGATGAATCGGCTAATGATGTTGATGTAAATAGTTTAAGTGAAGCTGAAGTGGAAGCTGAGATAGAAAGGCTTCTAAAAGTTAGAAAAGCAGAAGATCAAGCCAGAAAAGAGCAGAGAAAAAATGAGCATCATGAAGATCCAAAACCTGAACCTGCTCCAAGCAAACCGGCTGCTTCTGAGACAAAAAACGCTCCGGCTCAATCAAGCGGTTCAGCTATAGAGCAGACTATTCGCGTTGAAGTAAAAAGACTTGACAATCTTATGAACCTCATAGGCGAGTTGGTTTTAGGCAAAAACAGACTTCTTAAAATTTATGATGACGTAGAAGAGAGATACGAGGGAGAGAAATTCCTAGAAGAGCTAAATCAGGTAGTTTCGGCTTTAAGTCTTGTTACGACTGATATTCAATTAGCTGTTATGAAAACAAGAATGCTCCCTATAGCAAAAGTATTTAATAAATTTCCAAGAATGGTAAGAGATCTTAGCCGTGAGCTAGGTAAGCAAATAGATTTAGAAATTAGTGGTGAAGAAACTGAGCTTGATAAATCTATTGTTGAAGAGATAGGAGATCCTTTAGTTCATATTATCAGAAACTCTTGCGACCACGGAATCGAAGATCCAAAAGATAGAGCTCAAGCAGGAAAGCCAGAAAAAGGCGTTATCCAGTTAAAAGCTTATAACGAGGGCAATCACATTGTAGTTGAGATAGTAGATGATGGTAAGGGAATCGATCCTTTATCAGTAAAAATGAAAGCTGTCGAGCGCGGTATCATCACAGATAGAGAAGCGGACGCAATGAGTGATAAAGAGGCATTTGCTTTAATATTTAAACCTGGATTTTCACTTGCAAAACAAGTTACAAACGTAAGTGGTCGCGGTGTCGGAATGGATGTTGTAAAAACAAATATCGAAAAACTAAACGGTATAATTGATATAGATAGCGAGGTAGGTAAAGGTACTATTATGAAGCTCAAAATACCTTTAACTCTTGCTATTATCCAGTCTTTACTTGTAGGATCACAAGAAGAGTATTACGCTATACCTTTGGCTAGCGTTAAAGAGACCGTTAGAGTTCCAGTGGATAATATCTACACCATAGAAGGTAAAAACGTTCTTAGACTAAGAGATGAAGTTTTAAGTCTCGTTAGACTTAGTGATCTGTTTGGTGTCAAACAGGTATTTGAAAGTGGTGATCAGACGTATGTGGTAGTTATAAACGTGGCTGAAAGCAAGCTCGGTATCATAGTAGATAATCTAATAGGACAAGAAGAGATCGTTATTAAATCTCTTGGTAACTATTTGCAAAATATACGAGGAATTGCCGGCGGAACGATCAGAGGAGACGGAAAAGTTACTCTGATAGTTGATGTGGGAATGATTATGGATATGGCAAAAGAGCTTAAGATAGATATCAGAGCCAGTATAGAATCTAGCATCAAAGCCGTTTCAAAAGATAAACCAAGCGATTATAAGGTTTTAATTGTTGATGACTCGAAAATGGATAGAACAATTATGCAAAAATCACTTGAACCTATAGGCGTAACGGTTATAGAAGCAACAAACGGTGTTGAGGCTCTAAATATAATAAAATCAGGCGATCATGTTATAGACGCTGTACTGATAGATATAGAGATGCCGCGAATGGATGGATATACTCTAGCTGGTGAGATTAGAAAGTATTCAAAATATAGGAATTTACCTCTTATCGCAGTTACGAGTAGAACTAGTAAAAGCGACCGTTTAAGAGGTGTTGAGGTTGGTATGACTGAGTATATAACAAAACCTTACTCTCCAGAGTACCTTGAAAATGTTGTTAGAAAAAACATTAAGCTCATGTAAGGAAGTAAAATGAACGATAAATTAGGTCAAGTTTTACAAAAACAGAAGCAACAAATATCTGAGCCTACTGCAAAAGACAGAGATGAAATAGAGCAGCTGGTTGGATTTATAGTTGGTGAAGAGGAATTTGCTATTCCGATTTTATATATCAAAGAGATTATAAAACCGATAGAATATACTAGAGTTCCTAGTGTTCCGGATTATGTTTTAGGTGTTTTTAATCTAAGAGGAAATGTTATACCTCTTATAGATTTAAGGATTAAATTCAATCTAAATCCATCTAAAATGACGGCAAATACTCGCTATATCGTTATGAAAGATGATGATAATATAGCAGGATTTGTTATCGACAGGCTTACTGAGGCTATTAGGATTAACAAAGATAGGATCGATCAGCCACCTGAGACTTTAGCAAAAGATAAAGGCATGATTCAAGGAATCGGCAAAAGAGATAACAACATACTTACGATACTAAAAGTTGAAGCACTTTTAAAACGTGATTTTTAAGGGTTGATATGATAAAACTTTGTGTTTTTGACTTTGACTCTACTTTAATGGATGGTGAGACTATCACCATCCTTTCAAGTGCTGTTGGAAAAGATAAAGAGGTTAGCGATATTACAAAAAGAGCTATGGCCGGAGAGCTTGATTTTTATGAAAGTCTAGTAAAAAGAGTAAAATTTATAGAAGGATTAAAACTTCAAGATGCTATAAAAATAACTTCAAATTTACCGTTTATAGACGGTGCTGGCGAAATTATCTCATATTTAAAAGCAAAAGATATCAAAACTATAGTATTTAGCGGCGGATTTCATATAGCAACTGATGCTGCTCAAGCTAAGCTTAAATTTGATATAAATTTTGCAAACGAACTTCATCATAAAAATAGTATTTTAACAGGATCTGTCGGCGGAGAAATGATGTTTGGAGACTCAAAAGGAAAGATGCTTGCACGTCTAAAAAGTTTTTTAAATTTAAAAGATGATGAGATAGTTTGCGTTGGAGATGGCGCAAATGATGTTTCTATGTTTAAAGAAGCAGGTATGGGCATAGCGTTTTGTGCAAATGAGATCTTGAAAAAAGCCGCAACTCATATAGTAGATACAAAAGATTTAAGAGAATTAAAACAAATTTTATAAGGTGGTTATATTATGTATAGGGATATCAAATTTTCACTTTGGTGTGATTTTTTGGAGAGAGATTTTATAAATGGCGAGTTTTTAAATTTAATAGAAAATTCGGTTATAAACGGCGCTACGAGCAATCCGTCTATATTTAAATCTGCTATTTGTTCATCTTGTGCTTACGCACTTTTAAAAGATGAATACAAAAGAAAAAGACCAAAAGAGTTATACGAAATTTTAGCTACGACAGATATAAAAATGGCTGCAAATAAACTTCTAAAAAATTATGCAAATGATGATGACGGTTTTGTTAGCTTAGAAGTCGATCCAAATTTATATGATGATAGCGAAGGCACTTATAAAGAGGGAAAAAGACTATTTAATATTATCAAAATGCCAAACGTAATGATAAAAGTCCCTGCCACTGATAGCGGATATGAAGCTATGAGTGATCTTATGAAAAAGGGAATTAACGTAAATGCTACTCTTGTATTTTCGATCTCTCAAGTAAAAGAGTGCTTAGAAGCTTTTAGTGAAGGAAGCAGAGCTTATGCTAAAAGGTTTCCAGGAACTCCGCTTCCAAAAGGCGTTATTAGTATCTTTGTGAGTCGTTTTGATAGGCTGCTTGATAAGAGTCTTAAAAACGCCGGACTAGAGACTTCTAAGTTTGGAATTTACAATGCTACAAAAGCTTATAAAATAATAGAACAACAAGATAATAAAAATATAAGAGCTTTATTTGCCAGTACCGGAGTAAAAGGTGATGAGTTGCCGGCGGACTACTATATAAAAGAGCTTTTATATAAAAATAGTATAAATACCGCTCCTCTTAACACTATAAAAGAGTTTATCAAAGATATGAGTGAGCCAAAATCTCCGCTTGAATGCAGCATTATAGACGAGTACTTTGATAGGACTAAGAAGGCTGATATAAACTATGAAAAAAGTTGTAAAATACTTTTAGAAGATGGTTTAAAAGCATTTTGTGAGGCGTTTGACGATATTTTAACAAGCTTAAAATAAAGTAAAATGATGACTTATGACGTAAATATCGATCAGCTTGACTTTAAGCTAAGAGACGAGTTAAATACATATTTATTAGAGCTTATAAACTCTTCAGGAAGTGACCTACACGTAAAGGCTGAAGGTATCATAAGAAAACGCGTAAAAGGTGAGATAGTTCCTATATCCAATAGACGCGTTTTAAGCTCAAAAGAGGCGATTACCCTTGCAAAAGAGCTTTTAAGAGGTAGATTTAATGAGCTGGTTGAGAAAAAAAGCGTGGATTTTACCTATAAATTTAATGATGATTATAGATTCCGTGTAAATACATTTTTTCAGATGGATGGCGTAAGTTTTGTGTTTCGTACTATTCCTACAAAACTTCCTACATTTTATGAGTTAGGGCTTCCAAATGCGGTTGAGCATATGTGTAAAGAGATTTATAGAGGTATAATTCTAGTAACAGGACCTACTGGAAGCGGTAAAACTACAACTCTTGCTAGTATGATAAATTACATAAATAAAAATAGAAAATCACATATCATAACTATAGAAGATCCTATAGAGTTCGTGTATAAAGATGAAAATTGTATTATCAACCAAAGAAGTATCGGTCAAGATACTACAAATTTTGCAGATGCTCTTAGAGGTGCTTTGAGAGAGGATCCAGATATTATATTGGTCGGAGAGATGAGAGATCTTGAAACTATAGAAATAGCTATGCACGCAGCTGAAACCGGACACCTTGTTTTATCTACTTTGCATACTGTAGATGCTAAAGATACCATCGGTAGAATAATTAGTATGTTTCCCGGAAATGAACAAAATCGTATAAAATTAAGTTTAGCTTCTGTATTAAAAGGTATTATTAGTCAAAGGCTTTGTAAAAGAGCCGATGGAAGCGGTAGGGTGGCTGCTCTTGAGATAATGCTTGCAACTCCTAGAATAAAAAATTTAATTTTGGAAAACAGAGCATCTGATATGATATATGACGCCATAGCAGAAAGTTCTGCAAATAGCGGTATGCAGACGTTTGATACGCATTTGTTGAAACTTTTTATAGACGGTATAATCACAAAAGAAGAAGCTTTAGAAATTTCAAGTAGAAGAAATGATCTAGAAATTCGTATAAAAGCTGCTGAACTTGAATCTAGTTTTAAAGCAACGCAAAACAAAGATAGTAGAACAATCGACGATTTGATAGCGTTGAAAGATATCGGCTAAGCTTAAATTTAACAGTTTCTAGGTATAATCGCCAACTATTTTATTTCATAAGGAAACATAATGTTAGAAGGTATCGTTAGAGAGAGTATTGACAAGAGAAGTACAAAAGCTCTTAGGAAAGATGGTTATCTAATCGCTAACATTTACGCAAAAGGTGTTGAAAATATTAACGCTGCATTTAAAGTAAATGATTTTATAAAAGCTGTAAAAGTCAAGAGCGATCTGAAATTCCAAGTTAGCGTAGGCGGAAAAACCTATGATGTCGTAGTTGTTGATTATCAAAAACACCCAGTAACAAGCGCATTAAAGCACGTTGATTTAAAAGTCGTGCTTGATGATGAAGTATCAAAATATATGATTCCTGTTAAACCTTTTGGAACACCTATCGGTTTTAAAAACAAAGGCGTTTTACTTCAATCTAAAAAACGTTTGGCCGTAAAATGCAAAGGTAAAGATTTGATAAATAGTTTCGATGTTGATGTAAGCGGACTTGACGTAGATGATACTATACTTGTACGTGATATAAAAACAGTTCCGGGCGTTCGTATCTTAGATGCCGATCGCGTTGCTGTACTAGGCGTAATTAAAGCTAAATAATGACTCTTGTAGCCGGACTTGGCAATATAGGCAAAGAGTATGAAAATACTCGCCATAATGTCGGTTTTATGTTGATAGACACTATGCTTAAAGACGGCGGATTTAACAGCGTAAGCTCCGGCAAATTTCAAGGCGAACTTTTTAAAAAGGGTTCGCTTCTTCTTCTTAAACCATCTACCTTTATGAATTTAAGCGGTAATTCTTTAAAAGCCGTTAATGACTTTTATAAGCCAGATAATATAATCGTTATACACGATGATCTTGATCTTCCTTTTGGAACTGTGAGATTTAAACGCGGCGGAAGCAGCGGAGGGCACAATGGTATCAAATCCATAGATAATCTTATAGGGAACGACTATGATCGTGTTCGTATCGGAATAGGACGTGGAAATAATAGTGTTATCAGTTATGTTTTAGGCGAATTTATCGATGATGAAAAAGATAGATTAAAAGATGTTTTAGCACATTGTAAAAATGCTGTTTTAGAGCTTATATCTTGCGGTGA
The DNA here is from genome assembly GCF_900475935.1 of Campylobacter fetus subsp. fetus. Taxonomy (NCBI): domain Bacteria; kingdom Pseudomonadati; phylum Campylobacterota; class Epsilonproteobacteria; order Campylobacterales; family Campylobacteraceae; genus Campylobacter; species Campylobacter fetus. Next base: position 307,862 of record NZ_LS483431.1, read on the forward strand.
TATAACTCAAATTTCTTCAAAATTTACACTTAAAGCTTGATTTTAAATTTTCAAATTTATATTTTATCCAATTCTTGATATAATTGTTTTTACATAAATATAAAGATGAGAAAATGAAATTAAACGATATAAAAACCCCGGCTTATGTTTGCGAAGAAGCTGCTCTTGAAAATAATTTGAAAATTCTAAAAAATATTAGCGATGAAAGCGGCGCAAAGGTACTTTGCGCTTTAAAAGGTTTTGCATTTAGCGGTGCTATGGAGTTGGTTTCAAAGTATTTAAACGGAGCTACTTGTAGTGGTTTGCACGAAGCAAAGTATGCTAAATACCATGGATTTAAAGAGATCCATACCTACTCTCCGGCTTTTAGCGATGATGATATAGATGAAGTTTTAAGCATATCTCATCACGTGGTGTTTAACAGTTTTGCACAGTGGAATAAATTTAGATCAAAATCTATAAAAAGCGGAAAAAGTATAGGTCTTAGAGTCAATCCAAACACATCGGCTAGCCCAACTGATATGTACAATCCTTGCGGAGAGTTTTCGAGGCTTGGCATCACTAAAGATAATTTTGATTTTTCAAATTTAGATGGTGTTGAGGGTTTGCATTTTCACGCACTTTGCGAAGAGAGCGCTAAAAGTTTAGAGTTTGTTTTAAAAGCATTTGAAGAGCAGTTTAGAACCATTATTCCAAAGATGAAATGGATAAATTTCGGCGGCGGTCACCACATCACAAAAAGCGGTTATGATATAAATTTACTTATAAATCTCATTAAGAGTTTTAAAGAAAAATATGGCACTCAGATTTTTATAGAGCCAGGAGAAGCCGTAGGTTGGCGATGCGGATTTCTTATTTCTAGCGTACTAGATATAGTAACAAACGGTGAAAAAACATGTATTATAGATGCGTCAGCTGAGTGCCATATGCCAGATACTATTCTTATGCCTTATCGTCCTAGTATTCGCGGTGAAAATAAAAATGGTAAGTTTGCCTACCGTTTTGGCGGTGCGACTTGTCTTGCGGGAGATATCGTAGGAGCAGCCGCAGGTGAGCCGATTTTTAAATTTGACAATGAGATAAAAGTAGGTGACAAGGTTATTTTTGAAGATCAAATTCACTATACTATAGTTAAAAATACGACTTTTAACGGTGTTAAACTTCCAAATTTGGTTATGATGAATAAAAATGGAGATGTAAAAATTATTCGAGATTTTGGTTATGATGAGTATAGTCGTAGAAATTAAATTTGTTTGTTAAAACAATAATTCAATAAATTAGGTATAATTTATAAATTCAAGGTTTGAATACTACAAAGCAAGGAGAAATTATGCAGATTGATTGTCGCGGACTTGAGTGCCCAAAGCCGATTATTAAAACTAAAGACGCTTTAAATGAGCTTAGTATCGGAGATAAGCTCGAAATAGTCGTAAATAGTCCTGCTTCATTGACAAACGTACAGAAGTTTTTAAGCGCAAACGGTTTAGAGTTTAATATCTCTCAAAATGGAAGTGAATATACCGTTACTGCTGTTAAGAGTTGCGATCTTACGGAAATAGATATTCAAAATTATAGTTGTGAAACGGATTTTAAAAAGCATAAGGTGTTATTTTTAAAATACGATAAAGTTGGCAGCGATCCTATAGGAAAAGGACTTTTAACTAAATTTTTAAGTGCGATATCTGCTGTTCAAGCGAACAAAAGAGTGACTCATATTATCTGTGTTAATGAAGCTGTTCTTATGACTACAAATAGATCTCATCCTAGCTTTGCTGTATTAAAAGATCTTTCATCGCTTGGAATAAACGTGCTTAGTTGCGGCAGTTGTTTAGAAGCTTTTGGTCTTGTTGATAGACTTGGAGTGGGTCAGATCAGTAATGCTTTTGAAATAATGAGTTTAATGTTGGAAAATGAAACAGTTTATCTATAATAATAAGAACCTTACTAAATTTATAAAATCCGCAGGATGAGCTGCCAAACTAGACCCGTTGGGTTTAACACAAAGCATCGGCAGTATCTTAGAGCCCCATAGTAAGCTTCTATCATCTATAAATAGCAACGAAGATGCCGGGGTATTTCTGCTAGAAGACGGTAGAGCTATCGTGCAGACTTTGGATTTTATAACTCCGGTAGTCGATGATCCGTTTTTATATGGAATGATAGCAGCCGCAAACTCTTTAAGCGATATATTCGCTATGGGTGCTAAAGCTATAACGGCTATGAATATAGTCGGTTTTGATAGTTGCCATTTTGAAAATGAAATTTTGCATGAGATAATGGCTGGAGGAAAAAACAAGATAAAAGAGTGCGGCGCGGTTTTAGTCGGCGGACATAGTATAGAATCTAAAGAAACTATTTACGGACTAAGCGTAACAGGAAGCGTAGATAGTAGCAAGTTTTGGTCAAATAACTCAGCAAAAATCAATGATATATTGATACTAACAAAACCTCTTGGAAGTGGTGTTTTAACAACTGCTTTAAAAGCGGATATGCTTAGTTTAGATGAGATACGCGAGATTTCAAATTTAATGTCTCAGCTAAACTTTTATGCCGTTGATGCTTTATCTGGTTTAAAAGTTAATGCTGTTACCGATGTTACCGGATTTGGATTTTTGGGTCATTTAAGCGAAATGTTAAGAGACGATATCAGCTTTGACCTATATAAAAACGGTATTCCTTTGCTAGCTAGCGCCAAGAAGTTTGCAAATTTAGGCTTTATTCCTGAGGGAAGCTATAAAAATAGTGTTTTTACTGCTAAAATTTGCAATATCAAACCAGATATTTTGCTAAGTGATGCCCAAACTAGCGGAGGACTTATCATCAGCATAAATGAAGATGATGCTTATAAAGCACTTTCAAATTTAAAAAATGCAGGATATGAGAACTCTTGTATAGTTGGAACCGTAAAAAGCAAGAGTGAATATAAAATAAATTTAATCTAGGAGTAATAAATGAATTTTAAAGAGGCTTTAAATTTTCGTCATGCATGTAAGGTTTTTGATGAAAATAGAAAAATAGACAGTGCGGATTTTAATGATATTTTAGAAGCGGGTCGTTTATCCCCATCTTCTATGGGTATGCAGCCGTGGGAATTTGAAGTGATAGAAGATAAGGAACTCTTAAAAAAAATGAGAGAAGCATGCTGGAATCAAGCTCAGATCACGACTGCCTCAAAAGTCATCGTGATCTATGCTAAGATAGATGATCTAAGAGCTAGCTCAAACTATGTTAAATCTATAATTTGCAGTAGAAAAGATAAAAGCGAAGATGAGCAAAAAGCATATTTGCAAAGATATGCAAATATGATTGAATATAACGAAGGCACTAGCGATAAAGAGCTTTTTAGTTGGGCTAGGGCACAGTGCTATTTGGCGGCGCAAAATATGATGATGCAGGCCGCTTTTTTAGGAATAGACAGTTGCCCTATGGAAGGATTTGAAAGAGATAAACTAGAAAGTGTTTTAAGTATAAACATAAAACAAAAAAGAGTAGCTCTCGTACTTCCTTTTGGTTATAGGAAAAATCCTGCTAGTAAAAAACAGAGACGAGATATAAAAGATATCGTAAAATACGGATAAGTAAAATATCGTGGCAGACGATCAAGAAAAAACCGAAGAACCCACCGGGAAAAAGTTAGAAGACGCTAGAAATAAAGGCAACGTCGCAAAATCTCAAGACGTGAGCGGTTTTGTGACGTTACTAGTAGGATTTGCGGTTCTTGTAGGACTTATGGGATTTATGGGAGAGAGATTAGTAAATCTTTATCTTTACTACCAAGGTCTTATCGGCGTAGAAATTACTCGTGAACTATTTTTTAAGATAACTATCCACTCAATGCTTCAGACGTTTTTGATAATTTTGCCTATAGCTATTTGCATTATGATAGCAGGTATAATATCAAATATAATGCAGTTTGGGTTTTTATTTACCGTTGAGCCTATTATGCCGAATTTCAGTAAAATCGATCCGATAAAAGGTATCGCAAATCTGTTCTCACTGAAAAAACTTATTGATGCTGTTAAAATCATATTAAAAGTAAGCGCCGTTTTTGGCGTTGCATTTTACTTTTTCTTGCAGTTTGTAAAAGAGCTTCCTCATACTATATTTTTCTCAATGTTTAATCAACTTTTATGGCTTAAAGAGAAAATGCTTATATTAGCTGGAGTTATGTTGTTGCTATTTTTGATAATTGCTATAGCAGATGTTTTTATCGTACGTTATCAGTACTTCAAAGGTCTTAGAATGAGCAAACAAGAGGTAAAAGATGAGTTTAAACAGATGGAAGGAGATCCAAAAGTAAAAGGTCGCATAAGACAACTTCAGATGCAAGCAGCAAGAAAAAGAATGATGCAAAATATCCCTACCGCAGATGTCGTCATAACAAACCCTACTCATTACGCCGTGGCTCTTCGTTATGATAAAGAGAAAGAAAAAGCTCCGGTTGTTTTAGCAAAAGGCGTAGATCATCTAGCGCTTCGCATTAGAAAGATAGCTACAGAAAACGGTATTCAAATAGTAGAAAATCCGCCTCTTGCTAGAGAACTTTATAAATTATGCGATATTGACGATCAGATACCGGGAAATTTATTTCAAGCCGTTGCCGAGGTGCTAAGCTTCGTTTATCTCGGCAATAGGGCTAAATTTGAAAGCAAGTTAAAATAGCTAAATTGCTGTTTCAAATTTTTAAAACTAGTTCTAAATTTAAAACTAGTTTTGAGACTTACTAGCTTTTCTAAGTACAAAATATCCGGTTACTGCACACATAGTACTAGCTAATAGTATAGCGATTTTATTTGCGTATAAAAACGCATCACTCTCGGCGTACGCTAAACCATCTATAAAAAGGCTCATACTCATACCAACTCCGGTTAGTATGGACAATCCATATAAATGTAGCCATCCACAGCCATTAGGAAGCTCTGCTAATTTGCATTTTATAGCTAAAAACGCAAAGCTAAATACTCCTATTTGCTTACCGATGAATAGTCCAAATATTATTCCAAGCGGCACGGGATGCGTTAAGTTTAAAATAGAGTCTTCGCTAAACACGACTCCGGCATTTGAAAAAGCAAATATAGGAAGTATCAAAAACGCTACAATCGGATGCAAAAAGTGCATTACGGACTGCAGCATTCCATGCTCAGGATCTCCATCTTCATCTCGTAAAGGTATGAACATACTTGCTATAATGCCAGCTAGAGTAGCATGAATTCCGCTCATAAGCACAGATACCCACAGTACGATACCGCATAATAAATAGATATATACGTTTTGATTATTTTTATAATTTAAAATAGTTAGAATAACTATAGCGCAAAACGATATAAAAAGAGATATTATGCTCAATGTTTTAGTATAAAATATAGCTATGATGATTATAGCAGCTACGTCATCTATGATGGCAAGGCTTAGTAAAAACAGCTTCAAGCTAATAGGAATTCTACTTCCAAGCAAAAACAACACTGCTAAAGCAAACGCAGTATCGCTAACCGTAGGTATAGCCCAACCATTTACATCAAAACTATTTGCGTGATTTAGTACGTAAAAGATGACCGCCGGAACTATCACGCCGCCGATTCCCGCTATGCTAGGAAGAGCTACTTTACTAATCGAGTTTAGTTCGCCTTCTAAAAACTCGTATTTAAGCTCAAGTCCTATAAAAAAGAAAAATATTGCCATAAGTCCGTCATTTACCCATAAAATCGTAGGCTTTATTAGCTTAAATTCGCCAAAAATTATACCGGAGTCAAGTCTTAATATCTCGCTGTAAAATTTGTTTAAAACACCGTTATTAGCTAAGATAAGAGCCAATATCATAGCTAATATTATGAGTATACCGCTTGCTGATTCCTTTTGTAAGAAATTTTTAATTATATTCATCTTTGACCTTTATGGTATTATTGGCAAATTAAATTAAAATATATGTAAAGTGATTTAAATGCGTGATGTAGCTGAATTTTATCTGGAATTTATTAACAAATTACTAAAAATTATATATTTTTTTAAATTTTTGTAATTGTTGAAATATAGTTAAGTCGTGGATATACCGCTACAATTTATAGATTATTTTATACGTTTTTAAAATATTATACTTTATAATAAATCACAATTATATTTAAACTAAATTTAAATATAATTAAATATTTTATAAATATAATTTTACTATTATTATATTAAGATGAAATTGAATATATTTTTAAATTTATAACTATAAATTTAGATCAAATTTTATTAGCCGGTTTTTTAAATTTAAACTCGGCTAACGTAAATTTATTTCAAAAGCCCCATATCTTTTAGTTCGTTTTCTAAAAACTCACCTGTGAATGAACCTGTTTTTTTATATTTTTTAGCTACTTCTATAGGGGTTCCTTTGGCCACCACTTTTCCACCTCCAGCTCCGCCCTCAGGTCCCATATCTATCAGATAATCGCAGTTTTTTATAACATCAAGATTATGTTCTATAACTATGACGGAATTTCCAAGGTCTACTAAATGATGTAGCACTTTTACTAGCCTATCGACATCGGCAAAATGAAGTCCTGTCGTAGGCTCGTCAAGCACGTACAAAGTGTTTCCCGTGTCGCTTCTGCTGAGTTCTTTCGAAAGCTTTATGCGTTGTGCTTCTCCGCCGCTTAGAGTGGTTGCCGGCTGACCTAAAGTTACGTATCCAAGTCCTACGTCGCTTATAGTCTTTAGTTTTGCGTAAATTTTCGGTACTGCTTTGAAAAAAGTAAGCGCTTCATCGACGCTCATATTTAAAACTTCGGCTATATTTTTGCCTTTATACTCTATCTCTAAAGTCTGGGCGTTGTAGCGAGAGCCTTTGCAGATATCGCAAACCACGTTGATATCCGGTAAAAAGTGCATTTCTACTTTTATCTCTCCTTCGCCGCTACATTTTTCGCATCTACCGCCTTTTACGTTGAAACTAAATCTTCCTATTTTGTATCCTCTGAGTTTTGCTTCTTTCGTAGAGGCAAAAAGCCCTCTTATCTCATCCATAACTCCGGTATAAGTTGCAGGGTTGCTGCGCGGCGTACGACCGATAGGACTTTGGTCTAGATAGATAACTTTATCGAGATGTTCTAAACCTTCTATCTTGACGCCTTTTATCTTTTGTACTTTTTTAGCTCGGTTTAGCTCTTCAAGAGCAGTCGGAAGTAGGGTTTGAAGTACGAGCGAGCTTTTTCCGCTACCGCTTACTCCTGTCACTCCGACTAAATTTCTAAGTGGAAATTTGACGTTTAAATTTGATATATTGTTTAAATTTACACTGCTTATACTGATATAATCGCTTTGTTTTCTGCCTTTATAGTAATTTATGGATTTTTTACCGTTTATATAGTTTGCCGTTTGTGTGTTTGATTTTAAAAGCTTTTCGTAAGTTCCTGCAAATACGACTTCTCCGCCGTGCACTCCGGCTCCAGGACCGATGTCGACGATAAAATCAGCCGCTTCTATGGTTTTTTTGTCGTGTTCGACTACGATTACCGTATTTCCTTTTTCTTGCAAATTTCTTAGCGTTTTTATAAGTTTTAAAGTGTCTCTTTCATGAAGTCCGATACTAGGCTCGTCAAGTACGTACATTACGCCGCTAAGTCCGCTTCCTATCTGGCTTGCGATACGAATTCTTTGAGCTTCTCCGCCGCTTATGGTTCTAGCGTCTCTACCAAGACTTAGATACCCAAGTCCGACGTCGTAAAGAAAAAATAGTCTTTCGTTTATCTCTTTTAAGATCGGTGTAGCTATCATCTTTTGTTGATCGTTTAAATGAGTAAAATTTGAGCTATCGCTAAAAAATTTAGTACAGTCTTCGATGCTCATATCTATGATATCGCCTATGGTTTTCCCCGCGACTTTGACTGCTAAACTCTCTTGTTTTAAACGCTTGGCGTTACATACTTCGCACTGTTTTTCGGTCATGTAATCACTAAAATCTTTATCATCTTTCAATATCTCATAGGCGATTTTTAAGACACCTTCAAAAGTTTTACTTATCTTATGTCTTTTCCATAAAAAATTTATATTTTTAACATTTCCATAAAGTATGAGCCTTTTTTCGTCTTCATTTAGTTCCCCGTAAGGAGTTTTGGTATTTATACCGTTTTGTTCGCAAAAAGCAAGCGTAAATTTATAAAAATAACTCTTGTTAAATCCGTACATCACTTTTATGGCGCCTTGTTCTACGCTGAGATTTTCATCGATGATTTTGTTTAGATCTAAGCTAAAACGGATTCCAAGCCCGTCGCAGCTAGGACAAGCGCCTTTTGGAGAGTTGAAGCTAAAGCTTAGGGGTTCAAGAGCGTTAAATGATATTTTACAGTCAAAACAAGCGTTATGTTCACTAAAATGTATTAAGCTTTTTTCTAAATTTAGCTCACTCGCATTGCTTATATCAATCTCTACTTCACCAAAACTTTCATGAAGCGCTTTTTCGACGTCGCTTGCTATCCTTGAAGAGTTTTCCTTGCTTACAACTACTCTATCTATCACGACTTTTATGGTGTGTTTTTTGGTTTTGCTGAGTTCTATCTCTTCATCTAGTCTTACCATGACTCCATCTATCATGGCTCTTACGTAGCCTTTGTTGGCTAATTTTTCTAGTTCGTCCGCGAAACTTCCTTTTTTTTCACGTACCATAGGAGCTAAGATCGTGATTTTAGCGCCATCAGGAAGCTTTGTGATCTGATCTATGATATCACTCGCGCTCATTTTTGAGACGATTTTGCCGCATTTATGGCAGTGTTGAACCCCGATCCTAGCGTATAAAAGTCTTAAATAATCATAAATTTCAGTTATAGTTCCTACGGTAGAGCGAGGATTTTTACTTGTCGATTTTTGATCGATTGCGATAGCTGGAGTAAGACCTTCGATGTGATCGACGTCTGGTTTCCCTATGCGGTCTAAAAACTGTCTTGCGTAAGAAGAAAGACTCTCTATATAGCGTCTTTGACCCTCTGCGTAAAGCGTGTCAAAAGCGAGAGTGCTTTTTCCGCTACCGCTAAGCCCAGTAAATACTACAAGGCGGTTTTTCGGTATTTCTAAGCTGATATTTTTAAGATTGTGCTCTTTCGCACCTGTTATTTTTATAGTTTCATTCATAACTTGTCCATTAAATTTAAAATCAATGATTATATCAAAAATTGTTTTAATCTTAAAGAAATGAGAAAAAATCTAAATTTAAAAATTAAATTTCAAATAATTTTTATATTTGCATATTAGGTGTTACTTTTATTCACATATTTTTCAAAATAACATAAATTTAGTTGAAATTTACAACAAACTAATTTTATTCTTATTAATATGTGTATGTTGATAAAATATTATGAGGAGGTTATATGGCAAATCCAAACATTCCTGTGGATAAAAAGACCAGTACCGTTCAGATTATCGGTCTTTTTGGTGGTATTTTGGCTGCTCTTTTGGTGTATTATATGATGCCAAGTAGTGCTGGAGATATAGCAAACGCCGCTGCAAACGGCAAAAAGTTAAATATAGAAGGTCTTCCTATAGTAGCTGCTGTGGCTGTGCTGATGGGTATATGGTGGATGAGCGAGGCTATAGCACTTCCTGCTACTGCTCTTTTGCCTATGGTTTTGTTTCCGCTTTTAGGTGTCGATAGCTTTAAATCAGCTGCGGCTCCGTACGCTTCAGATACTATATATCTGTTTATGGGTGGGTTCGTTTTAGCTCTTGCTATGCAAAAGTGGAATCTGCATACTAGGATAGCTCTTGGTATTGTGTTACTAATCGGAACAAGTCCGCGCCGTTTGGTTGCTGGATTTATGGTGGCGACCGGATTCATGTCTATGTGGGTTAGCAACACTGCGACCGCGGTTATGATGCTTCCAGTAGGACTTTCTGTTTTGCACTTAGTCAGTAAACTTACTACCGGTAAGGATGACGGTACAGTGGAGGGCGATATGAGACATCTTGATGAGATAGCTCGTAAAGGCACTCAAGGCGGTATAGCAAGTGCTGTGATCCATAAAGGTAAAGATATAGTAGAAGAAGTAAAAGCAAGAACAAGCTCATTTACTTCAAATTTCGGCATTGCCTTAATGCTCGGTATCGCTTACGCCGCTTCTATCGGCTCTCTTGGTACTATCATAGGAACTCCGCCAAATGCACTTCTTGTAGCTCATATGAAAAACGAATTCGGCGTAGAGATTGGTTTTGGCCAGTGGATGATAATGGGCGTTCCTTTAGCCGTAACTATGCTTGCTATTTGTTGGGCTATACTTGTTTATTGGTTATTTCCGCCTGAGATAGACGAGATACCAGGAGGTAAAGAAATCATTCATGAAGAGTACAAAAAACTCGGAAATATGAGCAGCGCTGAGTGGCTAGTAGGTAGCGTGTTCATATCTGCTGCGCTTTGCTGGATATTTCTTGGTTTTATACTAAAAGCATATGGGATAAAAGTAGGCAGTCTTGATACGATCGTCGCTATGAGCGTCGCTGTATTGCTTTTTATCATTCCTGCAAACAAAAGCGGAGAGAGACTTATAGACTGGGATAGCGCTAAGAAACTTCCGTGGGATATCCTTATATTATTCGGTGGAGGTCTTGCACTTTCTGCTCAATTTAGCAAAACAGGATTATCTTTATGGATAGGACATCAAGTTTCGGCTTTAGGAACTATGCCTATACTTGCTGTTATAGTGGCAGTTACCGCTCTTGTTATATTCTTAACAGAGATCACTTCAAATACCGCTACTGCAGCGGCGTTCTTGCCGGTTATAGCCGGGGTTGCTATAGGTTTAGGATATGAGGGAAGCAATGTTATGCTATTTACGGTGCCTGTTGCTTTAGCCGCTACTTGTGCATTTATGCTACCTGTCGCGACTCCGCCAAATGCTATAGCTTACGGCTCGGGATACGTGAGGATCAGCGATATGATAAAAGCTGGATTATGGTTAAATATAGTAGGTATATTCTTGATAACTCTTACTGTTATGTTCTTGACTACGACTGTATTTGGTCTAAAGATTTAATTTAATTTTCTTGGCTAAATTACTAGCCAAGAAAAATCTTTTTTATAGTTAGCAAAAACAGTGTCATATTAAATCCTAAATTTAGTCGTTTTTGTTTTGTTCTGTCTATTTTTATAGATGCGTTTGTACCAAAATATACTCCAATTAGCGCTCCTATACCAAGCGCAAATCCGTGATAATAATCAACAAGTCCGTTTATACTAAGGCTTATAAATCCGCTAACTCCTGCAAAAACTACAAAAAATAGCCCCATAGATACCGCTTTTTTGATATCATATCCTAAAAATCCAAAAAATATAAGACTTATAAGCATTCCTCCGCCGATTCCGACGCTGACACCCATAATGCCGACAAAAATACCTATTATAATAAGTATAGGTTTAGATAGTTTTTTCTCTTCGCTAGCAAAACTTTTTTTAATAAAAGCCTTTATGATCATAATGAAAAGCAGACTAGCGAACATACATTCTAGCCATAAAGATGGGGTGTATTTGACTATAAATCCGCTTAAAAATGCACCAAATATACCGCCGATTCCTACGTAAAATCCTTCTCCAAATTTAAACATACCTTTTTTATAGTTGATATATGAACCAAAAAGTGAGCTAAATATCATCTGCATGACTGATATGCCAATCGCGTATTTGATATCGTATCCTAAAAATACAAGTACGCTTACGATAATTCCGCCGCCGCCGATCCCGAAAAATCCAGACGCGAATCCTACAAAAATACCAAAAAAGCTAAGTAGCAAAAACTCACTCATATTTAGTCCTAACTTTTAAATTTAAAAAAATATTTTTTTCACCATCAACCCAAACATAGATATATAAAGTGCTACAAGCCACCATTTTTGAGCTTGCTTGTCTATTTTGTGGCTGGTTTTCGTACCAAAATATACACCGATCAATGATCCTACTGCTATCAAAAGTCCGGCTTTATAGTTGATAAGATCATGAAAGGCAAGACTTACAAAACCAGAAATAGAACTAAAAAGTACAAAAAATAGACTTATATATACTGATTTTTTGATATCCATTCCTAAAAATCCTACTAAAATAGGAGTTAAAAGTATTCCACCTCCAGCTCCCATAGATATAGCGATTACTCCTGTAAAAAATCCGACTATAAATAAGATATATTTTGGAGGGTCTTTTGGTTTAGCGGCTGTATTTACATAGAAAAATTTTGATATAGATATTGCTAAAATTATGAGCAATCCCCACTCTAAAACTCTTTCTTGTATATTTGATACTACAAATCCGGATAAACTAGCTCCTACAAATCCGCCTAATCCAACTATAAATCCGTCTTTGAGAATGAAATTTGAGCTTTTATAATTTATAAAGCTACCAAAAGTAGCACTTAAAACCATTTGAAGTATGGATATGCCTATAGCTTCTTTGATATCGTATCCTAAAGCGAGCATTATAGGTACTAAAACCGTTCCGCCGCCGATCCCGAAAAATCCAGATATGAATCCTATCAGGATGCCAAATACCGGAAGTAAGATCATGCTATCCTTTCAAATTTGAATTAGAAATTGTATCAGTTTAGATATAAAACATTGCTTACTAATGATAGATAGTTTTAAATTTAAAAATATAAAGTACAATGAAGTATTTCTATTTCAAAGGATAAGAATGAAGAAAATTTTACTTTTAGCAAGCCTACTTGTAGGATTTGCATTTGCGGGAGATAAGATGTTAGTTACTGGATTTAGTCCGCTTGGAGTCGATGAAACTGCAGCTAAATTGCAAAATATTTTAAAAGAAAAAGGTCTTAAGGTATTTGGTGTGTTTGAACACTCTAAGCTAGCAAAAGAGGTAAATTTAGAGATGAGGGATACTGTTGTAGTCGCTTTTGGAGCGCCAAAAGCAGGAACTCCGCTCATGCAGTGTGAACCATCAATCGCTCTTGAACTTCCGTTAAAAATGGTGATTTATAAAGATAACGACTCAAAAACAGTTGTTGCTTATAGAGATATCAAAGATATAGCAAAAAGTTACGGTGCCAACTGTGATGAAGTGGTAAATAAACTAAGCGCGGCTCAATCAAACTTCTTTAAAGCTATTACTAAGTAATTTGCTCTTTTATCCTAAAATTTAGATTTTGGGATAAAATTTCTTATACCTAAATTTAAATTTTACAAATTTACGGATAAAATCACTAAAAAATAGACCTCAAGTATAGCTATAAATTTAAATTTGTACTTTAAGATAGACAAAGAAAAAATTCTGTATAATATTTTTTTAAAAAAACTTTTGGAGCCAAAATGCTTTTACAAGAACCGGTCGTATACCTAAGAGAGATTTTAAGCAGTTATCCAAACTCATATTTAGCAGAAGATACAACTCAAGCTATAATAGGCATAGACTGTGAATACATCTGGGGCGACGATCTTAGTAAGTTAAAATTTGCTTATGAAAACGGAAATAAAATTTGCGATTTTGCAGGACTGTTTGGCGTGATGGGTTATGATGTGGTTTATAAATTTGAAAATATTGGAGATAAAAAAGAGTCTATTTACGAGTTTCCGACATATTTTTATGCAGATGCAAAAGCGTATTTGCATTATGATAAGCAGAGTAAAATTTATAGTTTTTACGGAAATGATGCGTATTTTTCAAATTTAAAAGATGCGAAACCTCATAAGCCCGAGTTTAAAAATGGATTTTACAAAGTAAATACTGATCTAAATTTAGAAAAAGAGCATTTTAAAAATGCTATAAAGAAAGCTAAAGAGTATATAAAAAACGGTGATATTTTTCAAGTTGTATTAAGTGAAATTTTAGAGCTTGAGTCAAATTTAAAAGCGCTTGATTTTTACGAAACATTGAAAGTAAAAAACCCAAGTCCGTATATGTTTTATTTTCCTACTTTATTTGGCGTGGTTGCAGGAAGCAGTCCCGAGCTTGTAATGCAGATAAAAAAAGGCGAGATTTTTGCCGCTCCAATAGCCGGCACTAGGGGCAGAGGAAAAGATGCAAACGAAGATGAAGTCCTAAAAAAAGATCTTTTGAGCGATGAAAAAGAGCTTAGTGAGCATAAAATGCTGATAGATCTAGCTAGAAACGATATCTCAAAGTTTGCCAAACAAGGCAGCATAAAAGTCAAAAATCCAATGCACGTGGAGTATTTTGAAAGCGTTATGCATATAGTAAGTGAAGTTTATGGGCAAAAAAGAGACGATAAGAGTGCTTTTGATGTTTTAAGCGTGGTTTTTCCAGCAGGTACGCTTAGCGGAAGTCCGAAAATTCGCGCTATGCAGATTATCGGCGAATTAGAACTTAGCTCTAGAGGTATTTATGGCGGAGGAATCGGATTTTGGCATTTTAACGGAGATGTTCAGATGGCGATTCTTATTCGTTCGGCTATTTTTATAGCTAAAGATGATGAAATTTCAAAGGTTTTTATAGGTGCCGGAGCCGGTATAGTATGGGATAGCAATTCTGAAAATGAGTATTCCGAGATATGTAAAAAACGAAGAAGCTGCGTAAAAGTTTTTGAGCAAAGCTGTAAGGAAATACGATGATTTTGATGATAGATAACTATGATAGTTTTGTTTATAATATTTATCAGTATATTTTAGAAACAACAGATGAAGAAATAAGGTGCGTACGTAACGATGAGATAACTATAGACGGTATAAATGCTTTAAACCCTAGTAAAATCATCTTAAGTCCCGGTCCAAAACATCCAAAAGATAGCGGCGTTTGTCTTGATATATTAAGTTCAAATTTAGATATTCCGATTCTTGGAATTTGCCTTGGTCATCAAGCTATCGGTCTTAGTTTTGGTGCCGATATAAAAAGATTAGAAAATCCTATGCACGGTAAAAGTAGCGTTATAAAAGTTGTAAATAATAGCGGTATTTTTAAGGAGTTGCCAAATGAATTTAATGTTATGAGGTACCACTCTTTATATGTGGATAATATTCCTGAATGCCTTGAAATAACAGCGTTTAGCGATGATGGAATTATCATGGGTTTGAAACATAAATCAAAGCCCATATACGGTATTCAGTTTCACCCCGAGAGTTATTTTACCGAGTACGGAAAGAAGATTATAGAAAATTTTGTAAATTTAAATAAGCCAAAGACAAAGGAGAAAGAAGTGGTTGATTTTGCTCCATTTATGACAAAACTACAAAAAGGATTTCCTCTAGAAAGCGGAGATTATGAAGTTATATGCAAAGAGATAAACGATAAAAATTATGATATAGTTCAGCTTGCAGGACTTTTGGTTTTGATAAGCGAAAAATCTCTTTATCCTGATAGCCTTGCCGCTCTTGTTAAAAATATACTTAAATACTCGATTACTTATAGCGACACTACGCCGATGTTTGACATCGTAGGCACCGGCGGTGATAAATTAAAAACGATAAATATATCGACCACGGTGGCTTTCATACTAGCTAGTATGGGCGTTAAAGTCGCAAAACATGGCAACAAAGCCATCACTAGCAAAAGCGGAAGCAGCGATTTGCTAAATACCCTTGGAGTATCGTTAAACAGTGATATAGGAGAGTTAAGAGAGACTTTAAATTCAAAAAATTTAGCATTTTTTCATGCTCCGTTTTTTCACAAAATAACAGCCGAGGTAAAAGAAGTAAGAAATCGCCTTGGTATAGGAACGGTATTTAATATGCTAGGTCCGCTTCTTAATCCAAATTTAAATCTTACTAATCAAATAGCCGGAAATTATCTTGAAGAGGTAAATGAGCTTATGGCTAGAACGCTTTTAAATTTAGGTAGGAAACATGCTCTTGTTGTACACGGTATGGACGGTATGGATGAGATAACGCTTTGTGATGAAACTCTTATTCATGAAGTAAAAGACGGTAAAATATTAGAATACAGGATAACGCCTGAACAATTTGGATTTACAAGGGCTTTTCACGCCGATATAGAGGGTGGAGATGCTGAAAATAACGCTAAAATATTTGAATCTACTATAAAAGGCGAACTAAGCGGAGCTAGATTTGATATAGTTCTCATAAATGCTATGTTTGGTCTGTATGCGGCTGATTTTGTAAGCTCTCCTATGGATGCAAAACCGCTCATACTTGAGGCTCTGCGTTCTGGTAGGGTATGGGAATTTTATAAAGATTATATCGGCAAATGAAGATAAAAATTTGCGGTATTAAAACCCTTAGCGAAGCTAAAAGCGTTTGTGAGTGTGAATTGAACGGTGTTAGAGTTGATTTTATAGGGCTTATTTTTGCAGATAGTAAAAGAAAAGTTAGTATCGAAACTGCAAAAGATATATCAAATTTAGCTCATAAATTTGGTATAAAAGTCGTAGGAGTTTTTGCGGGAATTAAATTTGATGAGATAACTAAAATAGTAAAATTTGCAGATCTGGATGCAGTTCAAATTTATGAAAAAATAGAAGATAAAACTAAATTGGGTTGTGAAGTTTGGCAGGTTTTTAGCGTAGGAGAGAATTTGCCTGATCTGCAAGGAAGTTATGATAAAATTCTTTTTGATACACAAGGTGTTTTAAAAGGTGGAAACGGCGTTAAATTCAACTGGAATTTACTCCAGGGTTTAGACGCTAAATTTGGGTTAGCCGGAGGAATCGGCGTAGAAAATTTAAGAGACGCGATGAAGCTTAAGCCAAGTTTTGTTGATATAAATAGTCGTATAGAAGATGAAAACGGCATAAAAGATAGTGATAAAATAATGGAAATTTTAAAAATAGTTAGTTTAGGAGATTTAAAATGAATGTAAAAGCGTATTTTGGAAAATATGGTGGTCAGTTTGTTCCGGAGACTGCTATGAACGCTCTTTTGGAGCTTGAAGAAGCTTATGAGAGCATAGCAAATACTAAAGAATTTAGAGATGAGTTAGATTCTCTTTTAAAAGATTATGTCGGCAGACCAAGTCCGTTGTATCATGCAAAAAGGTTAAGCGAGTATTACGGTCACGAAATTTATCTCAAGCGCGAAGATCTAAATCATACTGGAGCTCATAAGATAAATAATGCTTTAGCTCAAGCATTGCTCGCAAAAAAAATGGGAAAAAGAAAGGTGATGGCTGAAACAGGAGCTGGGCAGCACGGAGTTGCGACTGCGACTGCTGCTGCACTTTTAGGTTTAGAATGCGACGTATATATGGGAGAGTGTGACACTAAAAGACAAGCGTTAAACGTCTATAAAATGCATCTTTTAGGAGCAAACGTAGTAAGTATAACCGATGGTTTGGCTACTTTAAAAGAAGCTACCACCGCAGCTATTCAAGCATGGGTAAATGAGATAGAAGCAAGGTTCTATGTTATAGGCTCAGCGGTCGGACCTCATCCGTATCCAAAGATGGTTAGGGATTTTCAAAGTGTTATAGGGCGCGAAGCCAAAGCTCAGCTAAATGAAAAAGGAGTTAAACCAGATTACATTATAGCTTGCGTAGGCGGCGGAAGTAATGCTATAGGTATATTTTCAGCATTTTTGGGTGATGAAAACGTGAAGATAATAGGCGTAGAAGCCGCAGGTTTAGGGGCTGATACTCCTTATCACGCGGCTACTTTGACAAAAGGAAAAGACGGTATAATCCATGGTATGAAAACAGTGGTTTTGCAAGATGAGTACGGAAGAATTTTGCCTGTTCATAGTATAAGTGCCGGACTTGATTACCCAGGAGTAGGACCAGAACACGCTCATTTAAAAGATATTAAAAGAGTAGAATACTATGCAGTAAGCGATGATGAGTGTATAAATGCTCTTAAGCTTTGTACGCGCTTAGAAGGTATAATACCTGCTATAGAAAGCTCTCACGCTTTAGCTTATCTTGAAAAACTCTGTCCGAATTTAAAAACAAAATCAAATATAGTAATAAACGTTAGCGGTAGAGGTGATAAAGATATGAATACTATAATGGAGTATAAAAAAGGAACAATATATGGATAAGATACAAAAAGCTTTTGAGGGCAAAAAAGCAAATATAGGCTATATAGTCGCCGGATACCCAAATTTAGAATACACAAAAGAGTTTTTAAATTTACTTGATGAGAGCTGTCTTGATATTATAGAGATCGGAATTCCGTATTCTGATCCTTTGGCTGATGGAAAACTCATAAGTATGGCTAGTTTTAGTGCGTGTCAAAGTGGAGTTACTACAGACACTGTTTTTGATATGCTTAAAGATGTTAAAACGGATAAAGCTTTGGTATTTTTAGTCTATTATAATCTAATTTTAGCCTATGGGGAAGATAAATTTTTAGCTAAAGCAAAAGAGGTTGGTATAAGCGGATTGATAGTTCCTGATATGCCTCATGACGAAAGTAGTGAATTTAGAGTTAAAACTTCTAAATTTAAGCTTTGTTTAATACCTCTTATCAGCCCTACGTCTTCTAAACGCACAAAAGATATATTAAGTGATGCTAACGGATTTATCTACGCAGTCGGCTCTCTTGGCGTAACTGGAGGTGAGCAAAGTCCAGTAGATAGGCTAAAAGATATGATAAAAGATATAAAAAGCTCTACTTCATTGCCTGTAGCCGTCGGTTTTGGTATCAAAACAAATGAGGATGTGAAAAAAACAAAATTATATGCCGACGGTGCTATAGTAGGCACTGAGATAGTCAAACTCACAAATAAGTATAGCCCAAATGAGATAAATTATCATATAGAAGAGATATTCAAAAAATAGTCGTTTCGACTCTTTTTTTGTAGTAAAAGTTTAATTTTAATAGGTTTAAATTTGAAATATTTCAAATTTATTACATTATATTTTTATTTGAAATGGTTTTTTCAATAAAAATTTAGTATAATAACTAAAAAAGCTAAGGAGTAAGGTTATGATGAGTGCTGTGTGCTATGCTACTAAGCATTTTTGCACTGATACTTTGGGGTTTGAGCTAAAAGATGGAAGTAAGCTTGGCAAAGATGTTTATGGTGCTAGTATTCCTGTGTATAAAGATAATGAAGAGTATCAATTTTTCTTATATTTTAAAAGAGATACATTGAAGTATTTTGCAAAAGTTTTATTAAACGTATCTGATGAGAAGCATGTTGATTTAGGCGATCTTTCAAGAGAAGTTGCAAATCAAATAATAGGTTATGCAAAAAATTTATTAAATGATAGACATGATGGAAAATATAAATTAGGTACTCCGGAGTTTTTAGGTAAAGTTGAATCCTTTCCGGTAAAACTAGCAGAGTCGAAACTTTTTAAAATGAAAAATAGAACATTTAAAATAGGCTATAAAAAAGCATGAGCGATGAAGAACTAAGCCCAAACGGACTCTTTCACGGATATGACGAACTCCTTGATATAGGAGTTGAGTTTATAAGTGAGCTAGGAACTACGTCTATAACCGTAAAAGAGCTTTTAAAGCTCGAAGTAGGATCGGTTATAGACTTAGAAAAACCAGCCGGAGAGAGTGTGGAGCTATATATCAATAATAGGATTTTTGGCAAGGGCGAAGTTATGGTTTATGAGAAGAATTTAGCTATACGTATAAATGAGATTCTTGATTCAAAATCCGTAATTCAATACTTTAAAAGAGAGTTGTTATGAGATTTATAATTCTGTTATTTGCTACTTTACCGTTATTTGGTGTGAATTTATTAACTTATAATATATATGAAAGAGGCGATCGAGTAGATATAATGCTCAGTTTCGATTCTCCTTATGACGGTAGTATTAAACAGCAAGTAGCAGGAGATAAAACTAGTCTTATGCTGAGTGATTTAAATGTTGAAGAGCAGATAGATAAGAGTATAAACTCATCAATTTTGCAAAATATTTTTATATCATCGCCTAATAAGCTCTCAACGCTAGTTGAATTAAAATCAAATTTGCCTATAGCTATAACAGCTTCTAAAACCCCGGATAAATTTGGTCTTAGAATCAGAGTTGCAAATATCAAAACAAATCAAAATCAAGCAGCTATACCATCAAATATACAGACAAAAGACAATACCGTAGTTTCTGCCGATATCGACTCAAGATATATTTCCGTGATAGTTGTTTTACTTATACTATTTTTCATATCTTTTATCATAAAAAAGAGATTAGCGAAACCGAAAAATGATATTTTATTTACTATAGGAGATAATATAGATAAAAAGCCGATTCAGCCAAGTGAGCCAAAAGAGCCCACAAAGCAAGATATCAATAGAAATTCCGCGTTTAGTGTTTCTGATCCTTCACCAACAAAGACCGAGGAGATAAAAACTCCGTCATGGGAGCTAAAAACAGATGATGGCGGCGTAGAAGTTATATATGAAAAAAGTATTGATAATACAAATAAAGTTGCTCTTTTAAGCTATGAAAATAGAAAATACTTAGTTTTAGTCGGCAGTTCAAATGTTCTTTTGGATAAATTTGGAGAAGATAAAATACGAGACAAAGAGGACTTTGAAGTATTTTTTGAAGAAAATAGACAAAAACTCGGTAGATATCTAGAAGATAGAAAAAATTCTCTTAGTAGCTATAAAGATATGATGAGCAAAGAGTAATTTTTAAGATGCTAAAACAGATATTTTAAAATACTAAATTCAATATCCGTTTAGAATTTCTGCTATCTTTTTAGCGATATTTTCGTTGAAATTCAAAATAGTTCTATCTCTATCAAAATTTATCGGTGATTTTTCACTTTGGATGTTTAAATTCGTTTGGTATGAACTACCGTTTTTGATATTTATAAAAAGCGATACTTGTGAGTCATAAAAGTACTCCGTATCAAAGTAGTCATCATCAAAACTATGCAAATACGAAAATCCTATCCCGCGACTCATAAAATGTCTTCCCATTCCAAAATTACTTCCTATAAAGAAATTTGAATTTGGTTTTACGGAACTATTTTTTCTAAAGTAGTTGATATTTGCTTTTATATGTATGTTCGAGTTGTTTAAATCTGATATTTCATAGCCGTTTTTAACCAATTCAAATTTTATAATATCAGTTAGATTTCCCTCTGAGTTTCTAGTTTGTATATTTACTTTTTTTTCCGATAGTTTATCTGTTATAAATAGGGGCGAGCTAGTCGACACGTATACGTTTTGTACGCTATTAGCACAACCTATGATGGAAAAAAGTATAATTATAAAAAATGGAATTTTTTTCATCCAAATCCTTTTTTTGTTAATTATACTATTTTTTTGCTATTTTATGGTTAATATAATACACCAAAAACAGCACTGTAAAGCTAATAGCTAGCATCACTCCTGAGTATATATGAGCCAAATCGTAGTCCAAAAGTTCAACAGCGTCATAAATCGCAATACTTGCAACTTTAGTTTCGCCGCCTATACTTCCGCCTATCATCAAAACAACGCCGAATTCGCCTAAAGTGTGAGCGAAACTTACTATAAAAGCTGTTAGCAAAGACGGTTTTATATTTGGCATAGCTACATAAATTAAAGTTTTAAATTTGCTCTTTCCAAGGGAGTAACTAGCTTCTATAAGCGAGTTCGGCATAGATTTAAATCCTGCTAAAAGAGGCTGAAACATAAACGGGAGAGAGTATACGCAACTTGCTATGATAAGTCCAGTGAAGTTAAAAACAAGTCTGACGTCAAAATTTGCTTCAAGAAATTTGCCTAAAAACGAGTATGGAGATAGAAAAATTAACATATAAAATCCAAGAACCGACGGTGGAAGTACTAAAGGAAGCGATATGACTGCTTCAACCATCGGTTTGGCTTTAAATTCAGTTCTTGCGATTATGTAAGCAAGTGGAAGAGAAAAGGTAAAAAGTATTAAACTTGAGATAAGGGCTAACTTAAAAGATAGTAAAAACGGTGTCCAATCTATCATTTTATACCTTTTATCGATATTTTAAATGCTTTTGCACTTAGAGTTACTATATCGCCCGTTTTTAAATTTAAAACTTCATTTTTGGTAAGAACTACTTCGCTTATTTGATTTGCGCATTCTGCTATAACAACATAGATCGTATCTCGTTTTTGAATTTCTAGTATTTTTGCGTGAAAACTAAACTTTTGCGAGCCAGATGGTTTTAAGAAAATCTCTGATGGCGTGCCTATATTTATCATCTTTCCATTGTTTAGCTCATATACTACATTTGCTAATTTATAAATTTCACCTACATCATGACTTACTAAAATTATAGTCATACCAAAGTTTTCATGTATTTTTAGGAGATAATCTTGCAATTTTTGTCTTATTTCATTATCCAAAGCCGAAAGCGGCTCGTCGAGTAACAAAATATCCGGTTTTCTCATCAAAGCTCTAGCAAGCGCAACGCGCTGTTTTTGACCGCCTGAAAGCGCATTGATGCTTGAGTTTTTGTGTTCATCGAGCCCTGCTAAGTTTAAAAGTTCATTGGCAAGTTTTTTGTCATTATTTGCAAATAAAAGATTTTTTATCACGCTCATATTTGGAAATAATGCGTAGTCTTGAAATAGATAACCGATATTTCTCTTTTGCGGTTCTAAATAGTAGTTTTTATCACAATATACTAAAGATCCGTTTTTTATATATCCGTTGTCTGGTTTTAAAAATCCTGCGATAATTCTTAAAATAGTAGTTTTACCGCTTCCGCTTTTACCGTAAAAAGCTACAAAATCTCCCTTTTTTATCTGAAAATTTACATCAAGATGAAAACTGTCGCTAAGAGATTTTTGACAAGAGATATCTATCATAAAATTTCACTTATATAAAGAGATGTTTCATTCAAACAAGCCCAAATTTCCTCTCCTATTTTAAACTCGTTTATCAAATTTGAGCTTAATACGGTTTCAAAGATAAATCCATTTGAGTTCAAATTTATTGTAGATATTATTTCACCTGCATTGATATTTGTTATGGAGACACAAAAGTTATTTCTAGTGCTAATTTGTTTGTGAGAAGATAGTGCTATATCGCTATTTTTAAAACCGAGCAGTACTTTTGAGCCTATTTTGATATCATCTTGCAGCTCAAGTCCGAGCATAAATAGCTCACCAACTTGCGATGAAAATTTTATTTCACACACTTGATGAGCTATTTTTATCTCTCTAACGACTGCTTGCATTAAAATTCATAGCCGTATTTTGCAAATATTTCTTTACCTTTTTCCCCTAAGATAAAGTCGTAAAAATCTTTAGCAAGTTTATTTTTCTCGCCGTTTTTTAATATTACTATACCTTGATCTATTGTTGTATAAAGTTTGCTATCTACTAAATTAAACTCTTTTCCTTCTTTATACTCAGCCATTTTTGGGCTGTACATAGCGCTAGCTGCTACAAAACCTATATCGCCAGCTTTTAAAGTTTGACTTAGAGCTTCGCCTATACTTCCTGCTTCTACTATTTTATCTTTTATAGCGTCATAAATTCCCGCATTTTTAAAAGCCTCTATACTAGCAGCCCCATAAGGTGCAGTTTTTGGATTTGCTATCACTATAGTTTTGATTTTTGGATCTTTTAAGACTTCTAAACCTTTTGTCACATCAAATCCGCGTACTGAGAGCATAGCAACTTTACCTTTTGCATATATAACAGCGTCATTTAGTGCAAAGCCATCTTTATAAAGCGTGTTTGCATAGTTCATATCTGCTGACATAAATAGTTCAAACGGAGCTCCGTTTTTTATCTGAGCAACTAGCTTTCCGCTAGATCCTAAACTTACGTTCAAATTCGCATCCGGATAAAGTTTTTTAAACTCTTTTTTTATATCTTCAAAAGCGTATGTTGTGTTTGCAGCTGCAGCCACGTTTAACTCACTTGCAAAACCGACTATGACAAAAGCGACGATGAGCAGTAATTTTTTCATCCATTCTCCTTGATATTTAAAATTTATATGCGAAATTATATCATAAAATAGTATTTTTTAGCATATAAATTATATATTTATATTTAATTTTAAATGATTGTTTTTTTAAGTTTAGAGATTAGCGGAGATATCTCCGCTATGTTTTAAGCTCCTATTAAAATATTACTAGCTTTGATAAATACTAAAATATCATCACCTACATTGATTCTCATATCTTGAGCAGATTCATTTGTTATTATAGCTGTGATTTTTTGTTGATCGTTTATTTCTATAGTAATTTCCGCATTTACTGCTCCGAGCTTCGCCTCTGTAACTTTACCTTTGATCTTGTTTGCAGCTGATATCTTTATATCTTTTTCTCCATCTTGTTTTCCAAGTACTACGCTAGGGGCTTTAAATATAAAAAGAACCTCTTTTCCTACTTTTAGTCCAAGATCTTTTTCACTCTCTACTGTTATAGTTGCTCTTAGTTTGTTTCCATTGCTAAGTTTGGCGGTTATTTCTGAATTTACCGCGCCTGTTTTTATATCTGTTATCTCAACTAAAAGTTGATTTCTAGCACTTAATTTCATATTCATCCTTTGTAGGTTGTTGATTATATCTTCATTTATATCTTCATTTTTACAAATTTCATCTAGGAAAATTTTTTGAGCTTTTAGTATAACTTCATAAGTTTTTATAAGCTTTTTAGCGTAATCGCTAAGCTCGCTACCGCTATTTTTTCTATTTCCGTTTACTCTTACTATTAATGGAAATTTAGAACGATTATTTAAAAAATCAAGCGAGTCCCATGCATTTTTATATGATATATCTTCAGCTTGAGCAGCTTTAGTAATACTTTTTGTTTTTTCTATGGCTTTAAGCAGCCTTATATGTTTTTCTAGTATAGCCGTGTCGCTGTTTAAGAATAATTCTAAGCTAACATCTGCTTTCATTTCTTTACCTTTTTATAAAATTGCTTTTTGGTATTTTATACTTATTTAGCAAATGGCTTGTAAATTAAAATGACCTAAATTTTGCGCATAAAGTTATTTTATTAAAACTAAAGGTTGATTTATATAAAATTGTTCCCACTATTGTGGTATAAATTGGAGTTTTATGAGATTTCTTATGGCGGTTTTGCTGTTTTTTCATATATCTTGGGCTAATGATATACAGATGGATTCATTTGAAGATGAGTTCAAAAGCCCTAGTTCTATTGATCCTCTAAGTGGATATAATAGAGCTATGACGAATTTCAATGATATGATTTATAAAAATATTTTTATTCCTACGTTTAAAGGTTATGATTTTATTATTCCAAATGAGGCTCAAATGGCGATCAGTAACTTTTTTGATAATATACTTTATCCGCTTAGATTTGTAAATAATATTTTGCAATTTAAATTTAAAAATGCCGGTGAAGAGACTCTTAGGTTTATAGCTAATACCATAGTTGGATTTGGCGGTATAAGCGACGCGGCAACTAATGTTTATGGTTTAGCCAAACATGATGAGGATTTTGGTCAGACTCTTGGATATTGGGGAGTTGGAAGCGGTTTTCCTGTTGTCTTACCTATCTTTGGTCAATCAAATCTTAGAGATATGTTTGGTTTGGTAGGAGATTGTTACGCTAGTCCGATAACATATATGAACGTATGGTGGGCAAAAGATAGTAAATTTATAAATTTCGCCGCATTCACATTCCAAAAAGTAAATGAAGGTTCAAAAGATCCGGAACTTTATGAGAGAATTATAAAAGATGCGATAGATCTTTATCCATTTATCAAAAATACATATGAGCAAAGACGAGATGCTCTTATAAAGGAATGAATTTGAGAAAATTTATATTTTTAAATTTAATATTTTTTAGTTTAGGATTTAGTTTAGAGCTTTCACAGATAGAGCCGGTTATGAGAGAAGATCTTAAAAAAGCAGTTTTAGTTATGCAAAATAAGGCGATATCTGAAGCCGATAAACCAAAAAAGATGTTCGAGCTATTTGATGGGTATTTTGACTATGATCTTATGGCAAAACTCGCACTTTCAAAACAGTATAAAACTCTTGATAAAGAACAACAAATTCAGTTTAAAAACGTGTTTGAAAAAAAGCTCAAGCAGTCTTTTACGGATAAACTTGCTTATTATACCGATCAAGTTATAGAGATACAAAGTACTACTATGCCAAATAAAAATAGATTTTTTGTGAATTCGATTATCGTAAATGAAGCAGATAAATATAACATAGTTTTTAAATTTCACCGTGCTAGCGGTGATAATTTTTTGATTTATGATGTTGATATATTGGGTGTTAGTATTATTCAAACTTATAGATCTCAATTTGAAGATTTAAGTCAAAATGTAAGCTTTGATGATATTTTAAAACGTTTAGAGGTTACTAGTTTGTTAGATAACAATGAAACCAAAGCCAAATAATGAAAAAAGCCTTTAAAACAGTTGTTGCTTTTCCAAAAACTGTTTTAACATTAAGCATTATTATCTGTCTGTTTTTCGGATATTTTACAACGAAACTTGAAATAGACGCTTCAACTCAGACTCTGCTTTTGGAAAACGATCGCGAACTTTTTGTTTATAGAGAAGTTTCAAAGAGATATGAAACGCCTAATTTTTTAGTTGCCGCTTATACCCCAAATAATGATCTTTTATCGGATAAAACTCTTGAAAAAATAAAAATAATATCCGACGAACTAGAAAAAATTAATGGTGTAATTAGCGTTTTTTCTATACTAAATGCACCTCTTTTGCAAAATAGCAATGTCCCTTTAAGTGATCTTATAAAACATATTCCAAATTTAATGGATAAAGATATAAATAAAACTGCAGCTAAAAATGAATTTTTAACTAGCGCACTTTATAAAAATAGTCTAGTAAGCAGCGATTTTATTACGACTGCAATTGTTATAAATTTAAAAACAAATGAAAAATATAATGAATATATACAAAAAAAGGATTTTTTAAATTTAAAAGATAAAAACGGTACTATAAATAAATATGAAAAGCAAGAACTCCTAAATTTAAATAAAGAATTTAAAATTTATAGAGATGAACTTCGCGAAAAAGAGCATGAAAATATAGAGAATATAAAGAGCGTTCTACGCAAATATAGCGGCGATGAGAAGCTGTTTTTAGGTGGTATAAATATGATAGCCGATGATATGGTAGGATATGTTAAAAACGATCTTATCACATACGGTATTAGTGTGCTGCTTTTGTTGATATTTTGTTTGTGGTTATTTTTTAGGCAAATTAGATTTATAATTATACCTGTTTTAGTATGTTTTTTAAGCGTAGTTTCGGCGAGCGGTATTTTTGGATTTTTTGGCTATGAAATAACAGTTATCAGCTCAAACTATGTTGCTTTGCAGCTTATAATTACTATTTCTGTAGTTATACATCTGATAGTCGCGTATAGAGAACTCTATTTATTGCATCCAAAATATACTCAAATACAGCTAATTTATCTTACTTTGCAATCTCGCGCAAATCCTTGTTTTTTCGCTATTTTTACAACCGTTATCGGATTTTTTTCTCTTTGTTTGAGCGATATCAAGCCTATTATTATGCTTGGCGCGATGATGAGTTTTGGCATAAGTGTATCATTGATAATATCGTTTGTAGTTTTTGGAAGTCTTCTCGCTCTTTTGGATAAAAAAGAGCCTAAAAGAAGTTTTGAAAATAGTTTTAAGCTTACTATTTGGTGTGCTCAAGCTGCGATTAATTATAGAAAAACAATATATTTAGTTAGTTTTGTCATTGTTATGGTCGGAATTTACGGAATTGCTCAATTAAGAGTAGAAAATAGTTTTATAGGATATTTCAAGCAAAATACCGAAATTTACAGAGGTATGGAGGTTATAGATAAAAAACTCGGTGGAACAGTTCCTCTTGATATAACAATTAAATTTAAAGATAGTTCCGCTTTAAATTCGGATCATCAAAATGATATTTTAGATGATTTTGAAAGCGAGTTTAATGCTAAAGTAGGTGATCCTGAATACTGGTTTTCAAGCTATAAAATGGATATAGTGAAAAAGGTTACTAAATTTTTAGAAGATAGAAATTTTATAGGAAACGTAAGCTCTTTAGGCACTCTTTTAGAAGTCGGCAAAAACTTAAACGGCGGTAAAGAGTTAGATTCTCTTAGCTTGGCGATTTTATACAATGGGTTGCCCGATGAGTATAAAAAAGTTTTATTAACTCCATTTGTGAGCATAGAAGATAATGAAGTTCATTTTGTGATTAGAACTATTGATAGTGATGAGAATTTAAGGCGGGACGAGTTTATAAAAAGCTTGAAAAAAGATCTTGAAATTTTGCTTGCTAATGATGAAGTGAGCGCTAATGTTAGCGGCGTTATGGTGCTTTATAATAATATGCTTCAAAATTTATTTTCTTCTCAAGTAGATACGTTTGTTTTTGTCGTTTTAGCTCTTTTTATTGTATTTGTTTTTATATTTAAGAGTATAAAACTATCTATTATCGGTATTGTTTCAAATTTAGTTCCGCTTTGTATGGTTTTTGGAGTTATGGGTATAGCAAATATTCCGCTTGATATAATGAGTATCACGATAGCTGCTATTAGCTTAGGAATCGGTGTTGATGATATAATCCATTATATCCATAGATACAAGATCGAGATAAGAACAAAAGATAAAATAGAAGCCATAAAATCAAGTCATGCTAGCATAGGGTATGCTATGTACTATACCTCATTTGCCGTATTTTTAGGATTTAGCGTGATGAGTTTTAGTAACTTTTGGCCTACGATATACTTTGGAGTTTTAACAGATCTTGTTATGGTGATGATGCTTTTGGGTGCTTTAGTATTGCTTCCAGCGCTTATACTATCATTTCATTCTAAAACTATCAAAAAAGAGTAAATTTCTCTGACGTTTTTTGTATGCATAGCATACCAAATAGCTCTTTTTTCTTGTTCTATTTTATCTACTACTCCACTAAAAACTACATCGCATTGAACTACGCTTACGCCTATGTTTGTTCCATTTATAAGACTATCTGAAAATAGCTCTTTTTTAAGCTGAGCTAAAATCGCAATTTCATCAGATGAGCTGCACTCTCTATCGCTTTTTAATCTTATATATGTTTTTATCTTTCTGACGCCGCTACTGTTTTTTGCGATATCTACTAATTCTAATTTTTGCTCAACATTATCTACTTCGCCTATAAGCAGAACTTCTCCCCAAAATGACTCTACATCTATATCGAAATTGCTAAGATTTTTTGTGCTTGCTATTTTGGCTTGAATTTTTGTTTTGATGACTTTATCTCTTATAATGGAGTAAATTCCCCTCTCGTCTTGCGAAACGCTATAAACATTATAAATCGTGTTGGCGTTCATACCTGTGCCTATTGTTGTTAGACATCCGCTAAACATTAAAGCTAAGAAAATTAGGAATATATATTTCATGATAATTAGTTTAGTATTATAATTTTTATTTCATTCTATCTAAAATGAGCTTAAAAAATTACATATCGGATATATTCAACTCAAATTTATAAAAATTTTGCTAAAATCTTAACTTAGCTTATCTTGTTGGAGAGTAAAACGACCTGGTGGCGTTCTGTGACTTCAAATCATGTGGCGGGGCGGTTGACCGTTTCGCGGGGTGTTCGATTCACTCACTCTCTCGCCAAATTTTACAAATTATTTGTAGGTAAGGTTTTTTATGTTCGTGGACAAGGGCGACGTATCGCTTTCTTCTGGGCTTTTGAAAAGAGCCTACCTAATATTTATCTTATGCGTAGGATCTATAGTCTGCTTTTTATCTTTTATAATATTCGTTGAACTCTATAAATTAGAAGACGGATTAAAAAGATCAAATTCTTATCATATGATGAGAGTTATGAGTAAGCTTGAGACTATACACTCTGAGTTAGCATATCTTTTAGAAGATAATATCAGCGATGAAGAGTTTTATGAAACTATCGCAGATAATGATATCTTAGATGGTATATTTTTAACGGATAACAACTTTACCATTATAAAATCATATTCGAAATTTCAAAACGATCTTAGCTCATTAAAACTATTTAATTATAAAGATCATTTTAACAAATATGGATTTTTTATATCTAAATTTATATATTTAGAGCCTGATCATCCGAATATATTTATTATTTTGCCTTATGTTAATGGAGTAAATTTAGTTGGTATGCTTGACGCTTCAAAGCTTGCCTCATTTGCTCTTTTAGATGATGCAAACAAGTATTCGTATATGATGGATTCTGAGGGTTTTATAGTTTTAGATTCCATAGGTAGCAATATATACGATACGTTTAACATAGATTATGATTGGAAAAATAGCCAAAAGATGCATCTTTCGGTTGATTATTCTACAAAACAACTTAGTTTTTATTCAGTAGAGTTTAACAAAGGTTTAAATTTAGCCATCATATCAAAAGAGCCGTTTTTCGATATATTTAACTCGTATTTAGTAGTAATCGCAGTAGCTATCATACTGTTGGTATTTGCTTGTTTGGTTTTGATAGATAATATAATATTTTTAAAGCGAAATGTTATATCTCCTATTAGCAAGCTAAAAAGTCTTTTGTCTGGATTAGAAATAGGCGAAATCGATGTTAATAAATTTAAATCAAATAAAGATTTTGACGACATTTGCTATGAAATATTAAATTTATACACAAGTCAAGTTATAGCAAAAAATGATCTTAGAGATTATAAAGAACAGTATGCTTTGATATTTCAAAAAAGCTCTATAAAAATACTATTTGTAGATGCAAAAAATGGGCAGATTATAGAAGCGAGCGAGTCTGCTATAGAGTTTTACGGTTATGATAAAGATATGCTTCTTACTATGAATGTATTTGATTTACAAGCAACTAGTTTGTATGATTATTCTTATAGCAAATTAGCAGATATGAATGACGATGAAAATATCTACTGTTCTCACAGACTAGCAAACGGCGATCTAAAAATAGTTCAGATAAAAATCACTCCGGTAAGCTCTTATTTAAATGATTTTTATTTTATGATTATTTGGGACGCAACCGAAAATCAAAAAATGATAGAAAATTTAAATAAAGAGAAACATCTATTGCTCTCAAGCCCTATATTAATAGCTACTTTTAAAGTAGATGAAAACTGGAAAATAATTCAAATTTCTAATAACGTATCTGATATATTAGGATATAACATCGAAGATATTTTATTTAAAAATTTTAGTTTTAGAAGTATAATTCATAAAGAAGATATAGCAAATTTAATTGTAGATATAAAACATAGAATGAAGCTTATAGATACGCCTTACGAGACGGATAATGAGCTTGATAGGCTTTGTCGTATAAAGCTTTCAAACGGCAATTACGACTGGTTTAAAGTATTTATCAAGATATCAAAAGATGCAAACGGCGATATGTTTGTTACTGTGTTTATGTTTAATAGTACAAATCAAAAGCTTACAGAAGATATATTTAAAGATAAGATAAATAAGTACCAAAATCTACTTTGGGCTACTTCTGGAATGTCTTTTGAATATGATATTAAAAAGCGTGTATATACATTTTCAAATAGCTTTATAAATTTACTAGGATATCGAAATAGTGATGATCTGGGAGTTATTAACTCTGAAAATATATCAAAAATAGTATATAAAAGCGATTTAGATAAAGTAGTTTTAGCGTGGGATAACTATCTAAAAGGACTTAGTCCAAGCATAAATACCGAGATCAGATGTATAGCTAAAGATGGAAGATATATTTGGGTATGCATAAAAGCAAAAACCGCGACATCTAATCTTGATGGAACTCCAAATTTGATATCTGGAATGCTTGAAGATATCACCATCAAAAAAGAGTCTGAAGCACAGTTGCAACTCATAGCTAGTGTATTTTCTTACTCTAGAGAAGGCATTATGATAACTGATCTAAACGGTTTGATATTAGATGTAAATGACGCTTTTGTTCAAATCACTGGATACGGCAAAGAAGAAGTAAGAGGCAAATATCCAAATATGCTAAAATCAGATCGTCATAATAATAAATTCTATGCTAAAATATGGGCAGATATAAAGCAAAGCGGTTTTTGGCGCGGTGAAATTTGGAATAAAAGAAAAAACGGTCAAATATATCCAGAAATTCTAACTATAAGTGCAGTCAAAAATCAGCTTGATGAAGTTCAGCATTATGTTGCTATATTTTATGATATTACGTATATTAAAGAGAATGAAACAAGATTAGAAAAAATAGCTCATTATGATCCTCTTACAAAGCTTCCAAATAGATTTTTATTATTAGAAAAACTTGCTATAGCTATGAATAACGTTAAAGAGAACGGCAAAAAAATAGCTGTTATATATCTGGATTTAGACGGATTTAAAAAAGCAAATGATACTTATGGGCATAATTGCGGAGATGGGCTTTTAGTAGCTATATCTAGTCGTATGCAAGGTATTATATCAAATGGCGATAATTTGATAGCGCGTTTCGGAGGAGATGAGTTTGTAGCTCTCATTAATGATGTAAGCGATGAGAATGCTCTTATTAAGATCTTAGACGATATGCTTTTAGCTGCTCGTGATAAAACGGTTATCAATAGCAACAAAATTCAAGTAAGCACAAGCATAGGCGTAGCATTTTATGATAGACATAGTGATATATCTATGGAAGATCTATTAAAAAGAGCAGATTGGGCGATGTATCATGCTAAGTTATCTGGTAAAAATAGATATTATATATTTGATGAAAATAGAGATGAAATTTTTAACCAGTATAATGAGAGTTTATTATCTAAAGATAAATTTGATTCCGATGAGTTTTTCTTGATGTACCAACCAGTAGTCAATATAAAAGATGCGAAAATCACAAGTTTTGAAGTTCTTCTTAGATGGAAACATCCGCAAAAAGGTATAATGCTTCCTGTGGATTTCTTGCATATATTTAGCGATAAAGTCTGGTTTGATGAACTTACTATATGGATTATTATAAATGCTCTTAGAGATTCTGAAGATATTTTTAATAAAGGGATAAAATTAAGTATCAATATACCGTTTGAACAGCTAAACGACGAGATCTTTTTTGCTAAATTTAAAGATCTTTATAAAAATAGCGATTTAAGATTTGATATGCTTGAAATAGAGATAACAGACGCTATGTCGGTAAAAGATATTGAAAACGAGATATTAAATTTAGTAATATATGAAGATCTAGGTATAAAGTTTGTATTTGATGATTTTGGGTCAAGCTTATCACTTGCTAACACTATGAAAACTGCTCCTACAAATACATATAAAATAAATAAAAAATATGCTCTTGAGCTGCTTGATAGAGCAGATAATGTAGATATGTTGCAGACTATATTAAATATATGTAGCGCGTTTAAAAAACGTGCTATAATTAAAGGTGTAGAAAATGAGTATATCTACAACATAGTTGCAAATATAGGCTTTGTAGAGCTACAAGGCAATTTTATAAGCAAACCGATATTTAAAGATGATATATCAGATATGATAAATACAATTTATATTAAACGAGTTTTTAATCCAAATTTAGAAAAGATACCGCTTTATAAATTTATCATATATCAAATAAATGCTATTAAGCAGATTATAATATCTATAGAAAATTATAACACTTCTATATTTGATTACTCTACTTATAGAAAAGTATATGACGAGTTTGATAGGCTAAAAGAAGTGCCGGAATCCTGCAAAGAAGCAGATAAACTTATAACTTTGGTATTTAGTAGTAATTTTATAAACAAAGAGGAGATAGCGTATTTGCTAAATGAGTTAGAACATAAAAAATTAAATATTTTAAACACCATAATCGGAGAATAAATTTGAATTATACAAATAAGATTATTTATGAACATGAAATTCCAGACGGCTCAAAGTTGTATTTTGGAAATAGTGCTAAATTAAAAAGAGATATAGAAAACAGGGCTAGTGTGATTTTAGAAAAGTATGGATTTAGCGAGATTATAACTCCGTATTTTAGTTATCATCAGCATTTAAGCGTAGCACCTCAAAAGCTATTAAGATTTTCAGATAGTACAAATCACGAGATAAGTTTAAGGGCCGATAGCACGGTAGATGTAGTAAGAATAGCTACAAAAAGACTTAAAGATATGAGTACGAAAAAATGGTTTTATATCCAGCCTGTTTTTAAGTATCCTAGTAGTGAAATTTATCAAATCGGAGCCGAAATTTTAGATTCTAATGATTTATTAAAATGTATAAATATAGCCGCAGAACTATTTGACGAGCTTCACATAAAGCCTCATTTACAAATCAGCAATATAGAAATTCCGAAAATAATATGCAAACTTCTGGATTTGCCAATTAGCGTATTTGAAAACGGAAGACTTGAGTTGATTTTGAATCAAAATTTAAACTGGTTAAATAGATTAGCAAATATAAAAAACGATAAAGATATCGATGAGGTTATAAAAATAGTTCCATCTGAGCTAAGAGAGCCTTTAAATTCGATAAAAGATTTGGCTAGCGGATATGAAAATAGAGTGTATGCACCGCTCTATTATTCTAAAATGAGATATTATGATAAGCTATTTTTTAGGTTTTTATGCGATAATTATATTTTAAGTGGCGGTGGCAGCTATGAGATAGATGGCAAAGTTTCTGTTGGTTTTGCTATTTTTAGTGACGCTTTGATAGAAAATTTAAGTAAATAAAGGACTTTTTATGACAAAGGCGGATTTGATTGTTGGAATACAATGGGGAGATGAAGGCAAGGGCAAAATAGTAGATATGCTTTCACAAAATTATGACGTAGTATGTAGAAGCGGTGGAGGACATAATGCAGGACATACTATATGGGTTGATGGTATGAGATACGCTTTACACTTAGTTCCAAGCGGAATTTTACATAAAAATATTATAAATATTATAGGAAACGGTGTCGTTGTAAATCCTGAAGTTTTGATTAGCGAGATGGCTCAGTTTGATCATTTAGAAGGTAGATTTTTTATAAGCGATAGAGCACATCTAAACCTAGCTCATCACTCATTAATAGATCAAGCCAAAGAGAGACTAAAAGGTGATAAAGCTATAGGTACTACTGGTAAAGGTATAGGACCTGCATATTCAGACAAAATCAGCAGAAGCGGACATAGAGTAGGTGAGCTTTTAGATCCAAAAGCACTTTGTGAGAGTCTTATGAAAGATTTTGAATCAAATAAACCGTATTTTGACGCTCTTAGTATAGAAATACCTCCTAAAGACAAAATTTTAGCTGATTTGGTTAGATTTAAAGATGTTTTAGCTCCTTTTATCACAAATACAACCGAGCTTTTATGGAGAGCTATGGATGATAATAAAAAAGTTTTGCTTGAAGGAGCGCAAGGAACTCTTCTTGATATAGATCACGGAACATATCCATACGTGACTAGCTCAAATACCGTATCTGCAGGGGCTTGCACCGGTTTGGGCCTTAGTCCAAAAAGCATAGGCAAAGTTATCGGTATCATAAAGGCATATTCAACTAGAGTCGGAAATGGTGCTTTCCCTACCGAAGATCTTGGCAGTGATGGTGAAAATCTATGCGAGATAGGTAAAGAGTTTGGTACTACAACAGGTAGAAAAAGACGTTGCGGCTGGCTTGATGTTGTCGGTATAAAATACTCTTCAAGGCTAAATGGAGTAGATACTTACGCTTTGATGAAGCTTGATGTTTTAGATGGATTTAAAAATGTTAAAATTTGTAAAGCATATGAGTATAAAGGCGAAGTTATAGATTATTTTCCTTCAGATCTCCAAAATGCAACTCCTATTTATGAGGAATTAGAAGGTTGGGATAGTATAAATGGCATCAAAAAATATGAGGATTTACCTTTGAATGCTAGAAAGTATATAGAGAGAATAGAAGAATTAACCGGTGTAAAAATCGGATTTATATCAACAAGTCCAGAGAGAAATGATACTATCGTAAGATGAATAACAAATTTACGCAAGTAGTAAAAGTAAAAGAAGAAAACGTTAATAAAATAGAGCTAAGCCTTGCTAAATGCAGGGCTTTAGACAAAGAGCTAAAAAAGTCTATGGGCGCCATTATAGATGAGTTAAATTTGCATAGATTCCCACGTGGCGGTAGTTCTGCGGATATAAAGATAAATTTAGAAGAGCAGAAGCTTTTGAGAGAACAAAAAGAGAGAATAAAAGAGAAAATAATCTTAAATCAAAAAGAGATCGTTCATTACGAATTTCAACATAAAAAAGCATATATAGAGTTAGAAAAGATGAAATATTTAGAAAAAGAAGAAACCGCAAAAGAGATAGCTAAGATAAAAAAACAAGAAGCAAAAGATCTTGATGAAATTGCCGTTCAAAGATACTCTTTTATGAAAGACGCAAAATGAAATTTGCCTTAGTTTTCTGTTTTTTATTTGTAAGTTTAAATTTAATAGCCGCAGATGACTGGGATGCTATATATGAAGCTAAAAAAGCTGAGATAACACGCGAGTTTGAACGCATAGACAGTGCAAGACAAGAGTTAGAAGCTTACAGAGCCGCTACAAAATCCTTGTTTGATAAAAGAGAGGCTGAAATTTCAAAAAAAGAGCTTGATGTAAATAGAACGCTAGATGAAATTTCAAAAAAAGAGGAAAATATAAAAAATATGCTTGCAAAAAATGAAAAAATTTTAGAAGAGTTGAAAACAATGACTTCCGATAAAGTTTTAGAAGTATATGCAAAAATGAAAGATTCTCCTGCTGCAAATATTATAAGCTCACTTCCTAGAGACGAAGCAGCTAAAATACTTTATGCGCTTGAGCCAAAAAAAATATCGTCTATACTCTCAAAAATGGATCCGGCGACAGCGGCGGAACTTACCGAAATTCTAAAAAAAGACGATCTATTTACGGACAATAATAGTTCTGTTAAATGAACTTTAACTTTTAAATTTATAAAAAAATATACAAAAATTCATATAGCTTTGAGTAATGTCATATACCTTTAACTAACTTTTACGTTTTTTTAGATAAAATTGTTACAAAATAATGAAAGGCTGTTTATGCGAATCAAATTACCACACGCACCTTATATAGCAAGAAAAGTTGGATTAGACCTTTTTAATTGTGGTTTTGTTAGTTTTAAAAGCGGCATCGAGCCAGTTGCCAGCGTAGTACAAAGCATATTGGAAAATGATATTAATAAAGAAAGAGCACTTGAAGATAAAGTAAAAGAGGTGCTAGATCAAAATGAAAACGAGATGGATTTTATGCAAGTTGATAGAAAAAATATGTTTTGGCTTATAAAGAAAAAACTTGCAAAGGATTTTGGCGTAATTTTATCTTACGAGGATAGATATAGTAGCGTTTCTCATGAAATTTTAGAGCTTTTATGGAAAAAAGATCTCATAGACTATAGCGTATCTGATAACCGTGTTAAAAACATAATTTATGGCGCAATAGAAAATTATTTAAAATTATATGAAGATATAGAAGATATTGTAGTAGACAGGCTTGCAAATTACAAAAGAAAGCTCATTGCTGGTACCGATGAGTATGATTTGATATTTGAAAAGCTTTATGAAGAAGAGCTACACAAAAAAGGAATGATATAATGAAAGCTTATGTTTATATAGAAAATGGAGTTTATTTAGAAGCAAAAGCGTTCGGAAAAGGCGGAAGTGCTTTTGGCGAGCTTGTATTTAATACCTCTTTAACAGGTTATGAAGAGATAATAACCGATCCTAGCTACGCCGGACAATTTATAATTTTTACTATGCCAGAAATAGGTATAGTGGGAGTAAATGAAAATGATGAAGAGAGTGCAAAAATCCACGCTAGCGGAGTTTTTATGCGTAATTTTAATCAAACCCCAAGTAATTTTAGAAGTGAAAAAAGCTTAGAGAAATTTTTTTATGATCAAGGTAAATTTGGAATTTATGATTTAGATACAAGATATCTTACAAAAATGTTAAGAGACAGTGGAAATTTAAGAGCTTTTGTATCGACTGAGATAAGCGATAAAGAGATTTTAAAACATGAATTAGAAAATAGTGCGCGTATAGACGAGATAAACTATGTTAGTATAGTAAGTACTAAAAAGCCATATATTCACTCTAAAAACTCATGGAAACATCAAAAACAAAGCTATGGAAATTTGAGTTCTATCGGTAAAAAAGTTGCGGTCATAGATTATGGCGTAAAAAGAAATATTTTAAATGAATTGTGTGAAGCGGGACTTGAGGTAGAAGTTTATCCGCATAATGTTAAAGCTGATTTTTTGATAGACAAATTTAAAAAAGGCGAGATAAATGGAGTATTTCTAAGCAATGGTCCAGGCGAGCCAAAAATGCTTGTAAATGAGATAGGCGAGATAAAAAAACTTATAGCCG
Organism: Campylobacter fetus subsp. fetus; assembly: GCF_900475935.1. Classification (NCBI taxonomy): domain Bacteria; kingdom Pseudomonadati; phylum Campylobacterota; class Epsilonproteobacteria; order Campylobacterales; family Campylobacteraceae; genus Campylobacter; species Campylobacter fetus. The sequence goes on from NZ_LS483431.1 coordinate 345,917, forward strand.
CAGATCTTCCTATTTTCGGAATTTGTCTTGGACATCAATTACTTTCAAATGCTTATGGGTATGAGACTTATAAGCTTAAATTCGGACAACACGGCGCAAATCATCCGGTTTTAAATTTAGAAACAAAAAGTATAGAGATAACTGCTCAAAATCATAATTATAATGTTCCTGAAACCATAAGTGAAGTAGCAACTGTTACTCATAGAAATCTTTTTGACAACACTATAGAAGGTGTTAGATATAACGGCGGTAAAGTATTTTCGGTGCAACACCATCCAGAAGCCAGTAGTGGTCCTAACGAGAGCAAATATATATTTAAAAACTTTATTGAAATACTATAATGGATATAAGTACGGTATTTAGCATTATCAGCATTGCTCTTATGTTTAGTATATCGCACTGTATAGGAATGTGCGGCGGATTTGTAATGGCATATAATGCTAAATTATCAAATAAAACCAGAAAAGAGATAGTTTTTCTTAGTATCAGTTATCATTTAAGTAGAGTTTTTGCTTATGTTTGCTTGGGGATTTTATTTGGTTTTTTTGGTTCTATCGTGATATTAAATTTAAAAACCAAAGGATTTGTGTTTTTTATCGTCGGTGTTTTTCTAGTTATTTTATCTATAGCTTTGATAAAGCGCGGAAAGCTGTTAGCTTTTATAGAAAATGATAAAATAGGAAATTTAATAATGCGTTTTTTTAAAAAGTTTAGCAAAAGAAATGACGCTCTGTCTTTCATGATATTAGGTTTTTTAAATGGTTTATTGCCTTGTGGGGTTGTTTATTATTTTTTGGCGTTATCTCTTAGTAGCGGAAGTATTTTTAACGGTTTTCTTGTGATGTTTATATTTGGTCTTAGTACTCTACCTGTTATGTTGATTTTTAGCGGTACGGTTGGTCTTGTAAGTGCTAAATTCAAACACACAATGACAATAGCTACTTCTGTTATCATAGCGATTTATGGTGTATATTTATCATATTTAGGATTTATGGCTATAAAATGATTGATTTAAGTGAAAGATTAAAACAGTATCAAGCTGCTATCGATACAAGTAATATCGTTTCTAAAACAGATATTGAGGGTTACATTACTTTTGTAAATGACGAATTCTGTAAAATCAGCGGCTATACAAGGGAAGAGCTTATCGGAAAACCTCATAGTATAGTCCGCCATCCAGATGTTCCAAGCGAAAATTTTAAAATTCTTTGGGAAACGATCTTAGCAAAAAAAGTCCATAGAGCCATAGTAAAAAATAAAGCTAAAGACGGCAGCGCATTTTATCTAAATACAACTATTATTCCTATACTAGATGAGAAAGGAAATATAGAAGAGTTTGTTGCTATACGTCATAACGTAACTGAGGTCGTTCTCCTCAATGAGAGACTTTTAAAAACACAAAACGAATTGACGGATTTAAACTCGTTACTAGAGCAAAAAGTAGCAGAACAGACCAAAAAACTCATAGATCTAAATAAAAATCTCGAACAAAGAGTTCTTCAAGAAGTAGCAAAAAATGAGGAAAAAACCAAGCTTATGTTTCAGCAAAGCCGACTTGCAAATATGGGTGAAATGCTAGCAAATATAGCTCATCAGTGGAGACAACCGTTAAATGAGTTGAGTATAGATTTATTTAGATTAAAGCAAGCCGTAAATACTCCTAATAGCGAATTTTTAGATATATATGATCACTCAAAAACAGTTATAAAAGGTATGAGTAACACTATAGAAGATTTTCGTAATTTTTTTAATTCTAATACTAAAAAAGAGAGTTTTTTAGTTTCTAGCGCAGTAGAAGACGCTGCCATAATGCTTCAAAGAACGCTTGAAAAAGATGGTATAAAACTTGATTTTAGCTATGATAAGAATATTTTTTTAACCGGATATAAAAATGAACTTGCTCAAGTTTTTGTAAATCTTTTTACAAATGCTAGAGATGCTTTTAGAGAGATAAATATAGATAATAAATTGATAAAAGTTTCAGTAAAACAGAGCAAAGGCTTTGTGATATTAAAAATACAAGATAATGCTGGAGGTATAAAAGAAGATATTAAAGATAAAATTTTTGAGCCGTACTTTACTACAAAGCATCCTATAGTAGGAACTGGGCTTGGGCTTTATATGAACAAAAAGATTATAGAAAAATTTAATGGCGATATAAGTGTGCATAACGTTAAATTTGGAACTTGTTTTGAGATAAAAATACCGACTTTAGTAGAAAAAGGAGATAATGATGAGTGATATATTAAAGAGTCTTACGGTTCTATTTGTAGAAGACGAAGACAAGATAAGAACTAGTATGGGCAGTGCTATGGAGGGAATTTTTGCAAAAGTCATCCTAGCTGGCAACGGAGATGAAGGACTTAAGAAATTCAAAAAATTTAATCCAGATGTTATAGTAACCGATATTTCTATGCCTATAATGGACGGTCTTGATATGTCAAAAGAGATTAGAGATATATCAAAAGATACTCCTATAGTGATTTTAAGTGCATTTAGTGAAAAAGAAAAACTACTAAAAGCTATAGAAATCGGCATAGATAAATACATAATAAAACCTATAGATATGGAAGAGTTGTTTGAAGCTATATCAGTTTTGGCTCAAGATAAGATCAGCACTACAAATATAGTAGAAATAGGCGGTGGTTATTCATTTAATAAGACAAAAAGAGTTTTAGTAAGAAATCAAGAAGAGATAGCTCTTACAAAAAAAGAGTTGGCATTTATCTCTATTTTAGTAAAAAGATTGGGTACATTAGTGCTTCATGAGGAGATAAAAAATAGTGTTTGGGTTGGAGAAAAGGTGAGTGACGCTGCGATTAGAACGTTTATAAAACGTATCCGTGATAAAGTAGGAGCAAATTTAATAAAAAATATTCCGGGACTCGGATATAAAATAGAAACAAATTTGTAAAAAATTTATAAGGTAAAAGTGCGCTTTTAAGGGTAATTATAGAGTTATAATTTATACAAAATTAATCTTTTTAAGAAAATTTATATTTTATTTACCTTATAATTGCAAAGTTATGTTTTTTTCAGGATAACATAAAAAAATGACAGGAGGAACTTTTTGATGCAGCCAAGTAATGCATTAAATTATGACTATACAGTCGCTAAGTACTTCATGTTTACCACTATTATATTTGGTATAGTAGGTATGGGTATAGGAACTTTGATAGCTTTTCAAATGGCATACCCAGATCTAAACTACCTAGCTGGTGAATACGGAACATTTAGCCGTTTAAGACCGCTTCATACAAATGGCGTGGTCTATGGATTCATGTTGTCAGGTATATTTGCTACCTGGTATTATATCGGTCAAAGAGTGCTAAAAGTCTCAATGAACGAGTCGAAATTCCTAATGTTTATAGGAAAATTGCATTTTTGGTTATATGTTATAGTAATCGCTTTAGCAGTAGTTAGTCTATTTGCCGGATTATCTACTTCAAAAGAGTATGCCGAGCTAGAATGGCCTATAGATATACTAGTTGTTATAGTGTGGGTATTATGGGGGGTTTCGATATTTGGACTTATCGGAATTCGTCGTGAAAAAACTCTTTACATCTCTCTTTGGTATTATATAGCTACCTTTTTAGGTGTTGCTATGCTTTATCTATTTAATAACATGGAGGTTCCTACTCGTCTAGTTTCTGGCATGGGTAGTTGGCTTCATTCGGTATCTATGTATGCAGGAAGTAACGATGCTTTAGTACAATGGTGGTGGGGACACAACGCCGTTGCGTTCGTATTTACCGTAGCTATAATAGCTCAAATTTATTACTTTTTACCAAAAGAGAGTGGACAGCCGATATTCAGTTATAAGCTTTCATTATTTTCATTTTGGGGTTTAATGTTTGTTTATCTTTGGGCCGGCGGTCACCACCTTATTTATTCTACAGTTCCAGATTGGATGCAAACTATGGGATCGATATTCTCAGTAGTTTTGATACTTCCTAGTTGGGGTTCTGCTATAAATATGCTTCTTACTATGAAGGGCGAGTGGGGACAATTAAGAGAGAATCCTCTAATTAAATTTATGGTTCTAGCGAGTACATTCTATATGTTCTCTACTCTTGAAGGACCTATACTTTCTATAAAATCTGTAAATGCTCTAGCTCACTTTACTGACTGGATACCTGGACACGTCCATGATGGAACTCTTGGTTGGGTCGGATTTATGACTATGGCGGCACTTTATCATATGACTCCGCGTGTGTTTAAAAGAGAGCTTTATAGCAAATCTTTAATGGAAGCACAATTTTGGATTCAAACAACAGGTATAGTTCTATATTTTGCTTCAATGTGGATCGCAGGTATCACTCAAGGCATGATGTGGAGAGCTACTGATGAGTACGGTAATCTTGCGTATTCATTTATAGATACCGTTACGGTTCTAATCCCATATTACTGGATAAGAGCTATAGGCGGATTGCTATACTTAATAGGCTTCTTTATGTTTAGTTATAACATAATCAAATCAATTTCATCAAGCAAACCAGTTGAGCGTGAACCAGTTAGTGCTTCACCTATGGCTGCGTAAGGAGGAATGAATGTTTAGTTGGTTAGAAAAAAATCCATTCTTTTTTGCGGTATTTGTATTTATATTTATAGCTTACGCTGGTATTATAGAGATATTACCAGATTTTGCTGATCGTGCTAGACCTGTAGAAGGTAGAAAACCTTATACCGTTTTACAATTAGCAGGTCGTCATATATATATAAAAGATAGTTGTAACGCATGTCACTCACAGTTAATTAGACCATTCAAATCAGAAACAGATAGATACGGAATGTACTCAATCAGTGGCGAATACGCTTATGATAGACCGTTTCTTTGGGGTTCTAAAAGAACAGGTCCTGATCTATGGCGTATAGGTAACTATAGAAGTACAGATTGGCATGAAAACCATATGAAAGATCCAACAAGCGTAGTGCCGGGATCTATTATGCCGGCATATAAACATATGTTTAATAAAAATGCTGATATAGAGACTGCTTATGCTGAGGCATTTACTATCAAAAAAGTATTTAACGTACCATATGATGCTGAAGATATGCCAAAACTTGGCACTTGGGAAGCAACTCAAGCTATGGTAAAAGAAGAAGCGGCGGCTATAGTTGGACAAATGAAAGATCAAGATGTTAAAGATGCATTTGCAAGAGGCGAAATTCGCGAAATTGTAGCACTTATAGCATACTTGAATAGCTTAAAATAAGGTTTATGTTATGAGTGTAGAAACTATAAGAGAGCTTCAAGCATATGGCTATTTTGTCTTATTGGTCGCTATGGTTGTATTACTTTATGGCTATTGGTTTCATCTGAAAAAATCTGAAAAGTCAGGTAGAAGAGATTATGAAAAGTATTCGAATTTAGCTCTTAAAGATGAGTTACGTGATGATATCTTAGAAAATGTTTCTACTAATAACAATAATGCTAAGAGGAGCGTTGAAAAATGAAATGGTTTAATCTTGAAGATAGTGTAAATTCGCTTTCTATTCTTGGCGCTATAGCTATCATTTTATTGACACTTATTGTCGTTGGTAGGCTATTTAAGCTGATGAAAGAAAAAAAGAAGGCGGCGAGCTTAGTGAAGATAATTGGGATGGAATAGGCGAATATAAAAATCCACTACCGATTGGCTGGGCTATTGTATTTGTTCTTACTATAGTTTGGGCAATATGGTATTTTTTATTAGGTTATCCTTTAAATTCATACTCTCAAATCGGGGAGTACAATGAAGAAGTGAAAGCTTATAATAAGAGTTTTCAAGCTAAATTTGAAGGTGCTAGCGCTGAGGAGCTAAAAGCTATAGGAGAACAAGTTTTTTTAGTGCAATGTTCTAGCTGTCATGGTATCACAGGTGATGGTATAAACGGCAAAGCTGCAGATTTAAATATATGGGGAAGCGAAAAAGCTATTTATGATGTTGTCGTAAATGGCTCAAAAGGGCTTGACTATCCTCTAGGAGAGATGCCAGGCGGTATGGTAGATGAACCTACTGCTAAGGCTGTAGCAGCTTTTGTTGCTAAAGAGATTTCAGCTATAAAATCTACTTATAATGAAAATTTAGTAGCAGCCGGACGAGAAGCATGGCCTACTTGTGCAGCTTGCCATGGAGATGATGGTAAGGGTATGGACGGACAAGCTCCAGATCTTACTAAATACGGTTCGGGATCATTTGTCGTAGATGTTCTTAATCGCGGTAAAATAGGAAATATAGGACATATGCCAAAATTCACCGGCTCAGGAATACTTAATGAGACTCAAGAAAAAGCTGTCGGCGAATATGTAATTTCGCTTTCGAAAGGGGAGTAGCATGGAAAATACAAATAGATCCGTTTTTGGAATAAGCGGAGTATCTGGAATGCTGATCGCTACTGTGCTTTTGCTAACTATTTTAGTGGTTTTAACATATCTTGGTATTTTATCACAACAAAATGTTATGCAAAAACCGTATAAGTTAGTCGATCCTGCATCTGTACAGATGAAAAGCAGTACTAAGCAAGCCTCAGAAGTAATGGTTATAAAGGAGTAAAAATGTCAAATGTATTAGAATCATTGATAGTTGTTGGTCTTATAATCACAGCGGCTATAACTGCTTGGTCGGTTTTAACTCCAAATAGCCTATTTTTAGGATGAAGTTAATAACTTTGTTAAAGAGCGGTTTTTTAGCCGCTCTTTGTAGCTTTGGTCTTAATGCTGCTACCATAGATAATGCTGGAGTTTTAAGCGAGCCTATAAAATCTAAACTAAATGAGATGGGCGCAGAGTTAAAAGAGACAACAGGTGTCACTTTGGATTTGATTACTTTTTCAAATTTGAACGCTGCAAGTATCGATGAAGCTATTAAGCCTTTTAAAAGTAATTTAAAGCCTCCATATGTTATTCTTGTATTAGTTCCTAAAGAAGCCGGAGCTACAACTGGCAAAGTAGATATCTACACTTCAAACGATGCCAATTCGCTTTTTGATAAAGAAGCTGTTCTTAGTCCTTATCCAGAAAGTGGATCTATCCTTCCGATACTAGTTTCAAATAAAGGCAAAGATATATACAACGCAGCTATGTTAAATGGCTACGCCGATATAGCAGATAGGATAGCAGACTCCAAAGGTGTAGTTTTAAAAAGCTCCATTGGAAACTCAAATAGAAACACTATTAATATCTTTAGATATTTAATTTATGGTTCGATTATACTTGTCATAGTCGTATTTGCAATAAGAAAAATAAAAAGGTAATTTATGCAAAATAGAAAAACTTTTTGGCCATATGGGATTTTGCTATCTATATTTGCTATAGTATGTGCTTGTATTTATACTGTCTATTATTCACTGGATTATCCGGTTCATTTGGATAATTTCTATTTTGATAAATACCAAAATGTAGAAAACGGATACAACGAGATCCAGATCAAGCAGGCTAAATTTGATCAAGATTTTAAATTTAATCAAAATGCTACTATTTATATAGACGGACTTCTAAATCAAAATGAACCTCAAAAACTAAGGCGTAACAAAATAGTTCCGGTAGTAGATAAAAATAAAAATGTTGAGCTAGTTTTTGATACAAATGCTACAAATTTAAAAGCCGAACTTCTGCTTTCTAGACCAGATACTAATCAATTTAATAAGAGTTTAAATTTTAAGTTAGAAGATAATAAATTTAGAATTAGTGATCTAAATTTAACTATGCCAGGCAGATGGCAAGTTATGATGAAACTAGCTGCGAATGACGATAGTGTAGGATTTTTTAAATTTGAATTATACGCCAAATAGGATTTTAAACGTCCTTAGCTCATCAAGAAATGTTCGTGAGTTTTACATTATAAATTCACGCTCAAACTCTTTAGTCTCCAAAGCTATAACTATCGCTCGGTTTGAACAACAAATTGTTATAGTTCCAAATTTAAAAAAAGCTAGTCAAATAGATAGACTTTTAATAATGCAAAAGGCTGCAAAAAGCGTACAAAATATCTCCAGCGTGATAAATGTAGGATCGCAGTTTTTTGCATTTTTAAAAAATAGCGATTATTTATTTTCCTTTTTTAAAGAGTTAAAAAGGGAATTTGTGAGCATAAAAGATCTTGTTAGGAGCGATACGTATGCGAATTATGATGAGCATCTAAGCATACTTGAGGAGCTTTTAAAACTTTATCTTATTATGCTTAAAGAAGCCGGATTTTACGATGATATCTCTCTTCCTGACGAGTATCAAATAAATTATGATTTTATAAAGAATTACGATGAGATCAAAATAAAACTAGACGGTATATTTTCAAAATTAGACTGGTATATACTTTGCGAGATTTCAAAATACGTAAGTGTTATTATAGAGTTTAGTTCAAGTAAATTTAATCAAAAAACTATCGAAAGCATAAGCGAAATTTGTGAAACTAGTTTTGAGATCGGCTTTGATTATGTTTTAAATTTGAGCCGAAAAACAGTTATTTCTAAGGTGAAAATAGAAAAAAATACAGACATAAAGCTAAAAAGTTTTTCTATAAGAAGTTTGCAGTGTGCTTATGTTTTTGACGAGATTTCTAATTTTGTACGCTGCGGAATAGATCCAAAAAAGATAGCCGTGGTTTTACCAGATGAGAGTTTTTATGAGATTTTAAAAAATGCAGATGAGCGTAATATGCTAAATTACGCTATGGGAAAAAGTTTTACGACTGAGCCGGTATTTGTTCTTTTAAATACGCTAAAATCTGCCTTGGATCAAGATTTAGTTTATGAATACGATGAAAGTTATCTATCAAAAAATAGTAGTCTTGATAGCTTGATTTCGGCTTTAAATTATTTTAAATTTGATACGGATCTTTATTCAAATTTGAATAAAATATATAATCAAAGTTGTGATTTTGATAGGTTTAATTCCGCTATTTCTAGTATTATTTCTAAATTTACATTGAGTATTGAAGTAAAAACTATTTTGTTAAATGAAGCGTTTTTAATAGGCGTGCTTTTACAAAATACATCTCTTAGATTTGGAAATTTATTTGAGATATTTTTGATGAATTTAAAAGAAGCAAAATTAAGTATTGTAGGTGGCGCAGAAGTCACTGTAATGGGTGTTTTAGAAAGTAGAAGCGGAAATTATGATGGGGTAATTATTATAGATTTTAATGATGATATTGTTCCAAAACGTAGCCAAAAGGAGATGTTTTTAAGCTCATCTGTGAGAAAAAAAGCGGGACTCATCAGCCATCAAGATAGAGAAAATTTACAGAGATTTTATTATGAAAGCCTCATAAATCGTGCAAAAAAAGTAAGCATATCATATCTTAGCGACGAAGAGTCTATATTGTCGCGTTTTGCTAGGGATTTTTCTTTTAGAATCGATGAAAAATATACTCAAAATGCGTATCTAAACTCACTTAAATCAGGCGGAATAAAGCTTAGTTTAGAAAAAAAAGATATCTATTTAAGACATGATTTTTTCGCTACGGAGTTATCATTTAGCCGCCTTAATACTTATCTTGCTTGTAAAAGAAAGTATTATTACCGTTATATTTTGGGCATTAAGGAATATCGTGGATTTGATAAAGATATTTCAAGTCATTTAGGAAGTACAATTCACTCTGCTTTGCAAGAATATTTTTCTAAATTTAAAACTAAATTCGTGAAAAAAGAGTTTTTAGAGTTATTTAAAAAGTATGAAAATACAATAGATACGCTAGATAGTGAAATTTTCAAAGCCGGATTAGCGAAATTTGAAGAGAGTCAAAATACTCATTTTAACTCCGGATTTAGCGTTTTTGAGTGTGAGAAAGAGCTTAAAAACGAGTTTTGCGGTGTTAAGATCACCGGTAAAATAGACAGAATAGATAAAAGTGCAGATACTTTTATGCTTATAGATTATAAAAGCGGAACAGTGCCTAAAAAATCTTTTCAACTATCATTTTATGAAGCTTTATTCGGACACAATAGTATATCATTTTACTATGATATAAAAAATGAGTATAAATTTATACCAAATGATACTAATACGGATGAGCTAGCACAGTGTATAAACGGTCTTAAAGATGAGTTCAAAAATGAAGTTTGTTTTGATAGAAATGAAAAAGCGTGCCAATACTGTGCGTATTTTGTTTTTTGCAAAAAGGAACTAAAATGAGTTTTTCGCGTTATTTGGCTTTAGAGGCTAGCGCAGGAAGTGGAAAAACATTTGCTTTGTCCGTTAGATTTATAGCTCTTATTTTGCAAGGCAACGATATAGCAAAAATTCTTGCTCTAACATTTACAAAAAAAGCGGCAAATGAGATGAAAAGTCGTATTATAGATGCTTTTTGCAATTTGCACGAAAGTAGTAAAAAAAACGAATTAAACGAACTTGAAAAGATTTTAGAGCTTAGTGCTGTAGATATTTTGAGTTTAAGAGATAAATATATGGGCAATTTTTTAAAAAATGAACTTAAAATTTCTACGTTTGATTCGTTTTTTACGATGATTTTACGGCAGTTTAGTTTAAATCTCGGTATCATGCCAGATTTCAAAGCGGGAACTAGTTTAAATGGTTTAACAAGGTCTGAATTTATAAAAAATTTAAAACAAAATCATCTTTTAGAAAGCTTTGCATTTTACATAAAAGAGACAAATAGCAATAAAAATAGAGTATTCGAAACGCTAGAGCTTCTGTATGAAAACATTAGTTTGCCTAGTTTTGGTGAGAATTCAAAGATTCCTGATGAATCTTATGTTTTTGCTAAATTTAGTGAGTTAAAAAATTTAGCTTTAGAGATTTCATCGGATAAAAATTTCTTGAAAAATTTTGAAGCTAACACCGTTTCTCAGATCGCCGGTAAACCGCTTATTAAAGAGTTTGATTCAAAAAAATATTTTGAAAAAGCCGCTTTAAATGCAAAATTTATGATGATTAGGGATGAGCTTATTTCAAATTTAAAAAAATATTATTTGGAGTATGAGCAGTTTAAAATCAATGAGCTTTTGAAGTTTATTTATCTATATAAATATAGTAGATTTGAAGCGATAAAAAAAGAAAATGCGCTTGATTTTATAGATGTTACAAGGCTGGTTTACGAGTTATTAGGCAATATAGATAGTGATATGCTATATTTTAGACTTGATGATAGAATAAAACATATACTTATAGATGAATTCCAAGATACAAATATAATTCAGTATGATATACTTTTACCCCTTATTGAAGAGACTCTTAGCGGAAGTGGGCAAAATGATATAGGAAGCTTTTTTTATGTCGGAGATATTAAACAGAGTATTTATAGGTTTAGAGGAGGCAGGAAAGAGCTATTTTCTAGACTAAGAAACAGCTATAAACAAATAGAGACTTTAAGTCTTGAGAGTAACTATAGAAGCGCTAAAAATATAGTAAATTTTGTAAATCAAACATTTAGTAATAAAATAAAAGATTATAAAACTCAATTATCGTGCTTAGAAAATGAAGGTTACGTCGAAGTTTGTGAGTTTGTTAGCGATGAGTTTTATGATACTCTTTTTCAAAAGATAGAATTTTTTGTCAAAAACGGTGTTAGATATGACGATATAGCTATACTTTGCTGGAAAAATAGCGATATCATAAATATCAAAGATAAGTTAGAAAAGTCCGGCGTACCGGTGGCTACTGGAGGCTCAAATTTACTTATAAACTCAGCTAATGTTAGAGTCGTTTTGGATTTTATTAAATACTGTTTATTCGGTGATGAGATATATATTTATAGTGTTCACGAGTTTATAGGGGAGAAAAAATCCAAGCTGAGCTTAAATGCCACAGCAGAGCTTGCTAGTACGCTTAAATTTGTAGCAAGTTATCTGAATTTAGAGTGTTTTGATAAGAATTTACTTAAACTTTATGAGATTAGCTTGGGATATGCGGATATATTTGATTTTATATTTAATATACAAAACGATCAAACTCCAAGTGCCGACACTAGCCATTGCGGTATTACTTTGCTTACTGTGCATAAGAGTAAAGGGCTTGAGTTCGATCACGTTATAGTAGCCGATAGACTTAGTAGAGCCGGCTCAAACATAGACGTATTTATAACCGAATACAATAATTCAGAGCAAAAATGGGATATAAAGCTAAATGATAGTGCACTCCAAAATCTCGGAGATAGCGAGTTTATAAATTTAAAACAGAAGTGCAAAGATCTTGATTATGAAGAGGATATCAACAAACTTTATGTAGCGTTAACAAGAGCTAAAAATAGTTTGATTGTTATGTCGAAGTTGGATTCAAACGGCTTAAAACCGTCATATTTTAAAGCATTTACCAGCTCCAAAGAGCAAATTTGTTACCTTGATCTAAAGCCATTTAGCGTCGGCAAGATCGAGCCTAGTAAAACAAGTATGAGTTTTTATGGAGGACTTGAGCGCCTAGAAGAGTTTGAAACTATAAAAAAACAAGCTGTTAGCGATAAACAAAATGATGAATATGAGCTGAATTTAGAATCTATATACTTTGGAGAAGCGCTGCATTACTGTCTTGAAATGATTTTTGATTTTGAAGAAGAAAATTTAAAAAACGCAAAAACAGCTCTGATAAATCAATTTGGAGCCATTTTATCCAAAAATAGCATAGAAGATATTATAAATAGGGTTCTAAATTTGATAAATAGCGTTGAGTTTAAAAATATAATAAAAGATAAAAATATTTTAAAAGAGCAAGATATCGCATTTAACCAAGTTATCAAAAGACTTGATCTGCTTTGCATAGGAGATGATGAAATAGTAGTAATGGACTATAAAAGTTCAAAGAAATTCATAACTCAAAATGAAGATCAAGTTAGAGAATATATGAGCATCTTATCTCAAATTTATCCTCAAAAAAGAGTTGTCGGGAAAATTATTTATCTTCTAAACGATAAAGTAGAGTTTTTAAATGTAGATTTAATCTAAAATTATTCTTAAATTCAGTAAAATTTAAGTAAATCTTGATATAATTCCAACTCTAATTAAAGAATAAAAGGCAAGATTATGACAAATATAACTAAGCCAAGCGAAGTTAAACGCGATTGGATCGTTCTTGATGCTGCTGGAAAGAGATTTGGTAGATTACTAACAGAAGCTGCAACTTACCTCCGTGGCAAACATAAACCGGGATTTACGCCAAACGTTGATTGCGGTGATTATGTGATTATCATCAATGCAAGTAAAGCCGAGTTCACGGGTGCAAACAAAGCTGAAGCTAAATTGTATCACAGACATTCGGGCTATTTCGGCAGTGTTAAAAGTGAAAAATTCGGTGATTTATTAGTAAATAAACCAGAAAAACTTTATAAATTAGCGGTTCGCGGTATGCTTCCAAAGACAAAACTCGGAAAAGAAATGCTTAAAAAACTTAAAGTTTATGCGGGCAATGAACACCCACATACTGCACAAATAGCTAAAGAAGGAAAATAACAATGGCAACAACATACGCAACAGGTAAAAGAAAAACAGCAGTTGCTAAAGTTTGGGTAAAACCAGGTAGTGGCAAAATCATAATAAATGGTATGGATCTAAATACTTGGCTTGGCGGACACGAAGCTATTAAGCTAAAAGTTGTTCAACCTCTTCTTGTTACTAAACAAGAGACGTCTATAGATATTACTGCTACAACTATTGGCGGAGGTTACTCTGCTCAAGCAGAAGCTTTAAGACACGGAATTTCAAGAGCTTTAGCTGCTATTGATGCTGATTTTAGAGCCGCACTTAAACCACAAGGTCTTCTTACTAGAGATAGTCGTGTTGTTGAGCGTAAAAAATGCGGACGTAGAAAAGCAAGACGTAGTCCACAATTCTCAAAAAGATAATTTTTATTTCGCAATATTCTCAAATTTGGAAGCTTTTTTGGCTTCCAAACCATCTTTTCAAATTTATTCATATATTTAGCAATAGTTTATAATAAATTATAATTAAGTTAAAAAGAACTAAGTATAATTCTTTTGTCCAACAGATAAAACCTCCTTTTTGTAATAATTTATAGAGTCGCTTGTCTGGCGGCTCTACTCCCGCTTATATTTCAAATAATTTTTTAAATTTTTAAAAATAAAATCTATTTTTTATGAAATTCGTGCTAAAATATCAAAAAAATTTTAAGAAGGAAATGAAAATGAAAAAGATTGCTTTAGCTATATGTGTCGCGTCAGCTCTTTTTGGTGCCAACGCTTATAACTATGAATTTACTCCAGTTGTTGGGTATGCTCATCCAGAAGGTACTCAGGGCATAGACGATCAAAATTTTGTAGGTCTTAGAATCGCAAGAAACCTTGATGAGTTTTTACTAAGTCAAATTGAGCTTGGTTTTGATTATGCAAAAAATGTTAGTTTTGAGCATAAAAATGGTGTGCCCGTAGGCTTTGAAACTGATGTTACAAGATATTATTTAAATTTAGTAAAAGATTTTGCTATTACCGATACTATCTCTGTTTATGGACTAATTGGTGTTGGTTATCAAGATTTTACTAGAGAAGCCAATGATGTAGAAGATGGTGGATTTGCTCAAGCTGGTTTGGGCCTAAAATACAAAATTACAGATAATTTTGCTTTAAAAGCAGAGGCCAGAGATGCACTTGATTGGAATAATGGATCAAATACGTTTTTATACACTTTAGGTTTTGCAGTTGGATTTGGCGAGTCTAGATCGGCAGCTCCGGCTCCTGTTTTGGTAGAAGAGCAACCAGCTCCAGCGCCTACTAAAATAGTTCCTGCCATAGGTGATGAAGACGGCGATGGCGTTTTAGATAACGTAGATAGATGTCCTGGAACTCCAAAAGGAGTTGTTGTAGATGAATATGGATGTGAGAAAGTGATCCGTTTAAGTTTAAAAGCAAATTTTGCATTCGATAGTGCAAAAGTTACTCCTGAATATGAAGCAAAAATTAAAGAAGTTGCAGATGTTATGGTAGCAAATCCAGAATATAGAGTGATTTTAGAAGGTCACACAGATAGCACTGGACCTGAAGATTATAATAAAAAACTATCTGTCAAAAGAGCAGATGCAGTAGCGGCAACTTTAGAAAAAATGGGTGTTAGTAAAAATAAAATTACAACAGTTGGATTTGGCGAAGAACAACCTATAGCGTCAAACGCTACAAAAGAAGGACGTGCTGAAAATCGCCGCGTTGAAGCTAAATTTAGAAATAAATAGTTTCTATGGATTTTATACAAAACATTGACTATATGAGCGTACTTGCACTTAGTAGTAAGTACGCTATTAAATTTATAGTATCCATTCTTATCTTTTTTATCGGCAAGTGGATCATATCCAAACTTGCCATTGTTCTTGAAAAAATAATCAGACGAACAAAAATAGACCCTATGCTTGGTAATTTTGTAATAAATAGTGCTAGAACTATGTTGTTTATATTTGTTATCTTAGCGGCTCTTTCAAATTTAGGCATAGAAACTACGTCTTTTGTGGCTGTTTTGGGTGCTGTGGGTTTGGCTATAGGTATGGCGTTTAAAGATACATTTGGAAATGTAGGAGCAGGAGTTCTTATTATCTTTTTTAAGCCGTTCAAATTAGGCGACAACATCGAAATAGGCGGTTCGGTTGGAGTTGCTAGTGATCTAAATTTATTTAGCACATGCCTTAGAACCGGAGATAATAAAATAATAATTATCCCAAACTCGCAAGTTATATCTTCGCGCATTATAAATTATTCTTTGAGTCCTACTAGGAGAGTTGATCTTGTTTTTGGGATAGATTATAAAGACGATTTAAAGTTGGCAAGAGATATTATTTTAGATATAGCAGAAAAGAAAGATACTATTTTAAAAGATCCGGCACCATTTGTCGGCGTACTTAGTTTAGGCGATAATAGTGTAAATTTAACTGCAAAGTTTTGGACAAACAATGAGAATTACTGGAGCGTTTATCATCAGATGTTAGAAGAAGTTAAGCTTGCATTTGATGAAAATGGCATTTCTATACCTTTTCCTCAGGTTGTTACGCATCACGTTTATGAAAAACAATAGGATATAATTTGCCAAAAACCACTATATTGTTTGATTTAGACGGTACTTTGATAGACTCTACAAGTTCTATTTTAAATGGATTCCACTCTGCGTTTTCTAAATTTGGATTTGCTCAGCCAAATGATGAGCAAATTTGCTCTTTAATTGGTCATCCTCTTGATTATATGTTTTGCTCTCTCGGAGTTCCAAATAGCCTTGTTTTGAATTTTGCAGATACCTATAAAGAAGCATATAGAAAAACGTATTTAGAGCAAACAAAGCTTTTAGACGGTGCTAAAGAAGCCGTAGAATTAGCTAGCAATATAGCTGATATCGGCGTTGTAACTACTAAAACTTCAAAATACTCTATTTGTTTATTAGAGCATCTTGGTATAGGAAAATACTTTCAAACAGTAGTAGGCAAAGATGATGTTATAAATCCAAAACCTCATCCAGAACCTATATTAAAAGCTCTTTCAAATTTAAATAAATCAAATCAAAATGCTTATATGATAGGAGATACTTCTATGGACGCTATGGCAGCTAAAGGCGCAAATATAATTAGTATAGGAGTTAGCTGCGGATACGAGAAGATCGATAATTTATTTAAAATTTGTGATTGGGTAGAAAAAAATCCAAAAGAAGTGGTCGAGCGCGTAAATATCATTTCAAATTTATAATATTATTTAAAGCCATTTTTATATTAATTTTTATTTCAGTATTTTTATATATAATTACAATAACTCTAACGATAAATAAGTAAGAATTAAATTTAAAAAGCAATTTAAATTGTAATAGGAGCCAAACTTTAAGTTATATATATGTAGAATTATAAAATCAAGTTACACGATTGAAAGGAAGGTAACCTAATGGATAAAGTTATGAAGACAATGGACGGTAATGAGGCTGCTGCATACGCGGCTTATGCTTTCACTGAAGTAGCAGGTATTTATCCTATAACGCCTAGTTCCCCTATGGCTGATTATACTGATATTTGGGCTTCTCAAGGTAAAAAAAATATTTTTGGTATGCCTGTTAAAGTTGTGGAGATGCAAAGTGAAGCAGGAGCTGCTGGAACTGTGCATGGAAGCTTGCAAGTCGGTGCCCTTACTACTACTTATACTGCTGCTCAAGGTTTATTATTAAAAATTCCAAATATGTATAAAATAGCAGGACAGATGCTTCCGGGCGTTATTCATGTGGCTGCACGTTCTATAGCTGCTCAGGCTCTTTCTATATTTGGCGATCATCAAGATGTTTATGCCTGTAGACAAACAGGTTTTGCCATGCTTGCAACAGGTTCGGTTCAAGAGGTGATGGATCTAGCAGGAGTTGCCCACTTGGCTGCTATTAAAGGTCGCGTACCGTTTTTACATTTCTTTGATGGATTTAGAACAAGCCATGAAATTCAGAAAGTTGAAGTTATTGATTACTCTGTTTTTGATAAGTTAGTAGATAAAGAAGCTATTCAAAAATTTCGCGACGAAAGTATGAATCCAGAGAGTCCAAAAACAAGAGGAACTGCTCAAAATGATGATATATACTTTCAGACAAGAGAGTTGGTAAATAAATTTTATGATGATCTTCCAGATGTGGTAGCTCACTATATGGATGAAATTTCAAAAGAGACAAAACGAGAGTATAAACCATTTGTATATTATGGAGATAAAAAGCCTGATCGTGTTGTTATAGCTATGGGTTCGGTTACGCAAACTTTAGAAGAAGTTGTTGATTATTTAAGAAGCAAAGGCGAGAAAGTAGGTATAGTAAAAGTACATCTATATAGACCTTTTAGTTTGAAATATTTCTTTGATGTGATTCCAAAATCTGTTAAAAAAATAGCTGTTTTAGATAGAACAAAAGAGCCAGGAAGTCTTGGAGAGCCGCTATATCTTGATATAAAAGCAGCGTATTATGGAAGTAAAAAATCCCCAACTATAGTCGGAGGTAGATATGGACTTAGCTCAAAAGACGTAGATCCTGCTCAGATGGTGGCAGTATTTGAAAATTTAAAACAAGATGAGCCAAAAAACAACTTCACAGTAGGTATAAATGATGATGTAACAAATTTATCTTTAGAAGTTGGAGATAAAATATCACTTAGCGACGATGACTGTATAGAGTGCTTATTTTATGGACTTGGCGCAGATGGAACTGTCGGAGCAAATAAAAACTCAATCAAAATTATAGGCGATAAAACCGATCTTTATGCACAAGCTTACTTTGCATATGATAGTAAAAAATCAGGCGGCTATACAAGAAGTCACTTAAGATTCGGTAAAAAACCTATCCGCTCAACTTATCTAGTATCAAATCCTCATTTTGTAGCGTGCTCCGTTGCTGCATATCTTGATATTTATGATGTTGTAGATGGATTAAGAGATGGAGGAACGTTTTTACTTAACTCAATCTGGGATGCCGATGAAACAGTAAAAAGAATTCCAAATAAAGTAAAACGTTTATTAGCTCAGAAAAAAGCAAATTTCTATATACTTAATGCTACAAAATTGGCTTATGATATAGGTCTTGGTAATCGTACAAATACAATTATGCAATCGGCGTTTTTTAAACTTGCAAATATTATCGACTTTAAAGATGCTCAAAACTATATGAAAGAGTATGCTAAAAAAACATATGCTAAAAAAGGCGATAAGATAGTTGAGATGAACTATGCAGCCATAGATCAAGGCGCTGATAAATTAGTTGAAATTAAAGTAGATCCAAAATGGGCAAAATTAAAAGATGAAGTTATAAGTGAAAATAAATATATAGGTGACGATTTTATAGAAAAAGTAGTAAAACCTATGAACGCAGCACGCGGAGACGATCTTCCTGTTTCGGTATTTTTGGGTTATGAAGACGGTGGATTCGAAGCTGGTACGACAGAATATGAAAAGCGCGGCGTAGGTGTTATGGTTCCAAAATGGATAGAGGAAAATTGTATCCAGTGTAATCAATGCGCTTTTGTGTGTCCTCACGCAGTTATTAGACCTTTTCTTATAGATGAAAAAGAGCTAAGCGCTGCTCCTAAAGGTGTAAAATCTCATGTTTTAGATGCAAAAGGGAAAGAGATAAAAGAGTTCAAGTATAAAATTCAAGTAAGTCCTCTTGATTGTACAGGTTGCGAACTTTGTGCTCAAAACTGCCCTAGCAAAGAGAAATCTCTTGTTATGGTTCCACTTGGTGAAGAGATGGATAAAGGTGAGCAAGAAAATGCCGATTATCTATTTAAAAATGTAAAATATAAAGATGACTTGATGAGTAAAGACAGCGTGAAAGGAGCTACATTTGCTCAGCCGTTGTTTGAATTTCACGGTGCATGCCCTGGATGTGGAGAGACTCCTTATATAACTTTGGTCACAAGATTATTCGGAGAGCATATGATGGTAGCAAACGCTACTGGATGCAGCTCGATTTACGGAGGTTCTGCACCATCTATGCCTTATCGTAAGTCAAATAAAAACGGTCATGGCGTAGCTTGGGCAAATTCGCTTTTTGAAGATAATGCTGAGTTCGGTATGGGCATGGAAGTAGCAACTGAAACTATACGCCACCGCATAGAAAATATTATGCGAGATACCATGGATAAAGTGCCAAATGCACTTGCAGCTCTTTATAAAGATTGGATTGAGTTTAAAGGAGATATCACAAAAACAGCTCAAATAAGAGATATGTTAGTGCCGCTTCTTGAAGCGAATAAAAAAGTTGATGGAGTAAAAGATCTTCTTAGCTTGAAAAAATATATATCTCGCAAATCTCAATGGATAATAGGCGGCGATGGTTGGGCTTATGATATAGGATATGGCGGACTTGATCATGTTTTAGCAAGCGGTGAGAATGTCAATGTTTTAGTTCTTGATACTGAAGTTTATTCAAACACTGGAGGACAAAGCTCAAAATCTAGCCGTAGTGGTTCTGTCGCACAATTTACATCTAGCGGTAAAGCGGTTCAAAAGAAAGATTTAGGACAAATCGCTATGACATACGGAAATATTTTCGTAGCACAAATCAATTCAAACGCAAGTCAAGCAAATGTAGTAAAAGCTATAGCTGCGGCAGAAGCTTATAATGGGCCAAGCCTTGTTATAGCGTATTCCCCTTGTATAGCTCACGGTATTAAAGGCGGCTTATCTTTATCTGGAGATCAAGCAGAACTTGCTACAAAATGCGGTTATTGGCCTACATTTATCTATGATCCGCGTTTAGTAAAAGAAGGAAAAAATCCTCTTAAGATCACGTCTAAAGAACCAGAGTGGGATAGATATGAAGAGTTTTTACTAAATGAAGTTCGCTATAATTCGCTTAAAAAGCTAAATCCAGAACATGCAGCTGAATTATTTAGTCAAAATAAAGCAGATTCGCAAAGAAGATATCGTCAGTTAAGACGTCTTGCAAATGCTGATTTCAGCGATGAATTAGCATAATATTTAGTAGCTTCCTTATCTTGGAAGCTACTCCTTTCAAATTTAAAAAAATCCAAATTTTACCGATATACAAAATGCTTAAGTTAAACTAATCTATGAAAAGAGATAAATATGGACAAAGCATTTATCATAGAAGAAATTTTAGATGATAGCGCAACAGACGCTACAACTGCCGCTTATAGCGGAAATTTTAATGAGTATAAAATCACCGCTTCAAAGCATATGCAAGGGTTTTATATCATTTCAGATATTGTTAAAAATAGAGATGAGACAAATATTTTTGATAATTCTATAAAAATGTTTGTTTTCAAAGATTGTGTGAAAAGTTTTGATGAGTTGATTTTAAATTTAGAATCAAATCCTAAAAACAAAGTACGATTTTCCAATAGTTTGACTATAGATAATGGTAATATTTCAGATATCAAAGTCTATATTTTTGGTTTTGATGAGACCAAAGATAGCTTTTTATTTGATCCAAATAAATTTCCACGCAATGCTGTTTATAAGTATAGGATCTCAAAAGATGAGTTTCATGCTCATATGAGTCTGAATTTAGATCAAAGATTGGCTAAAAACTTTATAGAATCTTTTGCTTTTAGTAGCGATTATGGATTTGAAAATAAGAAAATATCTGTTATAATAAATGAAATTTATAGATATGAGATATTATAATATTTTAAATATAAAAAGGAGAGAATATGCAAATAGGTGATTTTAATTCCAATAGTATGTTCGGTTTTTTAAACATAAAACCGGATTCACCGGAAAATATAGAGAAAATTAAAGAAAGTGCTTCAAAAATAGATGCAAAAAATATTACCCAAAATTATTTTTTACAGTTTCAGAATAACACTTTCAGTAATACTTCAGGAAATATAAATGTTCAAGTTGGACTTATGTCATTTAGCCTTCCAGAGCCATTTATGCCGGGCAATAGCAATAATTCTAGCGGGCTTAGCAGTGGTTTAAGTGATTTAATATCTAAAAATATATCACAAACAGGCTATACCGGAAAACCTATATCTAGTTTAAGTGAAGGTGAAGCTAAAGCTTTGATATCAGAAAATGGGTATTTTGGAGTTACAAATACTGCTGATAGAATAGCAGGTTTTGTTATAAGCGGTGCTGTAGATAATCTTGAAAAGCTTCAAAGTGGATTAGAAGGAGTTAAAAGAGGTTTTACCGAAGCCGAGAAACTATGGGGTTCAAAACTTCCTGATATATCGCAAGAAACTATGTCTAAGGCAATTTCTCAGATAAATCAACGCATATCCGAATTAGGAGGTAACACCTTAAATGTCACTGCGTAATATGCTTGTAATTTCAGTTTTAAGTATGTTTGCTTTTTCTGGGTGCGGAGTTACTTCCGCACCAAAACCAAAACCAACGCCAAAACCTCCGGTCGCAAAAGTAATTCCGAAATATATAAAAGGAACTATTGCTAAAATTGAACAAGCCGAAGGAGGTTGGAAGTATGATATACGCGGTATTGAAACATCAAATTCAAAGCTTAAATTTGCAAGTGCTATTTCTAGTGAAAACGGGTTTAAAGTAGGTGATTTGGTGTATGCTCAGATAGAAGGCAGCAAGATTACCTACATAAGTCTTATCATACAAAATTATGCAAATCCTGAAAAATCAAAACAAATTTTAAAAGTACATAAAAGAGATAAAAGCAAACAGTCTAAAATCGCAGCTCCTGTGGCGGAAAAACTAAATTTCTGATTTATCTATATAATTACCGAGCATTTACTAAATTTATTTATAATTTCAGAAGCAATCCGAATTTTAACTCCTTTCTAAAATTTCTAGGTGAGATTAGTAACAAATCTCACCTAAATATATATTTTGGTAGATATTATCAATAAAATGTATGAAATTTATCTTTTTTTAAGCAAATTACAATTAAAATTACCCATAACACATTTTAGAAGGAGAAAAAATGAAATTAGTTAAAATGAGCTTAGCCGCTATAGTAGCTGCCGGTGCTCTTACAAGTGTTGCGTCTGCAACTCCACTTGAGGAAGCTATAAAAAATGTTGATGTATCTGGTTTTGCTAGATATAGATTTGATAGCACAAAAGTTGATGCAAATGGTAATCAAGGCAGTGATACAAAAGCTAGCCATAGATTTACATCTTACGTAGATTTCAAAACTGCTTTAGATGACAATTTTTTCGCTGTTTTAGGTCTTAGATATGATAGCAAAGATGTTTCAGGTGATCATATAACAGGCGGACAAACACAAGTTGGTGTTAATGACGCAGGTGCTGAGGATTTTGGTCAAACTTTCAATGTTAGACAATTCCTATTAGGATACAAAGCCGGTAATACAACTATCCAAGCTGGTCGCCAAGTTCTTGGAACATTCTTTACTGATGATATGGTAGGAACAGGTATTAAAGTACTTAATACAGATATCACAGGTTTAACTCTTGCTGCCGTTGCTTTTGATGATTTACAAAATGATCCAGATATCGGAAGTAGAGGTCTAGTAGTAAATGGCTCACATA
The DNA here is from genome assembly GCF_900475935.1 of Campylobacter fetus subsp. fetus. Lineage (NCBI taxonomy): Bacteria > Pseudomonadati > Campylobacterota > Epsilonproteobacteria > Campylobacterales > Campylobacteraceae > Campylobacter > Campylobacter fetus. The sequence continues at coordinate 368,772 of NZ_LS483431.1, forward strand.
CTTACCAAAATAACCTTTATGGCGTAGCTGCTATCGGTTCTTATGATCCAGTTAGCTTCCAACTATGGTATGCTATGCTTGAAAATGTTACTGATCTATACGCTATAGACGTTGCAATAAATTTTGATGCAACTGCTGATTTAAATCTTGGATTGCACGGACAATTCGCTGGCTCAAGCATAGATAGCGATTTCAAAAGAGGTACAAACAACGCAGCAGATGATGCTAATTTATGGGCTATCGAAGCAACTGCTGAAGGATTTGGTATAGACTTTAGCGCTGGTTATATAGACTTCTCAGCTGATAAAGATAAAGTTTCTGTTGTATCTTATGAGGATGCTGGTTCATTTATAAAACCAGGCGAGGATCTATTAGACTATACATTATTCAATGGTGAGAACAAATACTGGTTCATTACTGCAGGATATACTTTCTTAGAGAAATATAGAGTAGGTGTTGATTACATCGATGGTGAAAATAAAACAAATATTCTTAAAACAGACAAAACAGAGTTAGTCGGTAGAGTTAGCTATGCATATAGCAAAAAACTTAATTTTAAAGCTTGGTGGTCACATATAACTGAAGAGCCAGACAATGCTGGTAAAGATAAAACTGATCACTTCAGATTTGAAGCTAAATACTCATTCTAATTTCTATGACCCGACTTGTTCGGGTCTTTCTTAATATTTAAATTTAAACTTATTTTTATTAAAAAGTAACTCTTTTATTATAGTATTTGTACAAATTACATATAGCTTTACTTTATTATATTTAACTGATTTTTAAATTTATATACTAAAATATAGTACAAAATGTCTCGAAATTTCTCATTTGGTAAATAATCGGTAACTATTTTTTAAAAATTTATCTATTCTTAAGTTAATTACAACTAAAATTGCCTTGACAACTTTTTAGAAGGAGAAAAAATGAAATTAGTTAAAATGAGTTTAGCTGCCGTTGTAGCTACATGTGCTTTATCTACCGTTGCATCTGCAACTCCACTTGAGGAAGCTATAAAAAATGTTGATGTATCTGGTTTTGCAATGTACAGATTTGATAGTGCTCAATCTGATATGAATGGTAAAGATACAAAAGCATACCATAGATTTAAATCTGACTTCAACTTTAAAGCTGCACTAGATGATAACTTCTTTGGTGTAGTAGGCTTTAGATATGATAGTAGAGATGTTTCAGGTGATCATATAACAGGCGGACAAACAAATGTTGGACAACAAGATGTAGGTTTTGATAACTATGGTCAAACTTTCAATGTTAGACAATTCCTATTAGGATACAAAGCCGGTAATACAACTATCCAAGCTGGTCGCCAAGTTCTTGGAACATTCTTTACTGATGATATGGTAGGAACAGGTATTAAAGTACTTAATACAGATATCACAGGTTTAACTCTTGCTGCTATTGCTTTTGATGATTTGCAACTTGATACAAACATAGGAACTAAAGGTCTAGTAGTAAATGGCTCACATACTTACCAAAATAACCTTTATGGCGTAGCTGCTATCGGTTCTTATGATCCAGTTAGCTTCCAACTATGGTATGCTATGCTTGAAAATGTTACTGATCTATACGCTATAGACGTTGCAATAAATTTTGATGCAACTGCTGATTTAAATCTTGGATTGCACGGACAATTCGCTGGCTCAAGCATAGATAGCGATTTCAAAAAAGGCACAAATAATTTAGCTGATGACGCTACTTTCTGGGCTATCGAAGCTATGGCTAAAGCTTATGGTGTAGATTTCAGAGCTGGTTATGTTGATTTATCAGCTGATGATAAAAAAGTTTCTGTTGTGTCTTTTGAAGATCAAGGTTCATTTATAGAGGCTGGTGAAGATCTATTTGATACTTACTCATTCTTTTACGGCGACAACCACTACTGGTTTGGAGCTCTTGGATATACTTTTGATAAATTCAGAGTTGGTATTGATTATGTAAATGGTAAAATTACTAAAGCTACTTCAAACGGTAAAGTTAATGCTTACGAAGTAGTTCCTAGAGTTAGCTATGCATACAGCAAAAAACTTAAATTCCAAGCTTTCTGGTCTCATTACCAAATAGATGAGATAGATGGCAAAAACGATTTCAAAAACGATCACTTCAGATTTGAAGCTAAATACGTATTCTAATCTCTATGACCCGACTTGTTCGGGTCTATTATCCTTAAATCTTTTTAAATTTAAATACTCTTTTTATCAACTATTAAAAAAATATTCTGTATAATTAAATAAATTTAATCCATAAGGAATATTATGAATTTTCTTAAAAAACCGTTACTTTTCATCTGTCTCGCATGTTTTATGTATGCTGCTGATCTAGCTGATGATAGTAGCTATGTTATAGAAGCTAAAGGTGATTTTGGCAAAGAGCTTAAGGCTCTTGTGGAAAAGTACGCAAAAGATGAAAACGTATCGATAAATGTCTATAAAAAATCTCCACAAGATAATAGCGGTGGATTTATAAATATAGGAGTAGATAAAAATAGAGCTTACAATGCTAGTAAAGGTGAAGAGCTTTATAATGCAAATTGCAAGCATTGCCATGGAGACAAAGGAACAAGTAGGGCTATGGGAGTATCTCAGCGTTTAGCCGACATGAGTGCAGAAGATATTTCTGCATCTATGTCTGGTTATAATTCAGATCCTACTTTTGGCGGTAAATTAAAATATATTATGCAGCCTATGGCAAAAAATGTAAATTTTTCTCAAGTCGGAGATATAATAGCCTATATAAAAGGAAATGACGCATTTGCCATTGAAGATAATATAAAAAATAGCAATATAAGTACAAAGCCTACTCAACAAGGAAGTTATCTTGAGTAGCATTATGGTCAATTGACCATAATTCGGTTCTGTATTTCGAATTGTTACACTGCTTTAAATTTTTTTAAAATTTATATCTAATTATCTGTTATATTAAGATAAATTTATGTATTATCTAAAATTATAGCAAAACAAGGAGTATATATGAAGAAAATTTCACTTGTAGCATCTATTGCTTTAGTAGCTGCTACTTCGTTGATGGCAAAAGAGATTAAAATAGGCGTTGTTATGCCTATCACAGGAGCTGTTGCAGCATATGGTCAAACAGCGTGGGCAGGTATAGAGATGGCGAATAAATTAGAGCCAACTTTAAAAAATGGAGATACGCTAAAGTTAATTTTGGTAGATAATAAAGGTGATAAGGTAGAAACCACAACAGCTACTACAAGACTAGTAAGTGATGATAAAGTTACTGGCTTAATAGGAGCCATGGTCACTGGAAATACTCAGCAAGTGCTTCAAATAGCAGATGAGAAAAAAGTACCTATGATAGCTCCAGCAGCAACTGCCGATAAACTGCTTGACCGCGCAAAATACGGTGCTCGAGTTACTTTTATGGACTCTTTTCAAGGTACTAGCTTTGCTACTTACGCTGCTAAAAGTTTAGGCTTAAAAACTGCAGTGGTTGTAGTAGATCAATCGACTTCTTATTCGATCGGACTTGCAAAAGCATTTAAAAAACAGTATGAAAAAGATGGCGGAAAAGTTTTAAAAGAACTTAAGATAAGTAGCGGAGATAAAGATTTCAAAGCTATAGTATCTCAAATAGGAAGTTTAAATCCAAGTATAGTGTATATGCCGTTTTACCATCCTGAGGCAGCTTTGGTAGTGCGCCAAGCAAGACAAATAGGCTTAAAAACTCAATTTGCAAGCGGCGATGGCGTATCAAATGATACGTTTATAGAGCTTGCTGGAGATGCTTCGAATGGATACTTTTATACGGATGCGTTTGATAGTTCAAATCCCCCAACAGATAAAAGCAAAGAGTTTGTGGCTGCTTATACTAAAGAAAAAGGCGATGGAAATGTTCCTGGATTTACTGCTTTAGGTGCTGATTCATATTTTTTGATGGTGGATGCCATGAATAGATGCGAGAATCCAGAAGATAGAGAATGTGTTAATAAAAAGATCAAAGAGACCAAAAATTTTGAAGGTGTTTCTGGTATTATAAACATAGATTCTAAAGGAAATGCTATCCGTTCAGTCGTTATAAAAGAGGTAAAGGATGGGAGAGCTGTATATAAAGATACCGTGAATCCTTAATTTTCACATATTGTTTCTTGAGTTATTTTAGTGAAAATTCATATAATAAGTTTATGTACTAGAAGTAAGCCTTCTAGTATAGATTTTTACTTTATAGCTGCTAAAATAATCTCAAGATACTTCTGTTAATAATTTAGTTTAGGTTTCTTTTGTGGCATTTATAACGATAAATTTTTTAGTGGTAAAAGCATATGAAATTTACTTTTTTAATTATCAAATTTGGTATTTAAAAAAGTAAATTAAATTTGAAGTTTTAAATAAAAGTAGGAAAATTATGGATAGCTCACTTTTTCTCCAACAGATGGTAAATGGTTTTAGTTTAGGCTCTATGTATGCTCTTATAGCGATAGGTTATACTATGGTTTATGGAGTTTTAAGACTTATAAATTTTGCTCATGGGGATATAATGATGGTTGGAGCGTATGCCGCTCTTTTTTCTATGACTAGTCTTAGCCTTCCTTTTGGATTTGCGCTTTTGTTTGCTATAACAGTTGCTATTATTTTAGGAGTATTTACAGATAGAGTAGCTTATAAACCGCTTAGAAAAGCTCCTAGAATCTCACTTCTTATCACGGCTATCGGTATTAGTTTTTTACTGGAAAATGTTTTTCAAGTGATATTTGGCGGAACTCCTCGATCATTTCCGGTACCGTCTTATTTTGAACAATTAGTTACTATAGGATCTGTTAACTTAGCTATGACTGCTATTTTAGTACCGATTATCACACTTTTTTTACTCTCTGTCGTACTTTTTATACTTTATAGAACAAAATACGGAATGGCAATTAGAGCTCTTGCGTTTGATATAAGCACGGTTAATCTTATGGGAATCGATGCAAATATGATTATATCTATAGTATTTGCTCTTGGTTCGTCTTTGGCTGCCATAGGCGGTGTATTTTGGGCTTTAAATTACCCTAGTATAGATCCGCTTATGGGAGTTTTGATAGGACTAAAGGCGTTTGCGGCTGCTGTGTTAGGCGGTATAGGAAGTGTTGGAGGAGCAGTGCTGGGTGGATTTATCATAGGATTTACAGAGGTCGTAGCGGTTGCTTTATTTCCTGATTTAGCTGGATTTAAAGATGCGTTTGCGTTTATATTTTTGATATTAGTTTTACTTTTTAAACCAACTGGAATTCTTGGATATAATTTTGAAAAAAGTAGGTTTTAATAATGTGTATTTGTAAATTTAGATATGTTTTATTTGTAGCTTTGGCAGTCGGTTTTCTTTTTCTAAGCAATAGTTATTTTAGTGAATATTCCCTAAGAATAGTAAATAATATCGCTATTTTTATAATCCTAGCTATAAGTTATAACCTCATAAATGGAGTAACTGGTCAATTTAGTCTTGAGCCAAATGGTTTTGTTGCGATCGGAGCTTATGCGGCAGCTCTTTTGCTTTTAAACTCAGATTCAAAACTATATCAGTTTGACGTAACTGAACCTTCAAGTATCATTTTAGCTATTCATACTACAAATTTTATTTTTGCTATGCTAGTTAGTGGTATATGCGCTACTATCTTAGCGTTAATCCTAGCTATGCCTGTTTTTCGGGTAAGAGGGGATTATCTTGCTATAGTTACGCTTGGATTTGGTTTTATTATCCAGCTTTTAGCTGTAAATTTTCCTGCTTATACAAATGGCTCTCTTGGCTTAAATGAAGTTTTAAGAGTAGATGGGGATGGAAATATTAGCAGATACACAAATATATTTTATAGCGGATCGGTGGCGATAATAGCTGTTGTCGCTATTTTAAATTTAATATACTCAAAATTCGGAAGAGCTATGAAAGCAGTAAGAGATGATGAGGACGCCGCAACTGCTATGGGTATAAATACATTCAGAGTCAAAACATTGGCTTTTTGTGTGAGCGCGTTTTTTGAAGGTGTAGGGGGTGCTCTTTTGGTCGGGCTTTTAGGCAGCGTAAGCCCGGATCAATTTACATTTATGTTTACGTTCCAACTTCTTATCATTATAGTTCTTGGAGGTCTTGGAAGTACGACCGGAGCAATACTAGGAACGATTTTGGTTATAGGAGGAAGCGAGTGGTTGAGATTTTTAGATGAACCTATGAATATATTTGGCTATGAAACTCCTGCTTTTCCGGGTCTTAGAATGGTGGTATTTTCAGTAGTGCTAATATTTGTAATGCTGTTTGCTAGACGAGGAATTATGGGACAAATGGAGCTTGGAGAATTATTTAATAAATTTAAAAAGGTCGGTAAATGATACTTGAACTAAAAGATATCAGTAAGAGTTTTGGTGGAGTTCAAGCTATCGCAAAGACAAGTTTTGGTGTTTCAGAAGGTGAAATTTTCGGTCTTATAGGACCAAATGGCGCCGGAAAAACCACTATGTTTAATATAATAACCGGAGCATACACTCCAACTAGCGGTGAAATAAGATTTAATTCTATTTTATTAAATAGTGTTAAACCTCATAAAATAGTTAGTTTAGGTATAGCAAGAACATTTCAAAATATCAGACTTTTTAGCTCTCTTAGTGTTTTAGACAATGTTTTGATAGGTTTAAACAACTCTACAAAATACAGCTTTTTAGAAGCAATTTCTCATATAGGACGTTTTAGAAAGTCTGAAAATTTAGCCAAACAAAGAGCTTCGGAGATTCTTGAAGAACTTGGTATTTTCAAATTTAGAAATGAATTTGCAAATAGCCTTAGCTACGGTCAGCAGCGTAAAGTCGAAATAGCAAGAGCTTTAGCTACGAATCCTAAGCTGTTATTATTAGATGAGCCAGCCGCCGGTATGAATCCTAGCGAAACGGACGAATTAGCAGAGTTGATATTTAGTTTAAGAAATAAAAATAAGCTTAGTATTTTATTGATTGAGCATGATATGAAATTTGTAAATAGACTATGTGATAAAGTTTTAGTTTTGGATTATGGTAAAGTGATATTTGAAGGGCTTCCTAGTGATGCCGTACAAAATAAAGATGTTATAACTGCTTATTTGGGAGATTTTTTAGAATGATAAATGTTAAAAATTTACACGTATATTACGGTGTTATAGAAGCAGTCAAAGGTATAAATTTCAGCGTTGAAACCGGTCAAATAGTAAGTTTGATAGGCTCAAACGGAGCTGGTAAAACATCTACTTTAAACGCCCTTATAAACTCAGTTAAAAGAACCGGAGAAATAAGTTTTTTGGGTTATGAAACAAGACGCCACCAAACGCACACCATAGTAAGACAAGGAATATCGTTAGTTCCTGAAGGAAGAAGAGTTTTTATAAATTTAACAGTAGAAGAAAATTTAAAAATGGGAGCTTTTAATAATTCAGAAAATTATGAACACTTAAGAGATGCGATGTATGAGTTTTTTCCGCGTCTTAGGCAGAAAAAAGATCAATTAGCCGGTACTTTAAGCGGTGGTGAGGCTCAGATGTTGGCTATATCGCGAGCTTTAATGAGCGAGCCAAAACTTCTTATGCTAGATGAGCCAAGTTTAGGACTAGCTCCAAAGATAGTCGGCGAAGTTTTTGACATAATTTTAAAGCTAAAAGAAGAAGGTATAACTATACTTTTAGTTGAACAAAATGCTTTTTTGGCACTTAAAATTAGTGATTATACATATGTGCTTGAAAATGGTCATATAGTTATGGAAGGTAACTCAAAAGATATGATAGGCAATGATGAAATTAAGAAAAAATATTTAGGTGCTTGAAAGTATTAGCAAAATATTTATTTTTTGGTAATAGAATTTAGCCAGACGTGACAAAATTTTAAGGATTTTAATGGATATTTTTAAAAAATTATTTTTAAGTATGGGCTCCGCTGTTATACTTTTTTTAATATTTGCTATTAGTAGCGGTGTAGCAACTATTATAGAAAGTGTTTATAATACTCAAACTGCATGGGCTATAGTTTATGGTGCTGGGTGGTTTGCTTTAGTTCAGCTTTTGCTTGGCGCAAATCTTGCATACAATATAGTTAGATACAAACTTTTAAATTTAAAAAAACTACCTGCGCTTATATTCCATGTTAGTTTTATTTTTATACTTTTAGGCGCTGCTCTTACTAGATATATCGGTTTTGAAGGCCAAATGCATATAAGAGAAAGCGGCGAGAGTAATGAAATTTCAACTTCTCAAAGCTATATTCAGCTAAAAAGTTTTGATGAGGGAAAAACTTATATAGCTTCAGAGCCAAAATATATCTCAAGCGCTTGGGGAAATAGTTTTAAATTATCTCTTGATGTAGATAATAAACCGGCTATTTTAACCTATAAAAGTTTTATGCCAAATGCTACCTCGGCATGGGTTCAAAGTGATAAAGGTGAGCCTGTTTTGGAGCTTATATTTTCTAATGATACAAATAGTAGATCAGTTACTTTAAAAGAAAATGAAAGTATCGAAGTAGGCGATATCAGTTTTACATTTAATGATACTCCAAAGCAATCTAAATTTATAAATATAGTTTTAAAAGACGGTAAGTTTTTTATTAAAACAAATCAAAATATAGATTATATGCAAATGAGCGATATGAGTAGAGGCTCTATACCAAAAGATAAAATAGTACCTTTTGAGGGATTAAGATTGTATAGTATCGACGGTATAAATTTTGCTCCTAAAACCATGCTTGCTTCAGCCATAAAAGGAGTTAGACAAGTAAGTGATAATGAGCGCGGCTCAGACGCTATCATAGCTACTTTAAGTTATAATGGAGATAGTAAAGAAATATCTATGCTTAATTTTATGCCAGGCGATACCGTAGTTGTAGGCGGTAAGAATTTTGAGGCTACTTGGTCTCCTATGATGATAAAACTTCCGTTTTCTCTTTATCTTAAAGATTTTGAATTAAAAAGATATCCAGGTTCAAACTCTCCTATGAGTTATAGTAGCGATGTTATAGTTAAAGATGGGGATTTAAATATGGATTATAAAATTTATATGAACCACGTTTTAGATCATAGTGGGTATAGATTTTTTCAAAGCAGTTATGATATGGATGAGTTAGGAACTATTCTTTCAGTAAATAAAGACCCGGGTAAAATTCCAACTTACATAGGATATTTTTTACTAGGTTTAGGATTATTTTTAAATATTTTAAATCCGTATTCAAGATTTAGAAAATTAGCTAAATTAGTTAATGAAGCAAATATTAAAAATGCCGCTGTATTCTTGATAGCCTGTAGCGTAATATTTGGAGTTAGTGATCTGCAAGCTTATAATTCGCTTCCTACTATATCTAAAGAACATGCACAAAATATCTCAACTATAGTTGTTCAAAGTGCCGATGGTAGAATGAAACCTTTTGATACGGTTAGTCATGAAGTATTAAATAAACTATACAGAAGTGATAATTACAATTCTATGAACGCAAATTCTGTTTTTTTGTCTATGATGGTAAATTCGTCTTATTGGAGAAATGTACCTATTATCAAAATAACAGATAAAGAGCTGAAAAAAGTATTAGAAATGCCTATAAATCAAAAATATGCAAGTTTTAACGATTTCTTTACTAAAGATAGCAGTGACAATATGGAGTATAAGCTGATAAAATACAGCGAACTAGCAAATAGAAAATCTCCTGGAGCTAGAAATCAGTTTGATAAAGATGTTATAAAAGCGGATGAAAAATTAAATATACTTTATATGGTATTTATGGGCGAGTTATTTAGAGTAATACCTAAAAAAGATGATGTAAATAATACATGGTTTTCTCCGGCTGGAGCTATAATGAGTTTCTCTCCTAGCGAAGCAAGGGAAGTGACTACTTTATTGCAAAATTACTTTGATGGAGTGGCTATAGCTCAAGATAGCGGAAATTGGGAAAAAGCGGATAAAACTTTAAACGATATAAAAGATTATCAAAAGAAGTATGGCGCGGCTGTTATGCCGAATCAGAAGAAAATAGAACTTGAACTTGCTTTCAATAAATACAAGATATTCCAAAATTTAACGCCCGTATATCTTTTAGCCGGTTTTGCTCTTCTTATAGTTGTATTCACAAGAATGATAAGACCAAAAATTAAGATAAATTCAGTATTCAAGATAGTTTATATTATAAATATTTTAGCTTTTGCGGCTCATACTATAGGTCTTGGACTTAGATGGTATATAGCTGAGCATGCTCCATGGAGCGATAGCTATGAAAGTATGGTGTTTATAGCTTGGTCATTAGCATTTAGCGGTATGGTTTTTGCTAGAAGTTCTGCTATATCTTTGGCTTTGACTTCTATTTTAGCGGGTGTGACTCTATTTGTTGCTCACTTAAGCTGGATAGATCCTCAGATCACTACTTTAGTTCCTGTGCTTCAAAGCTACTGGCTTACTATACATGTTAGCGTTATAACTGCTAGTTATGGATTTTTAGGTCTTTGTTCGCTTCTTGGATTATTTACTCTTGTTCTATTTGCCTTACAAGGTAAAAAAGAAAATAGTGAACTTTCAAGAAATATCTTAGAGGCTACTAGGATAAATGAGATGGCGATGATACTTGGATTAAGCCTTCTTGTGTTTGGTAACTTTTTAGGCGGAGTTTGGGCAAATGAAAGCTGGGGTAGATATTGGGGTTGGGATAGTAAAGAGACTTGGGCTTTGGTTAGTATATTAGTTTACGCTGCCATCGTTCATATGAGATTTGTCCCTAAAGTAAACTCTCAGTATGCATTTGCAGTGGCATCTATGTTTGGATATTTGTCTATTATTATGACTTATTTTGGCGTAAATTTCTATTTGTCTGGTATGCATAGTTATGCTGCAGGAGATCCAGTTCCAGTTCCAAATTTTGTTTGGGTAGCATTTGCTGTAATGATAGTTATAAGTTTATTAGCTTATAGAAATAAAAAGTATAGTAAGAATTTATAAAGTTCTTACTATCTTACTTGAAGCCCATTTTGGGCTTTTTTAAAATTTTACAAAAAAGGTATTAGCTTGAATGAAAAATTGATATCTGGAATTATAGCTTTAATTATCATTGCTTTAATTATTATTTTTATATTAGTTATAGTTATGGTTGCAAAAAACAAACCAAAAGCAAAAACTGTACATATAGCTATAAATAAAGATAGCAAAGGTCTTGATATAGAAGATCTTATATCTATTGTTTCAGATAAAAAATCTACAAAAGAGGATATTTTCAAAGCGTCTCAATACTTCATTAAAAACTTTAAAATACCTCCTAAGCTAGACGGCAAAGCTCCTCCAGAATCAAAGATATATCTGCGTTTTATAGCACTTGTTGCAGCACATAAAAACTCAGATGCTAAAATAATAGCATATATAGACAACGAGATTAAAAAATCAAACTCTAAATACGGAAATGAGATTGATAAATATGAAAGAAACGGTATAGCAAGGCGAACTAGATTTTAAGTAATACCCAGTAGCAAATGGCGCTCATTAATCCGGCAAACGCTCCTGCTATCATATCATCACCCATAACGCCAAGACCGCCTTTTACGTTTTTATCGACTCTTCCTATTATGCTAGGCTTTGTTATGTCAAGTATTCTAAAAAATATAACCGATAAAATTATGGCCAACCAACTAGCAGAACTTATGCTGATAGCTAACCAAACACCTGCTACTTCATCTATAACTATATGGCTTTGATCGTGCTCTTTGGTTGTTTCTTCGTATTTATTTATTATATTTATAGAAGCTAAAAATAGTAAAATAGAAGCTAAAAATAGAGTTTGTGCGCCTAAATATTTCAGTATTAAAACTGCAATAACCGCGCCTGCTATACTTCCCCAAGTTCCTGGAGCCGGCTTCATAAGTCCAACGTAAAAAAATGTTAAAAATAGCTTTTGCACTAAAATATCCTTATTTTAATTTAAGTTAAAGATGTTGTTTGATAGAGCCTCATAAGCTCTTCATAAAACTCTCTTTGGCTATGACTCTCTAATATACCGGAATTTGGAAACAGATCATCATAAATTTTTTGTAGGTTTTTAAATTTATTTGGAAAAAGTTCGCTTAAAATCATAGATGAAATCTCTTTTCTCATAAGAATAGCAGGAGGTATGATACCTTCAAATAGTAGTTCTTTAAGAGTTTGAGGATGATATTTTATATGATGATGCTGTCCGTGAGGGCAGGTTTTAATGCTCACTATAGTGCGGCACTGATTACAATAAACTAGCTCAGGCATAATGATAATATCGATATTTAGATCTTTTGCATATTTGTCTAATACCGTGTTTGCTTGATTATCATTATAAAACATTCCTATTCCGCCGTGATTTTGTCCTACTACAAGTTTTGTAGCACCGAAATTATGTGCAGCCAAGCACTCTAAAACAGGATTTATATGATCACTAAACAGATATGTATTTTCAAAAGGAACTATAATAACTCTTTCTCTGGGTAAAAAATTATCTCTAAATAGTTCAAGTGTTCTTTTTCTAAGATCGAAACTGAGTCGTCTATCGCTTCCAAATGTTCGTATAAGAAATAAAATTGTGATATCTGCTTTGTCTATGGTCATTCTCACAAGTCTTTCATGAAGTCTGTGAAATGGATCTGCTGTGAGCATAAGAGCGGTTACTTTTTTGATATTTTTTTGTTTGATTATATTATGAATGTTCTTTTTTATCTGTCTTAAATCATCTTTGTATATCACAAATTCGCCACTTACCGCAAACTCACCGGCTCTTTGGTTTTCTGGTAGTTCGATATCTCTTGCTCTAAATATGCTGTGAGTAATATTGCTCAGTTTAAATATCGATGAAACAATGATATGGCCTATTATTTGGTTATCTTTTAAAATATCTATTCTATCGCCTTTTTTGGCATTTTTTATGGTTTCTTGATTTCTTTTTCCATATGGCGCAAACGTATATGCGTAAGGCATCGGTTCGCCTTCAAAGTATCCGCTTTCTTCAGATATTTTTGCTTCTTTTTCATTCATAAGTCTTGTAAATTTACTTAGAATTTGATTTTGGATTAATACCAGCGTTCCATACGCTTCTTGATTTATTAAAATCGTACTATTTTTTCTTTGTGAGATCATGCTTTTTTCTCTTCTCCCAGAGTGATTTTCTAGAAATACCAAGTCTTTTAGAAAGTTCGGTATCTGGAAATGTGTCTTGATAGCAAAGTATCATATGTTTTACATATTCATCTATTGTCAAAATCTCATCGGCTTGCAAACCTTTATCGTTTGTATTTATGATAACTTTATCTAAATTTAAAATATTCAGATCCACGTTTGAAGATATGACTACATTTTGATTTGATATTAAGTTTAAAAACTCGTCTCTACTATCTGCTTTTAATTTATCAAATTCCGTTATATATATAAATGAGTTCGGTTTTAAATTTTTTATTATATCTGCAGTATTTTCACTATCTAAGTCTATGATTTCATAAGCCAAATTTAACTCTTTTGCATAATTAAAAACAAAGCTATCCGCATATTGATTTTTGTCCGTTACTATCAAAAACGGCATTCTTAGCTTTTTGAAGTCGTATTTTGGTGTTTTGTATGTTTTAACAAACGACTCTATAAGACTTTGATATGTTTTGTTTAGTATTTCATATTTTTTGTATGATTCAAATAGCTTTATTTTTCTTACTAACTCTTCTATCATAAATGGTTTTTGTATATAATCATCAGCCCCGGCTTTTATCGGATTAGATACTGTATCGTTGCTAATGTAACTTATAAGAAGTATTATTATAGATCTTGAGTGTTTTTTAATAACTTGATAAAAATCTTGTCCGATAAGTCCCGTAGAGAGTAACACAACATCGAATTTATCGTCTTTTAGCGCATCTGTTGTGCAAGACGCAATCTCACAGCTATATCCAAAGTCGGCTAGTTTGCTAGATATGCTTTGAGCTAGGTATATTTCGTTTTCTATGATTAAAACTTTCATAAAACGTTCCGCCAGTTAAAGTATTTTAAATTTACAATCGCATTTGCAGCGATTCCCTCGTTTCTTCCTATAAATCCAAGATGTTCTGTTGTTGTAGCTTTTATATTTACTTTATGCAAAGGAATGCCTAATATATCGGCAACTATTTTTGCCATAGCATCTTTGTATGGTGATATTTTCGGACTTTGTGCTATTATGGTGATATCTGCGTTTATGATATCAAAACCTATGCTTCTTATTAAATTTACGCTATTTTGCAAAAGTATTTTTGAATCTATGTCTTTAAATTTAGAGTCGTTATCTGGATAAAGCTCACCTATATCAGGAGCGCTAGCAGCTCCAAGAAGCGCATCACAAAGCGCGTGTAAAGCAACGTCTCCATCGCTGTGAGCTATAAAAGCTTTTGAATACGGTATTTTGACACCGCAAAGAGTTATAAAATCACCTTCTTTAAAAGCATGCACGTCAAAACCGTTTCCGCAAAATATGTCATTTGATGGAGAATTCAAGTTTAGGCGTTTTAAGTCATCTTTATAAGTAAGTTTTTTTGCTCTTTCATCACCTTCTATATACCAGACTGTTCCCCCTATAGCTTTTATAGCAGAGCTGTCATCTGTAAAAATATTATCTGTTTTTAATGCTTTTTTAAGCATATTTGTGCGTGATAGTTGAGGAGTCTGAATCAGTTTTAATTCATCTCTGTTTATGTATTCGTTTTGATATATTACGCTATCAGAAATTTTAAGGGCCGGAACTATGCAATCTGCATTATGAGCCGATTCTATAAGTTTAGTTATAAGCTCTTTTGGTATATCCGCTCTTGCTATATCGCTTACCATTACGAACTCGCTATTTATATTGGAAATAGCATTTCTAAGGCTATCTTGCCTTGTTTCTCCGCCTTTTATAAATTTAAAATGACTACTGAATTTGCACATATATTCACATTCATTTGAGACAACTATGACATCTTTAAATAAGTAGTTTGAACTAATATTTTTTGTGGCATAAAGCCAAAGTGGATCATCGCCGGTTCTTAGCCACTGTTTTTTTGATTGCAAACCAAAACGAGTGGAATTTCCGGCGCCAAGCATAATCAAAGAGAGATCAAGCAAAGCTTTTCCTTTAGTAAAGTGTTACGAAATTATACACTTTTTTATCTTACATTGCAATTATTTTATTTTCAAATTTAAAATTGTAAGTTAAATTGCTTTTCAATTATATTTCAGTACAATAGCAAAATCTAAAAATAAGCAAGGAAAAAATATGAGAAAAGATTGGTGCGAAGCCCGTAAAAACGACCCTACGCCAACTCAAATGTATTATGCTAAAAATGGAGTTATAACTCCTGAGATGGAGTATGTAGCAAAAGTAGAGATGCTAAAACCTGAGTATATTAGACAATTAGTTGCAGAAGGAAAACTCATTATCCCTGCTAATATAAATCATACAAATCAAATTCCAATGGCAATAGGTAGAGCCGTAAAATGTAAAATTAATGCAAATATCGGCTCAAGCGCACTTGCTAGCGATATAAACGAGGAGATAGAAAAGCTTAAAGTATGTTTAAAATACGGAGCGGATACTGTTATGGATCTAAGCACCGGCGGAGATTTAGATGAGATAAGACGCGCTATTATAGCAAACTCAACCGTGCCTATCGGAACCGTGCCTATATATCAGATAATTCATGATATAAAAGATCTTGATAATCTAACTCCTCAAATTATGCTTGAATGTATAGAAAAACAAGCTAAGCAAGGCGTTAGTTATTTTACTATCCATGCCGGATTTTTACTTAAATTTATGCCTTTAGTAGCAAAAAGAAAAATGGGGATAGTTAGTCGCGGTGGAAGTCTTATGGCTAGTTGGATGATGAAGCATCATAAAGAAAACCCATTTTACGAAGCTTTCGATGAGATATGCGATATTTGTGCTAAATATGACGCTTCGCTAAGTCTTGGAGATAGTTTAAGACCCGGCTGTTTGCATGATGCTAGCGATGAAGCTCAGATGAGTGAGCTTGCTGTTTTAGGCGAACTTACTAAACGAGCATGGGAGAAAAACGTTCAAGTTATGGTAGAAGGCCCAGGTCATGTTCCATTTAATCAGATCGAGTTTAATATGAAAGAAGAGAAACGCCTTTGTCACGACGCGCCGTTTTATATACTTGGACCGCTTCCTACTGATATCGGAGCAGGTTATGATCATATCACGAGTGCGATAGGCGGAACGATGGCTGCATTTCATGGAGCTAGTATGCTTTGTTATGTTACTCCAAAAGAGCATCTTGGATTGCCGAATGCAAAAGATGTAAGAGATGGTATAATATCACATAAAATAGCAGCTCACGCAGCAGATATTGCTCTTGGTAGAGTAGGAGCTATAGAGCGAGATCATGCTATGAGTGATGCTAGATATAAATTTGATTGGAACAAGCAGTTTGAGCTTGCTCTTGATCCTGATAAAGCAAGAGAACTTCATGATGAGAGTTTGCCTCAAGACGTATTTAAAGAAGCTGAGTTTTGCTCTATGTGTGGACCTAAGTTTTGTGCTTATAAAATTAGTCAAGAAATAGCAAAAATAGAGTGCAGTGACTATCCAAAGGAGAAAAAATGACAAATGAACAAATTTTAGAAGAGTTAAAAAAAGTAATATATCCTGGATTTAAAAAAAGTATAGTTGAGTTTGGCTTTGTAAAAGAAGTTGATCCGGATATCGTAGTTGAGATAGTTTCTGCTAAGCCAGAAATCGCAACTAAAGTAAAGCAAGATATAGAATCTTTAAATTTAGATAGAAAAATTATTATTCAAACACCAAAACTAGAAGAAGAAAAAAGTAATTCTAGAAGCGGTAAAAATATAGCGCCTCAGATTAAAAATTTTGTTATGGTAAGCAGCGGTAAAGGCGGTGTAGGTAAATCAACAACAACTTTAAATTTAGCTATCTCTTTAGCTAAACAAGGTAAAAAAGTAGGACTTTTAGATGCAGATATTTATGGTCCAAATATACCTAGAATGCTTGGATGTCAAAATGAACAGCCAAGTGTAGTTGGCCAAAGATTAAAACCTATACTGACTCACGGTATAGAGATGATGAGTATGGGAATTCTTATTGAGGCTGGGCAAGGACTTATGTGGCGTGGAGCTATGATAATGAAAGCTATAACTCAGCTTCTAAATGAAGTTATGTGGAGCGATCTTGATGTTTTGTTTTTGGATATGCCTCCAGGAACGGGAGATGCGCAGATAACTTTAGCTCAAAGTGTTCCTGTAACTGCTGGAATATGCGTAAGTACTCCGCAAACCGTTGCTCTTGACGACTCAGCAAGAAGTCTTGATATGTTTGAAAAGCTTCATATACCAGTAGCGGGAATTGTTGAAAATATGAGCGGATTTATCTGCCCTGATAACGGTAAAGAGTATGATATATTTGGTAAAGGCGGAACTAGTGAGTTGGCTAGTCAGTATGATACTGAGATTTTAGCTCAGATACCTATAGAGCCATCGATAAGAGTAGGCGGAGATAGCGGAAAACCGGTAAGTTTTTATGAGCCAAACTCAGTTTGCGCAAAAAGATATGAAGAAGCAGCCGCAAAACTTTGGGAAAAAATCGAGTCCATAAATGCAGATGGTGGAGCCGATAATTCTGCTATTCAACCAGATAATAGCGGTAAAGCAGCTTGTCATTAAACGGCATTTTATTTTGAGTAATTTTAAGGAAATTGTAAATTATAAATTTGGTTCAAAATCCTTAAAATTACCTATAATGATACTTTGAAAGTACTATTCAAATTTATTTATATTGTAAATACCGACCACGACAGTTAAAAAATCAAAATAATTTATTAAATTTAGTTCTAATATACTTTTAGCTATAATCAGCCAAAAATTACAAATTTAAAGGGGCATTATGAGTATCAAAAATCAAGATGAGCTTAAAAAATTTACAGATGAGATTCGCTCTAAAAGTGGCTATAAAGATCCGTTTGCTTTTGCCATCGGTAGAGTACAAAAAGGCAAGGGCGGCAAGACAATAAGCGTAAATTACTCTGTTGTAAATTTCAAAGAAAATTACGGAAGTGCCGCAGTTTTAACATGGGCTATAGAAAAAAATGGTCTTAAAATAGACTTTAGCGATACCGAGTTTACTGTGCCACTTACAGCTCCTGCTATCAGCGATGCATTAGAAGTTTTTGACTTTTTAGTGCCGCAGAGCGAGGGCGATAAACATAGAAATATCCAAAATTTACTAGTTTTAGATGAAATTTTAAATGAAGAAAACGGCTCAGAAAGCGAGTTTGTAGTAACGTTTATATATGAGGATGCGGCGCCAAAAAGCGTAGAAAGTGTATATTTAAAACTGTATCTTTTATCTCTAAACAAGGTTGAAATTAGAAGTATAAATTTAAACGGTGCATTTGGAATACTTCCAAATTTAGCTTGGGACGCGCATTCTCAGCCTTATGAATTAGACTATTTAAGAGAAAATGAAATTTGGTTAAAGATGAAAGGTTGGTATCCAAATATAATAAGCGTAGATAAATTTCCTCGCTACTTAAGCCATATTATCCCGGCGGATAACACTAGGATTTTAGATAGTGCAAAAGTACGTATGGGAGCTCAGTTAGCACCAGGAACAACGGTTATGCCAGGAGCTGCGTATATAAATTTTAACTCAGGAACGACTGGAGCAGTTATGGTTGAAGGCAGGGTTAGTAGCTGCGTTAGCGTAGGTGAGGGAAGCGATGTCGGCGGCGGCGCGTCTATTTTAGGCGTGTTAAGCGGAACAAACGGAAATGCTATAAGCGTCGGTAAAAAATGTCTGCTCGGTGCAAATTCAGTTACTGGAGTACCACTTGGCGATGATTGTATAGTGGACGCCGGAGTTGCTATTTTAGAAGGAACTAAGGTATTTATAGACGAGAAAAACAGATACGAGTTGGCTAAAATAAACCCTGATTTTAAATTTGAAAAAGAAATTTATAAAGCGTTAGAGTTATCCGGTTTAAATGGGCTTCATTATCGTCAAAATAGCCAAAACGGTCAGATCACAGCAAGTATCAGCAAAAGAGCTATCAAGCTAAATGCTGACTTGCATTAAAGCGAGGCGAATATGTTGGAAGTTAAAAGTTTGACTCAGAGATTTGGTCAACAACTACTTTTTGAAGATGTAAATTTAAAGTTCAATGCGCACAACCGTTACGGACTTATCGGTGCAAACGGTGCCGGAAAATCAACATTTCTTAAAATTTTAAGTGGCGAAACTGATTATACAAGCGGTGAAATTGTTATAGAAAACGGTAAAAAAGTAGGCGTACTGGGCCAAGATCAGTTTGCTTTTGAGAGTTTTACTCTAAAAGATGCCGTACTATATGGTAATAAAAGACTTTATGATGCAGTGAAGGAAAAAGAAAAACTCTATATGAGCGAGGAATTTAGCGATGAGGTAAATGAACGTTTAAGTGAACTTGAAATTATCTCAGCTGAGGAAGATCCTACTTATGAGTATGAAACGAGGATAGAAAAGATTTTGAGTTCATTAGGACTGTATAATTTTGATAAGCTTATGAGCGAAGTGGAAAGCTCGGATAAATTTAAAGTGCTTTTGGCTCAAGTTTTATTTCCTAAGCCAGATATTTTGTTTCTTGATGAACCGACAAATAACCTTGATTTGGATGCTATTTCATGGTTGGAGCGAGAGCTTATAAACCATGAAGGAACACTTGTAGTTATCAGTCATGATAGACACTTTTTAAATAGAGTTTGTACACATATTTTAGATGTCGATTTCAAACAAATTCGTGAGTTTGTAGGTAATTACGACGATTGGTATATTGCTGCAAATTTGATGAGTCGACAAGCAGAGATGGAGCGTTCTAAGTTGCTTAAAGAAAAAGAAGAGTTGGAAAAATTTATCGCTCGTTTTAGTGCGAATGCCAGCAAGGCAAAACAAGCAACTAGTCGTTCTAAACAGCTAGAAAAGCTTCAGATAGGCGAGATAAAAACGTCAAGTAGAAGAGACCCTAGTATACTGTTTCGTACAAATCGCGAAATAGGAAATGAGCTGATAGAGCTTTCAAATTTAAATAAAAGTTTTGAAGATAAGATAATCTTAAAAGATTTTAATTTTAAAATGAATAAAGGTGATAAAGTAGCCATTATCGGAAGCAACGGTGTGGGAAAATCCACTCTTTGTAAAATCATAATGGGAGAACTTGCTGCCCAAAGCGGCAAAGTACATATTGGCGCTACTATAGAGCTTGGGTATTTTGCTCAAGATAGTTCAAATAAGATCACCGGAAATTTAAAACTATACGAGTGGCTGCAAGATGCGAAAAACAAAGATCTTGATGAGATTAGAAAATGTCTTGGCAGAATGCTTTTTAGCGGTTTAGAACAAGAAAAGGAAGTCGGTAGTTTAAGCGGTGGCGAAAAACACAGACTCATGCTTTCTAAGCTTATGTTGCAAAGGGCAAATGTATTAGTACTTGATGAACCAAATAACCATCTTGATCTTGAAGCCATTATCGCTCTTGGCGAATCACTTTATAATTTTAGTGGAGCTTGTATCTGTGTAAGCCATGATAGAGAGCTTATAGATGCATTTGCAAATAGAATTTTGCATATAAAAGGCAATGGCGATATAGTTGATTTTAAAGGGACTTATGAAGAGTATCGCTTAAGTTTAGAATCTTAAATAAACCTTTGTTTAGTGAAGATTTTTAAATTTAACGGAAATTTAAAAAAGCTTTATACGATAAGGCTGGAAACTCCAGCCTTATAAATGAAAATTATTTTACAGTTGCAAGTTTGCGTCTCATATATGCTATTTTGCTTTGAAGTGGAAGGTGCTTAGGACAGTTGTCTTCACAACCTAGTAAGCTCATACAACCAAACACGCCATTATCATCACCTACTAGCTCATAGAAGTCATCATCGCTTCTGTTGTCTAGCG
Organism: Campylobacter fetus subsp. fetus; assembly: GCF_900475935.1. NCBI lineage: Bacteria > Pseudomonadati > Campylobacterota > Epsilonproteobacteria > Campylobacterales > Campylobacteraceae > Campylobacter > Campylobacter fetus. The sequence continues at coordinate 389,675 of NZ_LS483431.1, forward strand.
GATCAACTTTAAATCTAGCTACGCGGTTAAGCCCCACTGCACCGATAAAATCAGGTCTCATAAGTGCAGTTCCGCAGCTCGCTACGCATATACCGCACTCTATACAGCGATCAAGTTCAAAAGTTTCTTGAGCAGCTTCTGGATCAACCTTCTCTTCCATTTTGCTGATATCGGTTTCTTTGTTTGTGTGTATCCAGCTTTCTACTTTTTTACTCATAGCATTCATCCAGTTTCCAGTATCGACGCTAAGATCTTTTAGTAGTTTAAATGCCGGCATAGGCATAAGCTCTATAACGCCGCTTGGATAGTCTTTTGTAAGAGTTCTACAAGCAAGTTGAGGTCGACCGTTTACGACCATACCGCAGCTTCCGCAGATACCTGCACGACATACGAAGTCAAAGCTAAGACCCGGATCAAATTTTTCTCTGATTTGGTTTAGCGCGATAAAAAGCGTCATACCGTCTGTTTCTTCTAGCTCATACTCAGCAAAGTGCGGTTTGCTGACTTTGCTTAGCGGATTATACTTAAATGCTCTTATTTTTATTTTCCTACTCATAGCCAATTCCTGCTCTTTCATTTAATGCTTTATATTTTGGTTGAAGCTCATAATGCATAAGAGCCTCTTGAATCTCATGTCTTGATTTTCCCTCAGCTTCTAGTTTTGCTCTTAAGCTATCTACTTCTTCTTGACGTTTTGCCGATAACGGATTTTCTATGATATTGCCTTTTGCACCGTATCCACGGAATGCAGGTGGCATCTCCATTTTCATGATATCAAGCTCTTCGTACTCGACCGTAGGCATAGTATCGCCTTCTTTCCAACTAGTTAGAGTTCTTTTACACCAATTAAGATCATCACGTTTTGGATAGTCTTCTCTATAATGAGCACCACGACTTTCAGTTCTAAGAAGTGCGCCGTACGCAACGCAAAGCGCAAGTTTAAGCATCATAGGAACACGGTAAGCTTCTTCAAGCTCAGGATTGCCAAATAACTCTTTGTTGCTTAGTTTTACGTTTGTTGATTCTTTGTAAAGCTCTTCAAGCTCTTTTACAGCTTTTGCAAGTCCGTCGCCTGTTCTAAAGATAGCAACATGTTCCCACATTATATCTTTCATTTTATTTTTGATTTCAAATACGTTGTATTTTCCGTCTTTATTTAAAAGCTCTTTTAAGTAGCTTTCTGTTTTGTTTACAAATTTTTCTAATGTTTGAGTTTGTATGTCTATCTCATTTTCATCGCAATACTGAGCAAAATAATCCCCGACTATCATACCGCTAACTACGGTTTCAGCAACGCTGTTTCCGCCAAGTCTGTTAAATCCGTGCATATCCCAGCAAGCCGCTTCACCGCAACTAAATAGACCTTTTAGAGTTTGACTTTCACCATTTGGTTTTACTCGGATACCGCCCATAGAGTAGTGTTGCATAGGAAGGATCGGAGCCCAGCCTTTTGGACCTTCATCGGCAGGATCTATACCGTTGAAAATTTGGCAAATTTCTTGAACGTCACGTAAGTTTTTCTCGATATGCTCACGTCCAAGTATGCTGATATCTAGCCATACGTGTTCACCATAAGGGCTTTTTACGCCTTTACCGTTTCTGATGTGCTCCATTATACGGCGGCTAACAACGTCACGGCTAGCAAGTTCTTTTTTCTCAGGCTCGTAATCAGGCATAAAGCGATATCCATCGACATCTCTTAATAGTCCGCCATCGCCTCTACAACCTTCAGTCAAAAGGATACCAGATGGGACGATAGGAGTCGGGTGGAACTGAACTGCTTCCATATTTCCTAGTTTTGCAACACCTGTTTCAAGAGCGATAGCAGCACCGATACCTTCGCATATAACCGCGTTTGTAGTGTGTTTATAAATTCTACCGTAGCCACCGGTTGCTATAAGAGTTCCTTTTGCAACATAAGCAGTTATCTCTCCTGTCACAAGATCGCGAACTATAGCACCATAACAACGGTTGTTTTCATGGATCAGAGCTATAGCTTCTTTTCTATCATGAACTTCAACATTATGTTTTAAAGCTTCATTTGCAACGCCAAATAACATTGTATGTCCGGTAGCGTCAGCAGTAAAACATGTTCTCCATTTTTTAGTACCACCGAAATCACGACTATGGATAAGCCCATGAACTTCATCTTTTTCATCAATAGTTGTTTTTTGTGCGTTTATAATAGCACTTCTTTTGCCTTTTGTGATTCTAGTCCACGGCACTCCCCAGCTAGCAAGTTCACGTATAGCTTTTGGAGCTGTTTGAACAAACATTCTAGCAACTTCTTGATCGCAGCCCCAGTCGCTACCTTTTACGGTATCTGCAAAGTGAACATCCTCGTTGTCTCCCTCACTCATTTTTGAGTTGCCAAGACTCGCTTGCATACCGCCTTGAGCGGCTGCCGAGTGACTTCTTTTTACAGGACAAAGACTTAAAACTACCGTACTAAGTCCTTTTTCTCCGGCTGCAACAGCAGCTCTAAGACCAGCTAAACCGCCGCCGATTACTAGTGCATCATAATATTTTACATTCATACTCTTACTCCGTTGCTAGGTATTTGAAAAACTTGCGCTGTTTTCCAATTTCCAGTTGTGTAGTTGTTATAGCCTATTTTTAAGAAAGCTGCTAAACTAAGTAGCCCAAGGACTATGAAAAATACGCTTAAGATCCATTTTGCTTTTTTAAGTTTTTTTCTAGACTCTTTTGCGTTGTTTCCTTCAAACCAACCCCATTTTACACATAGTCTATATAGACCTATGCTTCCATGAAGTTCAACAGCAAAAAGCAGTACTAAATAAAACAACCACATAAAGTGACTAAACACTCTTTGTGAGCTAAGATCCGCACTGAGTTTGTCAGAGTTTGTAATGATTATGATAAGGTGGGCAGATGCTAGGAAGAACATTATAAAACCTGTACAGGCTTGTATCCACCAAAGCGTCGTATCTTCATGTTTCATACGTACAGTATGAGCACGATAAATTTGCCACTGTCTAAAGTTTATCGGCATTTTTCTCATACCAAGTGCAGCGTGTATAAAAAATATAACAAATACACCAGCTGCTATGAAGCTAGTAACATAGCTCATATTTGGAGAATCAGAGATAAATCTTAGCTCTAATAAGTGAACGATAGTGTTAAACGCATTATCACTAATCAGTATTGTAGATACAAAAAGCATATGTAACCACATAAAAAGCCCAAGAAATAATCCCGTGCCACTTTGGATAAGGTCGAGTCTGGCAGGAATTCTACTTTTTTTGCCACTCTCGCTTATACCAAGAAACCCTTCGATTTGCTTACTCATAAGCTCCCCTTTTGGAAAAAATTATCTAATCGCGATAATTATACTCTATGCAAACTTGAAGTAAAATTAAATATTTATTTAATTTATCTATTAAAAGTTACCGCTATATAGTATTTTTAGTTGAATTTTATATTGAGCTTAAAAACCGTAATATAATATATTTTAATTAATTTTATTTTAAAGAATTATTTAATGTTGAAAATAATTAATTCAGATTAAAAAATCGGTATCATAATAAAATAAATTTTATAAACTAAAATTTATTTTTCAGTTTTTACTCTTTTTAATTTCAAATTTAAATATACCACAAGACCAAATACAAACATAAAAATCGATAAAATTTGACCCATACTCATACCAAAAGCAACAAATCCTATACCAAAATCCGGTTCTCTATAAAATTCGCTAATAAATCTAGCAACAGTGTAAAGCATCGCATACATAGCTATCAATTCACCGTCAAATTTCTTAAATTTTCTATAAAAATAGAGTATAGCAAATACTATGGCGCCTTCTAAAAATGCTTCATAAAGTTGACTTGGATGTCTTAACTGTCCAGCTACCATTATCCCCCACGGTTCATCCGTAACTCTTCCGAATAACTCTTGATTTAAAAAGTTGCCTATTCGACCAAAAACATATCCTAAAGGTACAGAAATAGCCACAAGATCTAGCAGCATCCAAATGTTTTGTCTCTTTTTTTTACAAAATAATAGCGTAGCTATGATAAATCCGACAACTGCTCCATGATAACTCATACCGCGAATTCCTACAAACTCGCCATTATGAAATGGATTAAAAATTTCCCACGGTTTAAATAGATAGTAGCTGCTGTTTGGATCATAAATTAAGATATATCCGATTCTCGCGCCTAGTATCACGCCTATTTCCACCCAGAAGAAGTAATTATCAAGAAGCGAGTCTGATATATTTAATTTATCTTTTTTTGCAAAATATTTGGCTGCCATTAGAGCTACTATGAGAGCTAAAACGTACATTATGCCATACCAATGAACACTTAGACCAAATATCTCAAATGCCACTGGATTCATATTTTGATAGATTAAATTCCAGCTACTTAAATTATTCAATTTCCATCCTTAAGCCTAATGTAGATTTTAAAATTTTGCAATAGTCTATCAAAAATTCCCCAAGAGCCTTATAATAATATGTTTTTGCGTTGTATCTTATAAATTTAGCAAATAAAACAGTACTTGGCAATAGATATTCGCTTAAATAAAGTCCTAAAAGTGCGTGAGATTTGTCATTCGTATCGTTTTTTAAGATAGCGCTTAGTAAGGCCAGCATATTTGATATATGAGATGATTTTAGCTCTTTAAAAGGTTTGTTGAAGTTTATGGATTTGTAAAACTCATCTACTTTTTCTTCGCTAACTTGTTTGAAAAACTTTAGCACACACGCTCCGCCAAATGACGCAAGGTCACTTTCTATACTATTAGCATCATCTGTTTGCAGTGCTTTTTGCCAAAGTTCCAGACCTTTTTCATTTTCGATATTTTCCGTTTTTATAACCCAGCTATTTGTGAGTTTTTTTAAATTTTCTTCATTCATAGCTTTTGCGAAATTATTTGCGAAGATAAGAGCTATGATAGAGTAAGCTTGTGATACTTTCATTTTTGCCACCTTTTTATAAATTTAAAACTCTATTTATGAAATTATACAAAACCTTGCTTAAATCTCACCACCGCTTTTGATCGCATTTACTCCGTACTTTAGCCGAATTTTTGCTAGAGTATCGCTTATGGCTTTATCTTTTTTATTTTGAATATCAAAAAGAGACATTTGCGCTTTTTCGTTTAAACCTCCTACCCCGACACTAAGATATGTTATAGCAAAATCACTTGTTTTATCATGCTTGAGAAATAACTCTTTTATACTTGTTTCTAAGAGTTTTTGCGTGAAAATAGTGTGCTTTGTAACGCTTGCATTTATGTTTCGGTTGTTTTTATATTTGATTTTGAGTTCAAATTTAGTCGGATTTACACCTAGCATAAATACTTCAAAACTAACATATCTGCAAAGCACCATTAGTCTTTTTTCTATGATATTTCTATCTCTTATCTCTTTAAAAGTTCTTGCTATGCAAAGTGATTTTCGCGGTCGGTTTTTATGAATTTGATCTCTGCTTTTTCCGCAAATTCTACTATATAATATCAAACCGTTTTTGCCTAGTTTTGCAAATATTTTTTGGGCGTTAAATACATCTTTTATATAGATGACGCCGTGAGATTTTAAGAAATTTTCAGCACTTGCGCCAACTCCCGGAAACATTTTTATCTCGTAGTTTTGTATCTCAGAAATATCGTTGATAATTTTGATTTTAGACGGTTTTGCTAAATTTGTTGCAAATTTAGCTATAAATTTAGTTTCGCTTATACCTATGCTAGATGGAAGTTTGAGCTCGTTTTTTATTCTGTTTTGTAGAATTTTTGCGAAATTTAATGGATCGTTTTCAAATTTAGTTCCTTTCAAATTTAGAAAAAATTCGTCTATGCTATATTTTTCAATCTCGTCCGTATAGTCTAAAAGTAACTTAAAAAGGTTATTTGAAAGAGTTTTGTATAGATTAAAATTTGTAGGTAGTATAATTATATTTGGGTATATTTTTCTAGCTATGCTTGAGTGCATAGTACAACCAATACCAAGTCTTCTAGCTTCATAACTAGCACTTACTATAACTCCGCTTTCTATAAAATCACCAAATATATCTGTTTTGTTTCCTCCTGCTACTGCTACGACTTTACCGTTTAAATCAGGATTTACAGTCCTGGAGGCGGAAACAAAAAAACAGTCTAAATCTATATGTAAAAACATAATTAGAATTTCATAATTCTTAGTCTAAGCGAATTTAAAACTACACTAACCGAGCTTATACTCATAGCAAGTGCCGCATACATAGGAGTTAAAAGTAGTCCAAAAAACGGATATAAAACTCCTGCGGCTACTGGGATACAAAGTATGTTGTAAATAGACGCCCATGCTAGATTTTCTTTTATTACTTTCATCGTATTTGTGGCTAAATTTATAGAAAATAAAACCGATTTCAAGTCGTTTTTTATAAGTATGATATCGCCTACGTCTTTTGCTATATCGCTTCCGCTACTCATAGCTATACCTATATCTGCAGCTTTTAGAGGAGGTGCGTCGTTTATACCGTCTCCTATAAAAATAACTTTTGAGCCATCTTGTTTTAGAGAGTTTATAATCTCAAATTTACCATCTGGTAAAACTCCCGCCATGACTTTGTCTATCTCAAGTTCTTTTGCTACGACAAGCGCTGTTTTTTCATTGTCTCCTGTTAGCATAACTGGGATTATGCCAAGATCTTTTATCTCTTTTATACTCTGTTTCGCATCGTCTTTTATGGTATCGCTAAGAGTTATATAACCTTTGTATTGTTTGTTTATCGCTACTAATACTATTCCAAAACCGCTATCTAAAATCTTGTTAATCTCATTTAGATGTTCGCTGCTGATATCTATATCAAATGAGTTTAAAAGCTTTATATTTCCTATTAAAATTTCCCCATTGTTTGCGTCTATTCCCATTCCCGGAATATTTTTAAATTCAAAACTTAAGCTTTTATCTACCTTATCAGGATCGTATCTGACTATAGCTTTTGAAATAGGATGTTCACTTAAAGCTTCGGCGTTTATAGCTATTTTTAGATCATCGCTATTTAAATTTGTATTTATCACTGAAATCTCACCTTTTGTAAGAGTTCCTGTTTTATCAAATACTGCGTATTTTATATCTTTCATTACTTCCATAACTTCTGGATTTTTGATTAAAATTCCATTTTTTGCACCTACTGATATTCCAGAAATGATAGCTATAGGCGTTGCTAAACCAAGCGCGCACGGGCACGATATGATAAGTACGCTTATAGCGGCTAAAATTCCTCTAGTAGGAGTATCTAGCATCGTCCATATCAAAAAAGTCGCTATACTTATGCTTATAACCGAAGGAACAAATATATTTGCTACTCTATCAGCCAGTCTTGATATAGGCATTTTTTGGCTACTTGCATTTGCTAATAGATTTAAAATTTGCGATAACAAAGAGTCGCTATCTCGTTTTGTAACTTTGATATTTATATAACCGTTTGTGTTGAGAGTACCAGCATTTACGTTATCTCCGACACTTTTATAGACAGGCAAACTCTCTCCTGTTAGCGCTCCCGTGTCGATCTCTGCACCTCCGTTTACTATGATTCCATCACAAGGTATATTGTATCCGTTTTTTACTACTACTATATCTCCTATTTTTAGCTCGCTAGTCGGTATAGATACGCTGCTTCCGTCTTTTGTTAGAATAAGAGCTGTTTTTGGGCTAAGATCCATAAGTGTTTTTAGATAATTTCCGGCTTTGATTTTTGATCTTTCTTCTAAAAATTTACCGAGCAGTACAAATGTTATTATCATTGATGCTCCGCTAAAATATAAATATCTCATATTTTGCGGTATTGCCTCGGGTATTATAAATGTAAAAATAGAGTATAAATAAGCCATTAAAGTACCTAAAAATATAAGTACGTTCATATCGTAGTTTCTATTTTTCAGCGAAGAGATCGCATGTTTATAAAAGCCAACTCCGCAGTAAAATATAACAATACTTGTTAAAAGTAGCAAAAATAGAGATTTAAAAAAATTATCTTGTCCGGTCATTTCAAGAGCCATAGTAACTGTGCTGAAAATCGCGGCTATAATTAACTTATTTTTTAAATTTAGAACTTCTTTTTGTTTTACGGCTTCAAGCTCGTCATAATTTGCGACGATCCCGTATCCTAGCTTTTTTATTTTTGATTTTATAGTCTCTAATCTGCTATTATCATCTATTTCAAATACGGCGCTAGATTCTGCAAAGCTAACTTTAGAACTTATAACTCCATCCAATTTTTTTGTACTTTTTTCTATGGCGTTAGCACAATTTACACACGTCATTCCAGTAATGTTTAATTTAACACTATTTGCCAAAATAACTCCTAGTCTATTTCTTTGATGACTTTATATCCTAAGTCTTCTAATTCGGATTTAAATTTTTGCTTATCGCTATTTTGCAAATCACAACTTAGTATTCGCGGATTTACGCTAAGATCTATTTCTATTTTGCCAAAATCGTCTTCTAATGAATTTTTTATTGTTTGTGCACACTTTTCGCAATTTATATTATCCACTACAAATTTCATTTTATCTCCTTAATCATATAGATATATTTGTGGTTTAGAATTTCTTTATTTCCGCAAGGTTTAAATCCAACTCTTTTATAATAGCTTTTGACATCTGATTTAGCTTCATCTACTAAAAGAGACAGACTTATGCCAAGCTCTTTTGCTCGTAAAAAACTAGCTTCTATAAGTTGTTTCGCCACTCCTTTTCCTCTATGATTTTCATCTACTGCTATACTATCTATATACAGCTCATTGTTTTGGGTATCGCATTCAACCTTAATATTTGGCTCAATTCCCAGACTTTTTAATCTATTTATAAATGCGATATCAAGTTCTTTTGCCATTTTTGACTCATATATACAAATAGCTCCTATAACTTCATTTTTAAACTCAAAAACTAAAATATTTTCATAACTTAAACGATTATTTGTTGATCTAAAAAACTCTTCTAAAATAGTATTTGAAATTTTAATATCTGTAGTTCCGCTAAGAGTAAATGCTATATTGTCCATTGCTAAATTTAGTAGTTCTATAACTCTTTTCGCATCATTTTTCGTAGCATTTCGTATCATTCTTCATCCTTGATTCGGTATTATATTTTTTTTGATTAAATTAATGATTAATATAAAACATTACTAAATTTAATATGGTTTAATATCGCATCAAATAGGCGATTTTTGGGCTATTTTTATTAAAATTATACAAACTTGCTTTATGTTTGGTTAAAATATTAAATATATAAAGATAATTTTATAAGAGTTCTACGACGATATAACAGATACTAAATTTAGCATATAGATATTTTTGATTTTTAAAAGTTTTGTTTTGATACAATAGCGCAATTTTTAATTAAAAAGGTAAATTTTGTATAAGTTTGATAAATTTAATAAATATGATCTTAGATGGACGATGTCGCTTTTTGGTACTGCGGTCGGAGCTGGAATTTTATTTTTGCCTATAAAAGCCGGAGTAGGCGGCATATGGCCTGTTTTTATCATGGCTATTTTGGCTTTTCCCATGACTTTTTTAAGCCATAGGGCTTTGGCTAGATTTTGCAATGCTTCTGCTAAAAAACAGAGTGATATAACAGATGTTTGCGAGGAGTATTTTGGTTTTAAGTGGGGTTATATCATCACTTTTTTATATTTTTTTGCGTTTTTTCCGGCTTGTATAATGTATGGAGTGAGTATAACAAATACGGTTATGAGCTTTATGACTTATCAGCTTGGATTTGGTGAGATTAACCGTTTTTTAGTCTGTTTTGTAGTCATAACTTTGATGATGTTTGTTATGATTTTTAATGAAGATTTGGTTATAAAAGTTTGCGAATGGCTGGTTTATCCACTTTGTGCTTTGCTTCTTATGTTTTCTTTGTATCTTATACCACACTGGAAATTTGAAGTTTTTTCGTATGTTCCTAGCATAACGGATTTTGGCATAACTATATGGTTTGCGCTTCCTGTTTTAGCTTTTGCTTTTGAGCATACGCCGGCTATTTCAACGTTTGCTCTTAGTATGCAAAGGCATTACGGAGATAGTCATAAAGATTATAAATGCAATCAAATTTTATTTTACAACGCCGGACTTTTGTTATTTTTCGTAATGTTTTTCGTGATTTCTTGCGTGATGAGCCTAGATAGAAATGATTTCTTATTAGCTGCCCAGCAAAATATACCTATAGTAAGTTATTTTGCAAATAAACTAAACGAACCAGTAATTAGCTATTTTGGTCCTATTATCGCTATTTTAGCTATCGCTACGAGTTTTTTCGGACATTATTTCGGCGCTAGAGAGGGATTAAACGGGCTTGTACATAAAACTTGCGTTAAATTCGGTAAAAAAGAACCCAATAAGAAAAAGATCGCCAAGATAACTGCCATATCTTTTTATATAGTTATGTTTGTTTTATCGTATTTAAATCCTAGCATTTTGGGTATTATAGATACTTTAGCAGGTCCGGTGATCGCGGCGGTTCTGTTTTTACTGCCTATGATCGGTATATATAACGTGCCTGCTCTTAAAAAATATAGAAGTAAATTTGCGGATCTGTTTATAGTGCTTTTTGGAAGCGCGACTGTACTAACTGTTTTGTTCAAAATATTTTAAATTTTATTGGATATAATTTTAAGCTTAAAAAATAGATTTCTAAGGATTATAATGGGACGAGCATTTGAATATAGACGCGCTTCAAAAGAAGCTCGTTGGGATAAAATGAGTAAGCTTTTTCCAAAGCTATCAAAAGCAATTACAGTAGCGGCAAAAGAAGGTGGAATCGACCCTGATATGAACCCTAAACTTCGCACAGCGATAGCAACGGCAAAAGCTCAAAATATGCCAAAAGACAACATAGACGCGGCTATAAAAAGAGCAAACGGAAAAGATAGCAGCGATATAAAAACTATATTTTATGACGGAAAAGCAGCTCATGGAGTTCAGATTATAGTAGAAACGGCAACCGATAATCCAACTCGCACCGTAGCAAACGTAAAGTCGATATTTAGTAAAAACGGCGGAGAGATGCTGCCTAGCGGAAGTTTGAATTTTATGTTTTCTAGGAAAGCTATTTTTGAAGTAGTTAAACCAAGCGGCGATATAGAAGAGCTTGAGCTTGAGCTCATCGACGCCGGACTTACCGATATAGAAGAAAATGATGGAACTCTAACTATATACGGAGATTATACTAGTTTTGGTACGCTTAGTGAAGGCATAGAAAAAATGGGACTTGAAGTTAAAAAAGGTAGTTTGCAGTTCATACCAAACTCGACTGTAAATTTAGATGAATCTGCGATTGGTGAGCTTGAGAGATTGCTTGATAAGCTTGAAGATGACGACGATGTTCAAGCTGTTTATACTAATATAGAGTAAATTAAATTTAAAGAGAGGTGAAGATATGAGAGAAGATTTAAAAGTTTATGAAATAGACAAAGATGAGTTAGCAAAGCTAAAATACGCTGTGATAAAAACAGATAAAGGCGATATGGTTGCAGAACTTTTTGGAGACGACGCACCTCAAGCCGTAACAAATTTTGCTACTTTGGCAAAAAGCGGATTTTATGACGGATTAAATTTCCATAGAGTTATACCGAATTTCGTTATCCAAGGCGGTTGCCCTTTAGGTACCGGCACAGGCGGTCCTGGCTGGAGGATAAAATGCGAATGCGTAAATCAAAAACATAGGCATCTAAGAGGAAGTCTATCTATGGCGCATGCTGGACGCGACACAGGCGGAAGCCAGTTTTTCGTGTGTCACAGCCCACAACCGCATCTTGATGGAGCTCATACTGTTTTTGGAGTATTGGTTGATGATGCAAGCAAAAAAATTTTGGATTCTATCAGGCAAGGCGACAAAATTCAAACAGTTGAAATAAAAGAAAGCTTATAAAAATAGTTAAATTTTAAAAATAATTATTAGCTTCTTACAGAGGCTAATAATTAAATAAAACATTAATAAAGAGTTATTTTTTCGTGACTATGTTACAATATTAAACATATCAATAATTTATATTTCTGTTTTTGTAGTTATTTTATACTTATTACTTTTACTTTGTGGTATTCTTACATCGTTAAAATTATTAAGGAGATGTTTTGAGTACTGTTGTAAAAAGTCAAAGACCAGTTTTTGTAAGAACTATAACGAATCTTGCATTTTGGGTCGTACTTGGTATCGTATTGGGTGTCATCGTAGGTTTTGCATGGCCAGAACTTGGTATAGCTTCAAAACCGGGAATCGACTGGTTTATTAAAATTCTAAAATGGATGATCGGTCCTATTATATTTTTGACTATCGTGTCTGGTATCATAGGCCTTGAGAGTTTAAAAGAAGTAGGCAGCATCGGATTTAAAGGTTTTGTATATTTTGAAGTAGTTAGTACTTTAGCGCTTGCTGTTGGTATCAGCGCGGCATATTTACTTCAGCCTGGAGTCGGAATGAATCTTGATGTCAATGCTCTTGATCCGGCTAGCGTTGCAAAATACGTGAAAGATCCAAAAGAGGTCGGATCTGCGCTTGCTATTTTAAAAAGCGCTATTCCCACAGATCCTATAACGCCTTTTATAAAAGCAAATACTTTGCAAGTTCTTTTTATGGCGATCGTAACTGCGATAGTTCTATCTTTTATGCCTAATAACTACAAAAAAACTTGTATGAAGCCGCTTGAATTTGCTCAACATTACGTATTAAAAATCCTAGCATGGTTTATGTGGTTTAGCCCTATTGCTGCGTATTCTGCTATGGCATATTTGATAGGTAAGTTCGGTCTATCATCACTTATAGGTATGATTCAGTTGCTTGCTGTTATGGCTGTAGCGTGTATTATATTTATATTTGTCGTGCTTGGTATCATATGTTACGTTGCTAAGGTAAATATATTTAAATTTATGCGTTTTATAGCAAAAGAAGTTTTAGTAGTATTTGCTACAAGCTCTAGTGAAACTGCTCTTGGGCCGCTAATGAAAAAGCTAGAAGCCGCTGGTATATCAAGAGGTTGCGTTGGGCTTATCATACCGACTGGATATTCGTTTAACTTGGATTGTACGAATATCTATCTTTCGATGAGTATCATATTCCTAGCTCAAGCTTTCAACATAGATCTTAGTTTTACTCATCTTCTTAGTATACTTATCATTCTTATGATCACTTCTAAGGGTGCAGTCGGCGTAACAGGTTCAGGGTTTATCGTACTTGCAGGAACATTAGGGGCATTGCACGACGTGATTCCTGTCGTAACCGTCGCAGTGTTGCTCGGAGTGGATAAATTTATGAGCGAGATGAGAGCCGTAGGAAATCTTTGTGGAAATTCCGTTGCTTGTCTAATAGTCGCTATTTGGGATAAAAAGATAGATATGGAAAAATTCCGTTACGCTCTAGATCATCCAGATGAGTTTAGTTTTCACGCGTAATTACTCTAAATTTTATAATTTATCTTATTTGGATTTGCGCTATTTTTAGCGCTTATCCAATCTATAAAATATTTTCTCACTTTTAATAAATCATAATATTATTTTCGCTATATTTCTTTGATGCAAAGTTTAAAGGAGATATTTTGAATTCCACTGTTTCTAAAAACAAGCAGTCCATTTTTGTAAGAACAGTTACAAATCTTGCTTTTTGGGTTGTTATAGGTATAGTTTTGGGTATCGCTACTGGTGTTATATCGCCAGAACTTGGTGAGGCTTCAAAACCGGGAATCGACTGGTTTATTAAAATTCTAAAATTGATGATAGGTCCTATTATATTTTTAACTATAGTATCTGGAATCATAGGACTTGATAGTCTAAAGGAAGTCGGTAGCATCGGATTTAAAGGTTTTGTATATTTTGAAGTAGTTAGTACTATAGCACTTGCTGTTGGTATAGGTTCTGCTCTATTCTTCCAACCAGGAGTCGGAATGAATCTTGATATAAATGCTCTTGATCCATCAAGTGTCGCAAAATACGTGAAAGATCCAAAAGAGGTCGGCTCAACTCTTGCTATTTTAAAAAGCGCTATCCCACCAGATCCTATAACGCCTTTTATAAAAGCAAATACTTTGCAAGTTCTTTTTATGGCCTTGATGACTGCTATAATCTTATCGATTTTACCAAATCATTATAAAAAAAACTGTATGAAACCACTTGAATTTGCTCAACATTACGTATTAAAAATCCTAGCATGGTTTATGTGGTTGAGTCCTATTGCTGCGTATTCTGCTATGGCATATTTGATAGGCAAGTTCGGTTTGTCGTCTCTGTTTGGAATGATCCAACTCCTCGCTGTTATGGCTACGGCCTGTCTTATATTTATATTTGTTATTTTAGGTGCTATATGCTATATGGCTAAGGTAAATATATTTAAATTTATGCGTTTTATAGCAAAAGAAGTTTTAATAGTATTTGCTACAAGCTCTAGCGAGATAGCCCTTGGACCTTTGATGAAAAAGCTAGAAGCCGCCGGTATATCAAGAGGTTGCGTTGGACTTATAGTTCCTACTGGATACTCTTTCAATCTGGATTGCACGAATATTTATCTCTCTATGAGTGTTATATTTTTAGCTCAAGCTTTCAACATAGATCTTAGTTTTACTCATCTTCTTAGTATACTTATCATTCTTATGATCACTTCTAAGGGTGCAGTAGGCGTAACTGGTTCAGGGTTTATCGTACTTGCAGGAACATTTGGAGCATTGCACGACGTGATTCCTGTCGTAACCGTCGCAGTGTTGCTCGGAGTGGATAAATTTATGAGCGAGATGAGAGCCGTAGGAAATCTTTGTGGAAATTCCGTTGCTTGTCTAATAGTCGCTATTTGGGATAAAAAGATAGATATGGAAAAATTCCGTTATGCTCTAGATCATCCAGATGAGTTTAGTTTTAATTGATTATTTAAACTTTTACCGGTGATTGCGTGTATTTCGCTCACCGGTAGAATTTAAATTTAGTCTAAACAAGTTCTATTTTTTTTCTTGATAATTTTACTATTCCATTTTTCTCAAAACTTTTTAGTATTCTGCTGATAACTTCTCTTGAAGTACCGATGATATCTGCTAACTCTTCGTGCGATAAATTTATTATTTTGCTTTTTTTAGACTGTAAAAAGTGCAAAATTCTTGAATCTAAACCTAAAAATCTAATATCTTCTATAAGAGCTGCCATATGCTCCATTCTTTTTGCATATTGTTCAAAAACATATGTTTGAAACGCTTTATCTTCTATAAACATCTGGGCAATTATACTTGTAGGTATGGTATATCCTTCTAAATCACTCTCTGCGATAGCTGTTCCTATAGCCGGCATAGCGTTAAACGTGCTAGTAAAATTTACGTTACACTGTTCGCCTTGTGAAAAATAGTAGAGCAGTATGCTCTGTCCGCTCTCATGCTGACGCACCACTCTAACTTTACCTTTTGTAAGAAACATCAAATTTGGGCATGTATCGCCTTGTCTGTAAAGCTCGGTTCCTACATCCAGTTTAATAAATGTAGAATTATCATCTAAAAGCTTTTGATGCTCAGGGCTAAGTGATGAATAAAATCGGAAAGTTTTCATATTTTAACCTTTATATTAGATAATGGTTTGTTTGTACAATAATATACAAATAATATTAACAATTAGATTAATATATTAAATTAACACTAAAATATATAAATTTATATTTAAAATTTAAAATTAATTCTGTGATTTATGTCACATACATAAATTTTAATTCAATATATAATTAACAAATATTTTGTAATTAAAGGAGAAAAGATGCTAAACTCTAGGCGAAATTTTTTAAAAGGCTTAGCATTAAGTAGTGCAGCAGTAGCCTCCATGAAAGCTGACGAGCTTTTAAGTCCGGTTCAAAAAGTCGCTCACGCAAGTAACTTTGGACCGTTTTATGCTCTAACTCAAGACGGAAAAATCATAGATATACTTCCTCATCCTATGGATAAACGTCCTACTGCGATGACAAAAATGTGGCTAGATCGCGTTTATTCACCGACGAGGATTAAATACCCTTGCGTTAGAAAATCGTATTTAGAAGGTAAACTCGGTCACGAAAAGCTAAGAGGCAAAGAAGAATTCGTGCGCGTTAGTTGGGATAAAGCGTTAGAACTTGCTTATAACAAAATTCAAGAAACTCCAAAAGAAAATATTTATAACGCAACATATATCGGCTGGAGTCATCCAGGAGGAATTCACTCTTGTCCTTCGCTTTGCGGTAGATTTTTTAATGTAGCAAAACGCGGAGCCATAGGCACGGCCGGAGAGTATAGTAACGGCGCCGCAGGAGCGGTAAACGTCGATATAATAGGAGACGTTGAAAAATACTCGCTTCAAACCACTCACGAACAGATATTAGAACATACGAAAACCTATGTTTTATGGGGAGCCGATCTTTTTAAATGTAACAAAATAGACACGAAAGTTCCAAGCCGTGAAAACGATCTTTACTATTCAAAATACGCAAAAAGCAGTATAAATTTCATATCAATAGATCCAATCTACACCGAAACTGCTCAAATGCTAAATGCAAGGTGGATAAAAATCAGACCGAACACGGATATCGCGTTGATGCTAGGCATGATGAACTATCTTTATACTAGTGGTAAATATGATAAAGAATTTATAGCAAAATACACTGATGGATTTGATAAGTTTTTACCTTATATTTTAGGAAAAACGGACGGAGTTGCAAAAACGCCGAAATGGGCTAGTAAAATCACTACAATAGATGAAAAAACCATCATGGAGCTTGCAAATTTATTTGTTAAAGATAGAACGTTTTTAGCAGGAAACTGGGCGCTTCAAAGAGCGCAGCATGGAGAGATGGCGGATTGGTGTTTGATAGTTTTAGCTAGTATGATAGGTCAAATAGGGCTTGGCGGCGGCGGAGTCGGGTTTTCTATGCATTTTGGCGGCGGAGGACAAGCTAGAGCCATAGTAGGAACTCCAGCAGGAATATCTCAAGGAAGAAATAGAGTAGAAGACAGAATTCCTGCTTCAAGAATAGCAGACGCCATCTTGAATCCGGGTAAAAAATATACGTATAAAGGCAAAGAAAGAGTATATCCAACAGTAAAAGTTGCTTATGTGGCAGGATGTAGCATAGTAGGTCATCATCCAGATACAAATAATATTATAAAAGCTCTTCGCACTTTAGATACGTTTATCGTACAAGAGCCATGGTGGACGCCGACTGCTAAGATGGCAGATATCGTTTTCCCGGCTTGTACGACTTTAGAGAGAAATGATATAGCTATGGGTGGAGTTCATGGTAAAAACGGCGTTTATGCTATGAAAAAAGCTATCGAACCTCTTTATGAGTCGAAGAGTGATTTAGAGATATTTTCACTTCTTGCACAAAAATTTGGAGATAAAGTTTATAACAAATTTACCGATGAAAAACCAAACGAGATGGATAAGATAAAATACGAGTATGATATATCTCCAACTGCAGAACTCATGAGTTTTGAGAATTTTTGGGAGCAAGGGTATATCGAACTTCCTAGAAACGAAGAGTCTTATAAATTCGTTCGTCACTCTAAATTTAGAAATGATCCAGTAACAAATAAATTAGCAACTATAAGCGGTAAAATTCAAATCGTAGTACCGAAATTCGCAGATCTAGGATACAAAGATTTCAAAGGACATCCCGCGTGGATAGAGCCTGATGAGTGGCTAGGCGATAAAAATCGCAAATATCCTCTTCACTTGCTAAGTCCGCACCCAAGCTATAGAGTGCATTCTCAAGGCGATAACACTTATCTTAGGAGCTTTTATAAGATAAATGATAGAGAACCAGTTATGATAAATCCAAATGACGCTAAAAAATATGGCATAGCTCACGGCGATGTAGTTGAAATTTATAACGACAGAGGCAGAGTTTTAGCCGGAGCTTATGTAAGTAAAAATATATCTGAGGGCGTTATGGCGTTAAACGAAGGTGCGTGGTATAGTCCTGAAAATAGTTCTGAAGATAAGCCAAGATGCGTAAGCGGTCACGTAAATGTACTAACTAGCAATCGTCCGACTTCAAGTATGGCTCAAGCAACTAGCGTAAATACGAATTTAGTCGGTATCAAAAAAGCTACAGGAGTCATTCCGCCAAACACGGCTTATAATCCACCAAAAATCATAGAGGCGTAACATGAAAAAAATAGTTTTAATCTTAAGTCTATCAGCCGTTGTTTTTGCTAGTAGCATATATGTAAAAAGTGATGAAAATATACTTCAGCTAAAAGATGCAAAGGTGTATTTCGGAACTCCGGGAGTCGTTATAAAAGACGGTGATAAATCTAAAATAGTTAAATTCGAAGGGTATTTTGATAACGCAAATCCAAATACTCTTTACGCAACTAAAAACTTTAAACTTCCACTTTTAGAAAGTGTAAATTTAAAAAAAGACGGTGAAAAAGCTAGCATCGAACTTGAAATTTTAAACTCAAATTTGACTAATGATTGGCAGATCGCATGGGAAGATAGCGGCGATGTATTTTACGATAAATGTACAAAGTGTCATGGAACGCACGCTCCAAAAGAGTTTGATATGCTTAGTTGGGAAGGGCTTTATATCAGTATGAAAGATAGAGCTCAGCCAACAGATAATCAAGAAATGCAAATTCTAAGATATCTCTATGCTCATGCAAATGACGGTATTTTAGAAGAGAGATGATCTTAAATTTAAAAAGATGTGAGCGTCGACTTGTATCTTTTTAAATATTTTAAGCAATCTATAATTTTTATGTTAGAATTTAGTGATGAGTTTTTAATAAAATTTAAAAAAAGGAGCTAAATTTGAAGATTATAGATGCTATTTATACTCGTATTGAAGAGTTTAAAATTTACATCGTTATATCTGCTTTTACAGTGATATTTTTGGGTATTACTATATTTAGCTTAAACAAAGTTAAAGATGAGTTCGTATCTTTAGCTAAAGATTATAGGATCACTATTACAACCGAGCTAGCTAGTTATGTTACTGAGTGGATGGACTCAAGAGTTTCTAGCGTGAATTCCTATTCAGCCATACTCTCAAGCTTGATTTTAGAAGACAATATTACCACCGATAGATTGTATAATGCTATAGATATTTTAAGTAAAACAAATCCTATGTTCGATACTTTTCAACTCTATTTGCAAAACGACAGACTTCTTATACACGCCGGGAAATATCTTGTGATAGATCAAAAAGACCTTGATAGAATAGCTAAGTTTGCATGGTATAAAGATACTAAAGATCACAACATAACTACTATTAGAGTTATGCCGAATCATAAAACGTTAAATGAAAAAACGATAAATATCTGCTCTCCTCTCATAGCCCACGGTAAATTTAAAGGAGTTTTATGCGGCATTATACGAACCAAAAATATTTTGCAGCAGATAAAAGGAGTGGATAAAGATATCGTTTCACATCTTTTTTTAATGGATAAAAATCACGATATAATCACTTCATACTACCAGCCAAATCCATTTGCGAGTAGTTTGAAAAATATAGATAGCAACTTTAGTTCTAAAGAGTTTGTAAGCGGCGGTATGAAAGTAAGTGTTTTAAAAACATCTATGCAAGATTGGGCAGTAGGCGTAGGAATCGATGAAAACAGCATTATTTCAAAAAGTTTAAATGTGGTTGCAAAGACGTCTATTATGATATTCGGCTTTTTTATAATGCTGATTATAGTGGCAAATTCTTTGCATAATTATATGTATAAAAAGGTTAAAAAGAGAAAACAAGAGTATGAATTTATACTTACTCACCAGCTAAAAATGATAGAAACAGGCGAGTTAATAGGAGTTATAAGCCATCAGTTAAAGCAGCCTTTAAACTCGACTAAACTAATGATAAGCTCTGTTTTACAACTAAAAGAAGATAAAAATATTAGCGAAGAAGATGAGAAAAATAGTTTAAAACTCTGTTTGGATTCTATGGAGCATTTAAACAAAACCATAGAGAATTTCAAAAACTTTTACAAATTTGATCCGTCTCAAAATGAGTTTAGTATCAAAAAGTCCATAAATAACTTGTTGGAAATACTTCATATAAATTTTACTAAACATAACGTAAGCGTAAGTATAAATGAGTGCGATGATATAACTATAACAAATTCACAAAATATGTTCCAGCAAGTTCTTTTAGTGCTGCTGCAAAATGCAAAAGACGCTCTTATCGCTTTTTATCCGCACGAATTTAAAAAACGCCATATCGAAATAGAGATAAGCAGCGATGATAAAAATGTCTATATAAGAGTTATCGATCAAGCAGGCGGGATATCAAGCGGCATTATCAAAAAACTATTTTCAAATTTGAAAATTAGTCAAAAAGACGGAGGAAGTGGAATAGGTTTGTATTTTGCTAAAAAGATAGCAAATGAGAGATTAAAAGGAGACTTAAAGCTAGTTAGTGCTAGAAATCCTACTATATTTGAGCTAAGGATGCAAAAATGAGACTAGGAAAGTTAAAAGGCGTTGATATCTTAGTTGTTGAAGATTGCGATATGGCAAGAACCGCTTTAAAGCTGGGATTAAAGCCGTATTGTCGTTGCTATTATGAAGCAAGTAACGGATATGAGGGTATAGAAATATTTAAAAATCATAAGATCGATATCATTATCACAGATATTCATATGCCGCTGCTAAATGGACTTGAGATGATAGAAGAGATAAAAAAGATAAAGCCTCAACAGAGTTTTATAGTAATTACTTCATATGATACTGACGAGAATTTTTTTCGCTCTATAAAAGATGGAGCTATGCAGTTTATCAGAAAACCGCTTGTCATAGAAGATGTGCAAAATGCTCTACTTTTGGCAATATCTAAAAAAGAGGATAAGATATTTAAAATATCATCAAACATAAGGGTTAATTTATCTAATGAAACGATATTTGATGGCGAAAAACAGCTATTTTTGACGAATATAGAAAATAAACTTCTTTGGCTATTTTGTTATAATATAAATATGGTCGTAACTTATGATATGATAGAAGAGTATGTTTATGATAGTCTTGATGTTAAAAAAGGCTCTATCCATACGGCGGTTTTAAGACTCAAAAAGCATCTTGATGGTATAAATATCGAAAATATATCGGCAAAAGGGTATATTCTTAGAAAATTTAGTGAAAATTAAATTTAATGTAAGAGTTTGGTTAGAGGTCAAATGTATAATTTCATTAAATTTAAAACAAAGGATTCAAAATGAGAGTTAATTTATTAATTAAAAAATGTATAGCCGCCGCCGCGGTTTTCGGTGCTATAAATGCAGCTGCGTTTAGCGAGGGAGTGGATTTTGTAAAGTTAGAAACACCTATTCCAAACTCCGATGGTTTAGTTACGAAAGTTTATAGTTATGATTGTCCGTTTTGCTATAAATATGACAAAGCGGTCACAAAAGCGGTTATGCAAAAACTACCCGAGATGAAATTCGAGCCTATGCATCTTGCCACAAAAGGTAAATTCGGCAAGCAAGCCAGTGAGCTTTTTGCGGTTTTGATAGCTAAGGATAACGCTTCAGGAACAAATTTATTAGACGATAAATCACTATTTAAAAAAGCTAAATTCGCATACTATAAAGCCTACCACGACAAAAAAGAGAGATGGGGCGGAGATGCTAATAATCAAGAAAACGTAAATGCATTTTTAAGCGTAGGATTTGAAGCTTCTGGTATAAATAAAGCTGATTTAGAAGCCGGATTGAAAGATGAAAAAGTAAAAGCTATGCTTGAGAGATGGGGAATGGACGCAAATAGCGGATATGCGTATGGTGTAGCAAAGATCCAAGGCGTTCCTGCGTTTGTCGTAGATGGAAAATATCTTATCTATACAAAAGCTATCAAAGGTATAGACGCTATGGCTGAACTTATAAAATACCTACATACATTAAAATAAGGTCGTTAAAATGGAGTTTTTCAAGGACTTAAAAAGTGATCCGATAGGCAAAGTAGCCTCTTTGCAAGATGAAAGGGCTATTTGGATAATTATGGTCGTGGCTATGAGCGGACTAGTTATAGTCGCTCATAGTTTGTTTCAAAACTATGTCTATATGGCGCCTTGCGAACAGTGCGTTTATATAAGGTTTTCTATGCTTGTTATGGCTCTTGGCGGCGTGATTGCCGCTATAAATCCTAAAAATATTATCCTAAAAATTATCGGATATGTTTTGGGATTTTATGGAGCCATTATAGGAATGATGTATTGTATAAAGCTAAACTCTATACATCACGCAGTTCATAGCGAAGATCCTTTTGGCGTACAAGGCTGCTCAGCCGAGCCTAGTTTTCCTTTTGGACTTCCGCTTGATATGTGGGCGCCTGATTGGTTTAAACCGACCGGGGATTGCGGATATGATAATCCTATAGTTCCTGATGACGTGAGCCTTTCATGGCTTCAACAATGGTTTGTGGATTTTTATAGCGAGGGTTGGTATCTTATCCCTTCGCTTAAGTTTATGAACATGGCACAAGCTTGCTTTATAGCTTACGCTGTTGCTTTCATACTTCTTTTTGCTATGTTTATTTGCTGGATTTTAAAATTAAAAAGAGCATAATAAATTTATCTGTCTAAATTCATTTACTACATTTTATAAGCCCGTAAATTCGGGCTTTTCTCCTTTTAAATTTAAAATATACTACTTTATAATTTTTTAAGTTCTAAGTGATGTTTTAGAAAGACTTTCTCTTTATAATATGATAAATTTATTCAAAAGGAGAAATAATGAAAAAAATCATTGCCATAGCGGTTGTTTGTGGATTTAGCTTAGCTTGTGCGAAAAATTTAGCAGATCCGGACGTCGCTTGGAGGATAAAGCCGTTTGGACTTCCAAAGCCGCTTACAAACCGGTCTATTTTAAATCCGGCGATAGAAAATAACTTCGATTTTACTCAGCGCCAAAGCTATTATTACGCTAATGATGTGATCGATAAAAACAGAGATGCTCTGCATATAAGTGGCGGTTTTATAGGTAAAAGCTACTCGGGGGCAGCTACTTACGATATAAAAACAGACAACGCGGACGCACATATCGGGACGTATTATCATAATCTTGGAGATTATAAAGGCGGAAACGGCAAATATCAAGGCGTAGGATATGAAAGAAATGCTCAAGATTTCGGTATAAAACTTAGACCAAAAGATAATTTTAGTTTAAACTACACTTTTATAAGAGATGAGATCATAGACGATTTGCTTCCGTCAAACGCTTTAGAAACGATTAGAAACACGAGATATTTAAATAATCTAAAAGTAAAAATAGGCGAACAAGACAACTCAAATACTCTAAATTTAGGTTTTAGTTACGGCGAGATCAAGCGTTATAGAAGTAACGAATACAAACGTCTACCAAATATGGTCAAATTCGATAGCAAAACAGCCACTTACTCGTTTTTAGGCGAGTACGCTTATAAACTTAATGATATGCAAAACTTTGTAGGCGTGAGCTACAAATCTAAAACCGAAGATGGATACAGACGCCTTGCAAACGGAACTATAACGGGCTGGGGATTTCCGGGGCTTGATATAGATAATTATAGAGTTTATAACACGTTTATCTATGAGCTTAGCGAGTCTCACGCACTTAGTTTGGGATTAAATTACGACTGGTTTTACAGTGACGCGAGTAAGCTAAACTCCAAAGTATCAAACGGTAAAAGTCTAAATGACGAGTATGAGAGAATTTACGGTGAAAGAATGAGAGATAACGACTATAGTGGACTTAGCGCAAAGTTAAGGTATGATTACAAAAATAACGGATATAAGTCTTATTTGCAACTTGCAAGCTTATACGTTGCTCCGTACTTGTATAATTCGCTAAATGTTTATAACTATATGCCAAACTCATCTCCTTATTTATACAATATAGGAGCGCCAAATTTAAAATCATCAAGGCACAACCTAGCTCAGATCAGTAGCAGTTATAATGATAACGCAGGCTTTAGCTTTACTTATGATAGCATAGAAGATCTCGTGATCTACGATAGGCTACGCTCAAGTGATGCAACTCTTGATGGAACGATCATTAGAAGAAATGTTAATGCTGATTATCTAAATGCAAAAGGTTGGGTAAAGTTTGACGTCATCGATAATCTTAGTATAAAATCAAGCCTGACTTATCACTATGGTCAAAATAGATCAGACGATAGACCGCTTTATCAAATTCGCCCTATAGAGTTTAATACAAATTTGGATTATAAGCAAAATACGCATTTTGGGCAGTGGAGCGTAGGTTCGGCTTTAAGATGGGTCGGAGCTCAAAGCAGAGGCGATTGGGATAAAAGCATAGGACTTGGAAGCGATCTAAAAGATAGCGCAAAAGCTTTTGCGACCGTTGATCTGTATAGCGGAATCAACATAAAAAACAGATTCGGCGTGAGATTTGGCATAGCAAATATTTTCGATGAAGACTACAGTGAGTTTATAAATCCAAATCATTTAGACGTCATAACTCCGAGTTTTGCTATAAAAGCACCAGGTAGAACTGTTTTTATGAGTTTTAACGCTAGTTTTTAAATTTAATTTATTTTAATTTTGATGTAAGAGATATGTGACAACACGTAGATAAAATACTTTAAAATCTTTAAAGGAGAAGAGATGAAAACAAAAATATTAAGTTCGATTTTAGTAGCCGGACTACTTTTAGGCGTTGGCGCTACGAATGCTTTAGGCGTTGGCGGAGCTAGCGGTCCGGTCACTTATAAATCAGTAGGAAAGATAGGCGCGGTAAAAATGAATCCGTATAAAATGGCTCCTCTTACTGCGGTAATTTTAAATGGCGGATATGACTTGAGCGACGCTAAAGTTACGGTAAAAGCAAAAGGCGAAAAAGGTATAGATATAAGCTACGACGTTTCAAATTCACAGCTTCTAACTCACGGTGGAATTCCGGTATTTGGACTTTACGCAGATTATGTAAATAAAGTAGAGGTTTCATATAAAAGAAACGGTGAGGCTATGAGCGAGACTTATAGCATATACGCGCCTCCTGTTTTTATGAACGTAACAGGAACAAATCAAACAAGCGTACTTCCTAAAGCAGAAGTAGTAAAGATGGATCCTAAATTTAAAGATAGGCTTTATTTTATAAATCATATCGTCAGAGCCAGCACTCCTGATAGCGGACAAGCAGTTTGGAATCATCCGGTAGGCGGCGCTATGGAATGGGATAATGAGCCGTACAACTGGATAGTGGATGCAAATGGTGATGTGAGATGGTATATGAAAGCAGACGAGATAAGAGATCCTGATAATATCTATAAAAAAGGTAATATGATGGGCTTTAGCCAAACCAAAGACGGCTCGCTTCTTTGGGGAATGGGTCAAAGATATATGAAGTATGATCTTTTAGGAAGACAAATTTATGATAGAAAACTTCCTGCTGGTTATATAGATTTTTCTCACCATATAGAAGAGATGCCAAACGGTCATATACTTATGCGCGTTGCAAGTAGCGATCAAAAAAGAAGCGACGGTAAAAACGTAAGAACAGTAAGAGACGTGATCATAGAAGTAGATGAGAGTGGCAACGTAATAGATGAGTGGAAACTTTATAAAATACTTGATCCTTATAGAGACGTCAATATCTTAGCTCTTGATCAAGGCGCGGTTTGCTTAAACGTAGATGCGAGCAAAGCAGGAACTACAACCGATAAAGAAGCTCTTGAAGATCCAAATGCGGCTTTTGGCGATATAGCAGGAGTCGGCGCAGGTAGAAACTGGGCTCACGTAAATAGTGTAAATTACGATCCAAACGATGATAGCATAGTAGTTTCAGTACGTCACCAAAGTGCGGTTGTAAAAATCACTCGCGATAAAAAAGTAAAATGGATACTAGCTCCAAAAGCAGGCTGGAACAAAGAGCTTGCTACTAAGCTTTTAACTCCTGTAGATAAGAGCGGTAAAAAGTTAGATTGTGACGACAACGGAGTTTGCGAAAACAGCGATTTTGACTTTACTTGGACTCAACATACCGCTTATAAAATAAACGAAAAAAGTGATAAAAGCAAGTATGCTCTAAGTGTGTTTGATAACGGCGATGCAAGACATAACGAACAACCAGCCATTCCTACTATGAAGTATAGCCGCGCAGTCGAGTACGCTATAGATGAGAAAAAAATGACCGTCAAACAAGTATGGGAATACGGTAAAGACCGTGGATTTGACTGGTACAGCCCGATAACTTCAGTTGTAGAGTATCAAAAAGATAAAGATTCTATGTTTGTGTATTCTGCTACTGCAGGACTTGGAAAAATGCTACAAAAAATAGGAAAAACAGAGCCTATCATAAATGAGATAGATTACGGTACGCAAAAAGTCGGTGTAGAGATGAAATTTACGAATATGGGCTTAACCATAGGCTATAGAGCGCTTCCTATCAGTACGAAAGAAGCTTTTAGCAAATAGCTATTTACTTACAAAAAACATCTTAGAAGAGCTTGTTCATCTAAGATGTTTAATCTATTTTTTAAATTTATACCTTAAAAACATATTTTCTGCATTTTTTAAATTTAAATATGATAAAATTAGTATAAATTAAATCAAAAGGTCGTTTTGTGGGTGATTTTTTAAGTCAAATTTGGGGTATATCTAAACTCTATATAAAGAACGATTATAAAAGAGTAGTTTCTAGCGATGAAGCTGCTATTTTGCTCTGTGTTTCGCCGAAAAATTATGATAGATACTTAACTCTTGTTAGTTTTAAAGAGATATTTAAAAGACTTGAGCTAGATCTTAACGAGTATAGCGTTCAGCTTATGCAAATTGCGGTTTTAAACGGTATTTCTAGCCTTGAGATAGATTTTGATAGTACAAAAAAATCTTTAGAAGAGTTGGCTAAAAACGATATTATATCTTTTAGTGATTTTAAACGCATAACCCAGTTTCTAGACTCTTTGAGATTAGCTAAAAAGCGATCTTTAGATAAACAAGGCTCAGCTTTTCACAAGAACTTAGAAACATTAAACGAAATTTGTTTAGATTTGAAAAAATACGGCTACAAAGAGCTTGAAAAACGCATAAATTTGGCTTACGATAGTGCAAATAATTCGAAATTTTACCTAGCTGTTACCGGAGTTATAAATGCAGGAAAGTCAAGTACTCTTAACGCTCTTATGAAAAAACAGCTGCTTGGCGCTTCGAATATTCCAGAAACCGCAAATTTAAGCATCATTACATACAGTAAAGATGAGTTTGCAAAGGTTGTATTTTGGAGCGAAGATGAGCTGATTAAAATGGGACTGGAGCCAAAAAAACTTATTTCAAAAAAAGTAGATATAGGTGAGCTAAAAAACTATACTACCGCAGCAAACGAGATAAGCAGATATGTAAAAGAGGTCATTTTAGGTATTGATTTAGATATTTTAAAAGACGGAATAAATATAGTAGATACTCCAGGACTTGATGATGCCGTTGTGCTTAGAGAGGAACTTACAAAAGCATATATGCAAGAGAGCGATTTTACTTTGCATCTTATGAACGCGTCTCAAAGTGCTACAAAAAAAGATATAAGTTTTATAATAAATACTCTTAAAAACGGTAAAAGCGGCGGACTTATTATAGTGCTAACTCATATTGATAAACTTAGTAAAAATGATTTAAAAGAGGTTTTAAACTACACAAAAAATAGCATAAAAACAGAGCTTAACGATTATGGATTTAGTGAAGAGCTTGCTAGAGATACACAGTATTTTATGGTATCAGCGGTGCAAAATGAAGGTATAGACGAATTAAAAAACTATCTTTATGAGAGCTTCTTTGGCCCAAATTCAAAAAAAGCGACCCTTATAATAGATAATTATAAAAAAGAGCTAACTCATATAATTAATTTTATAACAAAAGATCTAAAATATCGCAATAGCGTGATAAACGGCGATGCTAAAGAGTTCGGCCAAAAACTCGCTTTACTTGAAAATGAGCTAGAAAAATTAAATTTCAATTTAAGCGAGATAAATAGCGAACTTGATAATTTAAATAAAAATCTTGATTATAGTAACTTAAACGAGTTTAGTACCTTAAAAAGTATATCTTCTAGGCTAAAAGATAGAATAGTAAGCGATGTTAAGTATGCAAACTCCAAAAAGCAAAAAGTTGATTTTGATAGAACGAATGTTATATTAGAAAGTGGATTTAGAGATATGTTTATAGACTTTTTTAGGGATTTTAAACATAAAATAAGTAAAGATATAGAGTCGTTTTACGAGATTTTAAAGCTAAAATTAAATACCAAAGATGAAATTATAAATTTACCAAATATCAAAGAGTATTTAGACGCAAATATGCCGAAAATATCTTATGAAAAACTGAAAACTCAAGTAAAAGATAGCATTAAAAGTAGCCAAAATATCGAAACTCTAAGTTCGACTTTAATTAAACTTTTTGATGATTTTATAGCCGGGTTAAATTTGAAAAACGAGCTAAATAGGCTAGCATCTCTTTGTACAAATGAGTTTATAAATAGCATAGAAAAACAGACGACGCAGATGAAAATGGCTTTAGAGTTAAAAAAAAGTGAACTACAAAGTTTTATAGGAGAAACTATGCAAGAAAGTAACGCTAAAGAGTTGCTTAGAAAAGATATAGAAGAAAAGTTATTAAATTTAGAAGAAATTCATAATAGGATAATTGCGTGTTAAAAGAATTTATAAAAGAGTATAAAAGACTATACGATACTAGTTTTAATCCCGGTTTTAAAGGGGAATTTGAAAAATTCTATAAACTTTTAACTGAGCCTAAGTTTCATCCTAGCGGATTTTTATTTGATAGATTGAATTTTTTAAACTCATTAAATTATGAACCGCCTATAGTGGCCGTAGTAGGGCAGTTTAGCAGTGGAAAATCCAGCTTTTTAAATGCTCTTTTAGGAAGCGATATACTACCTACTGGAGTTGTTCCTGTCACAGCAAAACCTACATATATAAAGTACGCGCCGAATCTTATGCTAAAAGCTCTTTTCTTTGATGGAAGACAGGAGTATCATAGTATCGATGAGCTTGGAGCTTTTGTGGATCAAAGAGTTAGCTTAAAAGATGTTAAATGTCTTAATATCTACGCTCCAAACGAGATTTTAAAAAAAGTTAGTTTCATAGATACTCCTGGTCTTAACTCAAGAAGCGACGCCGATACGTATGAAACAAAGCAAATTTTAAAAGAAGCAGTAGCGCTCATATGGATAAGTCTTATAGATAATGCAGCAAGAAAAAGTGAGTTAGACGAGCTAAATCTTATACCAAATTCGCTAAGACAAAATGCGATTTGTCTTCTAAATCAAAAAGATAAACTTAGCTCAAGCGAGATACAAAATGTACTTAGCCATTCTAAAACTACATATGAAAATTATTTTAGCGATATACTTCCGGTATCTGCGAAGATGCAAAAAGAGGGTTCTAAAGATAGCGGTTTTGAGCAGGTTTTTAAATTTATAGATAGATTAAATGAAAATAAAGAACAGTTTATAATATCTGAATGCTCTAAAATACTTGATTCAAACAGGGCGCAAAATGAGAAATTTATAGCTATTTTAGATGAGTTGGGAGATATTTTTGACGATTTTTGTATAAGCTGCGACTCTAAGCTTAGATGCCTTGAAAAAGAGTATTTAGATAAATTCGGACTATTTTTTGAAACTATTAAACAAAATGCGGCTCTTATAGCAAGCGAGATAAATGGCTGTTTGAAAAGTGAAAAAAAGTCATATTTTAGACCTAAAAACGGTATCTTTCACAAAGATAGTTATGAAAAAATACAATACGAAAGAGTTATGTTACAAGGCGATGAAGTTCTTTCTAAACTCATTTATAACGATGATAAACTAAATAAGGTTTTTAAAAAATTTAAGCGCGATCTGGGTGAATTTCAAAGCAAAATTATTGCCGATTTGTCCGCTGTTTTTGATGAATTGAAAGATGAGGTTTTAGTCTATAAAGCAAAATATGAGAGCTTAAGAAAAAGTGATTCTTTGCATTCTGATGTATTATTTGCAGATATTAGAAAGTTTAGCAGTGAAGTTTATGCGCTGTTTTTGAATGAGTTTGAGAAGTCGCTTTTTGATAAGTATGCAAAGCTTGGACTATTTTTTGAAAGAGTTTTTATAAAAGTTACTCAAAATTATCAAAATGCAGTTAAGCTAAGCGTATCTTTTATAGAGCAAAAGTGCCAAAAAGCAAGCGATGACTATGAGAGCGATCCTATTGCTTTTAGCCTTTATTATCCGCAATTAAGTGAGATAAATGAGCGTCTGCTTACAAATCTTAGTTATTATGAGTTTGAGAATGACTTTATAGGAAGCAGCACTTTTATATCTAAATTTATAAATGAACTAATTGGTAATTTTAAAGACATAAAAGATGAAAATTTGAAATATATTTCTGCTCTAAAAGAGCGTTATGCTTTAAATTTAAAAGAGTTAGAAATTAAATTTTATTTTTAAATACGCTTTTTAGTTAATGTGCGTATTCTTTTAGGCACTTTTTTATTAAACTATAAACTTAACTTATTTTTTTTACAATAAATTTAAAAATTATAAGTTTAAATGACTAAAATCAACCACAAAACAGGCAAAAAATGATATAATATAAAAATTATGTTAAATAAAGATTGCATTATGATTAAAATAATTTTTATTATTTGTTTCTTTTTTTCTTTTTCTTTTGCCGAGTGCAAAATTGTTCAAAATACTAGTAATGATATAGTCTTTACTTCTAGTAGTGAGGATAAAATAGTTTATTACGATGGAAAAAAACTACTATTAAAAAGTTTGCCGAGTTTAAAAACTACTCTTGATAAAGAGTACGATCCGCGCTCTTTAACATCTGTTATTTTGAGTGAAAATGAGATTATAGCAGGGTTTAAAAACGGTTTTGCTTATAGTATATATTTAAATGGATATGAAGAGGCGATTATAAATCCTAATAAAACTTCTTTGTATAAGCCGGTTTCTTCCATCGCTAAATTTAAAGATAAATTGGCGTTTGTTATCGGCAATGAAAGCGTAGTTATATATGATAAGATAAATAAAATATATAAAAAAACTAATATTGACAATAGTTCCAAAGTTATGTTTTCTAAATTTATGAATGATATTTTTTATTTTGCCTGTTACGATAGGAGCTTTTACGAGCTAGATACATTAAATTTAAAATTAAAAAAGCTTTTTAAGACTCCAAGCCTTATAACATCTTTTGATCTGATAAATAACAAACCAGTAGTCGGTTTGATAAACGGAAATGCTTATTTTGAAGGCAAGACTTACGAGATATCAAAAGGCGCACTTACAAAGATATTAGTAAGTGGTGATTCTATGATATTTGGTGATGATAAAGGCGATATATATATTTATGATTTAAACTTTAAGTTTAAAAATAAAATGAAAACCAGCAGCGATACAATTCGGGATATGTTTATAGATAAAAATCTAGGTCTAGTAGTTCTTCTATGGGATTCTAGGGTTTATAGCTGCAAAATTAACTAGGTATCCAAATTTGATACAAAATTTTTAAAAAGGAGAGCCTTATGAGTAGTTTTTTGAAAACTCCGTTTGTACTTACGGCTGGCATCTGTCTTAGCTTGTCATCTGTTTTTGGTGCAAGTGAGCTTGAAACTATCATGAAAGAGCGAAACTTGAGCGAAAAAGATGTTCTAGCGGCAGCTAAAACTTATCAGCCAAGTGGTCGTAAAGATGAGTTCATCGTTTTTTCATCTGGCGGACAAAGCGGACAGGTTATAGTTTATGGTGTCCCATCTATGAGGATTTACAAATATATCGGCGTATTTACTCCAGAGCCTTGGCAAGGATACGGATATGACAATGAAAGCAAAGCTATACTAAAAAGCGGAGCTATCAGAGGCAAAGAGATAAGCTGGGGAGATACTCACCACCCGAATTTCACTGAGAAAAACGGCGAATACGTGGGTGATTATCTATTTATAAATGATAAAGCCAACCCTAGAATGGCTGTTATCAGCTTGCACGACTTTGAGACAACTCAAATCGTAGTAAATCCTATCATGAAAAGTGAGCACGGCGGTAGCTTTGTTACTCCAAATACCGAGTATGTTATCGAAGCTAGCCAATATGCAGCTCCGCTTGATAATAACTATCACCCGATAGAGGAATATGAGGCGGTTTATAGAGGTGCTGTTACATTTTGGAAATTTGATTATCCAAAAGGTAAAATAGATGAGAAAAAATCATTCTCACTTGAACTTCCTCCATACATGCAAGACTTAAGCGATGCAGGTAAAGGCGAGTCTATGGGCTGGGGCTTCACAAACAGCTTTAACTCAGAGATGTATACAGGCGGTATCGAAAAAGGTCTTCCTCCGTTTGAGGCTGGTATGAGTAGAAATGATACTGACTATATGCACGTTTATAACTGGCAAGCATTAGAAAAACTTGTACAAGATCCAAAAAATTATACAATTATAAATGATCATAAAGTTATTCCTATTAGTGTTGCAGTTGCAAACAATGCTCTATTTTTAATTCCTGAGCCAAAATCTCCACACGGTGTAGATGTAACTCCTGATGGTAGATATATAGTAGTCGGCGGTAAGCTAGATACTCACGCTAGTGTTTATGACTTCAGAAAAATCAAAAATTTGATTGACAAAAAAGACTTTGCAGGCAAAGATCCTTTTGGTATTCCTATTCTTGATATGAAAAAGGCTCTTCACGGACAAGTAGAACTTGGTCTTGGACCACTTCATAATACATTTGAAGAAAAAGACGGTATCATCTATACATCATTGTATGTTGATAGTCAAATCGTAAAATGGGATTATAAAAATTTAAAAGTTCTAGACAGAGTAAATGTACACTATAACATAGGTCACCTTGACACTATGGAAGGTAAATCAGCAAAACCTATAGGCAAATATGCTTTAGCGCTTGATAAACTTTCAATAGACAGATTTAATCCGGTCGGTCCTCTTCATCCACAAAATCACCAACTTATCGATATAACAGGTCCTAAAATGGAGCTAATATACGATATGCCGATTCCACTAGGTGAACCTCACGATGTT
The DNA here is from genome assembly GCF_900475935.1 of Campylobacter fetus subsp. fetus. Taxonomy (NCBI): domain Bacteria; kingdom Pseudomonadati; phylum Campylobacterota; class Epsilonproteobacteria; order Campylobacterales; family Campylobacteraceae; genus Campylobacter; species Campylobacter fetus. The sequence goes on from NZ_LS483431.1 coordinate 422,642, forward strand.
GTATCTATAGCAGCTAGCAAACTAAAACCTGCTATGACATACAAAATGGGTACAAACTCAAGAACCGGTGAGCAATCAGTCGGTATGACTCTAGCTGGACAAGAGAGAATAGAAAGAAACGGTAAAAACGTAACCGTATATGCTACAATGATAAGAAGCCATATCAACCCAGAGCATATAGAATTAAATAAAGGCGATAACGTTACTATCTATCTAACAAACTTAGAGCGTGCTCAAGATGAGACTCACGGATTTGCTATAGATCTTTATAACGTACATGCTTCTATAGAACCAGGTAAAACTGCAAGCGTTAGCTTTGTAGCCGATATGGAAGGTGTTTTCCCTTACTATTGTACCGAGTTCTGTTCAGCTCTTCACCTTGAGATGATGGGTTATATGTATGTAAAAGATCCAAACAAGAAGTATGAATCAGTTAAAAAAGCAAAACTTAAAGAGCTTACAAAAGAGCAATTAGAAGCTGAATATAAAAAAGTTATAGCAACAAATAAAGCAACTGACGATGTTATCCAAAGTGTTGTTACATTCTTAAAAGAAAAACACTTCGAGAAATATCCAAAAGTTAAACAACTTGTTGAAGATGCACTTGATCAATACGGAAAAATACCTGAAGTTAAAGCCAAAGCTGATGCTGCTTATAAAGCAGGTGATGTAAATGGCGCTATCCTTTGGGAATACCAAGTATGGCAATACATGGTAAAAACAGCCGATGTTGGTTTAAGGGCTAAAAACAACCTTACAAAAGCTCTTGCAACTCCTATGAGTAAAGTTCAAGCTCGCGGTGAAGAAGCATACTTAAAAGGCGGATGTAACGGTTGTCACGTTATCGGTCAAGTAAGTTCAGGCCCGGATCTAACAGGCGTTTTACTAAGACATGATAATGCTGAGCAATGGGTATTTGATTTTATCAAAAATCCAGCTAGCAAATACGAAGAAGACTACGTAAAAGCTATGATTAATTACTTTAATCTAAGAATGCCAAATCAACATATGACCGATCAAGAGATCAAAGATATCATCGAGTACCTAAAATGGATCGATGAGAATGCAGGACTTAATTAGTCTAGTTGATGTAATCCAAAATCGGATTTTTGCAAAGGCGAGCTTTGCTCGTCTTTGCTTTTAAATTTAATAGGCTAGATTATTAAATTTAAAAGCAAATTTAAAAAACAAACTAAAGGAAATGAGATGAAAAGGTATCAAATTTATACTATACTGGCGCTTATTTTAATGACTGTCGGATTTACTATTCCAGTTATTGCATATCATGGAATGGGGGCTAAGATAAAAGAAGAAAAAGCACTTCCTTCGTATGTATATCCTATATATAATTTTTACTCAAGTTTTCAGTATAAAAATCATCTTATGCCTGATGATATAAAAAAAGATTTAAGAAAAATGATAGAAAATAGATCAGAAATAGGTGTTCCAAGTCTTCCTATCTGGTATGTTTCGCTAGAAGCTCCAAACTATCCAAAAGAGGCTTTTCCGGATGGAATTCCCGTGTATTTTCACGTAGATGGATATAGCGGTGACGTTCATGAGATGAATACCATAAATCACTATATCGGAATGTATCCTATGGAACACGGCGGAAATACAGAAAGAGCTATAGCTCCGTATTATCTGTTGGTTGCGACTATATTTATGCTTTTATATTTATATTACGATGGCAAAGGAAACTCTCTTTTACTTATACCGACTATCATAGCTCCGGTTCTATTTATGAGCGCATTTGTAGGTTGGCTTTACTGGTATGGGCACAATATGCAAGAGTGGGGCGCATTTAAGATAAAACCGTTTATGCCAACAGCCTTAGGAGACGGTAAAGTAGCTCAATTCACTACCCATTCATATCCTACTATCGGTTTTTGGGTCATGATGGCTATGAGTATATTTTGTATATTGGCTATATTTTCAAAGAAAAAATATCTGAAATCTAAGGCTGATTCGTGAAAAAACTCTGCTTATTTTTATTGATTATCCAAGCAAGTTTGGCAAATCCTCTACAAGATGCTATCGATAGCGCAAATCCAGGGGATATAATCGAGCTTGGAGATGCCAAATATACCGGAAATATCATAATAAATAAAGCCATAACGATAGACGGTAAAAATAAAGCAGTTATTCAAGGAGATGAAAAAGGAGATATTATAAAGATTATGAGTTCTAACGTCTCTCTTTTAAATTTAAATATCCAAGGTAGCGGCGATTCTCATACGACTTTAGATTCGGCTATTAGCTGTGATCAAGCAAATGAGATAAACATTATCGGCAATCACATAAGCGACTCTTTGTTTGGCATAAACTTTAAGCAGTGTAACGCTTCTGTGATAAAAGATAATTTTATAACTTCAAAAAACGTTGATTTAGGACTTAGAGGCGATGCTATAAGACTTTGGTATAGTCATGACAATATAGTAGAGAACAACCATATATTAAAAAGTAGAGATATGGTTATTTGGTACTCAAGCAACAACGAAATTAGAAAAAATATAGGAGAAGAGGGTAGATATTCTCTTCATTTTATGTATGCAGGAAAAAATTTAGTTGAAGATAACATTTTTAAACTAAATTCAGTCGGAATATTTTTTATGTTCTCATCTGGATCTCTTGTAAGAAATAATCAGGTTCTAAACTCAACTGGAGCATTTGGAGTTGGTATTGGTATGAAAGATACGAGCGATTTTGTAATACAAAATAATATTTTATCTTATAACGCAAGAGGATTATATCTTGATCAGTCGCCGTTTCAACCAGGAACGATAAATAAATTTGAAAATAATAAAATTTTATACAACACGGTTGGAGTGCAGTTTCATGCTACTCAACATAAAAGTATATTTTTAGAAAATGACTTTATAGGCAATATGGAAGTCGCTATAAATGATACTCCGGGATCTAAAATAGCCAAAAACGAGTGGAATAAAAACTATTTTGACGATTATGAAGGTTTTGATAGAAATAAAGACGGTATAGGAGATTTACCATATCAAAACTATACGTATTTAGACTCGCTATGGCAGTATCATCCTAATTTAAGATTTTTTTACGGTAGTTCTGTTATAAGTATTTTAAATTTTATAGCTCGTTTAGCACCGTTTTCAAGTCCGGAGCTTCTCATAACAGATGAAAATCCAAGAATAAAAAGAGCATATCATGAATAGACGAAACTTTACTATATTTAGTTTAGCTACTTTAGCCTGTAGTGCTGCAGCTGGATATCTGTTAAGAGGATATGAAGCAAGAAATCACCTAAGACCTCCTGGAAGCGTAAAACACTTTGAGTCTCTATGTATAAAGTGCGGACAGTGTGTGCAGGTTTGCCCATATCATAGTATAGAGCTTTTGGGTATTGATGATGGAATAAATTTAGCCTCAGCTTACATAGATCCTGCTAAAAGAGGCTGTTATCTATGTGATTTGTTTCCTTGCGTATTATCTTGTCCAAGCGGTGCATTAGATCACAATACTACTAGTATAAAAGACGTTAAAATGGGCGTAGCCGTAGTAGTAAATTTAAAAAACTGCTATGCGAATCTCGGTAAAACAGTAGAACAAAGCGATGTCGCTCATTTGCTTGATAGAAAAGCTTATAACGAAAGAGAAGAAGCTGCTAAAAATATTATACAAAATAGCATTGGTAAAAAGTGCGATCTATGCGTTTCATCATGCCCTGTAAGCGGAGCGATAAGCATCATAGATATAGAGGGCAAATCAGCCCCCAAAATAGATAAAAGCTGTGTTGGGTGTGGAGTATGCAGCGAGGTGTGCTTTGCTAAAGTTATAGATATAGCACCGGGCAGAACTTACGAAGAAATTTACAAGGAATAACAATGAACAAAACACTTATATTTGCTAGTGCATTTTTACTATTAGTCGGCTGTAGCCAGCAAGATAACAAATTTGATAAAAATGAGACTAAAAATGAAGTAGTGGAACAAAACGCGTCTATAGTGGTTAAAAAAAGTGAAAATCAAGTAAATGAGAAAAATAACTGGATAACCTATGATATAGACGGAAAAAAGAGCGTCAAATTTGGGCTCGGTGATGATAACAATGAAACTACAAAATCAATAGGTGCTTTAGCTATGACTAGAACTCCTCTTCAAAGCATAAATAAAGCTTTAATAAGAGGAACTTTAAGTAAAAACTTCATCACTAAATGTTCGGCTTGTCATGATGATTATGCAAACGGCATTATAGGACCGTCTCTTCTTACAAAGAGTCAAGATGAGATATTTAAAATGATAGAAGCTTATAAAACAAAAACTAAAGTAAATGTTTTAATGGTAGAACTTGTAAAACGTATGGACGATAAAGAGATTATGGATTTAGCGATTGAGATAAGTACATTTAATGAGCAATTTAGGAGTAAGAAATGAATATAGGCAAGGGTATAGCTTTAGGCTTTGGTGTAGTTATTGTTTTTTTAATGGGATATTTGTTGATGAGCGGCGATGCGCAGCCAGAAGCTAAAGTAGCGGCGCAGAAAACTCAAAATCAGCCTGAGAAAAAAGCGGTAAATAATAATGACTTAGCTACAGACGCTGCAGAGTTGAATAAGATATTAGAGTTAAAACAGAGTTTAGAAAATACAAATGATGGTGTAAGCAAACTCTATTTAACTAGCTGCGCGCCGTGCCACGCAAAAGACGGAAAAGGAGTTATAGCTCCAAGTATAGCAGGAAAAAATAAAGAAGAAATTTTGGCTAGATTGCATGATTATAAAGCCAACCTTGTACCAAATACCCTTATGAAGGGCGTTTTGGATAATGTTAGCGATGAGAATTTAACCGCTTTAGCAGAAGAAATTTCTTTATTTAAGTAAGATTATGAATAAGTACGAATCACGCCAAACCGTTGCGAACGCTGGTTTTCTAAGTACATTTATAAGTACCGATAAAAACGGTAAAAAGCGCCCAAGCATGCGCTTTTACCGCTATTTTATAATGATATTTACCCATCTTTTATTTGTACTTTCATATGTAGCCGATATCCAAATACTAGAAGGTGATATCACCGGATCACGGATAATGGGATTTCACTTAGCCGATCCTTTTATCACTACTCAGATAGTATTAGCACATGATAGTTTTCCGATAAATTTGATGATAGGTTCGCTTACTATACTAGCATTTTATGTTATATTTGCAGGTAGAGCGTTTTGCAGTTTTGTATGTCCGTACAACTTTTTTGGAGAATTTGCCGAAAGATTAAACGCAAAATTAGTAAAAGCTAAAATTATCAAACCTAGACATTTTGATCCAAATATGCGATATCTGTTTTTACTAGCGTTTTGGCTGCTTAGTTTTCTTAGCGGATATCTTATATTTGAGATATTTAGTCCAGTAGGCATAGTTTCAAGATTTATTATATACGGTTATAGTGCTGCTATATGGTGGGCTGTTTTGGTATTTTTAGTTGAAGTATTTTTCTCAAGAAGATTTTGGTGTAGATACGTCTGCCCGATAGGAACTCTTTACTCTTTAGTATCTAGAATGCGAGCTATAAAAATAAGCTGGAATAAAGATAAATGCGATCACTGCGGAGTATGTATGGATGTTTGTATAGTTCCAAAGGTGCTTGAGATTACAAAAGCCAAAAATGCAGATGCAAACGGCGGAAGCTTTAGTGTCGTTAGTGGAGATTGTACGCTTTGCGGACGCTGTATAGATGTGTGTCATGGAGATGCTTTATCATATGAAAATAGGCTTAAAAAACTACTATAAAAAGGGCTAAATTTGATAAATTTAAAAAATGTTACTAAAAAATTTGGAGCAGTTAGTGTCTTGGATTGCGTAAATTTAGATATAGATGACGCTAAAAAAGTTCTCATTATAGGTCAAAACGGAGCAGGAAAAACAACTCTTATGAAGACTATTTTAGGTGAAATTTTGTTAAATAGCGGCGAAGTACTAATAAATGGTGTAAATCCTGCTAAAAATCGTAAAAAAGCTCTGTCATATATAAGTTTTGTACCGCAAAATCCGCCTCCTTTGAAGCTAAGCGTAGGTGAGCTTTGCGACTATAGTATAAGCTCAAGCGGATCAAATTTAGATGATATAAAAACTTATTTAAAAGCTTTAAATTTAGATTTCGATAAAGAGGATAAAAAGCCATTTCATAAACTCTCAGGAGGTATGAAACAAAAAATCTTAATAGCCATAGCTTTAGCTAGAAATGGTGATATACTGATGTTTGATGAACCTACTGCAAATCTTGATCCAGAAGCTAGAGAGTGTTTTTTAAATTTACTAAGTGATAAATTTAAAGAAAAAACTATAATATTTATATCGCACCGTTTAAGCGAAGTAAGAGGTATCGTAGAATGCGTCGTAGAGATGGATTTAGGACGCATAACCTCTATAAAAGATTTATCAAAGGAAGATAGATGAAGAACCTACTTTTAATTGCCAAAATCGACATGAGAGAGTCGTTCCGTTCCAAATGGTTCTTGCTTTATCTGCTTATTTTCGCGGGTCTTATAGCAACTTTTTTTGTTACTGGGGTGTTGGATTCAAGAGTTGCGGGATTTAGCGGACTTACTAGAATGCTTCTTTTATTTATTCAAATTTGTGTTGTGATTTTGCCTATTTTTATACTAATAACTACAGTTAGAAGCATAAGCACAGACCGCGAAGCCGGAGCTTTGGAATATCTTTTGAGCTTTCCTATTTCGCTTAAAGAGTATTACTTCGGTAAAGCTTTAGGTAGAGCATTTACTATATTTATGCCTATAGTTTTGGCTCTTATATTTTCTTTAGTGATAGCTGTTTTAAAAGGTGTAGAGATACCATGGGTGGTATTTTTTTACTATACTTTGCTACTTTTAGCACTCAGCTTTGTGTTTTTATCATTTGGATTTTTGATATCAAGCGTGATAAAAAGTAGCGAGCTTGCTCTTGGCTTTTCATTTTTATTTTGGCTATTTTTACTAGCATTTATAGACTTAGCTTTAATCGGGCTTATGATGCAAAATGCAGTAAATGAAAACATAATTTATACCATAGCTCTTTTAAATCCTATAGAGGTATTTCGCGTGGCTTCTATAAGTTTATTTGATAGAAACTTAGCTGTCATAGGCGCAGCGGCTTACTTTATTTTAGATAGTTTTGGAGTAGGTAACTTTATAATATATTCAATAATTTATCCTATAATTTTAGGCATTATAAGCCTAGCTTTAGGCTATATTCTCTTTACCAAAAAGGATCTAGTATGAGAAAAATTCTATTTTTAGCTCTATTTTGTACATTTTTGTTCGGTGAAAATTTAAAAACCGATCCATTTTTCAAAGACGTTAATACTACTTGTCCTATTAAATTTATAGACGTATTTAACCATCCTGATTTTATAGCTGTTTTAGTTTATGCTAATGGTGAAAAGATACTTTTTAGTTCGGTAAAACCTATGTTTCATTACTTTCATATGAATCCCGGCAAGCATATCTCACCATTAAAAACTATGCTTGTAACTGATTTTAAAACTCACGCTTTGATAGACGCCGCAACCGCATATTACGTATTTGGCAGCGGTATAATGAGCAATAGCGGCGATGATCTTATACCATTTGCGAATTTAGATGATGCTAAAGAATTTATGAGCGCCAACCACGGTCATAAGATTTTAGAATTCAAAGATGTAACTAAAAAGCTAATCGATTATCTAAACTAAGGAGTAAGTATGAAAAATTTATTTTTTTTACTCATTGGTGGTATTTTAGTTGGAACGCTAGCGGCATTTCTTTATTATATGGGAAAAGATTATTCCGTTCCTAAATCGCAGGTAAAAGAGGCATCTATAGCGTGTGATTTAAACATAGAAGAGTGCGATGTGGATACTAAATTGGGTAATGTTACATTCTCGTTTTATCCGCGCCCTCTTGTGGGTATGGCTCCTACTACTTTAAAGATTTCGGGATTGCCGCAAAACATAAAAGATCCAAATGTTCGCATTTATGGGTTAAATATGGAAATGGGAGTCATAAGCGCTCCTCTTACAAAACAAGGCAGCTCATACACTGCAAATATAGTTATAAGTCTATGTGTAATCTCTCGCATGGAGTATAGACTAGAAGTTTTAAGCGGTGACAAACCGCTTGGTGTGAGCATTGACTTTTATATAAAAAGCTAAATTTTTATATAAAAATTTATAGCTGCTCGTGTATTATAGGGCGGCTATCTTTTTGAATTTAGCTTATTTTCATTTCGATTATTGCGTGTTTTATATGCTAAATATTATACAAAATATATTTTTGTCATTGATATGCTCATAAGCAAGCTCAAAACCATGTTTATCAAGTACTCTTTTTACTAGATTTAAACCATATCCATAACCGCTTCTTGCATTTTCATCTCTAGTAAATACGCTAGTATAAAATTCAAGCGGCTTATCTAGTTTTTCTCCGCTGCTTATTATGCATAGTTTATTTGGAGTAGATTTTATATAAATTCTACTGTCTTTTTGATAGTCGTTATATTTTATAGCATTATCTATAAGATTTTTTATAGCAATAGAGATATAGTTTAGATCGGCATTTATGTTAAATATACTTTTCATTTCTACATCTAAAATTTCATCTAAAATTATCATTTTTGATAAGCTTTCTAAGAGTATACTCTCTATGCTCCACTCTTTTATCTCGAACTGAACATTGTTTGAGTTTAGTCTTTCTATATGTAGTAGCTCATCTGTTAGTTTATCCATCGCAGTTACAGAGTTTTTTAGTATATTTTTATATTTTCCGTCTTCTAAAAAACTAAGTGCGATTTTAGATTTTGATATAGGTGTTCTTAGCTCATGACTTATATCTGTTAAAAATTGCATTCTGGCTCTATTTACCATTTCTAAAGAGTTTGCCATTTCATTAAATTTGCTTATGACTAGTGCTATTTCATCTCCGTTTTTACCCTCTTTGAGCCTATATGAAAAGTCGCCCATACCGAATTTTTCTATACCTTTAGCTAGATTTTTTATAGGTATTAGTATTTTTATAAATACTGCAAATATCACAAACAGTAAAAATATATCGGCATATATCATAAAATTTAATATATTTTTTTCCCTATTTTGCGATATTTGCGTTTCGTCGCATATAAATATCTCATTACCCATATACTCCAAAGCTAAATATAAAATACCACCTTTTTTGTATATTTTCATCTCTCCTAAGTTAATATTTTGTTCATATATATTTTTGTATTTGCTTATATCTTTTGGTTTATCTACTATCGAAAATCCCATTATTTTGAGTCTTTCTAGGAGGCTTTTTGTATCATCTAACATTAAAAAGCTAAGTATGTCATTTGCATTTTTTTTATATCGTTCTTTGTACAAAAGTATGGTTTTTTCATCATTTATATCATTTGTTTTATATGATAAAAGACTCATTAACACAAAGCTGATGACAAGAAGTATAACTAGTTTTTTAAATATTGACATATTTTTAACCTATAAACTTATAACCGATTCCCCAAACGGATTTGATATATTTTGGGTATTTTGGATCATCAAAAATTTTATTTCGTAAATTGCTTATATGCATATCTATACTTCTATCTTTTAGATCCGCTTTTATATGTGCGGCTATCTCGCCTCTTGATACTACTTTTCCTTTGCTATTTAGCATTAAAAGTAAGATTTCATACTCTATTTTAGTAAGTTCTAAAATATGATTGTCGATCTGAATTTCAAGCTTTTCTTCATCTATACAAAACTCGCCTATAAATCTCTTTTTAGCATCTTCTTCACTCTTTACTATTCGTCTTAATACCGCGTTTATTCTTATTATTAGCTCTTTTGGCTCATACGGTTTTGCTAAGTAGTCATCAGCTCCATACTCAAAAGCTAAAACCTTATCTCCTAAATTTCCTCTCGCGCTTGAGATTATTATAGCTATGGTGCTAAATACTCTTATCATTTTGCATACTTCAAATCCATCTATTTTTGGTAACATAAGATCAAGTATAACTAGTACGAATTCGCCTTTTTTCAGCTCTTCAAGTGCGATTTTAGGATCTGCAAAAGCATGCACTTTAAATCCGTAATTTTCTAAGTAATCTTTTAAGAGTTCTTGCATCTCAAGGTCGTCTTCAATTAGCATTATGTTGCTCATTTTACCTTCTTAGCTATAATTTTTTATAATTTATCAAGCTCTTTTGAATTATACCATTTTCTATGTTTTTATGACATGCGCCGCAGTTTGATTTTGATTTTATATCTACGTATTTAAATACTTTTTCATCTATATTTTTATGACTATCTATCCAGTATTTATATTTTGTTATGGATATTTCATTGTCTTGAGTATTTTGTAAGATATTAAAAGCTATTTTATTGTCTGTATTTTGAGCCGCATTTTTCACTAAGAACTCGAGTATATTTCTATTTGTTTCATCATCTATAGACGCGTCATCGCCAAAATGATTTTCTAAATTTGACATCATTATTTCCCACGGCTTTTGAGGCAGCAAAAACGGAGGATATATGATATGGCAGCTTCCGCACTCTTTAGCAAAATTTTTGTTTAAATTTGTGTAGTCTATCTTTGAAGCTCTGCTTTGTAAAACTATGTTTGATTTGTAAAGCGCCAAGTACGCACCTGTGCAAACTATAGCCGCTACCCAAAATGCACAAAATGCTTTTTGTGTATTGTTCATGCTTATACTTACGTTTATTGAAGTTTTTTTATATCCGCTTATCATCGAATCCACGGCGTCGTTTTTATCTATAAATTTATCTATAGTTGCACCGCATATATGTATTATAACTACCCATAAAAGTAAATTTGAAGAGATGAAGTGTATGTTTTGTACAAACCGAAATTTACTATAATGAGTGTATAAAAACGCAAATATTCCGCTATTTTCGCTCAAACCGTACATCATTAGTCCAGATACCAAAACGATAGTTCCCAAAACCATAATGACGACAGCAGCTATACTTGATGCCGGATTATGCCCCGTATAATGCTTTTTTTGTGAATACGTAGGTAGTAGATATTCCATTATTCCTTTAAATTTAAAATCACTAAATTTTGAGTATTTAGTACCGATAAATCCCCAAATCACGCGAAAAGCTATTGCCACGCCAAACACAATACCAAACACCGCGTGATAGTATAAAGAAGTTTCCGTCTCTATAAACAGGTATGATAAAATAAAACTTATTATAAGTGTTATATGACAAAATCTCGAGCCAAAACCCCATATATAACTTTTATTCACGCCATTGTCCGTAATTTGGTATATCTATCCCTTTTTTTCCATACATACCTTTATCGGCGTATTTATGACATGCACTACAGTTTGATAGAGTTTTTACCTCTTTTTGATTTATCATCCATTTTTCCAGCTTTTTATGTTTTTTTATGTGATATGGAATTTCCGTGATAGATTTGTATAAAACTCCGTTTTGCATTGATTTTGTTAGCTTAACGCTTCTTTTATACATAAGTGCTTTTTCGCTTGCATTTGATAAAAGATATGCTAGTATATCTTTACTACTTTGCTCATCTATACTAGCATCGCTTCCGTAGTGATTTTCCAAGTTTTGCATTATCCATATCCATGACTTGCTAGACATTAATCCTGGTTGATAGCCAAAATGACAGCTAGCACACTCTTTTTTATACAGATCATTATCCACGGGTCTTACCTCGGGACCCTTAGGACCTTTCGCATACAACATTATAAAAGCCAAACATACGACTATTAAAATTCTCATTTTAAACCCTTACTTTGATAAGATATAGTAAAGAACATCACCTTTTTCTAGTGCAGTTCCTTCTCTTTGATATACGTCTTTAAAATTTCTTTTAAGCCATTTTTGCACGTCTTTTACGTCCGTAAGTCTTGAGCTATTTGCATTAGGCGATAGCGGCTCCAATATTTTATTCGTAAATACGTTGTTTGCACTTTTTGTAAGATCGCTTCCGTGACAGCTTTCACAAGATATATTTTGACCGTTTTTCCCTATGCTTTTTGTTTTAAATATCGCTTCTCCGCGATCAGCATCAAAATCCTTAAAATTCCTATCATTTTTCAAAATTTCAGCTTTTAAACTCTCTATGTACGCTTTCATCTGTGTATTTAGCTCAGCTCCAATAGCCGTGCCACTCATCATACAAGCACAGGCTAACGCATAAACTATTTTTTTCATTTTAACTCCGTTTGTAAATTAAATTTTTATTTTAAAATTATATAGAACTTTTGTCAGATTTAAAAATACAATTTATTGACACATTGCTGACAAATTTAATAGTATAAAATTGAAAAATCAAAATAAAAGATTAAATTTAAACCATGAGTAAGATGGAAAAAAGAAAGAGAGAAAAAAGAAAAAGGGGATTAGTAAATTTAAAAATATTAAATTTATAAAAAACAATTCAAGGAGCCTATTTAAAGGCTCCTCTAGCAAAAAACTATCTACTATTTTTATTAAGGTTTTAATCAAAAAGTCGTTAAGCTACTGTGATTGTATTAGCATCAACAGTGTCATTAAATGTAACGATACCTGTTAATTCTATTAATATGTCATTATTGGCAAATGCAGCATCTCCTGCAGCATCGACTACATAAGTATTTCCTTTATAAGTAAATACTTCAGCAGTAGTAGCAACTACAGTTCCATCTTTGCCTTCGCCTAATTTAGCTAATGCAGCTAACAAATTAGCTTCGCCAGATAAATCTCCTCTATCTTTTATGCTAGTAGCACCTTTTAGTACTATTTGATCTCCGGATAAAGCGTTAGTTATACTTACTAAATCAGCTTTTATAGAGGCATCGTTTGTCTTATCTGATATTTTAGTTGAGCTTACATCTACCTTATCTACCGCAGTATCTTTTCCTAAATCTATAGCTACTGCTTTATTTTCAGATACCACTGTGATAGTATCGGCACCTAAGCTACCCTTAACAGAAGTAATAGCCGTATTTGCAGCAACAAGAGTAATCGTACTAGCAAGAGTTCCGCCAGTAGCGCTTAATCCGCTTAGATCTATAGTTTTTAAATCTGCTGCAGCAGTGTCTGGAGTAACGGTTATAGTGTTAGCTCCTGCTCCTAGATCGCCAGATATTTTTATATCTGTAAGACTCGCAGCTGAAGTATATGTTATTTGTTCAGCAGCGTCGCTACCTTGTACGCTTACATCTGTTTTATTACCTTGTACTGCTTTACCTAGTTCGATTGCAACATTACCTGTTATACCCTTAACCCCGCTTATATCCAAACTACTTAGTTTAGTAGCATCCGTTAAAGTAAGAGTTAAAGTTCCACCACTTAAATCTCCGCTAGCGGTTATAGTTTGAGTATCGCCTTTACCTATTATTGTTAATGCATCATCTGCAGCGGCCCCACCTATTACTTGAGCATTTAAATCAGTACCGCCGGCTGCGGCAGTTATCTCTACTACGTTTTTACTGATCTCTGAACCTACATAAGTAACTTCGTTTGAAGTAATTTCTACTTTATTACCAGAAGCGCTATTTATAGTCCCTAAAACACCACCTAGATCTACGCTTACTATATCACCAGCAAGAGCTCCTATAGTAATGTTTCCTAGAGTATTTCCTGCATTTAGAGTTAGATTACCTTGAGTTGCTGATACGGCTCCTAAAGTAACATTTCCAGTAGCTGAAGAGATGATCACACTAGCATTTCCTGTTGATGAAGTTATAGCTCCTAAAGTTAATGCTCCAACATTTTCTATATTAAAGTCTACATCGCCTTTTGCAGTAGTCGTTCCTAGTTTAAACTCTCCGCTTACATTTATATTTGCTTCTAAAGATGCTAAAGTAGCAGTTCCTACGTTAACACTGTTTAAATCAGCAGAAACTCCGTTTAAGCTTAAGTTATTTAAGTTTTTCAAGCTTGTAGCAGTAGCTATGCTAAATGCTCCTTCGGTATTTACGCTAAGATTTTTTACCGAATCAAGATCCGTAGCATTTGCGCCTGTTAATGCAAACGCACCTTTATTATTTACGGTTAAATCAGTTAATTTAGCTACACCGCCAAGAGTTAAACCAACAGTATCTTTAGCTGCGTTTATATCTATTTTTGTAGCATTTGCAGCTTGAACTACGGCATCAGCAGCAGCTGTTACTTTATTTGAGTTAATTGTAAGCTCGGTTGCTTTATCGGCTACTATTTTACCTTTTGCTGCTACGCTAGCTCCCTTATCATCAACATCTGAAAAGTTAATTGTTTTTAAACTCTCGTCATTGATAGTTACTGCTTTATCAGTAGCATTATTTGCCAAGATATTAACTGTCTCTACGTTTCCGTTTGACTCAGTAACAGTTTTAGCTATATTTTTAAAGCTTAACTCTGTTACGCTCTGAGCTTTTTTCAATGATAGAGTTAAATCTTTAGTATTACCGTCTACAGTAACTTTTTCTATATTTGTTAAAGTCGGTTGAAGTGTGTCAGCAGTGCTTCCTTTGATAACTAGCTCGTCATTTCCAGCGCCACCATCAATTGCTACGTTTACTGCAACATCTTTTATAGTTATCTTATCATTACCATTTCCACCTTTAATACTAGTAACACTAGCTGATGTGCTTAAATCTGCATCCAAAGCTCCACCGAAGCTAGAAGCATCTAAAGTAGTAGTTTTTGCTCCTGTTGCTAAAGATAGATTTGCGTTTCCTTTTACAGATATACTTGCCACATCAGCACTTACAAAGCTTTGGCTTCCTGTAGTATTTAAATTTAGAGTTTCTATCTTATCGGCAGTTATTGCTACGCTAGCACCTTTAGCACCAACACCATTTACTTTTAAATTTTGCACATCAGCTGAACCATCAAGCACTTTATCCGCATATATAGAATCTACATTGAATTTATCAGCTTTTAGGTTAGTAAGCTCAACATCTACTATATTAGCAAGATTAGTAACGCTAATTCCTTTTTCGCCACTTAACGCAACTGTTTGCAATCCATCTATACCTTTAGCGTCGAATGTTCTGTTTGAAACACTACTATTAGTTAAAGATAGTTTTTCTATATTTTTGATGTAGCCGTCATCTTTTAGGCCTTTGAAGTTATTCTTCAAATCTACCTTAAGCACATCATTACCAGCACCACCATCTATCTTATCCCCAGGATTTAAAGTACTCTCAGCAGCAGTACCTACCACCCCACTAATAAGATCTCCACCCTCAGTACCAGTAATAGTATCATTCTCAGTAGTAAGAGCTATCTTATTTAAACCAGCCTCATCTATACTCTCTTTTAACCCATCAACCTCACCCTTAGCACTCTCAACACTACTACTATTACTAGTAACATTATTAATTATATCAACAGTCTTTTGTATTAAAGCATTTTGTTGATCAGGAGTAAGACCATCAAGTGGAAGTTTAGCTATAGTATCAGCAACATAATTACTAACAATTACCTTATTATTAAATAGATCTTGATTAGCCCCAGCATTACTAGGATCTTTAGCAGCATTCACGAAGTGTCCTACTAAATCAGCCTTACTTACTGTACCATTATCTAAAAGATCAACCCAATACTTAAGACCAGCTTTTTGCTCATCACTAACAAACTCAGTTAAATTAACAGCATTCTTAAATAAATGCTTTACAAACGACTCATTATTATTTAAAGTCTCGCCAAGAAAACTCTTAGTAATATCTAAATTAAGTATAGCATTAGATGTCTCAATCATACCCCATCCATTAGCACTACTCTCATTTACCCAATAAGTATTACCTTCACCCTCTGTAGGTCTTCCAAAAAGAACTATAAATAGCTCTGAAACTTCTGATTTTGAAATCATACGAACTCCTTAATAAAATAAAATAAAATCCAGACAAACAAACACTAACTAGTCTTATACTTTATTATTATACTTACAAGGTATCAAAGAGTATTTGGTTTGTTTATTAGGAGTATTAAGCTATTTGTAACTTTTATCCGATATAATTATGTTTATTAACATAATGAAAGATAACATAATGTTTATTAACCGTATTAATGAATTACAAGCTTTAAATGACGAATACGCCAAAGACGGTGTGAGATTTGCAGTGATATATGGTCGACGAAGAGTCGGTAAAACCGCACTTATAAGCGAGTTTATGAAAGGAAAAGCGGGCGTGTATCACTATGCGACTACTAGTCCGAACTCTGCAAATGAGCTTGGCAGGAGTCTAGCCGCAGCGTTACATATCCCATTGTCTCATAAGCTGAAATTTAAAAATTTTACCGAAGTATTTGAGCTGCTTATGGAATATATGCCCAAAAAAAGCACGAACGATACACCGCAAAAACTCATCATAGCCATAGACGAATTTCAGAATTTAGCTGTTGCCGACAGGAATTTCATCAGCGAATTTCAACGTATATTTGACACGATAATAGCAAAATCAAACGTTATGCTTATCATTTGCGGTTCTGTGATTTCGATGATGCACTCTTTGGCGCTTGATTATCAAGCTCCTTTATACGGTAGACGCACGGTAAATTTTCACGTCAAACCGCTAAAATTTAAGCACATAAAAGAGTTTTTACCTAGCTTATCAAAACTAGATCAAATACTTATATATACATCATTTGGCACGATACCAAAGTACTTACAAAGCTATGAAGAAAACAAAGATTTTGTATTAAATTTGAAAAACAACATTTTAGATAAAAATTCATATCTTTACAGCGAAGGACAGTTTCTTTTAAATTCCGAAATCACGGAACCCGCGAGTTATTTTAGTATACTAGAAAGCATCAGCAAAGGCAATACGAAAATCGGCTCGATAGCAAGCAGTTTAGGAGTAAGCTCAACATATCTCACTAGATATCTAGCTAAACTAGTTCAGTTGGATTTAGTCGAAAAAGAAATTCCTATAACAGAGCAAAACCCGCTAAAATCGAAGTTCGGTAGATATCGCATTGTTGATAAGTATCTGAATTTTTGGTTTTATTATGTTTATAAAAATTACTCATTGTTAGAAATTTCAAATCAAGAAGCCGTTTTAAACGAAATCAAACTAAACTTTTATGATAAATTTGTTAGTTTCGCGTTTGAAGACGTGGTTAAAGAGATGATTTTGGATAATCCAAAAGAGCTTATAGGCTTCATTCCAACAAAAGTCGGACGCTGGTGGGACAACAAAAATGAGATTGATCTAGTCGCTCTCGGCGAGAAAAATATATGTTTTATCGAGTGCAAATGGCAAAACAACGCGCATACTCAAAAGGTTTTATCTCATCTTGTAGAAAAATCAAAAAATCTTATAAATGACAAAATACCTAGCTATAAAGTATTTACTAAAGAGTGGTTTTTGACTACATAATACATTTGTTTAAGAGTTAAAACGACAAGCAAACAGTGTTAAATTTAACAGATAAAACTATCAAATTTAGTTTTCTAAAAGTAGTTAAATTTAAAACAATTCAAAGTTAAATTTAAAAATATATAAATTTATAAAAACAATTCAAGGAGCCTATTTAAAGGCTCCTCTAGCAAAAAACTATCTACTATTTATTAAGGTTTGGTCAGCATTACTATAATAATGCATTATGCAATAGTAACTCCAGTGGCTCCATCTAGAGAAATGCTATCTAAATCAACGGTTGTACCTGTTAGCTTGACTAGTACGTCATCTACTGTTGTACTATCAGAGCCGTTGGCATTATTATAGAACAGGTAATTATCTCCATTATATGTGAAACCATATACCGTAGTTTCCTTATCTGCTGATGTGATACCAGGAGCTTTATCGGTAAGTGCAATAGCCGCTTTGATAGCTGCTTTTAGGGTATCGCCTGCTACAGTGCCTACGTTACCATAAGCAGTAACTGAAGCTGCAAATTTAATGCTATCCCCGGCACTAAAGTCAGTGATAGTAGCATGTTCTGGTGTATCTGCAGTCACTATTTTAGCAGCAGTAACGTTAAATACGTCATTTCCTGCTCCACCTGTTACGGTTAAACCGTCATTTACTTTACCGATAGTTATAGTGTCATTTCCGGCACTACCTTTGATTGTTGTAAGAGCTGTTTGCGCTGCATTGTGTGTGATAGTACCACTTAAAGTTCCTCCTGTTGCGCTCAAGCCACTCAAGTCTATGGTAGTTATGGCCACTGCTGCAGCGTCCGGAGCAACGGTAACTGTGTTTGCACCGCCGCCTAAGTCACCGCTTAGTGTTATAGCTGTTAAAGTAGCGCTCGTAGAATTCGCAGTAATAGTCTCAGCTGCATCACTTCCTTGTATATCCACAATTAGCTTATTCTCTACGCTTACATTTTTTAGATCAATCGCAGTAGCGGCGCTCAAACCCTTAACCCCGCTTATATCCAAACTACTTAGTTTAGTAGCATCCGTTAAAGTAAGAGTTAAAGTTCCACCACTTAAATCTCCGCTAGCGGTTATAGTTTGAGTATCGCCTTTACCTATTATTGTTAATGCATCATCTGCAGCGGCCCCACCTATTACTTGAGCATTTAAATCAGTACCGCCGGCTGCGGCAGTTATCTCTACTACGTTTTTACTGATCTCTGAACCTACATAAGTAACTTCGTTTGAAGTAATTTCTACTTTATTACCAGAAGCGCTATTTATAGTCCCTAAAACACCACCTAGATCTACGCTTACTATATCACCAGCAAGAGCTCCTATAGTAATGTTTCCTAGAGTATTTCCTGCATTTAGAGTTAGATTACCTTGAGTTGCTGATACGGCTCCTAAAGTAACATTTCCAGTAGCTGAAGAGATGATCACACTAGCATTTCCTGTTGATGAAGTTATAGCTCCTAAAGTTAATGCTCCAACATTTTCTATATTAAAGTCTACATCGCCTTTTGCAGTAGTCGTTCCTAGTTTAAACTCTCCGCTTACATTTATATTTGCTTCTAAAGATGCTAAAGTAGCAGTTCCTACGTTAACACTGTTTAAATCAGCAGAAACTCCGTTTAAGCTTAAGTTATTTAAGTTTTTCAAGCTTGTAGCAGTAGCTATGCTAAATGCTCCTTCGGTATTTACGCTAAGATTTTTTACCGAATCAAGATCCGTAGCATTTGCGCCTGTTAATGCAAACGCACCTTTATTATTTACGGTTAAATCAGTTAATTTAGCTACACCGCCAAGAGTTAAACCAACAGTATCTTTAGCTGCGTTTATATCTATTTTTGTAGCATTTGCAGCTTGAACTACGGCATCAGCAGCAGCTGTTACTTTATTTGAGTTAATTGTAAGCTCGGTTGCTTTATCGGCTACTATTTTACCTTTTGCTGCTACGCTAGCTCCCTTATCATCAACATCTGAAAAGTTAATTGTTTTTAAACTCTCGTCATTGATAGTTACTGCTTTATCAGTAGCATTATTTGCCAAGATATTAACTGTCTCTACGTTTCCGTTTGACTCAGTAACAGTTTTAGCTATATTTTTAAAGCTTAACTCTGTTACGCTCTGAGCTTTTTTCAATGATAGAGTTAAATCTTTAGTATTACCGTCTACAGTAACTTTTTCTATATTTGTTAAAGTCGGTTGAAGTGTGTCAGCAGTGCTTCCTTTGATAACTAGCTCGTCATTTCCAGCGCCACCATCAATTGCTACGTTTACTGCAACATCTTTTATAGTTATCTTATCATTACCATTTCCACCTTTAATACTAGTAACACTAGCTGATGTGCTTAAATCTGCATCCAAAGCTCCACCGAAGCTAGAAGCATCTAAAGTAGTAGTTTTTGCTCCTGTTGCTAAAGATAGATTTGCGTTTCCTTTTACAGATATACTTGCCACATCAGCACTTACAAAGCTTTGGCTTCCTGTAGTATTTAAATTTAGAGTTTCTATCTTATCGGCAGTTATTGCTACGCTAGCACCTTTAGCACCAACACCATTTACTTTTAAATTTTGCACATCAGCTGAACCATCAAGCACTTTATCCGCATATATAGAATCTACATTGAATTTATCAGCTTTTAGGTTAGTAAGCTCAACATCTACTATATTAGCAAGATTAGTAACGCTAATTCCTTTTTCGCCACTTAACGCAACTGTTTGCAATCCATCTATACCTTTAGCGTCGAATGTTCTGTTTGAAACACTACTATTAGTTAAAGATAGTTTTTCTATATTTTTGATGTAGCCGTCATCTTTTAGGCCTTTGAAGTTATTCTTCAAATCTACCTTAAGCACATCATTACCAGCACCACCATCTATCTTATCCCCAGGATTTAAAGTACTCTCAGCAGCAGTACCTACCACCCCACTAATAAGATCTCCACCCTCAGTACCAGTAATAGTATCATTCTCAGTAGTAAGAGCTATCTTATTTAAACCAGCCTCATCTATACTCTCTTTTAACCCATCAACCTCACCCTTAGCACTCTCAACACTACTACTATTACTAGTAACATTATTAATTATATCAACAGTCTTTTGTATTAAAGCATTTTGTTGATCAGGAGTAAGACCATCAAGTGGAAGTTTAGCTATAGTATCAGCAACATAATTACTAACAATTACCTTATTATTAAATAGATCTTGATTAGCCCCAGCATTACTAGGATCTTTAGCAGCATTCACGAAGTGTCCTACTAAATCAGCCTTACTTACTGTACCATTATCTAAAAGATCAACCCAATACTTAAGACCAGCTTTTTGCTCATCACTAACAAACTCAGTTAAATTAACAGCATTCTTAAATAAATGCTTTACAAACGACTCATTATTATTTAAAGTCTCGCCAAGAAAACTCTTAGTAATATCTAAATTAAGTATAGCATTAGATGTCTCAATCATACCCCATCCATTAGCACTACTCTCATTTACCCAATAAGTATTACCTTCACCCTCTGTAGGTCTTCCAAAAAGAACTATAAATAGCTCTGAAACTTCTGATTTTGAAATCATACGAACTCCTTAATAAAATAAAATAAAATCCAGACAAACAAACACTAACTAGTCTTATACTTTATTATTATACTTACAAGGTATCAAAGAGTATTTGGTTAAATAAGGTATTATTTTAAATTATAATGGTGGAATGAAAAAGAGGAGTATTAATATAATTAGATGATTAAAAGAATTATATAAAAGGATAAATGGGTTAAATAAATTGATAAATTAATCATTGATAAAACAAATTGATAAATATATAAGACGATAAACATTAAAAGAGATTATTAAGAGATTGTTTTGAATTTAAAACTCACTCATAAACATCTTTTCTATGAGCAATTTTTACTACAAGAATTACAAGTTTATCGTCTTGAATTTGAGCTATAACACGGTAATCTCCTATTCTATATCGCCACAAGCCAAGCATATTTCCTACTAGCGCTTTGCCTTCGCAACGTGGATTTTCCAAACTCTCAATGACTTTTAATTTTTTTAAAATCACGGTTTTAATGCTGCCGTCAAGTTTGGAAAATTCCTTGCTTGCACTTTTGTTAAATAAAACTTTCAAAGCAAAATTCCATATTTTTTAGACATATCGTCTATAGTATAAGTTTTTTCGTTTTCGCTATCTTTTATCGATTTAATGGCATCTTTATAATCATCAAAATCATCAAGCAAATTCGATATGGCTTCTTTAAAATAGAATGATTTGCTTCTTTTTGTCTCTTTTGCAAGATTATCTAACCTATCTGCTAAATCATCATCTAATCTGAATGAAACTTGCATTTTGCTCTCCTTTATATACTTGTATTTATTAGAAATACTAGTATAGCATTTTTAAACTTAAATTCTATTTGACTTCACTTAATTAACTATAGCTTCTTTAAATGGAGCCACTACTAGTTTATCTATAGAAAACACTGGAGACGTGACTATATCTAATGCTTCTTCTGCTTTAGAAGGTGATTTTAGTATAAATGCAAATAATGCAAACGGATTAACAACCGGCGTTATAACAGCTAATAAAGGAGCTATATCTATAAATGCAAATGGTGTTAGTGCTATAACAGTTGGAAACCTAAGCGCCAAATCATCGATAACCCTAAACGCAGGAGACGCAAGTACTTCGGTAAAAGCAGGCAATATAGCTGCAGATAGCGTAAATGTAGATCTTTCTAAAGTATTAGGTACTACAACAGTAGGTAAAATAACATCTGATAATATAATATATAAAGCTTCAGAGCTTTCAGCTGATACTGAAGGTAAGATAGCTTTAGCATCAAAAGGTAATATTCAAAATTTCAAAGCAGAAGTTACTGGTAGTTTAGGCGATGATAAAATAGAATTAACTACCGCAGCTACTACTTCATCAGTAACTCTATCAGGCGATTTGGGTGTAGGAAACGATACTGTAGATATAAATGAAACTTCAGCAGTAGACGCTCTTAAAACAGTAAATTTAAGTGGCTTAACTAATTACGCTACTTCTACAACAAAACTACAAGCAGCTGCGAACGATACTCTTACGTTTAATGGCGGAAGCGGTGATGATAGCGTAGAAGTATCAGGAACTACTATAGCATCTCTTAAGGTAATTGGTGATTTTGGTGGAGGGAACTTAGATAAGCTTACTTTAGGTACAAATACTACTGCTATAACCGGAGCCGATTCTGCAGTAACTATAGATATCACTAAAGTAACTAATGTAGATAGTACCGAGATCAACTTTACAAACGGTGCAACAGATATGAGTGATAAAGCTCTTACTATAAAGGGTAGTGAGTCAAATGACCAAGTTACTCTTAAACTACTTGCTGCTACTACTAAGGTTAAGGTAGATGGGGATTTGGGCGATGGAAACGATACGTTTGTATTTAATATAGGCGCTGCTACTGCTACAAGTATAACAGATATCGACCTTATAGGATTAAAAGGCGTTGAAGTAGGTCTTCACGGTGCTGACGCAGCTACGGCGTTTGATTTTAGCACATATACCGGCTTAACTACGTTTAATGCAACAACAGGCGCGGATAATATTAAATTAGGAACATTAACTGAAAGTGCAGTCGTAAATCTTGGTTCAGGAGATGACAAGATAGAAACAGGCGCATTTACTGCAACTAAGACTCTTAAGATTGCCGGTGGTGAGGGAAATGATACGTTTGATATCAAAGCTTCTGTAATTGTTACAGTAGCAACTCCTGAATTTGTAGAAATAACAGATTTTAGCGCAGGCGATAAAATTACTTTTGGTGCTGCAATTACTTATGAAAATAAAGGTATTGGACAAGGAGATACTTTAAAAGCAGCTGCCGAAACTATATTAGGTACTTCAGATACAGCTAATACGGTGTACGGCTTTACGTACAATAACGATACTTACTTATTGTACAACGCTGCAGGTAGCACCGCTACGCTTACAACAAGCGATTTAATAGTTAAACTAAGCGGTACAACCGTTGATTTAGATAGTCTTACTACATCAACAAATGATATAGTATTTGCTTCTTAATCGTGTTTTTCAAACCAAACCTTAATAAATAGTAGATAGTTTTTTTGCTAAAAGAAGTCGGATTTTCCGACTTCTTGATATATTATTTAATTCTTTCAAATAAATCTTTTAAATTTAAAATCAATATTGCATTATAGTATTACATTATAGTTATCGTAAATTTATATGTTAAATTATATAAATTTATATAATTTAATCATGAACTATTAAATATCTAAATATAAATTTAGTAGTATAAATTTATAAATATCTATATAAAATACTTATATCTATAAATAACAAAAATAACAAATCAAATTTAAAAGAGTTTAAAAGAATTTATGAATTAAAAAATATAAAAGTAGAGTTATTAAATTTAAAACAATTAAAAGTAGTTAAATAAGCTAGTCAAATTTAAAAAGATAAATTTATGAGTTAAAGTAGTCAAATTTAAAAAAGCTAAAATAGATAAATTTAAAAACAAACTATAGAGTAGTTAAATTTAAAACAATTCAAGGAGCCTATTTAAAGGCTCCTCTAGCAAAAAACTATCTACTATTTATTAAGGTTTGGTTTGAAACAATTTACGATTAAGCTATAGCAACAGCGTGAAGTTCGCCGTCTATAAGCTGTAGATTAAAGTCGGTTCCGACCTTAACTCCGGCTAGTTTAACTACGATGTCGTTAGCATCTAGTTCATCTGCCGTGCCGCCTACTTTGTTATAAACCACGTATGTATCAGTGCCGTTTACATAAGCAAATATATCTCCATCGGCAACTGTGTTTAGTCCATCTACTGCCGTAATCTTAGCATCTGCAAATTTAGTTTTTAATTCAGTTGCAGAAGCCTCATCAACATTGCTTGTAACTACAACAAGTTTATTTTCTGCTACAAAACTATCAAATTTGATTTTATCTCCGACTGCGAAATTCTTTATAACAGATGATTGGACATTAGCATCATCATCTACCGCTGTTACTTTTGCTGCATCTTTAAATACAAAAGTATCGTTTCCATCGCCGCCGTCTATAGATATGCCTTCTCCTTTTGCAGTTGAAGCTTTATCTCCTAAGGTTATGATATCGTTTCCTTTTGTACCTTTCACATCGGCAAGAACAGAAGTAAGTGCGCTTATATCTATAATTCCTTTTGTCGTACTAAGTTCGCTTAAATCTATATGGGTTACTGATGCTACTGCGTTAGTTACGTCTAAGGTAAATTCATCTCCGCTTTGGTTGCCCAAATCCCCATCTACCTTAACCTTAGTAGTAGCAGCAAGTAGTTTAAGAGTAACTTGGTCATTTGACTCACTACCCTTTATAGTAAGAGCTTTATCACTCATATCTGTTGCACCGTTTGTAAAGTTGATCTCGGTACTATCTACATTAGTTACTTTAGTGATATCTATAGTTACTGCAGAATCGGCTCCGGTTATAGCAGTAGTATTTGTACCTAAAGTAAGCTTATCTAAGTTCCCTCCACCAAAATCACCAATTACCTTAAGAGATGCTATAGTAGTTCCTGATACTTCTACGCTATCATCACCGCTTCCGCCATTAAACGTAAGAGTATCGTTCGCAGCTGCTTGTAGTTTTGTTGTAGAAGTAGCGTAATTAGTTAAGCCACTTAAATTTACTGTTTTAAGAGCGTCTACTGCTGAAGTTTCATTTATATCTACAGTATCGTTTCCTACACCCAAATCGCCTGATAGAGTTACTGATGAAGTAGTAGCTGCGGTAGTTAATTCTATTTTATCATCGCCTAAACTACCAGTAACTTCTGCTTTGAAATTTTGAATATTACCTTTTGATGCTAAAGCTATCTTACCTTCAGTATCAGCTGAAAGCTCTGAAGCTTTATATATTATATTATCAGATGTTATTTTACCTACTGTTGTAGTACCTAATACTTTAGAAAGATCTACATTTACGCTATCTGCAGCTATATTGCCTGCTTTTACCGAAGTACTTGCGTCTCCTGCGTTTAGGGTTATCGATGATTTGGCGCTTAGGTTTCCAACTGTTATAGCACTAACACCATTTGCATTTATAGATATAGCTCCTTTATTAGCTGTTATAACGCCGGTTGTTAATCCGTTTGCATTATTTGCATTTATACTAAAATCACCTTCTAAAGCAGAAGAAGCATTAGATATAGTCACGTCTCCAGTGTTTTCTATAGATAAACTAGTAGTGGCTCCATTTAAAGAAGCTATAGTTGAAGCACCTTTTACGTTTGTAAGAGATACAGTAGTAGACGCTGCAGCTTTTAAAGCTCCTGTTTCAAATTTGCCTTCTACGCCGTTTACGCTTATACTTAGATTATCTGTTTCTGAATTAGCAGCGCCTAGTTTTGCGTCTCCGCTCATAGCGTTTAGGTTGATATTTATAGAGCCTTTAGTAACCGTATTTCCTACTTCTAGTCCGGCTTTTAGTCCGCTAGCATTTAGCGCTATGCCTTGAGTAACTTTGTCTGAACCTAAATTACCTAGTGTAACTGCTGATTTATCGTTTGCACCACTTAGAGTAACGGTGCTAACTCCTACTAATCCGGTTATAGTATCAAATGAAAATTTACCGTCTGTAGTTACGTTTAAATTTGATAATGCATCTAAGCTATTTGCATCTCCTTTTATAGTAAATCCATCTACTGATTTGTTTACAACTGCTAGATCTTTTAGTTTAGTTGCACTTAGCTTTAAGCTTTGAGCAGTTTTCTCTGCATTGATGTTTAATGACATGCTAGTAGCTGAATTTGCAGTTAGAGTAGCGCCTGTGCTTGTAATGTTTGCTAAAGCGTCTGTATTTACGGTAAGATTTGTAGCTTTAGTGGCTGTTAAGTTTCCTTTTATTTCAGCTGCTTCCGTACCTGCTTTATAATTTATAGTAGCTAAGTTTTCGCTATCTATAGTTACTGCATTTGTACCTTCAGCAGTTGATAAGAAGTTAAGTGAAGATATGTTACTATTTAATACAATTACTCCACCCGTATCTCCTTTGATATTTAGCTCGCTTACGTCTTTTGCGTTGTTCATAGCTAGAGTTAGATCTCCAGTTGCGTCTAACGTAACTTTTTCTACGTTTGCTACTGTAGGTTTTAAAGTGCCAGAGCCTTTGATAACCAACTCATCATTCCCCGCTCCGCCATCTACATTAACATTAGCTACTTTTGTGCCTACAACAAATTTATCATCTCCGCTACCGCCTTTAACGGTTTTTACATCAGCAGCTTTTAGATCGGCGCTAACTTTGCCGCTAGAAGCGCTAGCATCTAAACTATTGACTCCTGCTTTAACTTCTAATGTAATGTTTGCGTTTCCTTTTACAGATACGTCTTTTGAAGTAATATCTTTTAAGAAACTATCTTTTCCTGTAGCGTTTAAACTTAAATTTTCTATCTTATCGGCAGTTATTGCTACGCTAGCACCTTTAGCACCAACACCATTTACTTTTAAATTTTGCACATCAGCTGAACCATCAAGCACTTTATCCGCATATATAGAATCTACATTGAAATTAGCAGCTTGAAGATTTGTCAATTCAATATCCGCGATGTTTGCAAGGTTTTTAACTTCTATACCTTTTTCGCTATTTAAAGCTAAAGTTTGTACGTCTTTGATACCTTTAGCGTCGAATGTTCTTGATATAAGTCCGCTATTAAGTAATGATATCTTCTCCACACCCTTAATAACCCCACTACTATCTAAACCAGTAAAGTTACTCTTAAGATCCACTTTTAATATATCACTTCCTGCTCCACCATCAATAACATCTCCTGCATTAAGAGTATTTTCACTAGCAAGTGAGCTTACCACCCCACTAATAAGATCTCCACCCTCAGTACCAGTAATAGTATCATTCTCAGTAGTAAGAGCTATCTTATTTAAACCAGCCTCATCTATACTCTCTTTTAACCCATCAACCTCACCCTTAGCACTCTCAACACTACTACTATTACTAGTAACATTATTAATTATATCAACAGTCTTTTGTATTAAAGCATTTTGTTGATCAGGAGTAAGACCATCAAGTGGAAGTTTAGCTATAGTATCAGCAACATAATTACTAACAATTACCTTATTATTAAATAGATCTTGATTAGCCCCAGCATTACTAGGATCTTTAGCAGCATTCACGAAGTGTCCTACTAAATCAGCCTTACTTACTGTACCATTATCTAAAAGATCAACCCAATACTTAAGACCAGCTTTTTGCTCATCACTAACAAACTCAGTTAAATTAACAGCATTCTTAAATAAATGCTTTACAAACGACTCATTATTATTTAAAGTCTCGCCAAGAAAACTCTTAGTAATATCTAAATTAAGTATAGCATTAGATGTCTCAATCATACCCCATCCATTAGCACTACTCTCATTTACCCAATAAGTATTACCTTCACCCTCTGTAGGTCTTCCAAAAAGAACTATAAATAGCTCTGAAACTTCTGATTTTGAAATCATACGAACTCCTTAATAAAATAAAATAAAATCCAGACAAACAAACACTAACTAGTCTTATACTTTATTATTATACTTACAAGGTATCAAAGAGTATTTGGTTAAAGCAGGAGAATGATTAAAAGATTAAACAGTATAGAAATTTAAGTAGAAATGTATTATAATATTAAAGTAAATTTAAATGATTTCTAAATTAGCTTAAAGGAAAAAAATGTCATTAAAAGCAGTAACTATAGCTATCTTAGATATTTTATTATCTAAAAAACAATACTTAAGCTTAAAAGAAATATCCCTTTCTTTAACTAAATTTAATATCACGGATCGACAAATTTTGAATGAGATAACTGCGCTTATGAAAACAAACAGATTGGTTAAAGACGGTATCAGACAAAATTCTCTTTACGCCGCTTCTACGCCTCAAAAAGCACATCAAAATAGCCGTTTCATATATGTATTTAAAAACCGGATTCTAGCAGGAATGTTGTTTGAGATACCAGATGGATTTTTGTTTTACTACACAAACGATTATTTAGTTAGCGGTTTAGAAGCCGTTCCTACCATGCCGCTTAGCATTCAGCCGTTCTCATTTAATACAATTCCGCCGTTTTTTGATCAAAATATTCCGGAAGGCATAAATTTAGAAATCCTAAAATTCCAGCTAAACTCATCAGACGCTCTCCACATATTAGCCAGTTTGAGCGATCCTATCGGCGATATCAGTTTTTCATTTTCGCCAAAAACAGCTCAGAGTCAGATATCAAACCCAAGCTATTTATCAAATTTAGAAAAAATTTTATCAGATAACCCAAAAATCAATATTTTAAAAGATTTTTATGTAGATATTCCAAATGAGATATTATTTCCGGAAAATTATGATTTAAGTAAATTAGAGCTAGCTCAAAATGACGGTATATCGGGATTTCAGTACAAAAAATTAGTAAATATCGATTTTGAACGAAAGATAATCCATCAAGACGCTGCTTCAAACTATATTTTAAAACCATATTCGAAAATCAGATCAAATCCAACCAGTCAAAGTTATTTTCCGCACATCGCGATAAATGAGCATCTTCATTTGAGTTTTGCTAAAAATACGTTGAAAATCAGAGTTCCGTGGAGTGCTGTAGTGGCAGGAGATGACGAGTATCACTACGTAATTAAAAGATTTGATAAACTAGAAAATCATCATTATAACGTCGTCGAGTTTGCCTCGTATCTAGGACTTACTAGTATAAATAAATATGACACAACCAGCGAAAAGCTTTTTAAGCGCATAAGCAAAGAGCTACTATCAGATACTGAAAAGAAGGAGCTTTTGAAGATATATGTTTATAGCGTTATCATAAAATACGAAGATCTGCATGCGAAAAATCTTTCTCTTATAACAAGCGGAGATATAGTGCTGATGGCGCCTATGTATGACGTGATGAGCACGGGATTTTATAGTACGGCAAAAGGATTTGAGAGCTATTTACCTATAAACGGTAAGCGTCAAAACATTAGGCTAAACGATTTTAAGCCGCTTTGTAAAATTTTAAACGTTGATTTCAAAGAGTTCAAGCAGATCGCTTTTAGTATAGCTAATAGCTATAAAGATGAGTTTAGTTCATATATAGATCTTATAAAACCTTTAAATTTAAAGTTTTATAAACAAAAATTGGTGAAAAGAGTCGGAGACGAGAGTTTTCTTGTTCCAAGTGACAAATATGAAAATTTATCAACCTTATTAGAACAATTTCACACAAAAAGAGTTGAAGAGCTGAAATTTTTAGGATGGATACAATAGACAAATTTCGATCAAAACATCAAAAAACAGATATGTTGAATTTAAAATACAACTCAAATAAATTTAAAAATATTCAAGGAGCTAGTTCTCCTAGCTCCTCTTAGCAAAAAACTATCTACTATTTATTAAGGTTTGGTCTAAAATATACTTTGTCTCTATAACACCTTATTTTAAGACGATCCGTCTGACGAGATTTCAAATAAATACGCCTAAGCTAAGATAAATTTAGACAAATTAAAAGCCTTAAAAATTAAGGCTTTTTTATCAAGCAATTACTATTGCTTAAATTACGCTTCCATCATCAACTACAACATTATCTCCGCTAAGTTTAAGATCTAGCGTACCTGAAAGTTTGATAATTGTATCAGTAGCTTTAGTGAAAGTAGCTCCAGCTGTTCCATCAACTACTACATAAGTATATCCATTATGGTGGAAGTAGCTTACAGCAGAGTTTGTTGATCCGTCTCCTGCTACTGCTTTATTGATATAATCATCTAAATTAGCATCGCTATTCATTGTAATTTTATTAAATGTGAAAGTACCATTTTTGGCATCAGTTATATCTATCTTATCGCCAGCATTAAAGTTATTAACGGTTGTAATATCTGTTTTCTCAGCACCTTTTTTAAGAGTTATAGTATCGTCTCCGCCAGCAACTAAATCTACAACGATATTTCCGCCTTTAACAGTTATACTATCAGCTCCAGAGCCACCTTTTATAGTAGCATTAGCTCCTAATGTTATAGCACTTGCATCAAATGTAAGACCAGCTTTAAGAGCACTTGCATCTATCATAGAAACTTTACTATAGTCAGTTCCAGCAGTGCCGGCATGACCTAAAGTAATTTTCGCATCCCCATCTATAATGATAGAAGTTACATCTGTCAATTTAGCATTTACGGTATTTGCTGTATTTTCAGGGCTTGTAGCTTTAACTAACGAAGTGATATTAAGAGTTTCTATACCCGTATCAATTACAAGAGCTTTATCGGTTGCTTCTGTGCCTAAAGCTATACTAGCATCTTTAGCGGCAGCATCTAATACTATTTTTACAACATCATTAGCGCCTGTTACATCATTTAGTTTCACTGTAATAAGCTTAACTGAGCCTGCATCTGCCGCAGTAAAATTAATTACTTGGTCTTTATTTATAGTTAAAGTCGTATCGGCAGCCTCTTTAGTAGTTATGATGATATTTTTAAACGCAGAAGAGCTAAGGTCAGCCGTAGCCACCGCGTCGCTAATAGCAACATTCTCTATGTTTTTGATCATAGTGAAATTTGCACTAGTCAAAGCAGCTGATTTCATAGCTATAGTATCATTACCCGCGCCGCCATCGATTACTGAACCTTCAGTTAAAGTTGTGCCTACAAACTCTATTTTATCATCGCCTGTACCTGTTTTTACGCTAAATTTGCCACTTTGAGCATCTTTGCCGAAGCTAACATCTGCAGCGCCATTGAACGCAGTAGTGTCTATATTAACTAGAGTTTCTACTTCAGCACCTTTGATAACCAAAGTTTTTCCACTACCACTAGCAGTGACTGACGTAGTTTTTGCAGTTCCGCTATCAAATTCAAGACTATTGTCTGTGGCATTAGCTTTAAGAGTCACAGTTTGATCCGTAGCAGCAGTTGTGT
Organism: Campylobacter fetus subsp. fetus; assembly: GCF_900475935.1. NCBI lineage: Bacteria > Pseudomonadati > Campylobacterota > Epsilonproteobacteria > Campylobacterales > Campylobacteraceae > Campylobacter > Campylobacter fetus. The sequence continues at coordinate 453,885 of NZ_LS483431.1, forward strand.
TTAATTTAACCTTAGCAGCAGCTCCGCTTAAATGTACAGTAACGTCTTTTGCTGCTGTAGAGATGTTGTGTCCGTTAACGCTTGAATTTATTAAATTTAGTGTGCTTGCAGATTTTATATCTATTGCAGCAGTTAAAGCAGCATTGTCAAGAGTAACTGTTGCAAGTTTATCCATGTTACCAGCTAGCGTTACGTTAGTTGCATGTTTAACTGTCAAATTCTCTACAGCCGTAGCTGAAGTTACAGCTGCAACTCCTGTTGCGTCTATTGTTATATTTTTTGCTGCATTTGCGGATGTTATTGTAGCGTTTTTAGCTGCTCCGCTTGTTTTTAAATTCACACTAGTAGCAGCGTTTGCACTGGTTAATGTGATAGTGTCGTTTGTAGCAGTTAAATTTACGCTTGTTGCCGAATCGGCCGTAAGGGCAGTGATTTTACCGGCGACAACATCGACTTTGCCTGTTCCGGCTGCGGTGAAAGCAGTTATCGTTCCTGTTGTTTCTACATTTACGCTTTTAGATGCGTCGGTAGCAAAGCTAGCTATATCGCCAAGTACGTTAAATCCTACTTTTTCATAACCGTTGAAAACGAAATCGCCACTTGTTTCTAGATCTGAAATTATATTGATATTTTCTACGTTTGTAACGCCTTTTACTGATTTATCAATTTCAGTTTGATCAAGTTTAGTAGCGGCAGCCGCGTTGTTATTTGCAGTAAATATCGCATTCAACGTATCTCTCCCTGCTCCACCATCTATCTTATCAAATGCACTAAGAGTACTCTTATTAGTACCATTACCTACATATGTTGTCCCATTAAAAGTATCGTCTAAATCAGTACCCTTTAAATTATCATTACCCTCTGTAAGATCATAAGTACTACCCGGATTAGGTAGCTCACTCTTCAAAGCATCAACCTCACCCTTAGCACTCTCAACACTACTACTATTACTAGTAACATTATTAATTATATCAACAGTCTTTTGTATTAAAGCATTTTGTTGATCAGGAGTAAGACCATCAAGTGGAAGTTTAGCTATAGTATCAGCAACATAATTACTAACAATTACCTTATTATTAAATAGATCTTGATTAGCCCCAGCATTACTAGGATCTTTAGCAGCATTCACGAAGTGTCCTACTAAATCAGCCTTACTTACTGTACCATTATCTAAAAGATCAACCCAATACTTAAGACCAGCTTTTTGCTCATCACTAACAAACTCAGTTAAATTAACAGCATTCTTAAATAAATGCTTTACAAACGACTCATTATTATTTAAAGTCTCGCCAAGAAAACTCTTAGTAATATCTAAATTAAGTATAGCATTAGATGTCTCAATCATACCCCATCCATTAGCACTACTCTCATTTACCCAATAAGTATTACCTTCACCCTCTGTAGGTCTTCCAAAAAGAACTATAAATAGCTCTGAAACTTCTGATTTTGAAATCATACGAACTCCTTAATAAAATAAAATAAAATCCAGACAAACAAACACTAACTAGTCTTATACTTTATTATTATACTTACAAGGTATCAAAGAGTATTTGGTTAAATAAGGTATTATTTTAAATTATAATGGTGGAATGAAAAAGAGGAGTATTAATATAATTAGATGATTAAAAGAATTATATAAAAGGATAAATGGGTTAAATAAATTGATAAATTAATCATTGATAAAACAAATTGATAAATATATAAGACGATAAACATTAAAAGAGATTATTAAGAGATTGTTTTGAATTTAAACTATAAAGCCAAATTTGTTGTTTCGTTAAATTCGCTGAAAAACTCATAAAACGGCATAATTTTTAGCTTTTTCTCATTGGATTTCTCTCTCGTCTCGCTATTTTCATCGCCGCCCGAAAAATCCCGATGCTTATAATTATCCAAATTTAGCCCCAAATCACGCAGATTGAACTGCGATAATTCAGTTTCCCATCTATCATCAAATGTTATCAGATATTTTTCATTCACGCCAAAGGGAAGTTTATTTAAACCAGCTATCTCTCTTTTTATATTTTTTTCATTTAGCTCATAGCAGACTTGTAACGCTATGCTTTTGTCATTTTTTCTTGCGATAAAATCGCATTCACTGTCATTAGTTTTGTAAAAAAATAGCTCAAAACCTAGTTTTTTCAACTCACAAAATACTAAATTTTCTAAAGCTCGTCCTTTGTTATCGCTAAAACTAAATGCTAAACTCAGAAAGCCGTTATCACACAAATATAACTTTTTCTTATTATTCATCTGCTCTTTGAGTGAGTACGAAAACATCTTTAGTTCGTCACAAAGATAGCACTCTTGCAAATACCCTATATACTCTTGAACGCTTTTTGGATTGAGTTTTACTGCATTTGAAAGCGAATTATACGAATACAAAGCTCCAAAATTAGTAAGCGAATAAAATCCAAGTTCTCTAAATCCAGCTATATCTCTTATCTGATTATTTGCCACGCAATCTTTAAGTAAAATAGCATCATAATAACTACTTATAATATCGCGTTTAAATTCACTGTTGCTCTCATACACTTCGACAAATGATCCGAATTTCGCCATATCTTGTACTAAATTTAAAACATGATTTTTTTCTTTTATAAGCTCGAAATAGTCGTTTATATTATTAATTTTTAAAATTTCTTTAAAACTAAGCGGATAAATTTGCGTGCTTAAGTAGCGTCCGCTCAGAAGCGTAGCGTATTGTGTATTTAAAAGTGCCGAGTTTGAACCTGTTATAAAAATTTTATCGAACAATTCAGAATCGTACGCACTTTTTACATATTTTTCCCAGTTATTTACCGCGCTTATTTCATCTAAAAATAGATATTTTACGCGTTTATTTGTAAGCCTTTGCGAAAGACTTACTATATCGTTTATGACTCTAGCATCTTTACTTTTTGTGCTAAAAAACGGATCGTCGAGATTGATATACAGTATTTCCTTGCTATCTACGCTCTTACTCAAATGATTTATTAGAAGTTTAAATACAGTGGATTTTCCGCTACGCCTTATACCTTGCAAAACCATAATATGCCTGAGTTTAAGAGAGTTTATAAGCTTAGGCATTACTTGCCTATCATATAGATTTTTGTAGGGTTCGCTCCAATGTTTGTTTTGGTTTATAATGATATTTTGCATATTATACTGCCTGATATTTTATATTTTTAAGTAGTATAATACATAGTTTATGCTTATTTGTAGTTTAAATTTAAAATAAAATAGATAATTGGTAAATTTAAAAAAATAGAACCGCTAAATTTAATTAACGAAATTTAATTAAATTTAAAAAATAACTCAAGAAGTCGGATTTTCCGACTTCTTTTAGCAAAAAACCATATACTATCTATTAAGGAGCTTAATTTAGAAATTAAGCTTGTTCGCTTAGTGCTCTTCCTGTTTGTGTCACCTGAGCTATAGCTATATCAGCGACGCCTGCTATCTTAATTATAGTATCATCGGTATCGGCATTAGTAGCACCAATGTTAATGATATAAGAATATGCTTCTCTATAACCATCAGTCGCAACATTTACTATATAAACACCGTTAGGCGCTGTTTTTGTTGCATCTTTTGTTGTGATATCTTGTGCACTATTTAAAGCTTTTGCTATATTTAAGATATTTGCGTCCGTAGCAACGAAATTGCTATCTGCTTCAGCACCAGACTTTCCTTTAAAGAACGAAACCACGCCTGTTGCGCCAGCGGCAACTTTTATATGCACGTCGTTTGTGTCATCGCTACTCTTGACGCCGGTAACTACTGTAGCTGTTGTTAAACCACCTTTATCGGTAACGGCTGTAGTAAAATTGATCTTATCAGCTGTTTTATCAAAACCGTTTATAGTAACCATACCTTTGCCGGCATCTGCTTTTATGATATCGGTTACTTTGTTGCCCGTACCATCGACAAGTACTTGGTTTCCTAATGTAACGGTTTTAGTAGCAGTGTTAAGCGTAGTTATTACTTGATCGGTAGTTTGTCCGTATATATGAGATAAATTTATAGATGAGTAAGTATCACCCGCAATTATACTGAGTGTGTTATTATGCGGAACTATCTCCGACTGCTCTATATGCGGTAACATTAGCAAATCTGTATTTGTCATATCTACTGTTTTATCTGCTATAGCTGCGTAAGCTACGGTAACTGAGTGAGTTCCTCCTATGGCTATCTTATCTATATTATGATCTATATCTGTAAGCTTAATAAAGTCCGCTCCAGAATTAATTACATTAAAATATAGTATATCATTACCTTTTTCACTACCTTTTACTTCGGTAATTTCAGTGTTGGCACCCGCCATCATAATTATAGAATTGAATTCCCCCGCAAGCTCACTGATATCTATAGCTGTAAGATATTTAGCTTTACTGGTATCTATTATTACGGTATTTTGTGATCCTGTACCCATATCGCCGCTTAGTTTAGCAGTTGTTAAAGATGAATCTAATTTCCAAACTACATTAGAAATAAAATTACCTAGTTTTACGGCTACGTTAGACTCTGTTGTGTTATCTAAATATATAGTTTCAAATAAATTTGTAGCTTTTAATTCGCTAATATTTATACTATTTGTTTTTTTGCCTGAGCGTATAGTTGCCATATCATTGCCTATATCTAGATTTCCCGATACTTTTATACTTTCAGTAGCATCAGAAGCTTTAACTATTATGTGATCATTAGTTAAACTGCCGTTTACTACAGCTGTGAATGCTTTGCCCTTAGCAGAAGCAAGATTTAGTTCGCCATGATGTCCGTTTGATTTTAGTGTTGAACCATTATAGCTGATTGTGTCTGCTGTTATATTATTTACATATACGTTGCCAAGTGTTTTTGATAGATCTATGTTTGCGGTTTTTGCATAAACATCTCCTATATCTACTGCTCCATCGATGGCACCTGCATTCACGGTCGCGGTCCTTATGACATCGATATTTCCTAATTTTAGTGAAGCGCTAGAGTTTGCATTTACAGATACGTTACTTCCTGACATATTTCCTAAAGCAACCCTTCCCGTAACTCCACTAACATCTACGTTTACATTGTTTTCTTTAATATAGCGTGCAACAGCTAATACGCTTCCTACAGTCAATCCGCTTTTTAGTCCGCTAGCTGTGATTTGAATATCATGTTCAGCTCCATTGCTTCCTATGTTGCCTAGAGTCATGGCCGATTTGGCATTGTCTCCGCTTAAAGTTACTACGTTTGCTTTTTCAAAATGATTATTTGCTACAAATTTGAATGCTCCATCAGTAGATATAGTAAGATTTTCTACTATATTATCTGTTCCGTCTAAATTTGTTTGAAGCCCGGCCGCTGATTTGTTATTTATGCTTAATGAGACAGCTTCTGGAGCAGCTATGCTTATGGCTTGAGCCTCTTTTACTTCAGCCACGTTTAATGTTATACTTGTGGCTTTTTCTGCGATAACTTCTGCATTCGTATTTGTTGTTTTTGTGTTGGCTTCTAAATTTATAGTAAGATTTGTAGCTTCGCTAGCATTTACTTTACCGCTTGCTTCAGCTGCAGCTTTTGCATCGGTACCTGCTTTATAATTTATAGTAGCTAAGTTTTCGCTATCTATAGTTACTGCATTTGTACCTTCAGCAGTTGATAAGAAGTTAAGTGAAGATATGTTACTATTTAATACAATTACTCCACCCGTATCTCCTTTGATATTTAGCTCGCTTACGTCTTTTGCGTTGTTCATAGCTAGAGTTAGATCTCCAGTTGCGTCTAACGTAACTTTTTCTACGTTTGCTACTGTAGGTTTTAAAGTGCCAGAGCCTTTGATAACCAACTCATCATTCCCCGCTCCGCCATCTACATTAACATTAGCTACATCTGTTCCTATAGTTATCTTATCATTACCATTTCCACCTTTAATACTAGTAACACTAGCTGATGTGCTTAAATCTGCATCCAAAGCTCCACCGAAGCTAGAAGCATCTAAAGTAGTAGTTTTTGCTCCTGTTGCTAAAGATAGATTTGCGTTTCCTTTTACAGATATACTTGCCACATCAGCACTTACAAAGCTTTGGCTTCCTGTAGTATTTAAATTTAGAGTTTCTATCTTATCGGCAGTTATTGCTACGCTAGCACCTTTAGCACCAACACCATTTACTTTTAAATTTTGCACATCAGCTGAACCATCAAGCACTTTATCCGCATATATAGAATCTACATTGAATTTATCAGCTTTTAGGTTAGTAAGCTCAACATCTACTATATTAGCAAGATTAGTAACGCTAATTCCTTTTTCGCCACTTAACGCAACTGTTTGCAATCCATCTATACCTTTAGCGTCGAATGTTCTGTTTGAAACACTACTATTAGTTAAAGATAGTTTTTCTATATTTTTGATGTAGCCGTCATCTTTTAGGCCTTTGAAGTTATTCTTCAAATCTACCTTAAGCACATCATTACCAGCACCACCATCTATCTTATCCCCAGGATTTAAAGTACTCTCAGCAGCAGTACCTACCACCCCACTAATAAGATCTCCACCCTCAGTACCAGTAATAGTATCATTCTCAGTAGTAAGAGCTATCTTATTTAAACCAGCCTCATCTATACTCTCTTTTAACCCATCAACCTCACCCTTAGCACTCTCAACACTACTACTATTACTAGTAACATTATTAATTATATCAACAGTCTTTTGTATTAAAGCATTTTGTTGATCAGGAGTAAGACCATCAAGTGGAAGTTTAGCTATAGTATCAGCAACATAATTACTAACAATTACCTTATTATTAAATAGATCTTGATTAGCCCCAGCATTACTAGGATCTTTAGCAGCATTCACGAAGTGTCCTACTAAATCAGCCTTACTTACTGTACCATTATCTAAAAGATCAACCCAATACTTAAGACCAGCTTTTTGCTCATCACTAACAAACTCAGTTAAATTAACAGCATTCTTAAATAAATGCTTTACAAACGACTCATTATTATTTAAAGTCTCGCCAAGAAAACTCTTAGTAATATCTAAATTAAGTATAGCATTAGATGTCTCAATCATACCCCATCCATTAGCACTACTCTCATTTACCCAATAAGTATTACCTTCACCCTCTGTAGGTCTTCCAAAAAGAACTATAAATAGCTCTGAAACTTCTGATTTTGAAATCATACGAACTCCTTAATAAAATAAAATAAAATCCAGACAAACAAACACTAACTAGTCTTATACTTTATTATTATACTTACAAGGTATCAAAGAGTATTTGGTTAAATAAGGTATTATTTTAAATTATAATGGTGGAATGAAAAAGAGGAGTATTAATATAATTAGATGATTAAAAGAATTATATAAAAGGATAAATGGGTTAAATAAATTGATAAATTAATCATTGATAAAACAAATTGATAAATATATAAGACGATAAACATTAAAAGAGATTATTAAGAGATTGTTTTGAATTTAAACTATAAAGCCAAATTTGTTGTTTCGTTGACTTCTAATTATCAGCCGTTTTATTTTCTTAATTTCTCTTTAGCTGCTTTTATACTCTCTTTTAACTTAGCTTCCAAAAGCTCTTTTTGCGGTAGTTTAGTCATATATTTCGCTACTTTTATATTCGATTTATCTAATTGTAAAAGTTCGATGTGTTCGTTGTTTTTATCGGAGCATAGTATTAATCCTATCGGTGGATTTTCGTCTTTTAGCATCTCATAACGTTCCAACCACCTTAGATACAGCTCCATTTGTCCTTTATAACCTGCTTCAAATTTGCCTAATTTCAACTCTATGGCAACAAGCGATCTGAGTTTTCTATGGTAAAACAAAAGATCGATATAGTAGTCTTGAGCATCGATTGTGATGCGTTTTTGTCTTGCTATAAATGCAAAGTCGCTCCCAAGTTCGGTTATAAATTTTTGCAGCTCAACAAGTATCGCGCTCTCCAACTCTTTTTCACTATATGTATCGCTAAGCCCCAAAAAATCAAGCACATAAGGATCTCTAAAAGCTAAATTTTCGCTCATTTGATTTTTATTTCTTAGTAGTTCAAGGTCATTTTTTATGGTTAATTCAGGTTTATTTGATATTGCAGTTCTCTCAAAAAGCATTGATTTTACGCGCTCTCTTAGTGTTCTAACACTCCAGCCTTCATTTGCACACATGGTAATGTAAAACTCTCTTTGCACATGTTCCATTGGAAGTATTTCGACGAAATGAGACCATCCGAGTCGTTGCGACACTGTCGCAACAAAGCTAAAATCACTAAAACAATTATAAAATTTTATCATTCTTGAAATTTGAGATTTGTCAAAACCTCTGCCGAATTTAGTTTTTAAATTGTTTGAAATTTCAGTTAGCAATGAATTGAGTGTAGCGCTTTTGTCACTATCTAAAATTTCTATTTGGAGGTATTTACCGATCTCCCAGTAAGCTTTGATAACTTCTTGATTTACGGCTTTATAGGCGTTACTTTGACTAGCGGTTATCAAATTTGATATATGCTCTACAGCTTTGTTTATATAAGTTTTTTCTACGTTCAAATTTAGTCTTTCCGGCTGAATTTGTGGATTATTATACAGTTTTTTTATAAAGATCGTCTAAGCAATGATTGATTTTACATTAAAATATCTTATAAATATACATAAAAGGAGCCTGTTTCCAGACTCCCCAGCAAAAAAACTATCTTAGCATAGATGTTAATTAGTTTATTAAGATTTCAACCCTTTTTTACTCTGCAATAGTAATAGTCGCAGTAGTAGTACTAGCATTAGATGTAAGCTCATGTATGCCGGCTAACTTTATAAGTGTGTCTCCCGTATCTTGGAATGTAGTAGCATTTTTATTATCTGCTACTATATATGTATCTCCGTCAAAATGGAAATACTTAAGAATAGCGTTTGTCTCAGCATTGCTGCCGGCCGCAGCTAGATCTAATATATCTGAAAAACTAGATGTATCTTTGATATTATCTAGTTTTGTTATAGCTGCATTTATTGCATGAGCTACAGTAATTTCAATCTTATCATCTTTACCAAACCCATTTACTACAGAGTAAGAGTTTTTAAGTCCGCTATCATCTGATACTTTAACAGTATCGCTTCCGCCTGCACTTAGATCGATAATGATATTATTTTTGGCGGTGTCTTTTATAGTGATTACATCATCACCTTTACCGCCGATCAACGTAGCGCCGTTTTTTAAACCGTTTGTTGAAAGATCTATTTTTAAACCGCCATCAAGAGCGCCTGCATCTACTTTTGTTACAACGTCTTTAGAAGTAGCAGCTAATACTAGCTCAGTTTTGTCGTTTCCTGTGATGTTTATAACTGTTCCTGCTTTTTTGCTATCGGTATCATCCGTATATTCTAATTTGCTTATAGTTAGCTTGTTTCCGGTATTAGCTTTATCTCCGCTATCTATAGAGTTCAAATTTATTATATTTACATCTTTGATACCTGCTATAGTCGCGTCTAGCTTAGCATTGGTTAGCTCTGAACCGTCTAAAGCGATGTTAAGCGTAGTATCTGCAGCTGCAGCTGCTCCTTTTACTAAAAGTCCGCCATCGTATATCTCTTTTCCATCAGCTAGAAACGATATAGTAGTTCCGCTATCTACAGTGATAACAGCAGTAGAACTTACACTATCTTTTAGCCCCAAACTACTAAATCCCAACTTACCTAAATCCACTTTTCCAGACGAGATAGCTGCTTCTACTATAACGCCTTCAAAATTTGTAAATGTAGAAAGATCTTTTTCATTTAACAATAAAGCGTCTTTTAAAACTAAAGTATCATTACCCGCGCCGCCGTCTATAGTAACGCCTGCGATAGCATTTACTTTATCGTTTCCGCTTCCAAGCTTAATGCTTTCTAGCGCTTTTAGATGCGTATCAACTAAATTTAGTGTGATATTTGCTGTGCTTGTGCTAGCATCGATAGTTTTTAGCGCGTCTGCGTTATTTGCAGTGTTACCAAGATTTAATGCCAAAGTGCCTGTAGATTTCAAATTTAAAGTTGTCAAACCAGCCGCATTCAAGCTATCGGTAGTAGCTTTTGCCATAGTAACTTTACCTGTTGTAGTTAAATTTAATGTCTCTAAAGCGTCAGATAGAACTACTGTTGTTATATAGTTTTTAGTGGCGTTTAGCTCTAAATTTATAGATTTTGCGTTACCTGAAGTTATAGTCGCGGTAGCTTCACCGTTAGCTGCGGTTCCTACTACTTCAGAGTAAGATATGGTTTGACCATTACTTATACTAGCACCTGCTATAGCGTTGTTTTTAACTTCTGATCTAATCAAGCTAAGCTTCTCAAGACCTGTTATAGTAGTAGTATCTATAACATCCTCTGATGTAGAGTTGTATACTTCTACGTTCTCTACGTTTTGCACGATAACGCCTTGTAAAGTAGCTCCTCCAAAAGCTTTTAATGTATCATTACCAGCACCGCCGTCTACTATATCGCCCGGTTGAATTGTATCTTTGTTACCTAAAAATATATCATCACCGCTAGTTCCGATAAGTTTATCCGCGCCAGTAGTAAATGCTTGAGTTTTTTCTATGTCTATAGCAGGATTATCAAGTGCCTCTTTTAACCCATCAACCTCACCCTTAGCACTCTCAACACTACTACTATTACTAGTAACATTATTAATTATATCAACAGTCTTTTGTATTAAAGCATTTTGTTGATCAGGAGTAAGACCATCAAGTGGAAGTTTAGCTATAGTATCAGCAACATAATTACTAACAATTACCTTATTATTAAATAGATCTTGATTAGCCCCAGCATTACTAGGATCTTTAGCAGCATTCACGAAGTGTCCTACTAAATCAGCCTTACTTACTGTACCATTATCTAAAAGATCAACCCAATACTTAAGACCAGCTTTTTGCTCATCACTAACAAACTCAGTTAAATTAACAGCATTCTTAAATAAATGCTTTACAAACGACTCATTATTATTTAAAGTCTCGCCAAGAAAACTCTTAGTAATATCTAAATTAAGTATAGCATTAGATGTCTCAATCATACCCCATCCATTAGCACTACTCTCATTTACCCAATAAGTATTACCTTCACCCTCTGTAGGTCTTCCAAAAAGAACTATAAATAGCTCTGAAACTTCTGATTTTGAAATCATACGAACTCCTTAATAAAATAAAATAAAATCCAGACAAACAAACACTAACTAGTCTTATACTTTATTATTATACTTACAAGGTATCAAAGAGTATTTGGTTAAATAAGGTATTATTTTAAATTATAATGGTGGAATGAAAAAGAGGAGTATTAATAAACTACAAAGTTAAACTATGGATAATTTTTTGATAATTAAAGTGGTATTGTGATGCCTAGGAGAGTGGGTTAAAAAACTTTTGCGTGAGAGCCTATATCTATTGCTTTTAGTATCAACATATCATATCTTTTTTCGTAAATTAAAACCAAATCGGGTCTAATATGGCAGTCTCGAAAACCTTTTAAGGCTCCTTGTAAAGGGTGATCGCAGTATTTTAAGTCCAACGGTTCATCTTCGCATAACTTGTCTAAGATCTCTATTACGGCTTTTATATCTTCTTTGTTTAGCTTTTTAACGGATTTTTTAAATTTACTTGTGTATAAAAGCTCAAATTTAGCCAACTTTCACTCCTATATCTTGAAACATTTCTTTAGCGTTTTTAAATGTTTTTGCTTTACCGTTTTTTATCGCATGATCTAGCTCGTTTGATGTCGATAGTATATCTTTTACATACTTTTTATCGTAGCCGTTTTCATCGAGCTCCACTACTTTCATTTTAGTGTTCGGACTGAGTTTTACTATGCTTTTTATGGCTTCTAAGATCTCTTCTTTTACGTTTTGTAGTTCTAGTCTTACGGTCATTTTGTCTCCTTGATTTTTGTTCATTATACCTAAAAATTATAAAAGTTATGTAATTCGTAGTTATTAAATTTAAAAAGGTATCGGTTGGAAAATTAAGGAGCCATGCTATATGCAAAGCTCCTTTTAGCAAAAAAACTATCTACTATTTATTAAGGTTTGGTCTAAAGAAGTCAATATGCCATCGCTGTAAAAATATAGCTATTTAAGTTGTGCTAAATTTAATTGCAACGACTTCTTTATCTGAACTAGGCTACTGTAATTATACTGCTACCGTCTATGGTTAAATCTCCTGTAAATCCAGCAAGCTTAATTATGCCATCAGTATCCGCTGTGATAGTACTTGTTGCAGCATTTGCAGTGTCCACTACTATATATGTATCGCCTCCGAATTGGAAGTATTTGGCTACTGCTGTGTTTGAGCCATCAGATTTTAATATAGCTTCAACTTGCTCTTTAAATGTAGCTGTAGAGGCTAATTCGTCAGCTTTAGATATACTTGTTGCAGCATTTTTTGTATTAGCTTTAAGCTGAGATATATCTATTTTGTCACCTTTGCTAAAGTCAGTTATGGTAGAATATTTAGCTATATCCGCATTGCCGGCTTTAAGAACGACTGTATCATCGCCTGCGCCTAAAGTTACAACTTGAGTATCATATCCTACTGTTATACTATCATCTCCACTACCGCCTTTAATCGTAGCTCCGCTAGCTAATTTATTTACACTTGCATCGAATGTAAGCTTACCTGTCAATGCGCTAGCGTCTAAATCTTTTATTGTTTTAAGATCAGATGCGGCTACGCCACCAGCAGCAAGAGTTGTAGCGGCATCTCCGGTAATAATTACCTTATTAGCTCCTTCTGCTCCTTCTGCTACTTTCATATATAACTTGTTGTCAGTAGTACTATCCTTAGTCACCGAAGTTATATTAACTGTTTCTATATCTTTATTAATAATCAATGCTTTAGCCGCATCATTTGCACCTACGGTAACGCTCTTATCTGCGCCTATAATAGCTTTAGCATTAAGAACTATATTTACAGTATCATCAGCTCCGGTTGCATCATTTAATTTAATTGTAACTTTCTTGTTTTCAGCTAGTTTAGCAGTTTGTATATCTACTATTTGATCTTTATTTATAGTCAATACTACATCGTTTCCACCACCTGTATTATCAGCCAATAACCCAATATTCACAAATGAGCTCGCGCTTACGTCTGTATTTGCGCTTAAAGCATCGCTGACAGTCACGTTTTCTATATTTTTAATCATACCTAAAGTAGCAGCATCGGCTAATGCGCTAGCTTTCATGATAATTGTATCATTTCCTTCACCGCCATCTATCAGCGATCCTGCTTTTAGCTTTTTAGCTTCTAAATTTAAAGTATCATTTCCTGCGCCTGTTTTAACGCTAAGTTGTGATCCATCGACTGAGTCAGTGTCTCCGAAACTCACTTTGGCATTTCCGCTAAATCCTGTAGTATCTATATCTTTTACCAAATCAAGATCTCCGGCATTTAAAGTAAGCTCCTTACCATTACCTTTTACGATAAACGTAGTAAATGAATCGTTTTGTAAATCAGCATGACCTGGATTCATTTCACCGTTAGCTTTAGTAATTAAGAAGGCGTTAACATCTGCGTTTGCATTTATATTTGCTACTTTAGTTACGCTATTAGTTGCCAAAGCAACAGTAGCAGTTTTTCCGCTTAAGTTTAAATTTAAAGTCTCAGCACTAGATGTAATGTGAGCTATTTTACTATCTGCAGTTTGAGCCGATACGACATTATCAAAATTTAAAGTAGATACGCCTTTGAAATCAAATGCGGCAGCAGCGTTAGTATCGCCTAAAGTTACATTACTTAAAGTTACGCTCTTTAAAGTATCTCCATCGAATGCATTTGTAGCCGTTAGCTTACTAGCATTTTTTATAGTTAGGTTTTCTAAGGCTTTAGTTGCGTTTGCCGCTATGCTTACTTCACTGTTTGCTGCATTTATGCTTAGGTCTTTCACGGCCTCGGCTTTAGTCACGGTTACATTACCGCTAGCTTTTATATCAAGCTTAGTAGCGTCAGTATCTGCTATCTTAGTCTCACCGACTATATTTAACGAAACACTCTTATATCCGTTTATAGTAAGACCGCCGCCGTCTGCAGCTTTAACCTCAGATATAATATTTAATTTCTCAACATTAGTTACGCCAAGAAGAGCTGAGTTTAAATCGCTAGTTTTTAGATCGGTCACGTTCGAGTTGCTATTTAGACCAAATGATATATTTATAGTGTCGTTGCCCGCTGCGCCGTCTACGGTGTCAAACGCGGTCAATGTCGATTTATTAATACCTGTTCCCAAATAAACAGTCCCATTAAAAGTATCGTCTAAATCAGTACCCTTTAAATTATCATTACCCTCTGTAAGATCATAAGTACTACCCGGATTAGGTAGCTCACTCTTCAAAGCATCAACCTCACCCTTAGCACTCTCAACACTACTACTATTACTAGTAACATTATTAATTATATCAACAGTCTTTTGTATTAAAGCATTTTGTTGATCAGGAGTAAGACCATCAAGTGGAAGTTTAGCTATAGTATCAGCAACATAATTACTAACAATTACCTTATTATTAAATAGATCTTGATTAGCCCCAGCATTACTAGGATCTTTAGCAGCATTCACGAAGTGTCCTACTAAATCAGCCTTACTTACTGTACCATTATCTAAAAGATCAACCCAATACTTAAGACCAGCTTTTTGCTCATCACTAACAAACTCAGTTAAATTAACAGCATTCTTAAATAAATGCTTTACAAACGACTCATTATTATTTAAAGTCTCGCCAAGAAAACTCTTAGTAATATCTAAATTAAGTATAGCATTAGATGTCTCAATCATACCCCATCCATTAGCACTACTCTCATTTACCCAATAAGTATTACCTTCACCCTCTGTAGGTCTTCCAAAAAGAACTATAAATAGCTCTGAAACTTCTGATTTTGAAATCATACGAACTCCTTAATAAAATAAAATAAAATCCAGACAAACAAACACTAACTAGTCTTATACTTTATTATTATACTTACAAGGTATCAAAGAGTATTTGGTTTGAGAAAAGGAAAGTATGACACTTTTTACACAGATTTATTTAAAATTTAAAAGATAATTATAAAAATATTTGAATTTTATGTTAAATTTAGCTATGATGGCTGTAGATTTTTAATCTAGTAAATCTTAAAAAGGCATACAAATGAAAATTCAGATTCCAATCACAACCATTGTCGGTGCAAAGATTACCTTATCAACACTGTTGTTATGCATACCTATTTCTTCCGTAGCCGAGCTTAATGTAAATAATAATGGGAATGCGATATCCAAAGGACAAGGTAATACATATAAACCAACAGATCAATCCAATAATAATGTCACGATTTCAGGAAATGAGCAACAAGGAGCAGAAATATATGGTGGGTATAGTGATAGTGAGGAAACTAAATCAAATACTATTAATGTAGATCCCGGTACTTTTATAGGCAATCGTTATCCGAACAGTCAAAAAAACGGTGGAAAAGTTATAGGTGGTAAAGGCATCTCCTCATCAAATAACAAAGTTGAGATAAAAAGTAGCAATACTAATTCCGTTACTACAATTGCTGGTGGAATGAAAAATGCAGAGCTTATAGGAGGATATGCTACGACAAGCGAGTCTAAGAACAATACGGTATTAATAGATAATAAAACCGTATTTTATGGAGGATATGAACAAGGGTATATAGCCCAGCATTTAAAAAGCAATATTTATGGAGGACAGTCTAAAAGTACTGCTACTAGTAATAAGGTAGAGATAAAAAAAGATATAGAATTAACTGCTACAAGTGATAATCAGCATCAATTTAAAATAGCAGGAGGATTTGTTGAAGCACCAAATAAAAACAATGGAAAAGCAATATCATCAAACAATAGCGTAATTATAACGGATGCTAAATTAACTGCCGGGCTTCGATTTGGTAATAAATTGCAACATCACACCCATATCATAGGAGGCGAGGCAAGCGTATTTTGGAACTTTGATTATGGTAGCGCTGAAGCGATCGGCAATATGGTAAATTTAACAAACGTTACTATAGCAACACATTCTAGTCTTAAGAATCCGATCATTGATATCTTTGGAGGTTTAAGCAAAGATGCCACAACAGATAATGTCGTCACTATAAAAGGCAACACAAAGATAAATTGGGATGGAAGCGGTTCGGCATCAAGTACAAAAATATATATCAAAGGGGGCGACGGTTATCATCAGTCTAATAGAAACAAAGTATATATACAAGACAATAGCAAAATAAAAGCCGTAGAAATCATAGGTGGCGGAAGCTCTCAAGTCGCTTCTGAAAATTTAGTTATTATATCTGGAGGCACTATCAACGTTCCTATTATAGGCGGCGGAAGTGCTACTAATGCAACAAATAACCAAGTTACAATATCTGGTGGAAAGGTTACTTCTAGCACAATCTATGGTGGTAATGCAAATAAATCTGCTAACGAGAATAAAGTAACTATCACAGAAGGTACGGCCAATATTGCAGATATCTATGGAGGAAAATCTATAAGCAATAATAGTATAGCTAATAAAAACTCGATCACAATCTCTGGTGGAACATTGCAAGTTACTAATATCTACGGAGGTCATTCAGCTAAAGACGCTAATGAAAATTCAATTCAAATCTCTAACGGGGGCAATATAAACAATATTGTAGGCGGTCATGCTCAAGACCATACCAACTTAAATACGATTAATATTACCGGCGGTACTATCCAAAGCGTTACTGGTGGAAACTCTGGTGTTGTTGCATCTCAAAACTACGTAAATGTATCTGGCGGAGTAGTTGAAAATTATATTATCGGAGGTAAGTCATATAGCGGTTCTGCAACCAAGAATTCCGTAATAGTATCTACAGATACTTCTGCTATCATTATAGGCGGACAAGGCACAAATGCAAATGCTATTGAAAACTCAGTTACAATATCTGGTGGAAAGGTTACTAATAGTATATACGGCGGTAAATCCACAAACGGCAATGCCAATAAAAACTCGGTTACTATATCTGGAGATAACACTTCAATTACCGATAAAATCTATGGCGGTGAAGGTATAAGTGCATCTGAAAATAGAATAGAAATCTCTAACGGAAAAATATCGGGAGAAATTTACGGTGGATATGGAACAACGGTATCTAAAAACTCAGTTACGATATCTGGCGGAACAGTTACTAGTAATATATACGGCGGTAAATCACTAAATGGTAATTCTACTGAAAACTCGGTTAATATATCTAATGGAACAATCACGGGAAATATTTATGGAGGATACGCAAAAGTAGCTTCTAAGAATGTAGTAGCAATATCGGGCGGAACAATAGTAGGAAATATTTATGGAGGATATAGCAGTGGCGGCGGTAGTTCTACTGGAAATAAAATCATCATCTCAGGTAGTCCGGATCTATCAAATGCTACTTTATACGGCGCCGATGGGAAGATAGCTGCACCCCCCCCCATAGAGCAAAATTTAGCACCCAAAAGAGTTAGGAGGGCACTTGCAGATCCGGCAGATATCCAACCTTTAAATGATCCTCCTTCTGATTATAAATCAGGAAACACTCTAGCTACTCAAGATTCATTAAATTTAAAAATAAAATCTATAAAAAACTTTTCAAATTTAAATCTGAATATTCCAAGAGATATGACTACAAATGATTATATATTAATTTTAGGTGAAGATATGGATTTAAGCGACTTAATAATCACACCTCAATTTAACGCAAATAATCTAAATTTAAATGAAGGAGATACAATAACTCTTATAGGAGGGTTTGATGATGCAAAGATAACAGGTGGAGATGATGCAAACTCTATTATTCCTATTCCTATTCCAGCCCCTCAGCCTGTTCCTGTTATTCCTGCTCCCATTCCAGTAATTCCTGCTCCCATTCCAGTAATTCCTGTTCCCATTCCAGTAATTCCTGCTCCGGTAGTTCCTATTGTTACTCCAATTATAGATCCTGTTATTCCTGCTCCCATTATTCCTGCTCCGGTAGTTCTTGTTAGCGAACCTAAAAAGACTCTATTTGGAGTTTCTCAAATCATTACTTATACTTCAGTCGGTAATAGTAAGTTTGTATTAGGAAAAAAAGAGCCAAATCCAGGAATGAAATCTTTCTTAGAATCAGGCGTTGCATCTATAGTATCTACAAATCAAGCAGGTGATCTAGCATCAAATGAAGGTATAAAAAATATGGTTAGTCAAGCTAGCAGTTCAAACTCATTTGCCGCACTTAGCAATGGTCGCTTTCGTTATAAAACGGGATCTCATATAGATATAAATGGTTTCTCGCTTATAGTTGGTGTTTCTAAAGAGATAGAGTCTTTTACGTACGGTATATTTATGGAAGCAGGAAATGCAAATTATAATAGCTATAACGACTTTGCTCCTAATAGTATTCCAAATACCAATAGCATAAAAGGAAGCGGTGATACTAATTACTTTGGTATCGGAGTTTTACTAAATACTAAATTAGCAAATAACTTCTATTTAGATGGATCGCTTAGAGGAGGTAAAGTAAAAAGTAATTATGTTAGTAACGACTTTAATGGGGTAGCGTCATTTGATATGGGTAGAAACTACTTTGGAGGACATATAGGGCTTGGCAGGATTTTTAATATAAATGATATAAATATTATTGATTTATACTCAAAGATTCTTTATTCCGAGCAAGGAAGCAAAGCAGTGTATATAAGAGATGAAGGGTTTGAGTTTGATACTGCTAAGTCTATAAGACTAAGTTTAGGCGCTAGATATAACTATGAGTTAAACGACAGTACTAATCTATATGGCGGAGCTGCTTATGAGAGAGAATTTGACGGCAAACAAAAAACATATAGCATAGTAGCAAATGCAAATATAGATGCTCCCGGAGCTTCCGGAGATAGTGCTATGCTTGAGATCGGAGCTAGTATAACTCCTACAAACTATAAAGCGTTCAATGCAAATTTTAATTTACAGCTATTTACCGGAGTAAAAAGCGGTATCTCGGGCGGCTTAAAAGCTCGATATAAATTTTAATTTAATGTTGTAATTTATAAATTTAATGATAGCAGATTGATGATGTATCGGTCTGCTTTAAATGTATGATGTTTATTTAAATTTAATAAAATAAGTTAATAATTTAATGGTGGAGGTGTGCAGGATCGAACTGCAGTCCAAAAATAATAGATTCATAGCCTCTACATGCTTAGCAGAAGTGAGAGTTTCACTTAGCTTCGCTCACTTCCCAAAGCGTTTAGCTAAGCTAAGACTAAATTTCAATTATAGATTCGTCAATTCTTTAATCTAAGCTATCAAAAATTACCCGCTAAAGCTTCTAGATAGCATTGAAGTTTCGCAGGGCTCAACTGGACTTACGCAGCTTTAGCGTAAGCAGGAGCGAATTTAACGTTGTTTGCGTTTAATTTTATTTTGGGCTTTTTAAGCTTTGCCCAAAGCTGCATGCCGCCGTGACTCCACTACTCCTGTCGAAGCCAAGTCACCCCCATAAGTTGGCGATTATACATAAAATTTAATTTATTGTCAAGCAAATAAATTTGTAGGAATATTAATTATACTAGGACGTAAAATGTGAAAATAAATCTCATCATTTTCCAAATCTTGCCTATATAATTCAAGCTGACTAGAAACTTCTAAAAGCCAGTCTATCGCTTCATTTGACGCTATAGTTCCGGTATTTTTATGACTTTTTAGTTCAGATACTATGTCTTCTGCTATTGAAGTTAGTTTTATGATCGCGTCTAGCTTTAAGTACTCACATGCGGATTTAATATTGTGAAATATCCTTCCAAGTTCATTCGCGCTTGCATCAAATTTATCTTTGTTGCCTAAATTTATAATCAACCCGTCAAGCAGACCGTTCATTATGCCAAAATGAGTTAAGAACTCATCTATGATATCAAGTTCGTATTCGATTTCTAGCTGTTTTAGTAATCCCATTTTTATATTTCCTACTTATATTCAGACAAATTGTAGCAAATTTTAGATAAAATCAGACAAAAAAATGAGAAAAATAAGGAAAAATATTGAAAAAAGTAACCATAAACGATCTGTTTATGATGAAAAACAGAGAAAAGATTGTTATGATAACTGCTTATGATGCTCTGTTTGCAGGGCTTTTTGATGATTATGTGGATATGATTTTGGTCGGCGATAGTTTAAATATGAGTTTTGGTGGTAAAAATGAAACTATAGGACTAAGCGTTGATGATATGATCTATCATACGAAAGCTGTGCAAAATGGTGCTAAAAAAGCATTTTTAGTTGTAGATATGCCCTTTGGCTCGGCTTGCACGCCGCAAATAGCACTAAAAAATGCTATAAAAATCTATAAAAAAACAGGCTGTGACGCTGTAAAAATAGAAGGCACGAAAGAGATGGCGGACACCATCAAACTTCTTAGCCAAAATGGCATAATTGTTATGTCTCACATCGGTTTAAAACCTCAAATGTCACGTTTTGAAGGTGGATACAAGATAAAAGGCAAAGACGAGCTAAGCGCAAAAAGCATATTAGAAGACGCTATCGTTTTGGAGTCTGCGGGAGCTAGCTTGTTTTTGCTAGAAGGAATCGTAAGTAGTGTTGCGAGCGAAATTTCTCAAAAATTAAAAGTGCCGACTATAGGAATAGGAAGCGGTGCTTCTTGTGATGGACAAGTTTTGGTATGGAGCGATGCGTTTGGCTTTTTTGATGAATTTAAACCAAAATTTGTAAAAAGGTATTTAGAAGGTGCGACTCTTATAAAAAATGCTCTAAAAGAGTATGCGGACGAAGTAAAAAATAGCAAATTCCCAAGTAGTCAGTATGAATATACCAAATGAAAATATAGTAGATATAAGACTTCCTAGCGAATGGATGGAGTACGGAATTTTAGAGGGTTCAAAACTCATTACTTATGAAAATGCAAGCGGAAAGATAAATCCTATGTTTGTACGCTTGGTGGAGCAGCATTTTAAAAAAGACGATGAGTTTTATCTTATGTGTGCGACCGCCAAAAGATCAAAAGCTGCTTTAAAACTACTGCAAAACAATGGTTTTAAAAATGTTAAAGAGATAAAAGGCGGCGCTTATTACTACGAAAAAATGGGTGCTAAATTTGAAAAGTTTGCACTTTAAGGATAAGAATTGGATAGGATAGTCGAGATAGAAAAAGTCAGCTTTGAAAGCGAATATGAAGTAACTTTAAGACCATTGACTTTTGAAGAGTATATAGGTCAAGAAAAAATCAAATCAAATTTAAAAGTATTCATAAAAGCCGCTAAAAAGCGCCTTGAAAGCTTAGATCACGTACTATTTTATGGGCCTCCTGGACTTGGAAAGACTACTCTTGCTCATATTATAGCAAACGAAATGGGAGCAAATATCAAGATCAGCTCCGCTCCGATGATAGAAAAAAGCGGAGATTTGGCTGCTATCCTCACGAATTTAGAAGAAGGCGATGTGCTATTTATCGATGAAATTCACCGCTTAAGTCCTGCCATAGAAGAGGTGTTATACTCTGCTATGGAAGATTTCAGACTTGATATCATTATAGGTTCTGGACCTGCAGCTCAAACTATAAAAATTGATATTCCTAAATTTACTCTTATAGGAGCCACTACAAGAGCAGGCATGATCTCGGCTCCTCTTAGAGATAGATTTGGTATGCAGTTTAGGCTGCAATTTTACACCGATAACGAATTAGCTCGTATTATCTCTATAGCTGCTTCTAAACTAGGTAAAAATAGCACTAAAGAAGCTAGCTTAGAGATAGCAAAACGCAGCCGTGGAACCCCTCGTATAGCTTTAAGACTACTTAAACGTATTAGGGATTTTGCTGAAGTCAGTGATGAAAACAGTATCAGCAAAGATAGGGCTAAAAGTTCTCTTGATAGTCTTGGAGTAAATGATCTTGGTTTTGATGAGATGGATTTAAAGTATTTAGATATATTAGTAGGGTCTAAAAGAGCTCTTGGCCTTTCAACTATAGCTGCTGCTTTGAGCGAGGATGAGGGCACCGTAGAAGATGTTATAGAGCCTTATTTGTTATCAAACGGATATATAGAAAGAACCGCAAAAGGTCGTATACTAAGCTTTAAAAGCTATAGCGTTTTTGGTATAACTCCGCCTATGCATATAACCGAAGAAAAACAAAATAAAGGTCTGTTCAATGAATGATTTAAATTTTAAAAACAACCTAAATTCTCAAAGTCGGCATCCTACAAATCGTCTATTTTTTGGTTTTTTCATACTTTTTTTGCTTTGTTGGGTACTATTTTTATTTCAATCATATCTTCTTACTATTAGTATCGGAGTGCTTTTAGCAGTTGCTACTTCAAACATACAAAACGCATTTTTACGTTTTACAAACGGCAAAGCCGCACTTTCAGCCGCCATTACTACGCTATTTTTATGTACAGTATTTTTCTTGCCGCTCATATACGCCGTTATAGAGATAGTAAAAAACGCTGCGAATTTCGACATTAAAAGCATATCTCACACCATTGATTATATAAAAAATTTTGATTTGAAATTGCCTCAAGCTCTCTCATTTTTAGAGCCTAAAATAAAAGAATTGATAGCCGGTATCGATCTGCCCACTTTGATTAGAAAAGTTCTTAGCTATGCAAAAGGAAGTTTGGAAAAAAGTGCTAATTTTCTTATAGATATCAGCTTTATCATGCTTTTTCTATTTTTTTCACACTTTTACGCAAACTTTTTTAAAAGCTATATCAAAAAAGTTTCTCCTATAGCAAAATACGAGTTAGAAGCCATATTTTCAGAAGTTGCAAATACCATGAGCGTTGTGTTTTACTCTACTATAGCAAATATGATTTTGCAAGGCTTTTTATTTGCTATTATAGCTAGTTTTTACGGTTTTGACGGACTGCTTTTTGGCGTACTGTTTGCATTTAGTTCGCTTATTCCCGTAGTAGGAGGCGCTTTAGTTTATATTCCTCTTAGCGTGTTTGAGTTTTCTCTTGGAGACACTAAAGCGGCTATAATAATTTTAGTATATTCCATTGTTGTTATATCCACTTTAGCAGATAACTTCGTAAAGCCGCTTGTTATTAAATTTATAAATGAAAAGCTTCTTAAAACACCGGCCAAAATGAATGAATTATTAATATTTTTCTCTATGTTGGCAGGTCTTTCGAGTTTTGGATTTTGGGGAATTGTTCTTGGACCGGCTATAGTTACTCTTTTATCGGCAACGCTTAGAGTTTATGCTATGTTAAAAAGCAGCGACTTAGACTCAAAGGCAAAAGAGTGAAAAAGTACAACTTTACTTTAGATAATGCGGTTTTAAAACTAGATGGGGAATTTGATTATACTATGGATAAAAAGAGCTTAAAAGAGCTTAGAAGTCTCAAAGTAGACACTCTAGATCTGAAAAATCTAATCCGCATAGACTATAGCGCTGCTACTTTTTTTGCTAAACACTACAACTGTCCAAAACTCATTAACTCAAACGATAAATTCGATAAAATATTCGCTCTAGTAAGCGACAAATATATTTTAAATCTACAAATTATTAAATTTAAAAAATCAAATTTAATCGAGCAAATAGGCAAAAACATCATAAATTTAAAAAACGAACTAGTCTCTTTTTGCATATTTCTAGGTGAGTTTTTATTTAATCTTACAAAATCATTATTAAACCCGTTTACCGTAAGATTTAAAGAGCTTTCAAACCACTTTTATAGTGCAGGGATAAGTGCTGTTTTCATAGTCTGTCTTACTAGCTTTCTTATTGGTATCGTGCTTGCTTATCAAGGCGCAACAATGCTTGAAAACTTCGGCGCTAGTATATACGTGGTTGATATAATGGGTATTATGACGCTTCGTGAAGTAGGACCTCTTATAGCAGCTATCGTAGTAGCTGGACGATCAGCTTCTAGTTACACGGCTCAGATCGGAGTTATGAAAATAACAGATGAGTTAGAAGCCATGAAAACTATGGGTTTTGAGCCGTTTAGATTTATCGTTATGCCGCGTGTTTTGGCTCTTATTTTGGCTATGCCTTTTATAGTATTTTTAGCAAACGCGGTAAGTATTTTTGGACAAATGATGGTTTGTAATTGGTATCTTGATCTTAGTTTTTCAGACTATTTAGAAAGATTTAGATCTAGTATCGCTCTTAGGCATTTTTGGGTGGGATTATTTAAAGCTCCGTTTTTTGGAGCGGTTATAGCTCTGATAGGATGCAAAAGAGGATTCGAGGTTAGCGGAAGCACAAACAGCGTAGGTGAGCTTACTACAAGAAGCGTGGTAAATGCGATATTTTGGATTATTGCTTTAGATGCTATTTTTTCTATTATATATACGGAGCTAAAAATTTGATAAAAGCTATAGATTTATGCACTGCTTATGGAGAAAGAATTATGCACGATCATGTTAGCTTTCAGATAAATGATGGCGAAATTTACGGACTTTTAGGCGGTAGCGGTAGCGGTAAAACAACGCTTTTAAAAACTCTTATCTATCTGAAAGAACCTACTAGCGGGGATATTTTTTGGGATAATCAAAACCTTTGGCAAGCAAATTTACAAACCAGAGATGAGCTTAGACTGAAAATGGGCGTTATGTTTCAGTTCGGCGCACTTTACAGCGGTATGAACGTACTTGATAACATCGGTATATTGCTAAAAGAATATAGCGATTATGACGAGCAAGATATCAATGAAATAGCCAAAATGTGGCTCATAAAAGTAGGTCTTTCAAAAGAAGCTATGAGCTTGTATCCAAGCGAGCTTAGCGGTGGAATGAAAAAGCGCGTAGCCTTAGCTCGTTCCCTTGCTCTAAGCCCAAAAGTACTATTTTTAGATGAGCCGAACTCTGGTCTTGATCCTATGAGCTCAAGAGCGCTTGATAAGCTTATATGCACCATTAGAGATAGTTTAGGGATTACTGTCGTAATGGTTACTCACGATATAGATTCTATATTTGGCATTTTAGATAGATTTCTTATAATAGACAATCACAAAATCGCTTATGAGGGCGATTTAAAAGGTGCTTTAGAATACAAAGAAAATCCACTTAGGGAATTATTTACTATGAGGAGTTTAAATGGAAAATAAAAACTCATATTTTATAGCTGGACTATTTTTTTGTATAGTTTTGGCTATGCTTACATTTTTCGTATTATATATGAATATCAAAGGCAATGAAGGAGAAACTCGTTACTATTACATAGAAACAAAAGAGCTTCCAAACGGTATAAAAAATGACTCTCAAGTACGTTTTATAGGTGTGCCTGCCGGTATCGTCAAAGATATATATTTCAGCGATCCAAAATCAGCCACCATAGAGATAAAAATGAGTCTCAAAAAAGATCTTCCTATCAAACGAGATAGCGTTGCAGTAGTAGAAGTCCAAGGAATCAGCGGTATAGCTTATATAAATATAAGTAAAGGTAGCGATAGCGCGGAAGTATTTTCGCCAAACGATAAACCTAGTATCAAAATGGGACAAGGCCTACTAGCCAAAATAGGCGATAGCGCCATAAATTTAGGAAGTCGTATAGACGCTAGTTTATCAAAGATTGATCGTGCACTTTCTGATGAAAATTTAAATAACTTAAGCAACTCCATCGCTTCTTTAAACACTATTTTATCAAACCTAGCAAAAGTCTCTAATGAGCAAAACTCAAACAATATAAACAAGCTTTTAGAAAACTCTGTTGCTATCTCAAATAGAGTATCGGCTATTAAATTTGAAGAATTAAACAAAAATGCAGCCGATTTTTTAAACATAGCTAAAAAAAGCGCAAAGAGTTTTGAAGATACTCAAACTCTACTAATGAGCAAGTTATCAAGCGGTGAATACGATTTTAAGTCTTTTTTAACTCCGACTCTCAGCGCTACAAACGATACTCTTTTGCAGCTAGACTCCCTTATTATGGAGCTTAAAAACACGCTTTTTAGACTAGAAGACAACCCTTATGAATTTTTCTTTAAAGATACTTCAGGAGATAAGAAATGAAATACGTTTTTGCAATTTTTATATCGATTTTATTGAGCGGCTGTTTAGCGAAACAAAGCCCTCAAACAACATATTATGAGTTAAGCACTCCAAAAAAAGAACTCAACAGGTGCGACAGAAGAAGCGACGTATTTATTCACGTCCAAAAGATAAAATCCTTAAGCCCTTATCAAACCAGAAACATCATTTATAAAGACGGTCTTGAGCTGAGTTACTTACAAAATGTTAAATTCATAGCATATCCGAGCGATATGATTTACAAAGCACTTATTTTGTATTTAGATCAAAATTGCCATATTAAAGAGCGTAGCGATGCTCAAGTAAGCTTAGAAATCACTCTTCTTGATATCGGTGTTACGCAAAACACTGCTTATATAGAAATTCTAGCCAAACTCACAGATAAAGATAAAATCATTTTAAACAAAATCCTAAGCGCAAAAACTACTACGACAAGTAGCGTAGCAGAAGCTTTAAACGCCTCTTTAGAGACTGTTTTTGGGGATTTGCACTCTATTTTAAATGAAATGCTATAAGCTAGCAGCCGTTTCTTACGATGAGGCTCTTTGGTAAGCCCATATGCTCCATTATACTTATCTCTTTGCGCCTCATTTCTCCATCGTCGTTTTCATGATCGAATCCTAGTATATGAAGTAGTCCGTGAGTAAAAAGAAGTGCTATTTCATCATCTGTGCTGTGACCTAACTCAAGAGCCTTGCTAGAAGCTAGATCTGTATTTATAACTATAGAACCTATAGGGAAATGAGGTACGTAAGTAAGCGGGAAGCTAAGAACATCTGTAGTTTTGTCCATACCTCTTTTATCTCTATTTATCTCTCTCATCTCTTCATTGCTTACAAATACAAGCTCGACTTCGGCTTTTGTGAGCATATCGGCTATCTTATCTAAAACAGAAGGATAGCTATCATTGCAAATTATCATTTTCGCCTTTCAAATTTAAAATAATAAATAATCCCAAAATCTGTGTTAAAAAAAGCTTAATTTTTTATCTTTAATCTGCAATTTTTGAATTTTAGAAATTAAAATGAGAGATTTGGAATTTAAATTGAAATATATGATTATTAAATTTTAAAAATATAAAGCTATTAAATTTAATCAATTAAAAGTAGTTAAATTTAAAATCACATTTAAAAGAATTTAAAGTAGCTAAATAAGCTAGTCAAATTTAAAAAAGCTAAAATATATAAATTTAAAAACAAACTATAGAGTAGTTAAATTTAAAACAATTCAAGGAGCCTATTTAAAGGCTCCTCTAGCAAAAAACTATCTACTATTTTTATTAAGGTTTTAATCAAAAAGTCGTTAAGCTACTGTGATTGTATTAGCATCAACAGTGTCATTAAATGTAACGATACCTGTTAATTCTATTAATATGTCATTATTGGCAAATGCAGCATCTCCTGCAGCATCGACTACATAAGTATTTCCTTTATAAGTAAATACTTCAGCAGTAGTAGCAACTACAGTTCCATCTTTGCCTTCGCCTAATTTAGCTAATGCAGCTAACAAATTAGCTTCGCCAGATAAATCTCCTCTATCTTTTATGCTAGTAGCACCTTTTAGTACTATTTGATCTCCGGATAAAGCGTTAGTTATACTTACTAAATCAGCTTTTATAGAGGCATCGTTTGTCTTATCTGATATTTTAGTTGAGCTTACATCTACCTTATCTACCGCAGTATCTTTTCCTAAATCTATAGCTACTGCTTTATTTTCAGATACCACTGTGATAGTATCGGCACCTAAGCTACCCTTAACAGAAGTAATAGCCGTATTTGCAGCAACAAGAGTAATCGTACTAGCAAGAGTTCCGCCAGTAGCGCTTAATCCGCTTAGATCTATAGTTTTTAAATCTGCTGCAGCAGTGTCTGGAGTAACGGTTATAGTGTTAGCTCCTGCTCCTAGATCGCCAGATATTTTTATATCTGTAAGACTCGCAGCTGAAGTATATGTTATTTGTTCAGCAGCGTCGCTACCTTGTACGCTTACATCTGTTTTATTACCTTGTACTGCTTTACCTAGTTCGATTGCAACATTACCTGTTATACCCTTAACCCCGCTTATATCCAAACTACTTAGTTTAGTAGCATCCGTTAAAGTAAGAGTTAAAGTTCCACCACTTAAATCTCCGCTAGCGGTTATAGTTTGAGTATCGCCTTTACCTATTATTGTTAATGCATCATCTGCAGCGGCCCCACCTATTACTTGAGCATTTAAATCAGTACCGCCGGCTGCGGCAGTTATCTCTACTACGTTTTTACTGATCTCTGAACCTACATAAGTAACTTCGTTTGAAGTAATTTCTACTTTATTACCAGAAGCGCTATTTATAGTCCCTAAAACACCACCTAGATCTACGCTTACTATATCACCAGCAAGAGCTCCTATAGTAATGTTTCCTAGAGTATTTCCTGCATTTAGAGTTAGATTACCTTGAGTTGCTGATACGGCTCCTAAAGTAACATTTCCAGTAGCTGAAGAGATGATCACACTAGCATTTCCTGTTGATGAAGTTATAGCTCCTAAAGTTAATGCTCCAACATTTTCTATATTAAAGTCTACATCGCCTTTTGCAGTAGTCGTTCCTAGTTTAAACTCTCCGCTTACATTTATATTTGCTTCTAAAGATGCTAAAGTAGCAGTTCCTACGTTAACACTGTTTAAATCAGCAGAAACTCCGTTTAAGCTTAAGTTATTTAAGTTTTTCAAGCTTGTAGCAGTAGCTATGCTAAATGCTCCTTCGGTATTTACGCTAAGATTTTTTACCGAATCAAGATCCGTAGCATTTGCGCCTGTTAATGCAAACGCACCTTTATTATTTACGGTTAAATCAGTTAATTTAGCTACACCGCCAAGAGTTAAACCAACAGTATCTTTAGCTGCGTTTATATCTATTTTTGTAGCATTTGCAGCTTGAACTACGGCATCAGCAGCAGCTGTTACTTTATTTGAGTTAATTGTAAGCTCGGTTGCTTTATCGGCTACTATTTTACCTTTTGCTGCTACGCTAGCTCCCTTATCATCAACATCTGAAAAGTTAATTGTTTTTAAACTCTCGTCATTGATAGTTACTGCTTTATCAGTAGCATTATTTGCCAAGATATTAACTGTCTCTACGTTTCCGTTTGACTCAGTAACAGTTTTAGCTATATTTTTAAAGCTTAACTCTGTTACGCTCTGAGCTTTTTTCAATGATAGAGTTAAATCTTTAGTATTACCGTCTACAGTAACTTTTTCTATATTTGTTAAAGTCGGTTGAAGTGTGTCAGCAGTGCTTCCTTTGATAACTAGCTCGTCATTTCCAGCGCCACCATCAATTGCTACGTTTACTGCAACATCTTTTATAGTTATCTTATCATTACCATTTCCACCTTTAATACTAGTAACACTAGCTGATGTGCTTAAATCTGCATCCAAAGCTCCACCGAAGCTAGAAGCATCTAAAGTAGTAGTTTTTGCTCCTGTTGCTAAAGATAGATTTGCGTTTCCTTTTACAGATATACTTGCCACATCAGCACTTACAAAGCTTTGGCTTCCTGTAGTATTTAAATTTAGAGTTTCTATCTTATCGGCAGTTATTGCTACGCTAGCACCTTTAGCACCAACACCATTTACTTTTAAATTTTGCACATCAGCTGAACCATCAAGCACTTTATCCGCATATATAGAATCTACATTGAATTTATCAGCTTTTAGGTTAGTAAGCTCAACATCTACTATATTAGCAAGATTAGTAACGCTAATTCCTTTTTCGCCACTTAACGCAACTGTTTGCAATCCATCTATACCTTTAGCGTCGAATGTTCTGTTTGAAACACTACTATTAGTTAAAGATAGTTTTTCTATATTTTTGATGTAGCCGTCATCTTTTAGGCCTTTGAAGTTATTCTTCAAATCTACCTTAAGCACATCATTACCAGCACCACCATCTATCTTATCCCCAGGATTTAAAGTACTCTCAGCAGCAGTACCTACCACCCCACTAATAAGATCTCCACCCTCAGTACCAGTAATAGTATCATTCTCAGTAGTAAGAGCTATCTTATTTAAACCAGCCTCATCTATACTCTCTTTTAACCCATCAACCTCACCCTTAGCACTCTCAACACTACTACTATTACTAGTAACATTATTAATTATATCAACAGTCTTTTGTATTAAAGCATTTTGTTGATCAGGAGTAAGACCATCAAGTGGAAGTTTAGCTATAGTATCAGCAACATAATTACTAACAATTACCTTATTATTAAATAGATCTTGATTAGCCCCAGCATTACTAGGATCTTTAGCAGCATTCACGAAGTGTCCTACTAAATCAGCCTTACTTACTGTACCATTATCTAAAAGATCAACCCAATACTTAAGACCAGCTTTTTGCTCATCACTAACAAACTCAGTTAAATTAACAGCATTCTTAAATAAATGCTTTACAAACGACTCATTATTATTTAAAGTCTCGCCAAGAAAACTCTTAGTAATATCTAAATTAAGTATAGCATTAGATGTCTCAATCATACCCCATCCATTAGCACTACTCTCATTTACCCAATAAGTATTACCTTCACCCTCTGTAGGTCTTCCAAAAAGAACTATAAATAGCTCTGAAACTTCTGATTTTGAAATCATACGAACTCCTTAATAAAATAAAATAAAATCCAGACAAACAAACACTAACTAGTCTTATACTTTATTATTATACTTACAAGGTATCAAAGAGTATTTGGTTAAATAAGGTATTATTTTAAATTATAATGGTGGAATGAAAAAGAGGAGTATTAATATAATTAGATGATTAAAAGAATTATATAAAAGGATAAATGAAAAGAAGCCGGAAAATATGGCTTCTTGAATTGTTTTTGTTTATAAATTTATATATTCTAAATTCAAAATTCAAAACCGTTTTGTATTCTTTTTAGATCGGCTTTTACCATCATGGAGCAGAGTTCGTCTAAATTTGTTTTAGCTTGCCAGTTTAAAGCAGTTTTAGCTTTTGATGCGTCGCCTATAAGCAAATCAACTTCAGCCGGACGGAAAAATTTAGGATTTACTTTTACCAATATATTTCCTTGCTTATCTCTAGCTACTTCATTCTCTCCGCTTCCTTCAAATGTAAGTGGAATATCTAGAGCTTCAAAGCTCATTTTTACGAAATCTCTTACTGTAGTTGTTTTATTAGATGCTAAAACAAATGTATCTGCATTTGTATGTTGCAATATGGCATACATTCCTTCTACATAATCTTTAGCATATCCCCAGTCGCGTTTGGCATCTAGGTTGCCTAATTCTAAGCAATCAACTTTTTTTAGAGCGATTTTAGCTGCTGTATTTGTGATCTTTCTAGTCACAAATTCCAGCCCCCTTAAAGGACTTTCATGGTTAAATAATATTCCGCAGCTAGCGAATATATCATAACTTTCACGATAATTTATAGTCATAAAATGACCATATAACTTAGCTACTCCATAAGGAGAGCGTGGATAAAATGGTGTTTTTTCTGTTTGCGGTATGGTTTGAACCTTGCCAAACATCTCTGATGTTCCTGCTTGATAGAATTTTATAGATTTATTTGTTAGTCTTATAGCTTCTAAAAGGTTTAAAACCGCTATGCCAGATGCGTATGATGTGTGCAGTGGTTCATTAAAGCTTATACCTACAAAGCTTTGTGCGGCAAGGTTATAAATTTCATCTGGTTTTGATGTTTTGATAGCATTGATACAGCTTACAGGATCTGTTATGTCTAGTTCTATAAGGCTAAATTGCGGTTCATTCGTTAAATTTAGCTCATTTAGTCTCCATAAATTTGTGCTTGCTGCTCTTCTAAAACCTCCGTATACTTTATATCCTAGATCTAGAAGATATCTTGATAAGTATGCTCCGTCTTGTCCTGTAACGCCTGTAATAAGTACTGTTTTCATAATAATCCTTTTGTTTGGTTTATAAAATTTTTATCATTTCTAATTGCTAGTATGATTTTATAATATCTATTAGCTAGAGTTTGCCAGTTTGTTTCATTTAGCCATTTTTGTCTATTCTCTAAAACAATTTTAGTTTGATCATTTGAGAATCCATTATAAGCTTCGTTTAACAAATCTACTATATTATCTATTTTAAATCCTTTTATTTGAAATGTCATATCTCTTAACTCATCAAAAATTGTACTAGGAGATACGGCTACTATTTTGGAGCAACACATACAAGACCTTGCTGCGGCACTGCTACTTTCATCCGTAATTCCATACGGAAGCACTATAATATCGCATTTTGATAGCTTATTTTGCACTATATCATCATCTAAAAAGTCTGTTTGCCATTCTATTTTATCTTCTATTGCACTGTTGTCTATGATTGATTTGCATAGTTTATATTCGGATAAAGATAACGGATGATCTGATCTAAGAGAGCTTAAGCAAACCAACTTTGTTAACGGATGATCTTTTTCAAATTTAATAAACGCTTTTAATAGATTGCTGACTCCTTTATGAGGAAATAGAAATCCAAAAAAGCCTATTGTAAATTCTTTATTGATATTTTTTTCTTTTTGATTTTCACTTATATCTTGTTTAACGATTCCTTGAGGAAACAGGGTAACATTATCAACTATACCGATTGATTTTAGGTTGTTTAAATCATCTATGGAGTGTACAAAAACTCTATCGAAAAGAAAAAGGGTATCTGAAACATCTTTTTTAATACTATCATCCATATATAGATATTGTTTTGTAGAATGCAGAGTTATAAGGGTTGTTTTGCCTATGTTGTTTAGTGATTTTATTAAATTTGCAAAGCTTTTATCTAAATCAAAAAATGCTATATGGTATTGAAACCATACGACGTCACTGTTGTTAAATGAAGCTACGGACCAATTTCGTTTGTCTATCTTTTGATAATCATTATCTAAAGAGTCTGACCATGATAGTATTTTTATATCTGTAATTTTTGATAATTCACTACATAAATATTTTGAATATCCAGCTATACCGCATCTTACCCCCCCCACGTGCTTACTATAGATATATTATAGTTTTTTTGTAATGGCTCATATGATTTTAATGCAGATATAGATGAGATAAAGTTATTTACAGCATTTTTTCCAAAAAACATTTTTTCCAAACTATTTTTTAACACGCTAGTTTTTTGAAATAGTTCATCTTTCGGCATTTTGGATATTTTTAAAATTTGCTCTTTTAGGCTTTTTACGCTCGGATTTGCCCATACGGAATAAGACGAACTTACATGCGATTCAGATTTTGCATAGTTAAAGTCTATATAGTTTGCAAAACTATCTAAAAAGTCTGTATGTGCGCTATATCCAGTAGCAATGATCGGTTTTTGAGATATGGCTCCTTCTATTGCTGGATAGTTTAGTCCTTCGCCTCTAGTAGGTAAAACAATGATATCTGCTTCTTCATATAGTTTTAAAATCTTATCTTGGCTTAATTCGTCGAATATTATATTTACTCTATTTTGATATTTTTTATCTACTAATGAGTTAAGTAGTTGTTTTATATTATTATGTGGGTTATAAAATGTTTTTATGGTAAGAGTGAATTTAAATTCATTGTTTTTGCAAAGTTCATTGAATGCGCAAAGCAGTATATCTGCACCTTTTCTAGGAAAACATGATGATATATGAAATAACTTTATATCTTTATGAAATACTGTTGGATTTTTAGTCTTGAACTCTATTATCGGTATATTTACAACCTTTATAGTGGTAGTACAACCATTGTCTATAAGAACTTTTTTTATAAAATACGATGATACTATTATAGCGTTATAGTTTGCATTTAATTCGTCTATGGTATTTTGTGGAATTTTAGACTCTTCCCAAAAAAATAGGGCTATGCAAAAGCTATTTTTATCGGTATTTTTTATCAGAGGATAGTGATGATATATTGTTATATCGCTATTTGTTGTTTTTATAAATTTATTTAAGTACGGATCGTCTGATTTTAACTCTTTTTGTTCTTCGTACGGCGATACAGAGATATCTAAATTTGAAAAATCATCAAGAGATTTCAATATATTTTTATTTACGATAGCCAAACTATAGCTACCTTTAAAATGTCCTATGATAGATATTGAGCTGAAAGTTTGTATTATCTTATCAGTCTGTTTTAATTTTAAATTTAATAATCTATCATCTGATATCCTATAATCAATAAATTTAATAATTTTACCTTGATTTTGTGCAATAAACTCATTTTTACCATATAGTCTTAGTTTCTGGACGGCAGGGTTTAGAGCAGGGAAGGTAGATAGCATTTTTTTAATAGATTTTTTTAATATTAAATTGCTTTTTATTGTAGATTCTAATTTGTTTATAGTTTTTTTGTTTATTTCTCTTATTATCCGTCTTGGCCTACTATTTGGGGTAAATAGTATCCACGATTTAGCTCCTAGTATAAACCAGTGGTAAAAATAATAGCATTTCTTTATCGGTTGTAATATTTTTTGCAGCTCTTCGTTTTCTTTTTTAAGGTATGTTATATCTGATTGCAATTTATCTACTAAATCAAATTTAGCATAACAAGAGTCAAATTTATCAAATACATCATCAAAGCTGATTCCATAGTTTATATTAAATAGCGCATCTAGTTTTTTATTATCTTTTTTTTGTGCTATTAAAGCATAATCTGGACTTGTCAGTAATACTAAATCTTTTACATTTTGTTTGGGAGTAGTTTCGTTTAATCTAGCTACTTTTATCTTTTCAAATCCACAATACGCAGTAAGATTTACTAACAATTCCATAGGTAAAGGATGGATATGTGTAGGATCAAGATAAAAACCGTTTGTAGCTACATATATATTTTCAGGGTTTGGGGTTTCTAGTATCAAAATTCCGTTATCTTTTAATATTCTTAAGCTCTCTTTTATAATATTTTCTAATAAACCAAATTCTAAATGTTCTGCTATTTGAAATCCTGTTATGGCATCTACTGAGTTATTTTTATGCTCTTTTAATGCGGTTAAAGCATCTTTTAGCATAACATTTAAGCCTTTTTCTTTAGCGCCTTTTATCATCTGTTCATCGATATCATATCCTGTCGCTTTTATATTGTTCATAATTAAAAGCTCTATAAATTCTCCTCGTCCACAACCTATATCTATGACTTCTAGTTCATTATCTTGTTTTATGGCTTTTAAAAATGGAATATAAAAATTAAGCCTATTTTGTATATTTTCACTACTTCCGCGTAAATTATCTTCTAAATATTTATAAAAATCACTCACTTATCTATCCTTAAATTTGGCTCTAAAAACACACAGCCGTTAAAATATGGATATAATGTGTTTTTTACATTTATTATTAATATATTATCACTCCATTCGTAGTTTTGTTCCAAATGACTATCACCGGAGTGAAGAGCGGCCGAGAATGAGTATGAACCAGATCCTAAGTTTAATTTAAAATCAAAAGAGTAATTTAAAATCTCACCTTTTTTTAAATTTACTAAAGTCTTACCTAAGTGGTGCGTATTTGTACCATACATAGTAAGTCCGAATCTATCTTTTATGATAAATCCAAGAACTAGATCATCTATATCTTTGTTTATTTTAATTTGTAGTTTAAGAGTTATTGATTCACAAGTTTCTAGATCCGATGTTTTAACACCTTTATGATTTATAATATAAGCGTCTATGATATTTGCATCTTTACTGCCTGAGGTAGTTTTGATTTTTCCGTTACTTAACTTTTGTTGGACGATGTGATTGCTTTGTTTTTTAGATATCATGGCATTATAAAAGTCTAAAACAACATCAGGCGTATCATCTTTTAAAATTTGACCCTTGTCCAATAGTATGGCTCTTTGGCATATTGATTGTATAGCCATAAGATCGTGTGATACAATAAGCAAAGTAGTCCCCGCTTTGCTAAATTCTCGTATTTTACTAAAACTTTTATGTTGAAAATATATATCTCCTACAGATAAAGCTTCATCTATTATCAAAATTTCAGGTCTTTTTGCAGTAACTATAGCAAAGGCTAATCGCATCTGCATACCGCTGCTGTATAATCTAACCGGTTTATCAAAATATTCACCAATTTCGGCAAAATCTTCTATATATGATATAACTTCATCTATCTCTTTTTTTCTATAACCCATAAGTCCTGCTGAATGATATGCGTTTTGTCTTCCTGTAAGCTCGCCGCTAAATCCCATTCCAAGTTCTAATATAGATGATATTTTACCATTGATTGTGATATTCGCAGATGTTGGTTTTAATGTACCTGTAATTATTTTTAGCAGAGTGCTTTTACCGGCTCCATTTTGACCTATCAAACCTACTGTTTGTCCGGAATGTATTTCAAAATTTATATCTTTTAATATAGATATATCGCGTGAAGAGTTATGTTTTAGTCCAAACCAAGTAACAATGCGAGATATGTTGCTTTCATAGCTTTTATAAATTTTATTTAGAGATTCTACTTTTAATGCTATCATAATACGTCTGCCATTTCTTCGTCTGCTTTATTGTATATAAATATAGCTAAGCAAGCCACACATACAGTTAGTAAAAATGGGTATAAAAGAGTACCTAGATCTGGCGCTTTATTGTACAATATGATCTGGTGATATCCTTCTGCTATAGATGTTAAGGGATTTATATATATAAATTTATAGTATTTTTGAGGTAGTATATTTATCATATATACTATAGGAGTAAACCAAAATAAAAATTGTATCGCTATAGACATAATCTGCGATACGTCTCTTACAAATACATTTATAATACCAAAAAGCATACCTCCGCTAAGAGCTAAAAGTATTGTTAAAATTGCTAGTAACGGTATATATATTAAATTTATTCCTATATCGTGACCTAAAAATAAAAATACAATTATCATTGTTAAAAAAAATATAATATTGTTTATAATTGCCGTTCCAGATGCAATTATCGGTAAACATAGTTTTGGAAACGGTATTTTTTTTATTATATTTGCATTTGAAACGAATACGTCTACGCATCTTAAAAATATTTCATTAAAAAGTGACCAAAAAAGCATTCCGGCTATAAGATATATTGCATATGAATATTTATTATCGATTCCAGGTAGCTTAGAAGACAGTACCGAAGATAATACGATAGCATACATTAAAACCTGCATTAATGGATTTATTATTATCCATAACCCACCAAGTTTACTTCTAGTAAATCGTGAGATAAAATCTGTTTTTATGGATGAGCATATAAAGTATTTATATGTCCAAATTTCCAGTATCTGTTTCATACTTTATTAGACTTTATTTGTTTGTAATATATTTGATATTTATTCAAAACATCCCCATAATTTTCAAATTTATGGTGATTTTACTATAAAAGAGATTAAAATCAGATAATAACTATGGATATAAATATATTGAGATTAAAAGAAATACTTACTGAAAAAGCTTGTTTAATTTTATTTTACAAGTTTAGGTAGTTTATGGTATAATAAATTTAAAGATTTCTGAAGGTTTAAATTTGAAAAAAGCGTTGGTTTGTGACTGGTTGGATAAATATAGCGGAGCTGAAAGATGTGTAGAAAGCTTCACTGATATTTGGAATGATTTTGATATTTTTTCGCTTGTGGATTTTTTAAATGATACGGATAGAAGCGTCATTTTAAAGGGCAAAAAAGCATCTGTTAGTTTTATACAAAATTTACCTTTTTCAAAATCTAAATTTAGAAATTATCTACCATTTTTTCCTTATGCTATCGAGCAGTTTGATTTAAATGAATATGATCTTGTGCTATCTAGTTCGCATTGCGTAGCAAAAGGAATTTTAACAAATCACAAACAATTTCATATCTGCTATATGCATACTCCTATAAGGTATGCGTGGGATATGTATCATTCGTATTTAAATGAACATAAGCTTAATAGCGGACTTAAAGCGATGCTTGTAAAATGGTTTTTGTATCGTATTAGAATGTGGGATTATGTAAGCGCAAATAGAGCCGATAAAATCATTGCAAACTCTAAATTTATAGCTTCTAGGATAGAGAAAATTTACTCAAGAAAAGCAGATGTTATATATCCGCCCGTAGATACGGATAGTTTTACGTTAAATAGCGATAAAGATGACTATTACGTTACTTGCTCAAGGTTGGTAGCCTATAAAAAAGTTGACGTTATAATAAGGGCTTTTAACAAAAACGGTAAAAAATTAGTAGTGATAGGCGATGGCGAGGAGATGCAAAATTTAAAAGTTTTAGCCAAAAAAAATATTGAATTAGTTGGTTTTCAAAGCAGCCAAAACTTAAAGCAGTATTTACAAGGTGCAAGAGCGTTTGTATTTGCCGCCGTAGAGGACTTTGGTATTAGCGTAGTAGAGGCGATGGCGTGCGGTACTCCTGTTATAGCATTAAAAAAAGGAGGAGCTTGTGAAAGCGTAGAAGAGGGCGTTTGCGGTAATTTATTTTGCGAACAAAACGAGGATAGTTTAAACGCAGCTATAGTAGAATTTGAAAAAAATATAGATAAATTTGATCCAAATTTGATAAGACAAAATGCACTTAAATTTTCAAAAGATAAATTTAAAAAATCTATAAACGAGTATGTAAATAATGAATACGAAAAATTTAAAAACGGGTAAGCTAAAAAGCTTCATAGCCTCATCTTTTCTGGTTTTAAGTGATGCTTCGGTAATTTATTTATCGCTTATTTTAGCTAGTTATTTAGTAAATTTGTTTAGCGGTGAAAGTGTTTATATAGGTAGTTTATATGTTTTTTATGCTATTAATATTTTACTATTTTTTTATAGCCAACTATATACGAAAAGATTTGATTTTTGGCACGAAAGTAGAGTAGCTTTGCGTAACTGTTTTTTCGGCGCGGCTATTATTTTGTTTGTTTTGACAAGCTCAAACTTAGATTTTCCAAGACCTGTTTTTGTACTTAGTTTTTTGTTTATGGTGTTTTTTTTACCCATTAGTAAATTTATACTAAAAAGAGTTTTATATCACACTGGATTATGGAAAAAACCGGCTAGAATTATGGGACAAAGCGGCGAATTCGAAGAGTCTGTTTTTGAAAATCACTATTTAGGTTATATAAAATCGGACAAAGATTACGAAACGCTTTTTGTATGTAGCAATGGATTAAACGCTGTTATGCTAAATAAAATAGTCGAGCAAAATTTAAAAAATCATAGAGAGATTATATTTACTCCGGTTTTAAAAGAGTATGATTTTTCTTGCTCTACTATATATAGTATATTTAACTCGAGAACTAGCCTTTTTAGCATAGAAAACTCGCTTTTAAATCCTATAAATGCGCTGCTTAAAATGCTGCTTGATTTTATAATTTTTATTATTTTATTACCTATTTTTTCTATCGTTTTAGGAGTTATTGTTTTGGCTATGAAAATAGCAGAGCCCCATGAAAAGGTATTTTTTGCACAAAATAGACTCGGTAAAGACGGTAAAATATTTAAATGTTTCAAGCTTAGAACTATGAAAAGCGATCAAAGTTTTATGGATGAGTTTTTGAAAAATAATCCGGATGAGGTCGCTTATTACGCCAAATATCATAAATTTAAAAACGACCCTCGAATTACAAAAATAGGAGCTTTTTTGCGTGCTACTTCACTTGATGAGCTGCCTCAGCTTTTTAATGTTATTAAATTTGAAATGAGCGTTGTAGGACCTAGACCGTATATGATCAATGAACGCCATCAAATGGGCAAGGATCGTTATCTTATACTTGCTTTAAGACCGGGAATCACCGGACTTTGGCAAGTAAGCGGTAGAAGCGATACGGATTTTGAAACTAGGGTAAAGCTTGATGTATGGTATGTAAAAAATTGGTCATTATATAATGATATCATTATACTTATAAAAACGTTTAAAAGCGTTATTTTAAGAAGCGGTGCTAAATAGTTTTTACATCCACTCTAATACTTGAGATATCTCTTTTGCTACAAATATTTTTAATTTTGAGTCTTCTATCGGTTTGTTTGGAGCAACTACGTTTTTAAATTTTTGCATACTAGCCTCTTTTAGCCTTGTATCAAGATTGAAAATCTCTCTTATTTCGCCGTTTAAACTCAGTTCTCCTATAAATAAACTCTCTTTGCTGATAGGCCTGTTTCTAAAACTTGATATTATAGCCGCTACTACCGCTAGATCACAAGCAGTTTCGTTTATCTTTACGCCGCCAGTTACGTTTATAAATACGTCATAATGCCCAAGCGGAATTTCAAGTTTTCGCTCTAATAAAGCAAGTATCATATCAAGGCGATTTTTATCAAATCCGGTTGAACTTCTTTTTGGATAGTTGCTTTCACAGACTAGAGCTTGAATTTCTACTATGAGTGCGCGACTTCCTTCCATGGTGACGGTTATGGCAGATCCGCTTATAGCAATTCCTCTTGTAAAAAATTTACTGGTAGCATCTTTAGAGCTAATTAGTCCTGAACTTTTCATCTCGAATATTCCAACTTCGCTAGTAGAACCAAATCTATTTTTAAATCCACGCAGCATTCTAAGCTCCGTGCTATTATCTCCTTCAAAATATAGCACTACATCAACCATATGTTCAAGTATTCTTGGTCCTGCTATCGAACCTTCTTTTGTGATATGACCTATTATAAAAACAGATATATCCTCTCTTTTTGCAAGACGCATAAGCTCAAAGGTGATTTCGCGTATTTGCGAGATTGATCCGGGGGCAGAAGTGATTTTATCGCTATATAAAGTTTGTATAGAGTCTATTATCAATACTTTGTACTCTTTTTTCGATATTTCAGCCAAAATAGAATCCAGATTTATCTCTGTTAAAAGATATAAATTTTCACTATTTGCATCTAGTCTGTTAGCTCTAAGCTTGATCTGAGTGGAGCTTTCTTCTCCACTTACGTATAGTACTTTTTCACCGCTATTTGCTAAATTTGAACCGATTTTTAAAAGAAGGGTTGATTTGCCTATTCCCGGACTTCCGCCTATTAATACTAATGAGCCATTTACTACTCCGCCTCCTAAAACAAGATCAAGTTCGGCGTCGCCTGTGCTTTGACGTGAAATTTTTTCTATTTCTATCTGTGTTATAGGTTTTGCATTCGCAGTACTAACAGATGGTTTTGAAATTTCTTTTATAGCTTTTATCTGTTCACTACTAAGCTCTACAAAACTTTCCCAAGCACCGCACCCAGGGCATTTACCCATCCATTTGCTTTGTTGATTTCCGCACGCCTCGCACTCAAATATTGTTTTAACTTTTGCCATTATTTATCCAAGTATATGGCGTCACATATAGTATCTACAAACTCTTTTGCATCAAATTTAATAAGATCTTCCATGCGCTCACCAACGCCTATATATAATATAGGAAGCTCGAGCTCTCTTGCTACGCCAAATAGTGCTCCGCCTTTTGAAGTGCCGTCTAATTTTGTTATTATAACTCCGTCTATTTTAACTATATCGTTAAAAGCTTTTGCTTGAGCGACTCCGGCACTGCCTTGTGTACTATCAAGAACTAGAATTTTTTGATGCGGAGCGCCCTCAAATGCTTTATTTGATATTCTAACTATTTTTTCTAGTTCGCTTGCTAAATTTTTTTGGTTTTGAAGTCTTCCTGCAGTATCTATTATCGCGTAATCATATCTTTTAGCGACTGCCGAGCTAATAGTATCAAAAGCTACTGCTGCAGGATCATGTCCTTGAGATGAGGCTATTATAGGCACGTCTAATTTGTTTGCCCAGAGTTTTATCTGTTCTACGGCTCCTGCCCTAAATGTATCACTAGCACCTAAAAGTACACTTTTGCCGCTAGTTTTATATAAATTTGCAAGTTTTGCTATAGTTGTTGTTTTTCCAGCTCCATTAACTCCGATTATCATTTGAATAAATGGTTTTGCTTCGATTTTTTTGTTATCATATAAAAAATAAGTCTGCATAACTCTAGTCAAATCATCTTTGCTTACTATATCTTTTGGAGGCAGGTAGTAGATTATTTCTTCAGTGATTTCATATGGTACGTCGGCTTCTAGTAGTAGCTCTTCGAGAATATCTTTTGTTATTTTTTTGTCTTGTGGTCTATTGGAGGCAACTGCGTTTATAGTTTTTTCTAAACCCTTTTTTAGAAATCCAAACATTATAAAATTACCTTTTTCACATCAGATTCTAACATCTCCAAAGGAACCATTCCAGTGTATGCATTTGCATACTTTCCATCTGGATAATACAGCACCATAAAAGGTATCCCGACAACTCCTCCAAGAGCTTTAGCAAAAAAGTAATTATTGTCGCCGTAAGCTATATCGTAATTTATATTGTACATTTTGATAAATTCTTTAATCTCGTCATTAGTTCTATCTTCCATTAAAACGCCAACTACTCTTAGATTTTTTTCAAATTTATCTTGTAAATTTACAAGATACGGTATTTCTGCTTTGCAAGGAGGACACCAAGTCGCAAAAAATGCAAATAAAACAGCTTTGTTGTTGTCTTCTATATCAAAGCCTTTTTGATTTCTTTGCATATATAAAGTTTCTCCGCTATTTAAAGATAGTGAAAATGCTCTGCTATAATCTTCACCTATAACTGCACTGCTGCTTCCTTCCATCGCTGTTTCTTCGTTTTTTCCTTCTTTGCTACATCCGTATGCAAAGATAAGTAAAAATGCTATAATTAAGCTTCTTGATTTCATATGGTTTCCTAAAGGGTCAAAATGAGATTATATTATACAAAAAGTTTATAAAATGGTCGTTAAATTTGAAAAAAGTAGTTATAGAAAATTTGCAAAAGAGAAATTGAGAAAAATTATTAAATTTAGAGCAAAATCTTTTAGCTATAAAATCAACAATGAACTTTTAAATTTAATAAAGCATCTTAAAGTGCGTAATGTGCTTATTTTTACGCCTCTTGCATATGAACCAGATCTGTTGAAACTAAGACGAAAACTATCTAAAAATCATAATATCTTTATCCCTTTTATGGTAGATAAAAGTTTAAAAATGGTAAAATTGAGACTGCCTTTTAAAATATCTAAATTTAATGTTAAAGAGGCAAACAATTCAAATGCTTTTTTAAAAAGTATTGATCTAGCTGTTATTCCTGTGGTTGGGGTTGACGGAAATATGGCTAGGATAGGACACGGAATGGGGTATTACGATAGATTTTTTGCTGAGCTTTCATATACGCCTATAACTGTTTTTGTCCAAATAGAGGATTTTTATATTAAAGAAAAAATTTGCAGTTTACACGATATAACGTGTGATTTTTATATAACCCCTACAAAAAAATATATTAAAAAGGTTAGTTATGATAGAAGTTGTAGTAGGGATCGGCGCTGGACTCATCGGGATCGGCGCTGGATATCTTGTGGCTAAAAAGATAAATGATGCAAATTATAGTATCTTTTTAGAACAGGCAAAAGCAAAAGCAAAAGCCATAGAATTTGAAGCTGAAAGTATCTTAAAAGATGCTAAAGTTAAGGTAAATGAGGCTGAGTTTGAAGCTAAAAAACGTTATGAAGAAAAAGGCAGTAGACTTCAAAAGGAGTATAATCAAAAGCTAGATGATATCTCTAAAAAAGAGCATGCTATTTTAAATGAACAAGAAATTTTAAAAAATAGCAAAGACGAGTTAGAAAAATCTCAAAATCAAGCAAAAACTCTTTATGAGGAGGGTTTGAACTTGAAAATTGCATATCAAGATAAACTTAGCGAAACTTTGAAAGTACTAGAACATGTAGCAGGTCTCACTGAAGATGAGGCTAAAAATATGGTTTTAAGAAAAGTAGAAGAAAAAAGCAGAGCCGAAATAGCACATATCGTTAGAAAATACGAAGAAGAAGCGAAAAAAGAAG
Source organism: Campylobacter fetus subsp. fetus (assembly GCF_900475935.1). Taxonomy (NCBI): domain Bacteria; kingdom Pseudomonadati; phylum Campylobacterota; class Epsilonproteobacteria; order Campylobacterales; family Campylobacteraceae; genus Campylobacter; species Campylobacter fetus. The sequence goes on from NZ_LS483431.1 coordinate 497,610, forward strand.
CGAAAAAAAGAGCAAATTATATATTAGCTCAAGCTACTAGCAGATATGCAGGAGAGTTTGCAGCTGAACGTTTAATAAATGTTGTAAATATCAAAAATGATGAGCTTAAAGGTCGTATTATAGGAAAAGAGGGCAGAAATATCAAAACTCTTGAAATGGTGCTTGGAGTAGATGTTATTATAGACGATACTCCTCATGCTATTATTTTGTCGAGTTTTAATCTATATAGACGAGCGATAGCTACTAGAGTGATTGAACTTTTGGTTGAAGATGGAAGAATTCAACCTGCAAGAATAGAAGAAATTCATAAAAAAGTCTGTGATGAGTTTGAAGCAAGTATACTTGAAGAAGGTGAAAACATTCTTATAGATCTTGGTATTAGCAAAGTTCATCCGGAAATTGTTAAATTGATAGGAAAACTTAAATTTAGAGCTAGTTATGGCCAAAATGCACTTGCTCATAGTCTCGAAGTTGCACATTTATCTGGCATTATAGCAGCAGAGACCGGCGGAGATGAAAAGTTGGCAAAAAGAGCCGGAATTTTACATGATATAGGAAAAGCTTTAACTCATGAATATGAAGGAAGTCATGTTGATTTAGGAGCCGAAATTTGCAAACGCTATAAAGAGCATCCGGTTGTCATAAATGCTATTTATGCTCACCATGGACATGAAGAGGCTTTAAGTGTAGAATGTGCCGCAGTATGTGCAGCGGATGCACTTTCTGCAGCACGTCCCGGAGCTAGAAGAGAAGTTCTTGAGAGCTTCTTAAAAAGAGTAGAAGAGATAGAATCGATAGCAATAAGCAAAGAAGGAATAAAAGGTGCTTACGCTATAAATGCTGGTCGAGAGATAAGAGTTATAGCAAATGCAAAGCTTGTAAATGACGATGAAGCGGTACTTTTAGCAAAAGAGATAGCTGAAGAAATTCAAGATAAAATTCAGTATCCGGGTGAAATAAAAGTAAATGTTATCAGAGAGCTTAGAGCTATAGAATTTGCTAAATAAATAGGAGTAAATTTGAAAAAAATATTTTTAGGTATAGTTTTTTGTTTTAGTATATTATTTGCAAATGATGAACTTTTGCTAGATAGTGCAAATGCCTATAAGGTAGTTTTGCAAACAAATAGCGTACCTTCTGCTCAACTAATAGAAAAATCAAGCGCCATACTAGTTTTTCCTAAATTTGTAAAAGCGGGATTTATACTAGGCGCAACAGTCGGGCGCGGCGTTATGATGGTAAAACAGAGTGATGGCTGGATGCCTATCGGTGTAAAAATAGGAGGCGCAAGTCTTGGTTTGCAAGCAGGTTATGAGAGTAGTTATTTAGTTATTTACGTACTTAAAAAAAGCATTATTCAAGATATCAAAGATACTAAATTTACAGTAGGAGCCGATGCTTCTATCAGTTTTATGGATAGCGGGGCAAATAGAGGAAAAATGAGTGATTTCACGTTCTCAAACGATATGTATGCGTATTCAAATAATAGCGGATTTTTTGCCGGAGCAAAACTTGGCGGTTCGGTTATAACTTTAGACGATAGATCTAAATTTGATATAAATTCTTACGGATTTAACGCTTTGATAGAAGCATTTATGAACTAAGGTTTTATATGCAAGAGATGTTAAATAGCCTATCGGCTTATGGATATATAATTTTGTTTTTTTATACTCTTGGAGGAGGCATGGTAGCGATCATAGCTGCCGGGCTTCTTAGTTATGCTGGGAAACTAGATCTTACTACTTGTATAGTTATCGCTGCTATTTCAAATTTTATTGGTGATAGTATACTTTTTTATCTTGGTAGATATAATAAGCAAGCTATTTTGCCGTATTTTAAATCGCATAAAAGAAAGTTAGCTTTAGCTCAAATTTTATTTAAAAAATACGGAGATAAGATAATTTTCATTAAAAAATACATTTATGGATTAAAAACTCTAGTTCCTTTAGCTATCGGGCTTACAAAATATAGTATGAAAAAATTTAGCATTATAAATGCTATTTGTTCTATATTATGGGCAGTTTCTCTAGGACTTCTTAGCTATTTAGCAGGCGATCTCGTAAGTAGACTTGCTAATTATTTTGGCGATAGCGTGTTCTTCTTCCCTGTTTTGATGGTAGTTTTGCTTGGTATTATCTGGATATATTTTAGTTTTGCGACTAAAAAAAGGAACAAAATATGAGAAAAATCATATATATTTTATTAGCTGTTTTAACTCTGTGTTTAATTTTTCAATTTTATGTTTGCAACTATGCCAAATCTATGTCAAATATGATTCTAGACTCGCTTAAACAAAATCAAAATGTAGTTATTTCAAATATAAACCAAAGTAATGGTATTTTTAGCCAGAATTTATCATTTGATTTAGATACTAAAGATCTATTTTTGAGTAGTATTTCTAAAGAAAATAATGAAAGTTTAAAGATAAATGTAAATTTTAAAAGCAGTTATTTTCTATTTTCTATTTTAAACGGTATTGATATAAACGGTACTGTTGAGGTGATAAATCCTATTGATAAAAAAATTATTTCCGAAATTTTTGGTATGAATAAACCTATTTTGATATCTGCAAACACTGGATTAAAAAGTTCAAATTTAGATTTTAAACTCCAAATACTTCCTATGAATTTTCAAGATGAATATAGTCGGCTTATTAGTGATAAAATCATTTTTGATGTAAGTTTAAACGGCAATAAAATCAGTAAAATATCATTTTTCGGAGATGATATAAAATTTTCACAAAGCGGACTTTTTGTTCAGCTTTTAAATTTAGAATACTCTATAAGTTATCCGAGCGAAATAAATTTTGCCGATTTTGATAAGTATGGTATATTTGATAATAATTCTAAATTAAACTTGTCTAAAGTATTGGTAAATTCAGGACTCATCGGTTTTAATATAGACGATATTTCTATTATTAGTAATTTAAAAACCAATAATGGTATTTTTGATTCAAATTTAAATTTAGATATAAAATCGCTAGATAGTAGCGGTTTGAGTTTAAATAATATTAATTTAATTACCAGCGTAAGCTCGATAGATATGGAAGCTTGTCGGTATATTATAGAAGCCGCAACAAACAATAGCTCGATATCCGATATAGAAAATAAACTATTAGATATAGTTAAACGAGATCCAAAATTTGATATAACTAATTTTAGTTTTGAGAGCAAAGACGGAGATAAATTTGCGTTTGATTTTTCATTTTGGTTTGATAATGCACGAAATATGATAAAACCAAAAGATATTTTAAATTATTCAAATTTCACCGGAAATTTAATTACTACAAATAGGTTATCTAGCGTATCTCCATGGCTTTTAATGACGAAATCTTATGAAGATTATCTTATAGAAAACGGTATTTTGATTGAGTCTGGAAATGGCTATAAAGCAGATTTTGAGCTAAGCAAAAATAAAGATGATATAATATTTAACAGTTTAGTGCCTTTGAACTCGGTACTTCGTTGATATTTGTTGGGATTCGTCCCACCCCCCCCCACTTTTTTCATCTCTCTCAAATTTACTCATAATTTTAAGCCTCCTTTAAGCACTACTCTTGTATAATTCCAACTCACGAAACGGGAAAGACCTTTTAACTCTTCTAGTTAGAAATCCTTTTTATTTTCGATGTTTTTTAAATTTATAAATGTTAAACTATTTTTATAGTCAATCTTTGAAATCTAAACAAGTGATCGATTGAGCCAGAACTAATTTTAAAGTTAGTTCTATATTAGTATAGAGTAATTATATTATCTTTATACTTATTAATATATAAAAACATTAAAAAGTTTTTTAGATTAAAAACTTCATAATCATTAATTATCTAAAGATCTGTTTTAGCTCTAAGCTAAAACATTAAATTTAGATTGCTTTTGCAATCTTTGTCTTTAGTATTACTTCTTAAGTTTAGCTTGCTAAACTGCTAGAGAAGATTTTTTTATGGAGAGTTTGATCCTGGCTCAGAGTGAACGCTGGCGGCGTGCCTAATACATGCAAGTCGAACGGAGTATTAAGAGAGCTTGCTCTTTTAATACTTAGTGGCGCACGGGTGAGTAATGTATAGTTAATCTGCCCTACACTGGAGGACAACAGTTAGAAATGACTGCTAATACTCCATACTCCTTCTTAACATAAGTTAAGTCGGGAAAGTTTTTCGGTGTAGGATGAGACTATATTGTATCAGCTAGTTGGTAAGGTAATGGCTTACCAAGGCTTTGACGCATAACTGGTCTGAGAGGATGATCAGTCACACTGGAACTGAGACACGGTCCAGACTCCTACGGGAGGCAGCAGTAGGGAATATTGCTCAATGGGGGAAACCCTGAAGCAGCAACGCCGCGTGGAGGATGACACTTTTCGGAGCGTAAACTCCTTTTGTTAGGGAAGAACCATGACGGTACCTAACGAATAAGCACCGGCTAACTCCGTGCCAGCAGCCGCGGTAATACGGAGGGTGCAAGCGTTACTCGGAATCACTGGGCGTAAAGGACGCGTAGGCGGATTATCAAGTCTTTTGTGAAATCTAACAGCTTAACTGTTAAACTGCTTGAGAAACTGATAATCTAGAGTGAGGGAGAGGCAGATGGAATTGGTGGTGTAGGGGTAAAATCCGTAGAGATCACCAGGAATACCCATTGCGAAGGCGATCTGCTGGAACTCAACTGACGCTAATGCGTGAAAGCGTGGGGAGCAAACAGGATTAGATACCCTGGTAGTCCACGCTCTAAACGATGTATACTAGTTGTTGCTGTGCTAGTCACGGCAGTAATGCACCTAACGGATTAAGTATACCGCCTGGGGAGTACGGTCGCAAGATTAAAACTCAAAGGAATAGACGGGGACCCGCACAAGCGGTGGAGCATGTGGTTTAATTCGAAGATACGCGAAGAACCTTACCTGGGCTTGATATCCAACTAATCTCTTAGAGATAAGAGAGTGCTAGCTTGCTAGAAAGTTGAGACAGGTGCTGCACGGCTGTCGTCAGCTCGTGTCGTGAGATGTTGGGTTAAGTCCCGCAACGAGCGCAACCCACGTATTTAGTTGCTAACAGTTCGGCTGAGCACTCTAAATAGACTGCCTTCGCAAGGAGGAGGAAGGTGTGGACGACGTCAAGTCATCATGGCCCTTATGCCCAGGGCGACACACGTGCTACAATGGCATATACAATGAGATGCAATATCGCGAGATGGAGCAAATCTATAAAATATGTCCCAGTTCGGATTGGAGTCTGCAACTCGACTCCATGAAGCCGGAATCGCTAGTAATCGTAGATCAGCCATGCTACGGTGAATACGTTCCCGGGTCTTGTACTCACCGCCCGTCACACCATGGGAGTTGATTTCACTCGAAGTCGGAATGCTAAACTAGCTACCGCCCACAGTGGAATCAGCGACTGGGGTGAAGTCGTAACAAGGTAACCGTAGGAGAACCTGCGGTTGGATCACCTCCTTTCTAGAGTACAATACTAGTAAGTCTCACAGCTACTAGTAAAAGAAAGATACGATAGCTCAATCACACTTGTTTAGGTTTGAGGGATTGACATGGGGAATTAGCTCAGCTGGGAGAGCGCCTGCTTTGCACGCAGGAGGTCAGCGGTTCGATCCCGCTATTCTCCACCATAGTTTAATATTATAAAAGTTTAATTAGAAAGCTTGATTTTTATATTTAAACTTTCTCATTAGACTTTAGTCTAAACGTTATTTAAAATATCATTGTTAAAAGTCACAATCAAGTTTTAATAAAATAAAACAATTTTACAGGACTTGTTGAAGCTTTAAATATAGACTAATTTTAGCAAGTAATTAATCACCAAATCTGTTATCCCAATAACTACAATAGATTAATTATTAAATTTAACATCACAAGCTATTGAGCTTTTAAAACTTACTTAATAGTAGTTAATGCTTTCCGTCTTATAAATCTATATTTAAATATTGTAAAACAAACATAATATTTAAGCTTTTAAATTTAATAATTTATTATCTTATATATCTGTTTTATCTTTAACAAGGAAGTGATGCAAATTAGAATAATAATCTAAACAAAAATATAAAAACTTCTCAATTCCGAAATACCAAATTTAGTATTTAAGTTTGTCTTTAAGGCAAATGAACACAATATTTTATTGTGTTGTATTTTAGGCGGTTGGGGGAGTGCTTGCACTTCCCATCGGAACAAGAGCTTTGCTCTTGCGAGAAGACTAAAAAAGGTAAGCTACTAAGAGCAAATGGTGGATGCCTTGGCTAGTAGAGGCGATGAAAGACGTGCCAGGCTGCGATAAGTCTCGGGGAGCCGTCAAGGGGCTTTGATCCGGGAATTTCTGAATGGGGCAACCCAGTATATAGTGATATATACTACCGCAATGCGGAGCTAACGTTGGGAATTGAAACATCTTAGTACCAACAGGAAAAGAAATCAAAAGAGATTACGCTAGTAGCGGCGAGCGAACGCGTAAGAGGGCAAACCGTTAGTTTACTAACGGGGTTGTAGGACTGCAACATAGACTTAAACAAACTAATAGAATAACCTGGAAAGGTTGACCATAGAGGGTGATAGTCCCGTATATGAAAGTGCGTTTATACTTAGCAGTATCCTGAGTAGGGCGGGACACGTGAAATCCTGTCTGAAGCTGGGGAGACCACTCTCCAACCCTAAATACTACTACTAGACCGATAGTGCACAAGTACCGTGAGGGAAAGGTGAAAAGAACTGAGGTGATCAGAGTGAAATAGAACCTGAAACCATTTGCTTACAATCATTCAGAGCACGATTCTTTATGACGTGTGATGGACTGCCTTTTGCATAATGAGCCTGCGAGTTGTGGTGTCTGGCGAGGTTAAGGAAACCCGGAGCCGTAGCGAAAGCGAGTCTTAATAGGGCGTATAGTCAGATGCTGCAGACCCGAAACGATGTGATCTATCCATGAGCAGGTTGAAACTGGTGTAAGAGCCAGCGGAGGACCGAACAGACGGCCGTTGAAAAGGCTCCTGATGACTTGTGGATAGGGGTGAAAGGCCAATCAAACATCGTGATAGCTGGTTCTCTCCGAAATATATTTAGGTATAGCGTTGTGTCGTAATTATAAGGGGTAGAGCACTGAATGGGCTAGGGCATATACCAATGTACCAAACCCTATCAAACTCCGAATACTTATAACGTAATCACAGCAGTCAGGCGGCGAGTGATAAAATCCGTCGTCAAGAGGGGAACAACCCAGACTAACAGCTAAGGTCCCTAAATCTCATTTAAGTGGAAAACGATGTGGAGTTACTGAAACAACCAGGAGGTTGGCTTAGAAGCAGCCATCCTTTAAAGAAAGCGTAATAGCTCACTGGTCTAGTGATTCTGCGCGGAAAATATAACGGGGCTAAAATGAGTACCGAAGCTTTAGACTTGCACTTAATTCTAATTATAAATTTGGCTATGAGCTTTTAAGTTATATTTCTCATAATTTAATTGCACTCATATAAATTAAATTATGAGAAAATAGTTTAGCTAAAATAATTAGAAGTAATTAGAATTAAGTGCAAGTGGTAGGAGAGCGTTCTATTCAGCGTTGAAGGTATACCGGTAAGGAGTGCTGGAGCGGATAGAAGTGAGCATGCAGGCATGAGTAGCGATAATTGATGTGAGAATCATCAACGCCGAAAACCCAAGGTTTCCTACGCGATGCTCGTCATCGTAGGGTTAGTCGGGTCCTAAGCAAAGTCCGAAAGGGGTATGCGATGGAAAATTGGTTAATATTCCAATACCAATTATTATGTGCGATGGAAGGACGCTTAAAGTTAGTGGAGCTAGCGGATGGAAGTGCTAGTCTAAGGGTGTAGGTTGAGTTATAGGCAAATCCGTAACTCTTTATCCGAGACCTAAAAGGCTCATGACGCTCTTCGGAGTAGATTGAGAATCCATGATACTATCGAGCCAAGAAAAGTTTCTAAGTTTAGTAATAATTGCCCGTACCGTAAACCGACACAGGTGGGTGGGATGAGTATTCTAAGGCGCGTGGAAGAACTCTCTTTAAGGAACTCTGCAAAATAGCACCGTATCTTCGGTATAAGGTGTGCCTAACTTTGTATTAAGATTCACTCCCAAAGCAAAGAAGGTTACAACAAAGAGTCCCTCCCGACTGTTTACCATAAACACAGCACTCTGCTAACACGTAAGTGGATGTATAGGGTGTGACGCCTGCCCGGTGCTCGAAGGTTAATTGATGATGTTAGCTATGCGAAGCATTTGATCGAAGCCCGAGTAAACGGCGGCCGTAACTATAACGGTCCTAAGGTAGCGAAATTCCTTGTCGGTTAAATACCGACCTGCATGAATGGCGTAACGAGATGGGAGCTGTCTCAAAGAGGGATCCAGTGAAATTGTAGTGGAGGTGAAAATTCCTCCTACCCGCGGCAAGACGGAAAGACCCCGTGGACCTTTACTACAGCTTGACACTGCTATTTGGATAAAGATGCGCAGGATAGGTGGGAGGCTTTGATCCATAGACCCTGGTTTATGGTGAGCCATTGTTGAGATACCACTCTTCTTTATTCGAGTAGCTAACTAGCCTAAGTTATCCTTAGGTAGGACAATGTCTGGTGGGTAGTTTGACTGGGGCGGTCGCCTCCCAAAATGTAACGGAGGCTTACAAAGGTTGGCTCAGAACGGTTGGAAATCGTTCGTAGAGTATAAAGGCATAAGCCAGCTTAACTGCAAGACATACACGTCAAGCAGAGACGAAAGTCGGTCTTAGTGATCCGGTGGTTCTGTGTGGAAGGGCCATCGCTCAAAGGATAAAAGGTACCCCGGGGATAACAGGCTGATCTCCCCCAAGAGCTCACATCGACGGGGAGGTTTGGCACCTCGATGTCGGCTCATCGCATCCTGGGGCTGGAGCAGGTCCCAAGGGTATGGCTGTTCGCCATTTAAAGCGGTACGCGAGCTGGGTTCAGAACGTCGTGAGACAGTTCGGTCCCTATCTGCCGTGGGCGTAAGAAGATTGAGGAGAGTTGACCCTAGTACGAGAGGACCGGGTCGAACTAGCCACTGGTGTACCAGTTGTTCTGCCAAGAGCATCGCTGGGTAGCTAAGCTAGGATGAGATAAGAGCTGAAAGCATCTAAGCTCGAAGCCAACTCCAAGATGAATCTTCTTTTAAGAGCTCTAGTAGACTACTAGTTTGATAGGCTGGGTGTGTAATGGATGAAAGTCCTTTAGCTGACCAGTACTAATAGCTCGTTTGCTTATCTTTATATAAGCATCACTTCCTTGTTAAGGATAAATTTGCTTTGTCTTTTTTCTACTATGCGACGTTAGATTACGTTTCAAACTTCGGTCACGAACTTTATGTTCGCTCCTTTGTTTTTACTTATCTGCCTTGCCTAGCGAAAAAAACAGTTAGCAAAAAGTTCAATTAATCTTAGAACTTAAAACGATCCTTGCAAAGAAAATAGTTTTACTCTAGTTAAAACCGAAAAGACTTTTAACGATTATTTAACAAACAGTGTTAAATAAGAGAATAGCTAAACTATTTTTTATTCTTTTATTTAACACTGCCCGTGGCTATACGTGAATAGGAAACGCCTTGCTCCATCTCGAACCAAGAAGCTAAGCTTTTCATGGCCGATGATACTCTCTCTTACTGGGATGTGGAAAAGTAGGTCGCTGCGGGCTTTGTGTTTATGCTTAATTCTTATTATTTAAATCAATCAACTACTTATTATTAATCAAACTATCTATTCTCATTAAAAGTTTTATCAATTAAAAGCTTATTTCTAATGTTTTATGATTGACAAATAACAGATATTAGTTTAATCAATATAAATATTTATGAATTTGGCTAATTGTTGTCGGGTTGATAAGATCTTTATAATTAAATTTAATATAGTTAGTTTATTATTTTATATTATATCATATATTTATATAGATAAATTTTATTAAATTATTAGGTAGTGTTACCATTATACTCTTTATATATATTTTTATCATATTTGCATTACATTTAAGTTTGCTTTTTAGGTTGCTAGCTTATAATGAAATATATTATATTTAAGGAGTTTATTATGAGGTTATTTAGTTTAATAGTTTTACTTGCTAGTTTGGCTTATTGTGCAGTAAATTTAAATACTGCTACTAAAGAGGAGCTTATGGCGCTTCCTGGTATAGGAGAAATTAATGCTAATGCTATAATAGAGTATAGAAAACATACTGAATTTAAAAGCATAGATGAGATAAAAAACATTAAAGGTATAAGCAATAAGAGATTTAATGTTATAAAAGCCGATCTTGCAACTACAGGTAATACAGATATTAATAGTATTAAATCAAAAGCTAATATAAAAGATAAAAAAAGTAAAATATCAAATAAAGATAAAGTAAAAAATACTAATAAAACTAAAAGCAAAACTAAATCCGAAAAAAATAGTGAAGAACTGTAATAAGTAACTAATAATTACAGCTATATTAACTATTAAATTTACTGCTTTATTTTTTAAATGCGGAGTTGAGTAGAGTTTTTTGGGGAGGGTAAAATAAGAAACTATTAATACCCTCTTATTAAAAATATAATAAAGTTTTTTATTTACTTATAATTTAGTAGCTGCAATGTATGATTATAGAATAATTTTATTAAAGGATACTTATGTTTTTTTCTAAAAACAGTTCTATAACAGAAACTGAGTACAAAAATGTAGTAAATGAAAATCTGAAATTGCAAAATGAGAACGAAAGTTTAAAATCAGAACTTAAAAAACTGCAAGATGTTAGTAGCGAAACCATTAAAAATATTGATGCTAAAGAGACGGCACCGAATCTTCTTATAGCTAGTTATGAAGATGGAATGGGATTTTTGCAAGGAACCATGGAAGAAAACCTTAAAATGCTTGAAAATATGAATAATTTGAATAATCAAACATTTTTAAAAACTGAAAAACTCAGAGAACAGACGACTTTGGTTGTTTCATCTATGGAAAATATCCAGCAAATAGGTAGCGGACTTCAAAATGATGCTTCTTCTTTAAATCAAAGTGTGATATCTATAGTTGAAATTATAAATTTAATTAAAGATATATCCGATCAGACAAATTTGCTCGCTCTTAATGCGGCTATTGAAGCAGCTAGAGCAGGAGAGCACGGAAGAGGATTTGCAGTAGTCGCAGATGAAGTTAGAAAACTTGCTGAACGCACACAAAAAGCCACTCAAGAAGTTGAATTAAATATCGGTTCTTTAAAACAAAACTCAAATACGATGATTGATATGAGTCATAAATTTTCTACTTTATCTAATGATGTTATGCAAAGAATTGAGATTTTCCGTGAAAATATAGACAGCGTGAATGAAAATACTCAAAATATACTCAATCAATCTTTAAATATAACAAATGAGATAAATATCAGTAATGGCAAGATTGATCATATAAATTTAAAATTAAGCGGATACAAGGCGATTTTATATAACAAATTTGAAGATATTCCAGATCACACTAGTTGTAGGTTTGGTAAATGGTTTTCTAGTAGCGTAAAAGATCTGTTGTCAAATAATAAAAATGTGATAGAAGAAGTTTCCGAGCATCATCAAAATGTTCATAACGGTCTTTTGAAAGTTATGGATGTAGTTAAAAATGAAAACAATATTAAAGTCGGAATTGAAACGTTAAAAGATGTAGAAAACTCGAGTAAATATGGGTTTGAGATACTTTTGAAAGCAATAAAAGCCGTAAGAAAATAGCATTTTATTTTTAAGCCTTTTTAAATTTAAAATAATTGATAATACAAATATAAGATAGTTTTTAAATTTGAGTTGTATAATTTCATTAAAAAGGTTACGCATGACAAATAGTGAATTATCAAAACTCGATTTAGAACATATATGGCATCCTTGCACTCAGATGAGTGATCATAAGGATTTTCCTATTATACCTATTAAACGTGCAAAAGGCGCGATTTTAACTGATTTTGATGGTAATGAGTATATAGACTGTGTTTCTAGCTGGTGGGTAAATATATTTGGTCATTCAAACGAATATATAAATCAAAAATTAAGTGAACAAACTCAAAATCTTGAACATGTTATAATGGCTGGATTTAGTCACGATGGTATTATAAAACTATCAAAAAGGTTGATAGATCTGCTTCCTTATCCTTTAAATAGATGTTTTTATGGAGATAATGGAAGTAGCGCTATAGAAATTGCTCTTAAAATGAGCTATCATAAAAATATTATAAATGGCAAAAATAAACCTCTTTTTTTAAATTTAAAAAACTCATATCATGGTGAAACTATAGCGGCGCTTAGCGTCGGAGATGTAGAGTTGTATAAAAAAATATATAAAAATATTTTAATAAAAACCATAGTCACCCCCGTACCTTTGAGTTTTAAAGGTCGTGAAGTAAGCGACGATGAGGCGCTTAGCGGTCTAAAAGATATTTTAGAAAGATATGGCAATGAAATTTCCGCATTTGTGCTCGAACCGCTTATTCAGTGCGCAGGAGATATGAATATGTATAGCGCAAATTTTATAAATAAGGCTTGTGTGATGGCAAAAAAATATGATGTTGATATTATATTTGATGAAATTGCTGTTGGTTTTGGCAGAAGCGGAACTATGTTTGCCCTAGAACAGTGTGATGTGGTGCCTGATTTTTTGTGTCTTAGTAAAGGTATAACGGGTGGTTATCTACCTCTTAGCGTTGTTGTTACGAGCGAGAATATTTACGAGCAGTTTTATGATACTTATGAGAGCCAAAAGGCTTTTTTGCACTCTCATAGCTATACTGGAAATGCGTTGGCGTGCGCATGTGCTAATGCTACTTTAGATATTTTTGAAACGCAAAACGTGATAGAAAAAAATATATATCTTTCTAAATTTATAAAAAGCGAATTTGAAACATTGTTAAAATATGACTTTGTCGATAATTTTAGACAAACAGGAATGGTTCTAGCATTTGACCTGATCGGTTTTGAGGGAAAACGAATGGGTTATGAAATTTATAAAAAAGCTTTACAAAAAGGTCTACTGCTTCGCCCGTTGGCAAACACTATATATTTTATGCCGCCATATGTGATAACTCATGATCAAATAAGCTACACGCTTAGCGTTATAGATAATTTATTAAGCGAGCTTAGATAACTTTGTCTTCAGAGCTGCAAAGCTCCTTTAAAAAGCAGTTTTCGCATTGTGGTTTTAAGGCTTTACAGGTATATCTGCCAAATAAAACCATAGCTTGATGAAGAGTGTTTAATTCTGTTTTGAATGCTTTAGTAAGATCGATTTCAGTGGCTTGAGGGGTTTTTGCATCACTTAAATTCAGTCTATGAGATACTCTAAAAACGTGTGTGTCTACTGCCATAAGATTTGCATTTTGGTGTTCTATTAAAACAACGTGAGCCGTTTTTTGACCGACTCCTGCTAACTTTATGAGTTCTTTTTCTTCAAGTGGAATATCGCCTCCAAACTCATCCATAACCGATTTTGCCATTTTTATTAAATTTGCTGCTTTGTTATTAAAAAAACTACAAGAATTTATCAGTAATTTTAGTGAGGCAAGATTTGCTTCAGACAAGCTTTTGATATCTGGATAGGCGTTAAAAAGTTCAGGAGTTATCAAATTTACTCTTTTGTCGGTACATTGAGCCGATAGCATCACGCAGACTAGAAGTTCATAGAGATTTTTAAATTTAAGTTCGCTTTTAGCTCCACTAAAGTTTTGCAAAAATAGTTCTTTAATTTGTTTTATATCTTTTTTTGTTCGCATTTTGGGATTTTAGCTAAAAAAACTAAATTTTAAACAAAATTAACGGGGCTTTTTGATATAATATAACGTTTTTTAATTTTATTTTATAAAGGATAAGTATGAAAAAGGGTGTAATTTTAGCTTTAAGCTTAGCTGCTGCAGTTAGTTTAAATGCCGCAGTTTTGGCAACAGTAAATGGTCAAAATATAACAGATGAGGATTTAGCTCCAGTATTAGGACCGCACGGATCAGAAACAAGCAACGTACCAGCTGATATGAAGAAAAATCTATTGGATAGAGTTATAGAAAGAAAGCTTATGTTGGACCAAGCTAAAAAAGACGGTATAGAAAAAGATGATGAATTTAAAAAAGTTGTTAAAGAACTTGAAGATAATGTAGCTATAAATATATGGATGAAAAAACAGTTTGACGCTATAAAAGTGGATGAGAAGAAAGCAAAAGATTTTTACGAGCAAAATAAAGATAAATTTGTAGTTCCAGCTCAAGCAAAAGCAAAACATATTTTAGTTGAGACAGAAAAAGAAGCCGCAGATATCATAAAAAGTTTAAATGGTTTAAAAGGTGCCGCTCTTGATAAAAAATTCTCAGAAATTGCAAAAGAGAAATCTATAGATAAAAGTTCAGCAGTAAATGGCGGTGAGTTAGGATGGTTTGGCGAGTCTCAAATGGTAGCATCATTTAGCAAAGCCGCATTTGGACTTAAAAAAGGTGAAATTACTAATAAACCTGTTAAAAGCGAGTTTGGATATCATGTTATACTGAAAGAAGATATGAAAGATAAAAGCGCAGTTGGATTTGATAAAGCAAAAGCAAATATAGAAAATCAAATGAAAAGTGAAGAGTTCAGAACTGTTATGCAAAAAAAAGTAAGCGATCTAAAAAAAGATGCAAAAATAGAGTATAAATAAGGGTAGAAAATGGGAGTTTTGGATATTGTAAAAGCAGGCGTACTAAGTGGTGATGATATCACAAAACTCTACGCTTATGCCAAACAAGAAGGGTTCGCTATCCCAGCAGTAAATGTAGTAGGCAGCAATTCCGTAAATGCAGTGTTAGAAGCCGCAAAAAGAGCAAACTCACCTGTTATAATCCAATTTAGCAATGGCGGCGCCGGTTTTTTTGCCGGTAAGTCATGTCCTAAGCCAGATATTTTAGGCGCTATAGTAGGTGCTAAGCATGTTCATCTGCTTGCTAGAGAGTACGGCATTCCAGTAGTTTTGCATACAGATCATGCCGCTAGAAAGTTACTGCCATGGATAGATGGTCTTATAGAGGCTAGTCGTGAACATAAAAAAGTATTCGGAAGACCGCTTTTTAGTTCTCATATGCTTGATCTCAGCGAAGAGAGCTTAGAGGAAAATATCTCTACTTGTAAAGAGTATTTAAAAAATTTAAGCGAACTTGATATAAGTCTTGAAATCGAGCTTGGAGTTACCGGAGGAGAAGAGGACGGTGTTGATAATTCTGGTGTAGATAACTCTCTTCTTTATACTCAACCATCAGAAGTTGCTTATGCTTATTCTGAGTTAGGCAAAATTAGCGATAAATTTAGTATAGCAGCTAGTTTTGGAAACGTACATGGAGTATATAAGCCGGGAAATGTTGTTCTTCGTCCGGAAATTCTTAAAAATTCACAAGAGTTTATTAAGCACAAATTCTCTCTAAATGACGACAAGCCGGTAAATTTCGTTTTTCATGGCGGTAGTGGTAGTGAGTTAAAAGATATTAAAAACGCCGTAAGTTATGGTGTTGTTAAAATGAATATCGATACTGACACACAATGGGCTTTTTGGGATGGAGTGAGAGAGTACGAAGCGGCTCATCACGGATATCTGCAATCTCAGATCGGAAATCCCGAGGGAGAAGACAAGCCAAATAAAAAATACTACGATCCTAGAAAATGGTTAAGATCTGGTGAAGAGAGTATGATAAAAAGACTTCTTGAAGCTTTTGATAATTTAAACTGTATGAATAAAAATTAGATTTTGGCGGCTTGTATGCTGCCAAATTTATTTTAAATTTAATAATTTTATAAATTTTTAAATTTAGCATAAATTTAAGGAACTTTTTATGGATAAAAATGATGCGTTTAGTGATTTGCTTCTACCTGATAGCGGTAAGAGACAAAGTAAAGTAGTTTATTTTAAAATAGTTTTTCTGCCTGTTTTGATATACGCTATATTTCTGCTTGGGTATTTTCGTATTATAAATTTTAGCGTTGAGCTTCATACTATAGTTATGATGGGAGTTATACTTTTTATAGCGATGCTTTTTGCTAGACATAGTGCTGAGCTTGGATGTTGTTTATTTGAGCAGAGAAAAGATGAGTTTAAAAGAGATCTTAAAAGCTATATTATGAAAAGTCTTTTGATAATAGGAAAAGATCAAAAGTCAAACGGTAGTTTTGATGAGTTTGTAAAAAGATATTCAAATGACGTTAGAAATGATAATTACGCCTCAGTTGGTGCTGGAATTTTTCCTATGCTTGGTATACTTGGTACGTTTTTAAGTATAGCTATATCTATGCCGAATTTTAGCTCATCAAGCACAGAAGCGCTTGAAACTGAGATTTCCACCCTTTTAAGCGGAGTTGGAACTGCATTTTATGTGTCGATATATGGTATTTTTTTGGCTCTTTGGTGGATATTTTTTGAGAGATTTGGTATGAGTAGATTTGAGAAGCTTATAGCTAGGCAAAAAAATGCTACAAGTACTTTTTTTTGGACAAAAGAGGAGATCGAGCAGAGATATATGCAAGAAAGTCTCGGAAATTTCGAGAAGATTAGCGTAATTTTTGAGCATGTTAGCAAGCAGGAATTTTTTGAAGAGTTAAATAAAGCGGTTGAAAGAAAATTCCAAAATTTTTCTGATATGCTTAAAGTAGAAGAAGACGCCGTAAAACTAAGCAGTGAACATATAAAGCATACTATGGGAATGCTTATCAAATCTCAGCGAGATCAAAAAGATATGGTAAAAGTACATGCTGAAATAATTAATGTGCTTAATTCGTTTAATCTAAATTTGAAAGAGATGCAACTAAGATTTAGTGAGCATTACACAAGATTGCAAAGTGCTAGTGATGATAAAATAACTAAACTTGAGAGATCCGTAAATGATCTTGGTGGAAATATCTCTAAATTTGAAAATTCGCTTGAGGGTTTTAGCGTTGAAATTTTAGAGAAACAAAAACAAGCCTTAGAAGGATTTAGAGCTGCTATGATAGATGGTATGCAAGCTTTTAGAGAGGTTTTTGATGATGAGGGAGCAAAAGGGGATGAGAGCAGCAAAATCATAGAAGAGCTAAAAAAGAGCATTCAAGAGATAGATGATGAGACTAACAGCGCACTAGAAAAACTAGAAGTAAATACAGAAGCAAATCAAGATGAAATTAGATAATTCAAGAGACGAAAGAAGTAATTTCTGGATATCTTACGCCGATTTGATGGCTGGACTTTTGTTTGTTTTTGTGCTGCTCATCGGAGCTATCGTAGTAAAATACGTACTCACACAAGCAGATTTAAATGCTTTAAGAATAGATCTAAATAAAAAAGTAGAAGCACTTGCTTTTAGTAGTGATGAGTTGAACAAAAAAGAAAAAGCGATAAAAGATTTCATAGAAAAATTACAAAATGCTAAAGATCGCAATTTAGCTTTATCTGAGATAAATGCACTATTTAATGAGAAACTTGCCGAATTAAGTATTCAGCTTGGAGATATAAATAGTACTCTTAGAGTGGTAAATGAGGAAAATAAAGAGTTAAGCTCCATTATAAATTTAAAAGATGAACAAATCAGTGATTTAAAAATTGCTTTAACTCAAAAAGAATCCGAATATAACAGTGTTTTGGCTGATCTAAATAGTACAAAAGAACGCATAAAAGATTTAGGTGGTATAAAATTAAAAGTGATATCGGATCTAAAGCAAAAACTTGGTAATTCCATACGTATCGATGCAAATTCAGGCTCAGTTTCGCTTCCGTCATCTATTTTGTTTGATACAAACTCATTTATGTTAAAAGATAGCGCTAGATTTGATTTGAGACGTACTTTAAAGGCGTATTTCGATGTGCTTCTAAGCGATGAGATACGACCGAACATTGATAGAATAGTTATAGAAGGTCATACCGATAGCGATGGCAGTTATCTTTATAATCTTGAATTATCGCAAAAAAGAGCTTATGAGGTAATGAAATTTATCTACTCATTTTACAAAAATGAAGAACTAGGTAAATACCTTATAGCAAGCGGTAGAAGTTTTAGCGATCTTGTTTATAAAAACGGAGTTGAGGATAAAGAAGCATCTCGCAGAATTGAGATTAAATTTAGCATCTCGGATAAAGCCACTATAAAAGAGATAGAAAAAATTCTCAATCAAAATGCAAGGTAATTTTGATAATTTTGAATGCGTAAATTTTCGTGGTCGTAGTTTTTGGATTTTAAGAGATGACAAAATCGGAGGCGAATTTAATGGAAATAAAGCAAGAAAGCTTGAGTATTTTTTAAATTCGGATTTAAGCGGTTTTAAACGCATTATATCTTATGGCTCAAATCAGTCAAATGCAATGTACAGCCTTAGCGTGTTTGCAAAGATGAAAGAACTAGAGTTTATCTATGTAACCGATCATTTAAGCGGATTTTTAAAAGAGCGTCCGAGCGGAAATTTGGCTTTGGCTTTGCGAAATGGCATGGTGATTTATGAAAGTAAAAATAGAGCTGATTTCGCTTCAAATTTAAAAAATATCGACGATATTTTAATTCCTGAGGGTGTGGCTATGAGCGAAGCCGAGTATGGGTTTAAAACTCAAGCTAAGCTTATAGAGGATTTTTCTAATCAAATCGGATTTAAATTTGATATATTTTTGCCTAGTGGCACTGGTGCTAGTGCGGCGTATTTAGCTAAAAATTTAAGCCAAATGAAAGTATATACTACGCCTTGCGTGGGCGATAGAGATTATCTTGCTTCTATGGTTTTAAATTTAGATAAAGATTCAAAATTGAATATTTTAAATCCGCCAAAAAAATATCATTTTGGGAATTTAAAGCGTGAGCTTTTTGATATTTATAAAGAGCTTAAAGACTCAACAAATGTTGAGTTTGAGCTGCTTTACGATAGTGTTGGATGGCTTAGTTTACTCTATAATTTAACTGAATTTAAAAATAAAATTTTATATATTCATCAAGGTGGAATTATAGGAAATGAAAGTCTTTTGGAGCGTTACAAACGTAAATTTAAACTAGATATGGTATAATTAAATAAAGGAGAGAATAGATTATGAAAATTTTATATAGCAACGATAGTAATTTCAAACAAGATTTTGATAAATTAGTAAATCGTTCAAATTTAGATATGCAAAACGTAATGGAAACGGTAAATAACATTATCTCTGATATAAAAGAGCATGGGGATGAAGCTTTAAACGAGCAGATTTTTAAATTTGATAAGTGGAAAGTCAATGGCGATCTGCAAATAGAGCGCAGCGATATGGAAAATGCATATAATAATCTAGATCCAGATCTTAAAAAATCTCTAAGTATCGCATATGAACGCATAAAAATATACCATGAAAAACAGCTAGAAAAAACATGGCTGAGTTTCGAAGATAACGGGAGTATTTTAGGTCAAAAAGTAACTCCTGTAGATAGAGCAGGTCTTTATATACCAGGAGGTAAAGCGGCATATCCTAGTTCGCTTTTGATGAATGCTGCCCCTGCTATAGTTGCTGGAGTCAAAGATATAGTGGTTTGCACACCTGCTGTAGGAGGAAATGTAAATGAACTTCTGCTTAGCGCTATGCATCTTCTTGGTATAGAATATGCTTATAAAGTTGGTGGAGCAAGTGCTATTGCGGCTATGGCTTATGGTACGAAAACCATAAAAAAAGTAGATGTTATAACTGGGCCGGGAAATATATATGTTGCAACTGCTAAAAAGCTTGTTTTTGGAGATGTAAATATAGATATGATAGCAGGACCTAGCGAAATAGGTATTATAGCGGGTGACAGTGCTAATCCACATCATATTGCTATAGATTTGCTTAGTCAAGCTGAGCATGATGAAATAGCAAGTAGTTTTTTGATAACTTTTAGTGACAAATTTGCAAATAGCGTCAAAGACGAAATTTATAAGATTTTGCCAACTGTAAGTAGAGAAAAGATAGCAAGAGCTAGTATAGATAATAAATCTGCCATCATAGTAGCAAAAGATATGGATGAGTGCATAGATTTGATGAATGATTTAGCTGTAGAACACTTAGAAATCGCCACGAATAATGCGTTTGAGTATCTTGCGCGTATTAAACATGCTGGAGCGATATTTTTAGGTCATTATACTCCAGAAGCGATCGGAGATTATTTAGCAGGTCCAAATCACACGTTGCCTACTGGAGGAAGTGCGAGATTTTTCTCACCTCTCGGAGTGAGTAATTTTGTGAAAAAAAGTTCGATTATTTCTATGAATAAAAGCTCTATAAATGAGCTTGGAAAAGCCTGTATGAGCCTAGCAAAAGCCGAAGGTCTCGGCGCTCATGAGCTTTCTGTAAAGGTGAGATATGAGAGTTAAGACAAAATTCAATATTATTGATGTAAAATATATAAAATCTACCAAAGGAGGTAGTTATGAAAATAGGTGATTATACAAATAGTAACCAAAATTACTATTTAGATAGTGCTCAAAAAAATGCAAGTAAAGCACTTGAAAATATATCTGCTCAAAGAGCATTAAGCGGTACCGATAGTTCAAATTTGCTTATAGCAGACTCTTTGCGTAGCAGTGCAAGTTCGATTTCGCAAGGTGTAAATAATGCAAATGACGCCATTGGAGTACTTCAGATAGCTGATGCTACTTTGCAAAATTTAGGCAAAGGGGCAGATAGACTAAATGAGCTTTCTGTTAGAGCAAATAGTGCAATAAACGGACCAGAGCAAATTAGTGCTTTAAATAAAGAAGCAAATGCTCTAAAAACATCTATGCAAGACTCTTTAAACTCTGCCAGCTTTAATGGTAAAAATATTTTTGGTAATTCGCTTAGTTTCCAAACAGGAAACGGAGAAGTCGGCATAAACTTAACAGCTCCAAATGTTAATTCTTTGGACATATCTAATCAAAATACTATAAGTGACTTTTTAAAGAGCGTAAATTCGCTTAGAACTGATATCGGAAGTTTACAAAATGGTCTTATAAGCGGAATAAATGCTAGTTTAACCGCGGTTACTTCAACGAAAGCTAGCGAATCTCAATTGCAAAATAACGACCTAGCAAATAATGTGACTAACTACAACAATGCGAATTTGTTGGTAAACAGCTCAACTATGGCAGCTGCACACAATATGCAAACACTTCAACGTCAAGTATCTGGACTTTTAGGATAGTACTTTAGATAATGCAAGCACAAGGTTATTTATCTTGTGCTTTTAGAATGTTTTAAACTTAAAGGTAGTTTTTTGTTTGGGTATATACGATTTGTTTTGGCATATTTTGTTGTTTTATCCCATATGAATTACACTTTTTTTGGTAAAAATATTGGAGTTTTTGCAGTTGTAATATTCTATATAATTGCTGGATTAGTAACATCTAAAATTATAATTAAAATATCTCCATATAATATTAAATACTTTGCTATCGATAGGTTTTTACGTATTTATCCAGCTTTTTTTACTGTTTCTTCATTGGCTCTTATTTTTTTGATGCTTACAAATTATTCTGAATTTGAGTTTAATTTATTTCATATTTTATTGAATTTTTTATTGATTCCTCTTAATTATTTTTATTTTATTGATCTGTCCGTTATTAATGCTCCTGTTGGGTTAAATTTTGTGCTTCCTCCGGCATGGTCGCTTGGTGCCGAAGTTCAAGCTTATTTAGTACTTGTATTTTCGATCTTTTATAAAAAACTTGGAATTCTATTAGCTATGATAAGTCTTTTAATATTTGTTATAGCAAATTTAAATATACTGCATCCAGATATTTTCGGGTATAGGCTAATATTTGGTGTATTTTTTATGTTTTATACAGGATTTCTTATATATCAAAATAAAATTAAAACGGTTATTTTGTTTTGCTCTATTGTATTTATCATGTTGTTATACGTATTGATTGCTGATAAAATTTACTTTTTCTCAGTAGAAATAAGCTTAGGTTATCTAATTGGTGTAATTATTATTAGTATGCACGAAAGATTAAAAATCAAACTACCTTTTAATAATATATTTGGTTCATTGTCTTACATACTATTTTTGTCACATTTTCTTGGCATATGGTCATGTAGATATATTTTTGGTAAAGATAATTTATTTGCGGTTACCGTAATAAGTATATTCATAAGCCTCTTAGTATATTTTATATGTGAAAGACCTATAACAAAATATAGATTAAGTAGAAACTAGTTCTACTTAATTTCCCTCTATGTAATTTTTGAGTTTTCTACCTACTTTTGGATGTTTTAGTTTTTTTATGGCTGAGCTTTCGATCTGTCTGACACGCTCTCTTGTCACGTTTAGTTCTTTTCCTATCTCTTCTAATGTTCTATCGCTTTCATCTTCTAAAAGACCAAAACGCATTCTTATAACCGCTTTTTCACGATCGTTTAGCTGATCTAATACTTCATCTATCTGCTCTTTTAAGTCGCCTTTTAGTATCTGTTCCATTGGGCTAAGAGTTGTTTTATCTTCTACAAAATCGCCGTATTTGCCATCATCTTCACTGCCGATTGGAGCTTCAAGACTTATAGGCTCTTTGGTAATTTTGATAACTTGCTTAACTTTATCTATACTAAGACCTACCTCTCTTGCTATGATGCTTACATCTGGCTCTTTTCCCTCTTCTTGTAGATATTTTCTATTGATTTTATTTATACGGTTTATAGTTTCTATCATATGGATCGGTATGCGTATCGTTCTGGCCTGATCAGCTATAGCGCGACTTATAGCTTGTCTTATCCACCATGTAGCATATGTTGAAAATTTATAACCTTTTTTATATTCAAATTTATCAACTGCTTTCATAAGACCAATATTTCCTTCTTGAATAAGATCCAAAAACGGAAGTCCGCGATTTGTATATCGCTTAGCTATACTAACTACTAGCCTTAGGTTTGATTTTGCCATTCTAGCTTTTGCATCGTCACTTATATTTTTACCGCGTTTTATCTGATCTAATACTATTTTTAGCTCTTTTGGTTCTAGATTAAATCCAGTTTTGCTAGCTTCTTTTGTTTGAAATAACTTTTTTATCTCTACATAAGTTGATACCATAGTTGCTTCAGGAACTCTTGATATGATATCTTCTTTTGAAAGCTTTGTTATATCTTTTAGTATGCCTTGATGGTTTTTTTTGAGTTCGGCACTAAACATAGGAAGACGATATTCAAGGCGTTTTAGCTCTTTATCAAAGTCATCATCGCTTTTTAAAGCCGTTTCCATGGATTTTACTATTTCATTTATAAGTTTGCTTGTAGGTCCAAGATCCATTAATTTATCTTTCAAAACTTTTTTCTTAAAAGTTAAATTTAACTTTGCTACTAGATCAGCTTCTTCTTCGATAGATATATTTTGTTTTGCTACTATTTTCATCCATTCTTTTTTGGCTTTTTCAAGAGCTTTAAAGCTTTCTATTACTTTTTCTGCTCTTTTGTCAAGTTTTTTTGGCTGTTTTTTTGCTGTAGCGCTATCTTCTTTGTTCTCATCATATTCAAATTCATCTTCAGTTGTTTCTTCTTCCTCTTCTTCGCTCTCTTCCTCGTCAAAACTTTTAAAAAGCTCTTTAACTCGGCGTTCTCTATTTATAAGAGGCTCTTTGTAATCTAAAATAAAATCAATAAGATACGGCACTGAGCAAAAAGCATCTATGATGATATCTTCTCCAAGCTCGATTTTTTTACTGATTTCTACCTCTTCTTCTTTTGTTAGAAGTGAAATTTGACCCATTTCTCTAAGATACATTCTCACAGGGCTGTCTGATCGTGACCATTCTAAAAGATCATTCTCACTAGTTAGATCAAATTCCTCTTCTAAGGCGGTATCTATGATTTTTAGCTTGTCTTCTTCTGATTTTTTAGCTTCTTGTATATTTTTTATCTTTGCCGCTTCTACAGCACTTATCAGCTGTATTTTATAGAGTTCGGCTAGAGTTTCGACTTTTTTTATGGTAGCAACCGTTGGAGCTTTGTCAAACAATCTTACAAGCTTTTCAAAAGTAACATAACCTTTTGAGTTCTCTTTAAATAACTCTTCTATTTGTGCAAAAGTCTCTTTTGCTGCACTCATATAAAGCTCCTTAAAATTTATTTATCTGTTTTTGTTAAAATTAAGGATTATATCTAAAAAATAATTAAATCTATATAAATGCAGATTTTGAAATGCTTTTCAAAAACATGGAACAAAACTTGCTTTATTATTTCTAAATTTAATGCAGGAGAACATATGCAAAACGGCTATTATCAAGCTACGGGCGCGATGGTTACGCAGTTTAATAGACTTGATGTAATCACAAATAACCTTGCAAATGTAAATACAATCGGCTATAAAAGAGATGATGTCGTTATAGCTGATTTTGAACGAATATTTAAAGAAACTAGAGATATCTTACCTTTGGAAAATCATACAAGAGACGCCGCTAAATTTCTAAATAGAACCATTGATCGAGTTCCGCAGATTAATGAAATTTACACTGACTTTAATGTCGGCGGACTTAAAATGACAAATAACCCTCTGGATGTAGCTATAGGAAAAAGCGATCTATTTTTGTTAGTTGATACGCCAAATGGAGTAAGACTTACAAAAAACGGTGCTTTAAATTTGGACAATGAAGGCTACATTGTGACAAAAGAAGGTTATAGAGTGCTTCCAAATAATTATGAAAATCAGCCAGAAGAAGTCAGAGGTATTCAAATTCCTCAAGATGCTCCTGTAACTATAGATAAAGATGGAAATATTTACTCAAATAACGAAAATGTTGGTAGATTTTTTATAGCTCAGCCAAGAGAGATTAGGAATTTGCAAAAAGAGGGTGATAATCTCTTTGTGCTTCCAAATTTAAACGAGTTAAATGATGTAGAAAATAGCGGTTCCGTCGCTCAAGGATACTCTCAAATTTCAAACGTAAATCCTGTTATTGAGATGGTAAATTTAGTAGAAACAAATCGTCTTGTCGATATGTATCAAAGAGTTATGTCGACACATATGAATGATATAAATCAAGAAGCAATTACTAAACTTGCTTCACCAAAAGTTTAATTTGTTAAGGATAGATAGATGATACGCTCACTTTATACGGCAGCTACTGGAATGGTAGCTCAGCAAACCCAGATAGATACCACATCGCATAATATAGCAAACGTAAATACAATTGGATATAAGAAAAATCGTGCAGAATTTGCCGACTTGATGTACCAAACTATGCAGTACGCAGGAACACCGACAAGTACGACAACTATGAGTCCAACTGGTATGGAAGTAGGTCTTGGAGTGCGTCCTACTGCTATAACTAAAGTATTTGGTCAAGGGTATTTTAAAGAAACAGGGAATAATCTAGATATGGTTATAGCCGGTAACGGTTTTTTCCAAATTCAGCTTCCTGATGGTACTACTGCTTATACTAGAAATGGTGCATTTAAGCTTGATGGAGACGGAAATATCGTTAATAGTGATGGTTATAGGCTTCTTCCAGAGATGAATATACCAGCAGACGCAACTCAAATTTCTGTAGGAGTCGATGGCACGGTATCCGTGCTTCAACCAGGAAATCAAGAGATGACTCAAATAGGTCAGATTGAGCTTGCAAATTTCATAAATCCAAGTGGACTTCACGCTATGGGCGATAATAATTTCTTAGAAACTGCCGCAAGCGGTGCTCCAAATATAGGAAACGGCGGTACTGACGGTTTTGGTCAAATAAAACAAGGTTTTGTTGAAATGAGTAACGTGCAATTAGTTGAAGAAATGACCGATCTTATAACCGGTCAGCGCGCCTATGAGGCAAATTCAAAAGCGATTACAACAGCAGACGAGATGCTTCAAACAGTAAATCAGCTAAAACGATAATTAGCTAATAATTTTTAATTTTCTCCTCCTTGCGTCACTCCATTTGTATAATTGCAATGGAGTGAAATTATGAAATATACAGTTTAAATTTAAAAATAAGCATTTATAAAACACTCATTAAAGTTAAAATAATTTATTTAATAAATCAAAAAAATTATTAAATAATAAAAAATATAATGATAACAATATTCAAATAATATATAAAATTTTATTGTTTTTTAAGTTAGCTCATTGTAGACTTTCAATTCCATTATGAAAATAATTGTCAATAACAAACTTATAATTAAGGTTAAATTTATGAAAATAATTCTTAAAATTCTTTTTATATTACTTATACCCTTTACTGTTCTTTTTGCAAATTATGAAAAAGAGGCAAAAAGCATAGAAGAGATATTTACTCAAGTTATAGAACTTTATAAGAACGGTAAGGATACTGAAGCTAGAGAGCTTACTCAAACTGCGTATTTCGGGCATTTTGAAAATTTAGAAGGCGGTATTAGAATAAATCTTGGTCAAAAAAAAGCTTACTCTATGGAAAAACAGTTTGGAGATATAAGAAAAGCTATCAAAGCGGGTCAAGACGTCGCTAAAATAGAAGCTATGATAGCAAATTTAAATACCGAGATAAAAGAAGTTTTGCCTACTATAAGTAGCGGCGTGAAGCTCCAAGCCCAAAAGAGCGATGACGGCGGTTTGGCTGCTGCTGGAATGAGCTCTTCTGTCTTAGAGTCAAATCCATGGGGTAGCGTTTATGAAAATATAAAATCTAGTTTAGATGATGCTATTTTGGCTTATGACAAAAAAGACGGCGAAGCTCTTAAAAATGCTATGAATAAAGCTAAATTTAATTATTATAGAAATATGGAGCTTGAAATAGCCGTTAGAAGATATGCCACTCAAAGGCTAGATCAAATGATACAGCAGATTATGGGTAACGTGATATCAGAAAATGTAAATATGCAAAAAAATGCATTTGAACAGTCTATAAAAGATATCGACGAGCTTATAAGCAGCGCTATCAATAAACTTCCAGAAGAGTCTTATGTTTTAGCTCCTAAAATAGAAGTAGAAGAAAAAAAAGTAGTAGATTTTACTCCTACTGTGCAAAATATAAAAGATAAAATGCAAAATGTACTGTCTCTATACAAAAGCGGTAGTATAAAAGAAGCTATAAGCGAGGCCGGAGATATATATTTTGATGAGTATGAAGCAAGCGGTATGGAGAGTAAAATAGGGGCTATAGATATCACGCTTAAAACTGCAACTGAGGCTAGTTTTAGCAAGATAGTTTCTCTTATGAAAAGCGGAGTTAGTAGCGATAAAGTATCGGCAGAGCAATACAATCTATTCTCTTTGCTAGAAACCAGCCTTGAAAAAAGTAGTACCGATCTTAGCGGATGGGCTCTTTTTATATATGCGCTTAGTATAATTTTAAGAGAAGGATTTGAAGCTCTCATAATTATCTCCGCAGTAGTAGCTTATCTTATAAAAACCGGAAATAGTAAACATCTAAATATCGTCTATAGCTCGATGATAGTGGCTATATTGCTTAGTTTTGCTACAGCGTGGGCCGTAAATTTAATATTTGGCTCAAATATGGCTGCACAAAGCAGAGAGATAATAGAAGGTGTTGTTATGCTTATAGCAGTCGGACTTCTATTTTATGTCGGATTTTGGCTGCTTAGTAACGCCGGAGCTAAAAAATGGAACCATTATATACAAGGACACATCACTAGTAGCCTTACTAGCGGAGATAGTAAAGCGCTTTGGTGGACTCTGTTTTTAGCAGTATATAGAGAAGGAGCCGAAACCGTGCTATTTTATCAAGCTCTTATATTTGATGCACGTTCAAACGGCGCTCTTGGTATGGTCGGACTTGGATTTGTTGCTGGTATAGTAATACTTTTTATACTATATTTTATCATTAAAGCGTTCTCATTAAAGATAGCTATAAAACCATTTTTCATAGCTACTTCGGCTATTATATTTTATATGTCGATAGTATTTGTGGGTAAAGGCGTAATGGAGCTTGTGGAAGGAAAATTATTTGTTCCAAACGTTATAGAGTCTATTCCTACTATAACTTGGTTGGGAATTTATCCGTACTATGAGAGTTTGATACCTCAATTTTTGATGATACTAGCTCTTATAATAGGAGTATATATAATAAAGCAAAAACAAATCAATCTTAATAAAGGAGAACAAGTATGAAAAAAATACTTTCAGGAATGTTGGCACTAAGCCTTGCAGCAGTTATTACTATGGCAGCTGAGCAGCCTATTGGTGAGCCGATAGAGAAAAACGGTATGGAAATAGCCGCTGTTTATCTTCAACCTATAGATATGGAGCCAAAAGGTATAGACTTAGCTCCTAGTTTAGCAGATATCCATCTTGAAGCAGATATCCATGCTATAAAAGGAAATGCAAACGGATTTGGCGAGGGTGAATGGGTGCCTTATCTTAAGATAGCTTATACTTTAAAAAACATAGACAACGGTAAAACACTGCAAGGAACTCTTATGCCTATGGTAGCAAGCGACGGTCCTCACTACGGCGCAAATTTAAAAATGACCGCCGGAGTTGGTAACTATGAACTTACATTTCATATAGATAATCCAAGTACTCAAGGTTTTGGACGCCACGCAGACAAAGCAACGGGAGTTGCAAAATGGTGGGCGCCGTTTGATGCAAAATATACATTTAAATATACAGGTGCTCCAAAAGAGTAATCAAGCAGTTTGGCTTAAGTATAAATTTAAAAAGTCCGGCTGATTTTTGGCTGGATTTTTAAATTTAAAAGATCTCTGCTTGAGTTTTAATAAATTTTGCGCCGTTTAAAATGAACTATAAAATTGCGCAATTTATCGGCTAGTGATTTTTTAAATTTAAAAAGGTGCTATGATGGCAATTTTCTTTTATCAAGTTGTTTTGGCTCTATTTGGGTTTAGTTTTATAATCTCATTTTTAGATGTAAAAGAGCATATTAAAAATATATTTTTACCAGCTGTTGTCGGTATTTTCGTCGGTTTTATACTATTTGGGATAACTAAATTTGCTATTATCGCAGATGATGTAAAATTGTTTTTTGATACGCTTTG
Source organism: Campylobacter fetus subsp. fetus (assembly GCF_900475935.1). NCBI lineage: Bacteria > Pseudomonadati > Campylobacterota > Epsilonproteobacteria > Campylobacterales > Campylobacteraceae > Campylobacter > Campylobacter fetus. The sequence continues at coordinate 526,483 of NZ_LS483431.1, forward strand.
TTTGGTGGCTCTAGTTTTATTTTTATTTTGTTTTAAATTTAAAAATAGTTATGTTGTATCTTTAACCGTCTTTTTACTCGCAGTCGGATACGGATTTGATTACCGTTATATAAGTATGAATTTCACTATTTTTGCCGGTGAAATTTTAGATAGTTTGAGTCTTAGCAATCTATTTTTGATCTGTTTTGCTCTTGTGGTTTTACTGCTTGCATATTTTATTTTAAGATCTGTTTTAAGTCTAGTTTGTAAGTCTGTTAGGCTGTTTTTTGCTATTTTTAGCACTGTGATTTTGATAGTGGATAGAGCTGGATTTTTAACTCTTGGCTTAATGCAAAACGGAACCGTTCCTACTTACTCCAATACTCTTTCGGTGGTCGCAAAAATAGTTTATTTCGATAGTTTTTTACCTATTGTATTTTCACTATTTTTAGCTATTTTAGCTCTTTTTAGTTTAAGTAAGCTTCCTAAAAAAGCCCTTTATAAAGATATTGTTGAGTTTAGAATCATAAATGCCGCTAGAACGCAGGGATTTAGAAATGCTTTTTTTGCATGGCTGCTTGGAGCGATTATAGTATGTTTTAGTTTATTTTATATATTAGTATCTTCAAGACCGCCTTCTATAAGTACTCCTATTATAGTAGAGCCGATAAACGGCGAGTTTAAATTCGACGCTGCAGCTTTGCTTGATGGAAAACTCCATAGATATGCTTATATCACCGATGACGGACATGAAGTTAGGTTTTTTCTTATAAATAGATTTAAAGATAAATTAGCTCCTGTTGCTGTTTTTGATGCGTGCGCGATATGTGGCGATATGGGATATATAAAAAGCGGCGATAATCTTATATGTATTAGTTGCAATGTAAGAATATTTCTTCCTAGCGTAGGTAAAGCAGGAGGCTGCAATCCTATACCCTTTGATTATAAATACGACGGCAAAAACGTTACTATAGGTTTGCAAGAGATACAAAAAGGTGCAACATTTTTTAGCAAAATTGTCGAAAAAAAGGTTGTTGATCCAGTTAGTAAAAAAGAGATTTCAAATAGCTCTAAGTTCAATTATATTTATTACGGAAGGACGTATTTTTTTGAAAACCATGATAATCAAATGCTGTTTGAAGAAAATCCGGAAAATTACGTTACTACTTCTGGCGAATTAAAGGAGTGAATAAATGTTTTTAAATTTGATAAAATCTTCTATAACAGGGTCTAAAGAGAGTAAAATCCTAGCTTTTATAACTATATTTTTGTCTGTTTCATTGATATCTTGCATGCTGAATATAACTTTAAAAATAGGAGATGAAGTAGCAAAAGAGTTAAGAAGTTATGGTTCAAACATTGTAGTACTTCCAAAATCAGATAGCTTAAATATAGAAATAGCAGGCAAAAACTACTCTCCTTTGAAAAATGAGGATTATCTAAAAGAGAGTGATTTACACAAGATAAAAGAGATATTTTGGAGAAATAATATAACAGCGTTTGCACCGTTTTTAGCCGCTAAAGCCGGTAATTACGATATAGTTGGTACTTACTTTAGCAAAGATGCAAATGTAGAAGGAGAGCCGGACTTTAGAAGCGGCGTAGAAAGTTTATATCCGTTTTGGATAGTTGATGGAAGATATCCGATTGATGATAGCTTAGATGAGGTTTTAGCAGGAGAAAAGTTAGGTCTTAAAGTCGGAGATGTTTTAAATTTAAATAACTATATCGTAAAAGTCGTTGGAGTTTTAAAAGGAGCTCAAGACGAGAGTGCGAAACTAGTTACGAGTCTTAAACTAGCTCAAAATATCGCGAATAAGCCAAATTTGATAAACAAAGCCGAAGTCGCCGCTATGACGATACCAGAAAATGATCTTTCGTTGAAGGCTAGGAGGGATCTTGAGAGTCTTGATAGCGTTGCTTACGATAAATGGTACTGCTCCGCTTATGTTAGTTCTATAGCTTATCAGATCAGCGAAGAGTATCCAAATGCTTCTGCAAAGGCTGTTTTAAGTGTTAGCGAAGCTCAAAGTGGCATTACAAAAAAGATTCAAAATTTAATGGGAGTCGTGAGCGTGATATCGCTTATCGTATCAAGTATAGCTATTACGAGTTTAATGAGTAGCGAAATTCATAGGCGCAAAAAAGAGATCGGTCTGTTAAAAGCACTTGGAGCAAGCGGGTTTATCATCTATGCTCAGTTTGCAGCCGAAGTTTTTATAGTTTGTATAGCCGCTTCTTTACTTGGAAGTTTGGCTGGATATGCTTTAAGCTTCATTATAGCTTATCAAATATTTGGAAGTTTTATCGGAGTTAGTTTTATGGTGCTGCCTATCAGCATTGTTTTTGGAATGCTTATTTGTATTTTAGGCGGAATACTTCCATTAAGAAGTGTTATAAATTTACTTCCAGCCGAGGTGTTATATGGTAGAAAATAGAGCGTTTTTTAGAAAAATTATATTTAAAAGTATAGCAAATAGCGCAGTTAGAAGTTTTGTGATATTTATCTCTATTTTGCTTGGAAGTGCTGTTTGTGCAGCTTTTATAAATATATATGCAGATATAGACAAAAAAGTTACTAGCGAGTTAAATAGCTATGGTCCAAATGTTATCATAAGTCCGTTAAGCTTAGAAAACGGATATATAAAAATGGCTGATTTAGATGCAAAACTAAGCGGCATTAAAGAGTTAAAAGCTAAAAACGAATACCTTTTTGGTAGTGTAAATATAGGCGTTACAAGAGCGGTTATAATGGGCGTTAATTTCTCGAATTTAAAAGAAATTATGCCGTTTTTAGATATAAAAAGCGGCGAGTTTATAAATATTGATTTTGATGATAAAAATGCACTTATAGGTGAGGATCTAGCAAAACTAACAGGCGTTAAAGTCGGTGATATCATAGAAATCAGCTCTCCAAACTCAAATGAAGTTTATAAAGTTAGGATAAAAGGTATCGTTTATGATGGGCAAAAAGAGGACTCTTTGCTTCTTATATCTTTGAGCTTGGCTCAAGAAATTTTAGATAAACCAAATTTAATAAACTACGCCGAAGCCGCTATAAGCGGTAGTTACGATAGTATAAAATCTCTTTGCTCATCTCTTAGTACTAGCGAGTTTAAATTTGAAGTTATCAGCAAAGTTTCAAAGGCTCAAGGTCAGATATTAGATAAAATAAAGCTTTTGATGGCTCTTATAGGAGTTACTATTTTGTTTATAACATCGGTTTGTATAAATACTAGTTTAAGCTCTATTTTGCTATCGAAAATCAAAGAATTTGCGCTTATAAGGGCTATCGGAGCTAGCAAAAGAGATGTTTTAAAAATAATATTTTCCGAAATTTTGGTTATTAGCATTGCTGGATCGTTTTTAGGAGCTTTAGTCGGCTATTTGTTGGCTATTTTTCTTGGTAATTTGATATTTTCTAGCGGAGTTGATTTTAGGTTTGTTAGTCTTGTTGTTTCTGTTATTTTAAGTCTTGTTTTTGCATTTATCGCTAGTTATTATCCTGTCAAAAAAGCGTTAAATCAAAATCTTGCAGACTTGTTAAGGGAGTAGAAGTGGAAGTTTTAAATTTAAAAAATATAAGTAAGTATTTCAACGAAGTTAAAGCACTTGATGATATAAATTTTAGTGTAAATAAAGGTGAATGGATCAGTATAATGGGGCCAAGCGGAAGCGGTAAAAGTACGCTTGTAAATATACTTAGTCTTATGGATAGTCCTACTTGCGGCGAACTGATATTAGGCGGTGAAAATGCAAGCCATCTAAATGATGATCAAATTTTGGAGTTTAGACGTAAGAAAATAGGGCTTGTGTTTCAGCAGTTTCATCTTATACCTTATCTAAGTGCTATCCAAAACGTAATGTTAAGTCAGTATTATCACAGCTGCATAGATAAAGCTAGTGCTAAAAAAGCTTTAGAAAAAGTCGGACTTGCTCATAGAATCGCGCACAAACCAAGTGAGCTTAGCGGCGGAGAGCAACAAAGAGTTTGCATAGCAAGGGCTCTTATAAATGATCCAGATATAATAATAGCCGATGAACCGACGGGAAATTTAGACGAGGCAAATGAAAAAATAGTTTTAGAGCTTTTTAAAGAGCTTAAAAATGACGGTAAAACTCTACTGCTCATCACTCACAATGAAGAGCTTGGCAGATATGCAGATAAAGTAGTATATCTAAAACATGGAAAACTTGATAGAATAGAGAAATTACAATGAAAAATATAGTTTTTGTGGCGGTATTTGCACTGATTTTAGCAGGATGCGGAAGCGGACTTAAACATCATATGGCTTTAAATGATAAAGACGGATTTGACACTATTTACGATCCGGCTCTCAAAGAGCTTAAAATAGCAAATTGGAACGAACCTTATATACTATTTTTCTTCACTACTATGTGTGGAGCTTGCACGGCTCAAGTACCGGCTTTAAATGAACTTGTAAAAGAGTATGGTTCAAAGATAAAAGTTATAGGAGTTATGGGAAATTCTCTCGGGTTTGATGGCGATATGATGGCTTTAAAAGATAAAGGCGTTGAGTTTATGAGTGTATCAACTAAAAAATCCGTAGATTATTTTTCAAATATCGTTGGAGGAATTATGGGAACGCCGGTTACTTACGTTTTTGATAAAAATGGAAAAATATCTAAACAATTTTTAGGCTTATATCCTAAATCCGCTCTTGAAAACGAACTAAAACTACTTTTAAACTAGGTTTTATAAAATATTAAATGGTTATATGCTATCCTTGCAAACTTCTAATTTAGAGTTTCAAAGGTGGCATTATGATACAAACTTACGCCGAATGGGATGAGCAAGAGCTATTGATGCTTAGTATCCCGCATTCTAATAGCGACTGGAAGCCTTATTTAAATGATATTTTAACTAGCTATGAAGAGTTGATAAGCGCTGTTAGCAGTTATCAAAAATTACTTCTTATAGCGCCTCAAAAAAGCGACTTTGATAGATTTTCTAAATTTAAAAATGTAGAGTTTTTAGAAGTCTTGACAAATGATACTTGGATAAGAGATTACGGTGCTATTGATGTAAAATGCGGTTTGAAAACCATTAGTTATGATTTCAAATTTAATGCATGGGGCGGTAAATTTGAAAGTTCTTTAGATAATGACGTCAATAAGAAACTCTTTTCGCATTTAAAAGGCGAGCTTGTAAGCATTCCGCTTATTTTAGAGGGCGGCAGCATAGAGTTTAACGGTGATGGTGTACTTCTAACTACAACCAACTGCCTTTTAAATGATAATAGAAACTCGCTTAGTAAAAATGAGCTTGAAATCAGACTAAAAGAGCTTTTTGGGCTAAAAAAAATTATCTGGTTAGAACACGGTTTTATAAAAGGCGATGACACTGATAGCCATATCGATACTCTTGCTAGATTTATATCAAAAGATACTATAGCTTACGCATCTTGCACAGATAAAAACGATGAACATTATTTGCCTCTTAAAGAAATGGAAAATGAGCTTAAAAAAACAGGGTTTAATCTAGTTCCTCTTGAGCTTCCAAAGCCTGTTATGTTCGAGGGACGCAGGCTCGGAGCTACTTATTGTAATTTTATATTTGTCAATGGCGCTCTTATAGTTCCTACTTACGGTGATAAAAAAAGCGATGAGCTTGCTTTAAGTACGCTTAAGCAAGTTTTAAATTTAGATATAATAGGAGTGGATAGCACGGTATTTATCAGGCAAAACGGCAGTCTACACTGCTCTAGTCAAAATAGATTTAAGGGAGATAGATGAGAGTATATCCTCCAGTAGTAGCAGGAAGCGTAGCCGTAGTATTGGCTATCATAAAGTTTGCTATAGGTTTGGCTAGCGGTTCTATGGCTGTTTTGAGCTCCGCTATAGATTCGCTTTTAGACTGCCTTGTATCGGCTTTGAACTATTTTGCGCTTAGAAAATCAAATTCTGATCCAAACTCTAAATTTAATTTTGGTTATGGCAAAATAGAGGCTTTAGTGGCTCTTTTTGAAGGTGCTTTTATCATAGGGATAGGCATTTTTATCTGTTATTCAAGTGTAACGAAAATAATAAATCCAGAAAAATCAATCGAAGTCGGCGCAGGTATGATAGTTATGATTATATCTATTATCCTTACTGGAGCTTTGGTGTTTTACTTGCAGCGCGAGTATAAAAAAACCGGAAATTTAATAATAAAAGCCGACGCGCTTCATTATCAAACAGATCTTGTGACAAATGCGGCTATTTTAGCGGCTTTGTTTGCTATATGGCTTAGCGGATATGATATTATAGACGCTCTTTTTGGTATTGGTATTAGCGTTTATATAGTTTTTAGTGCGTTTAAGTTGCTAAAAGAGGGCGTTTATATCTTACTTGATGGAGCGCTGCCTGAAAGTATGGTAAGTGAGATAATAGATATTATAAATTTAAAACACGAAGTAAAAAGTTATCATTATCTAAAAAGTCGTATAAGCGGAGAAAAGTACTATTTTAGCGTACATTTGGTATTTGATCCTAGCATATCTCTTAGTAAAGCGCACTCAGTAGCAGACGATATAGAAAGTGAAATAAGATCTAAATTTAATAGACATAAATGGGTTTTTGATATGCATTTTGATACTGAAGACGATAGAGATAAGGAGGAGTTGTGAAAGTAGCATTAGTAGCACATAAATTTTATGGAAATAAACCAGATACGATAAAACGTACTACAAAACTTATAGAAGAAGCAGCCAACAAGGGTGCAGAGCTTATCGTGCTTGAAGAGCTTCATCAAGGCAGTTATTTTTGTCAAGATGAAAGCGTTGATAGTTTTGAGTTGGCAAATGACTTTGAAAGCGATATAGCTTATTGGGCTGAGGTGGCCCATGAGTTTAAAATAGTTTTAGTTACTTCTTTGTTTGAAAAGCGCTCAGCAGGACTGTATCATAATACTTCTGTTGTGTTTGATAATGATGGAAGAATAGCCGGAAAATATAGAAAAATGCATATTCCAGATGATCCGAATTTTTATGAAAAGTTCTATTTTGCTCCAGGAGACCTTGGGTTTGAGCCTATAGATACTAGCATAGGCAGACTCGGAGTTTTGGTTTGTTGGGATCAGTGGTATCCAGAGGCTGCTAGACTTATGGCGCTAAAAGGAGCTCAGATACTTATATATCCAACGGCTATAGGTTGGTTTGATGGCGATAGTGAAGACGAAAAATCCAGACAATTAGAAGCATGGGTTGCTGTACAAAGAGGACATTCAGTAGCAAATGGACTACCAGTAGTTACTGTTAATAGAGTAGGTTTTGAAGCTGCTCCAGATGGCAATGGCGGTATTAGATTTTGGGGAAATAGTTTTGTTTTTGGACCTCAAGGAGAGGAATTGTTTCGTTCAAATAGCACAGATGAGCTTGCCGATATAGTTGATATAGATATAAAAAGATGTGAGCAAGTAAGAAGATGGTGGCCGTTTTTACGAGATAGAAGAATAGACGCGTATGAAGGACTTTTAAAACGATTTATAGATTAATTATAAACTGAGTTATCTAAGTAACTCAGTTTACTAATTCAAAAAAATAGTAAAAATCCATTGATAATAAGAGCATTAACTAAATCTATGAAAAATGCTCCACAAAGCGGAACTATGATAAATGCCATATGGCTCATACCGTAGTGATTTGTGACTGTTTGCATATTTACCATTGCTGTTGGAGTCGCTCCTAAGCCAAATCCACAGTGTCCAGCAGCCAAAACCGCAGCATCATAGTCTCGTCCGCAAAATCTAAAAGTTATAAAAATAGCATAAAATACCATAAGTGCAACTTGAGAGATAAGTATAGTAACGATAGGAAGCGCTAAAGACACGAGCTGCCAAAGATTTATACTCATAAGAGCATATGCCAAAAATAGAGATAGGCTAACATTCCCTATAACGGATACTTCTCTGTCAAAGACTTCATGAATTTTAAATGCTTGAAGTAAATTTCTAAGGATAACTCCCATGAATAAACAGTATACAAACGTAGGTAGAGTAAAATTCACGTTTAGCGTTTTTACGTAATCTGATACGAAGTTTCCTATCAACAGACATAAAGATATAAGTGCTAAAGACTCTATAAAAGATTGCTGAGTGATGAGCTTTTCTTTTCCGGGCTGTTCAAAATTTAAAATAGCGGATTTGTCTTCCACATTTGTATCTGGTGTTTTTAGCTTGTATTTAGTTATAAGAAATTTAGCCACAGGACCTCCTATAACACCTCCTGCTATAAGTCCAAACGTAGCGCTTGCCATTGCTACTTCATATGCTGCACTAAAGTTATAAGGCGCTTTTATGAACTCGTTCGCCCAAGCTCCGCCAGTACCGTGACCGCCGCTCATAGTTATAGATCCTCCAAGCAGTCCTATAAGAGGATTTTCTCCAAGACCTAAGGCCACTCCTATGCCGACTGCGTTTTGCAAAATTAGTAATCCGCTTATAATAAATAAAAATATAACGAGTTTTACTCCTCCTTTTTTAAGGGATGCAAAATCAGCCAAAAGCCCTATGCTTGAGAAAAACGCCAGCATCAAAGGATCTTTGAGAGATGAATCAAAAGCTAAATGTATATTTGCAAAAACATATAAGCACAAAAACAATACAGCCGCTATAATACCGCCTACAACAGGTTCTGGTATATTATAGTCTTGCAAAAACTTTACTCTTTTTATCACAAAAGAGCCAAGAAGCAGCACTAAAACCATAACTACTAATGTGGAGTACGAATCTATATTTATAGTTTGCATTGATATTCCTTTTTTATTATAATTTTATTTATATATAATAATTATGCCAGAAATATTTTAATAAAAATACAAAAAATCACTCCAAAAAATATCAAAGTCTCTCTCTAGCCCTAAAATCGGGCATTAGATTTTCTATAAAATCGTAAAAACTCTTTTGATGATGCGGATAGAGTAGGTGTGTCATCTCGTGAAGTACGACGTACTCGATAAAGCGTTCATCTTTTGTTATTAAATTTAAATTTAAGTTTATATAGCCTTTTTTGGAGTTGCAACTGCCCCAGCGAGAAGTCATTTTTTTAATGCTTACGTGAGTTACTTTTTTGGATATTTTTGGTTGATAAAATTCTATGTATTTTTGAAATATCTCTTTGGCTTTTAAGCGTAGAAATTTATCGAACTGTGCTTTACAAGGAGCTAAAATTTGAGTGCCTAAAACTAAAACTTCTTTGATATTTTCATCAAATTTAAGTTCATAAGCATTTCCTAAAAATTTGATTTTGTCGTCTTTGGGTTTTATCTTTGCAAGAGTATTTTCTAACCAATTTTCGTTTTTACTAAGCAAATTTAAGATATTTGTTTTCGAGGTAAAAAAAGGAGCGGATATACTTATATCGCCGTTTGGAGCGACTTTTAGACGTAGATATTTTACAGGTTTATAGTTTATAGTCACATCAAATTTACCAAATTTCAAACTAGACGTTTTAGTTGCCATTTTTTACTTCTCCAGCGCAGAGTATTTGCAAAAGCTCTTGCCCATTCATCTACGCAAAATCCTATCCAAACACCGATTATTCCATATTCTAAAATTATACCAAGATAGTATCCTATAGGAAGTGAAACTCCCCACATAAAAAGTGCTCCCATTATAAATGGAAACCTGGCATCTCCGCTAGCTCTTAGCGAATTTACCATTATAATATTAAATGTTCTGCCGCTTTCAAGCACTAAAGAAAGCGTGAAAAGAGGCCGCATTATGGATTTTAGCTCCTCGGTTAAATTTAAACTATTCATTATCTCCTCACGGCTCAAATAAAATATAAAAAGCACTATCCAAGTAATGAGCGCCCCGATTTTCAAGCTTTTAAAAGCTCTTTTATAAGCTTTGTCAAACTCGCAAGCTCCTACTAAATGACCTATTATTATCTCGTTTGCAAGACTTATTGATGTAGCGGCTAAAAATATAAACATAGACATCTGAAAATATATGGTTTGTACACTAAGGCTCGTTTCCCCCATGCTTGCTACAAAACTAAACGCTACCATATATTGACCTATCCAAAGCAAATTTTCTCCGGCGCTAGGCAGTCCTACTTTTAAGATTTTGGAAAGTATATCTAAACTAAATTTAAAAAATAATCCAAAAAATATATGCACTTTGGCTATTTTTACTAAAACATACATTAAAAGTATAATTCCCACGCCTCTAGCAAATATAGTAGATATAGCAACTCCGCTTAATCCAAAATTCGGAAGCCCGAATAGTCCAAAAAGCGCTATAGCATTTCCAAAGATAGTTAAAATGTTCATAAATACGGATATAAGCATTATAGCAAATGCATAATTTTTCACTCTTACAATTGCAGCTATGACTATACCAAGGGCTTCTAAAAACAGTGCTAAAGATAGTATATGAAGGTATTTGAAACTATCTTCTATGACTCCTACTGGAATTTGCAGAAGTTCTAAGGCTTTGTGCGTGTTTAAAAATATAAATGCGGCACATATAAGCCCTAAAATACCGTTAAAACTAAGGCTGATATGAATGGCTCTTGTTGCTAAGTTTATTTTTCTTGCTCCTAAACTTTGTGCTACTACTACGCTACAGCCTACGCTAAGAAAGCTAAAAACGGTTACAAAAAGGTTGAAAATTTGATTTCCGGCTCCCATAGCTCCTACTAAATTTACATCTACTTTTGCTACCATAATCGTATTTATAATAAGAGTTAAAGTACGAAGTAGCATATCGAAAAATATCGGAGCTGCCAATCTCGTTAAATTTAGTTCTTTCACTCTTTATCCTTAAAGCCAAAAGTCGAGCCTACACATTTTTGCGAACTTACTATGAGTTCAAAATTATGAAGTTTCAAAATGAGTTTAACGATGTAAAGTCCAAGCCCAAGCGAACTGTTCCAGTCGTAGTCTTGTGATTTGTAAAATTTTTTTAATATCAGCTTTAGTTCGGCTTCTTCTATTCCCTCTCCTGCGTCTTTTATGAAAATTCCGGATTCATTTAGCAGTATTTCTACATCTTTTTTTGAGTATTTAAGAGCGTTTTCGCATAAATTTAAAACTACTTGATATATCATATCATAATCTGCTTTTAGGGATTTTTCTCCTATTATTTTGATTTTTTGATCTGGGTATTTTTGTTCTAGATTGCTTATCGCTTCTTTGCAAAGTTTTCTTGCGTCAAATACGCTTAAATTCGGGGTAATATCGCCGCCAAATACTATTCTTAGCTTGTTTAATATGTTGTTTAATCTATCGCTATTTGATATTATTTTGTTTATAAATTTAATTCTTATCTCTTTGCTTACATCATCATCAAGTATTGTTTGAGCAGACATTTTGATAACTGAAATCGGATTTTTAAACTCATGACTTATGCCGCTTAGCAGATTTTCTAGCTGTGTATTTTTTAACCTGATTTTAACAGATTGTTTTTTTAATTTCTTATCTTTTTTATTAAGAAGTTCTTTTATCTGTCTTGTTTTATACATAGAAAGTTCGTATGATATATATATTAAAATTATCGATAAAAAAAGGCTTACCGTGATTACTATATAAATTTTATCTATGAATTCCACGCCAAGTACTAGCCAAAAACAAAACAGAAATAGCGCTATAAAAACAGCGTATAAAGCTTGTATTTTTAGCAAAGTTTGTAGCCTTCGCCGCGAACTGATTTTATATATTCTCCTGCATCTTCTAGCTTTGAGCGAAGACGCTTAATGGCGATATTTATAGTTTTATCGTTGGCGTTTTCTTTCCAAATTTCTTCTAAAAAATAGTCTCTAGTAAGCAAGATATTTCTATTTTTCATAAACTCATAAAGCAAGCAAAACTCAAGTTTCGTAAGTTCTTTTGTCTTTCCGTCTACTTTTACTTCGTTTGTTTTTAAATTTAGAATTATGTTTTTAAATTTATAAATGGACGCCGTTTTATTCGAGCGCTTAAGAAGAGCATTTATCCTAGCAATGAGTTCATTTATCTCAAAGGGTTTTGTTATATAATCATCGCCACCGCTATCAAAACCGTCTAATTTGTCTTTGTTTGAGCTTTTTGCGGTTAGAAAAATAACTGGTTCATTATATCCTTTTGCTCTTAGAGACGCTACAAATTTAGATCCTTCTATGCCGTTTAAATTTCTATCCACGATAAGAAGATCTGTATCTTCTTCGTCTAAAAACTGCTCAACTCGTTTTGTGTCTAAAAAGGTCGTTACGTTAAATCCAGCTCTATTTAAATTGTATTCCAAAAGCTCACAAAGATCTATTTCGTCGTCTATGACAATTATATTTGCGCTAATATTTTGATTCATAAAGTATATTTTATCAAAATATTATTAAACTTTTACCATACAAAATATATCTAAATTTAAAAAATAGTATAATTTTTTAAATTTAAAAAATATTTTAAATTCAAGTAGATTAAAGTTACGATTTATCAGCCATTTAATCAAACACTTATAAAACTTTATGTATAATTGACAACTTAAAATTCTGGTATTAAGGGAAAGTTTATGTCAAGGGGATTTAGTAGGGATGATCTAAAAATTCTAAGCCTTTCGTCGCTTGGCGGTATGCTTGAGTTTTATGATTTTATCATATTCGTATTTTTTGCTTCTTATATCTCTCATCTATTTTTTCCTCCCACTCTTGATCCGTTTTGGGCTTTATTAAATACTTATGGTACATTTGCTGCTGGTTATCTTGCTAGACCTCTTGGTGGGATAATTATGGCTCATTTTGGCGATAAAAACGGACGTAAAAATATGTTTATGCTCTCTATTTTGCTTATGGTTATACCTACTTTTGCTTTAGGTCTTATGCCTACTTTTGAAAGTATCGGTTACGCTGCTCCCGTGTTTTTGATATTGGTTCGTTTATTCCAAGGTATCGCTATAGGCGGTGAGCTTCCTGGGGCTTGGGTTTTTATAAGCGAGCATGCTCCAAAGCAAAATTTATATTTTAGTATAGGAGTTCTTACTTCAGCAGTAGTTGCCGGGATACTTCTTGGAAGTATCGTAACTATGATAGTAAAAAATATCTGGAGCGATGATGCTATACAAGGCGGAATGTGGCGCGTACCATTTATAATAGGAGGAATTTTTGGGATAATTTCTATTTATCTTAGAACTTATCTTAGTGAAACTCCTATATTTAAAAAAATGCAGGAGTTAAACGATATAGATAAAATGCCTATAAAAACAGTTTTTAAAAAGCATAAAATAGATAGCATTATGTCGATGTTCGTAAGCTGGGTTTTGACCGGTTGCATAGTCGTAATGATACTTTTGATGCCAAACTTTATGCCAGAAGCGTTCAAAGCTAGCGGTTTAGAAGTAGGCAGATTAACTACTATATATATGCAGATGGCGTGTATAGTATTTATGTGTGCGGGATGTTTTATCTACGGTAGCGCCTGTGATAAATTTGGAGTTAGCAAGACTACTATTTTATTTTCGGCTATATTTATAGTGTCTGTTTTTGCGTATTTTTATATATTATATAACGGCGGAAGCTTTAATGCGGTTTTATCTGCGTATCTGATAGCCGGTTTTTTTGGCGCTATCGGACCTTGCGGAGCTCCATTTTTTATGACCGCACTTTTTCCAAATAAAATTAGATTTAGCGGAATATCATTTTCTTACAATATAGCTTATGCTATTGCTGGAGGATTTACTCCGCCGTTTGCTGTAGCTATGGTTCATAGGTTTAATCCTATGTATCTTGGGTATTATATGGTTATTTTAGGTGTCGTATCCGTACTATGTGCGTTATGGTTTATCAAATTTAGAGAAGATATAAATAAAGGCTAAATCATGGCACTAATAGATCTAATAGAAGTAAGTAAAAGATTTGGCGATAAAGAGATATTAAAAGACGCTAGTTTTAGCGTAAATGAAAAAGAGCGAATAGCCATTATAGGCAAAAATGGCGGCGGTAAAAGCACTCTTATGAAGATACTTTGCGGCGCTTATGAAATAGATAAAGGTAGGATCATCACTCAAAATAATTTATCTATCCAGATGCTCTCTCAAGCTCCAAAATTTAGCGATGGGCTTAGCGTTAAAGATGCTTTAAATAGTGAATTGAAAGAGATATTTGACGCTAGAAGCGAGTATGAGAATGTTTTAAATTTGATATCTGATGAACCAGATAATAAAGACTTGTTATCTAAACAAGATGAGCTGGTTAAATTTATAGAGAGCAAAGATGGTTGGAACATAGAAAATAAAATTGAGCGAATTTTAGATAGTTTTGTACTTAGAGAGTATGAAAATCGCCCTATAAATAGTCTTAGCGGAGGCGAGATAAGGCGCGTAGCTTTGGGCGCTTTGATACTTAAAAAACCAGATGTTCTTTTACTTGATGAGCCAACTAACCATCTTGATGTTTATATGGTTAGATTTTTAGAAGAGCTGCTTTTAAGTTCAAACCAAACCATCGTATTTATAAGCCATGATCGTTATTTTATAGATCGCCTTGCTACTCGTTCAGTAGAGATAGAAGATGGAGGTTTGAGAAATTTTGAAGGCGGATATGCGAATTATTTAACAAAAAAAGAAGAAATTTTAAAATCTTTAGCCAAAACTCACGAAACACTTATAAAACAGTTAAAAAGCGAAGAAGAGTGGCTAAGACGCGGAGTAAAAGCTAGACTCAAAAGAAATGAAGGAAGAAAGCAAAGAGTTCTTTCCATGAGAGAAGAAGCAAAGAAAAATCCAAGTCTTATAAGGCGTGTAAAATTAGAGTTAGAGCGTGCTACAAAAAGTTTTAATCAAGGCGGAATAAATCAAAATAGAAAAAAAATGCTTTTCGAATGTAAAAATCTATCAAAAAGCATAGATAATAAAATATTATTTAAAGATTTTAATGCTAGAGTATTGCAAGGCGAGAGAATAGGCATAGTCGGTAGAAACGGCAGCGGAAAATCAACCTTGCTTAAAATTTTACTCGGAGAGCTTGAGTCTGATACTGGCATCATAGAGCGCGGTGAGATTAAAATAGGCTATTTTGATCAAACAAGACGCGGTATAGATGACGATAAGTCTTTGATTGAACTATTTTGTCCAAACGGTGGCGATCATATAATGGTTCGAGGTAGAAATTATCATGTTTACGGATATTTAAAAAACTTTTTGTTCCCAAAAGAGTTTTTAGATAAACCAGTTTCTGTTTTAAGCGGAGGTGAAAAAAATCGCCTTGCATTAGCTCTTTTATTTACAAAAGAGTACGACTGTTTAATACTTGATGAGCCTACAAACGATCTTGATATAGCTACTATCAATATTTTAGAAGAGTATCTACTTAGCTTTGAAGGAGCTATTTTGATAGTTAGTCATGATAGGTATTTTATAGATAAGATTACAAATAAATTGTGGGCTTATGAAAACGGCAAAATAGAACAAATTTATATGGAGTATAGCGAATATCTGGATATAGAAGATGAATTAGAACAGTTAAACGATATAGAAAAAGAGCTTTCGCTGAGTAGTGAACAAAGCAAAGAAAAGCAAAAAACAGCTCCTGTAAAACTCTCATATAAACAAAATCAAATTCTACAAACTTATCCAAATTTAATCGAAGCTCTTGAAACTAGGATAAAAGAGTTAAATCATGCTCTTTCTACTCCTGAAATTTATCAAAAAGTAGGACTTCAAACGTTATTTGAAGAGTTAGAAGAGAAAAAAGGCGAGCTAAATTCGCTTGAAAATGAGTATTTTGAAGTGCTTGAGCTTTCTGCTCTAAATTAAGGATAAAAAGTGAATGATAGACAGACGTGGAGTTCTAGGCTTACGTATATTTTAGCGGTTGCGGGTGCTACTGTTGGTTTTGGTGCGACTTGGAGATTTCCTTATTTGGTCGGACAAAATGGCGGCGGTGCTTATGTTATAACTTTTTGTATAGCTATGATAGTTATAGGAATTCCTATGATTTTAGTAGAAAATGCTATTGGTAGAAGACTACATATCAACTCCGTAGATGCCTTTGGAGGCACGGCAAATGGTAAAAAGATACATAAAGCATGGAAAATAGTAGGTTGGATGGGGCTTTGCGGCGCTTTTGGAATTATGGCTTATTATATGGTTATTGGCGGATGGGTACTTAATTATATTTTTAATATCTTAGTAGGTAATTTAAATTTAAGTAGCGTGACAGATGCCATTACTACGGCTGAGTTTTATGATAAAAATATCATCAACGCACCCTTTGCTATCAGTATAGCTACTATTATTTTTGTACTGATAAACTATGTTATTTTAGCAAGAGGCGCTGTTGCCGGTATAGAAAATGCGGCTAAATATCTAATGCCTATTCTATTTTTATTGATGATTTGTATGGTTATTAGAAACTTAACTTTAGACGGCGCTCTAGAAGGAGTTCGGTTTTATTTAACGCCTGATTTTAGTAAAATCAACACTAAACTTTTTATAGATGTTTTGGGGCAAGTATTTTTTGCGCTTTCACTTGGCTTTGGAGTTATGATAACTCTTTCTAGCTTTGTAAGAAAAGATGAAGATTTGATTAAAACTTCAGTTATCACCGGAGTGTTAAATACGGTTATAGCAATTATTGCCGGATTTATGATATTTCCGTCTCTATTTACATTTGGAGTATCTCCTGATAGCGGACCTAGCCTTGTGTTTAAAAGTCTTCCTATAGTATTTTCCCATATGTTTGCAGGAGAGGTTTTTGCTATAGCGTTTTTTAGTTTGCTTATGATAGCCGCTCTTACTACGTCTTTACCTATTTATGAAGTTTTAATAACCGTTTTAGAGGAAAAATTTAAAATTCAACGCATAAAAGCTATCGTATTTGTTCTTAGTTTTATCTTTATACTTGGCAATATACCATCTCTTATGGCTACGAATATTCTTTCTGAATTTAGCATTTTTGGTAAAAATATATTTGATGCGTATGACGCTATAAGCGCTACTATATTTTTTGTGCTTACATCTCTTTTGTGTGCGATTTTTGTTGGTTGGGTATTAAAAGATGAAGCAAAAAAAGAGATTTGTTATGGTACAAGCAGCCATAAAAAAGTAGTCGATATCTGGTTTTTTTATATAAAATACATTATACCGTTTTTGATTTTAATCGTATTTGTAAGCAGTTTTTATGATAATTTTATAAAGTAAATTTACTAAACTATGATAATATTTATTAAAATTTAAAAGAGGTTTTTCATGCTAGAATTTTTGATAGGCGCTTATCTGATTTATACTATTTACAAGATAACTCTTAGTCTAATAGAGATAAATTTTATAAATATTAATAGTAAAAAACAAGCAGTAGTATTAAGCGAGACTGATTATAAACAAGCAGCAAAAGTTGCTATTATAAATCAGAAATTTAGTATATCAAATACCGTATATTCGGCTATTTTGTTAATTATCTGGTCTATTTGGGGTGCTTCTTTTTTGCAAAATATGATAGCTCCGAATGGCAGTATATTTGAAAATACGCTGTTGGTAGTAGTTTTTTTGCTTACTAGCGCTATTTTACAGCTTCCGTTTGATGCGTATAGTTCATTTGTAAAAGATAAGAAACTCGGTTTTTCAAATATCACGTGGAAGATATTTATTGTTGATACTCTAAAGTCGTTTATTATGATAGTTATTTTTGGAGGATTGGTGTCTTGGCTTATACTACTATGTTTTGAGTGGCTTGGAAATAGCTGGTGGATATGGGCTTTTGGACTTAGTTTTGCTATTATTTTGCTTATAAATTTAATATATCCTACTATCATCGCTCCGATATTTAATAAAGTAACACCGCTTGCAAACGAAGAGTTAAAATCGGCTATTGGTTCGCTTCTTACAAAATGCGGTTTTAAAAGTAGTGGAGTTTTTGTGATAGATGCTAGCAAAAGAGATAAGCGTTTAAACGCATATTTCGGCGGATTTGGAGCCACGAAAAGAGTTGTTTTATTTGATACTTTGATAGAAAAATTAACTCAAAATGAGATTATAGCGGTTTTAGGACATGAGTTAGGGCATTTTAAGCATAAAGATCTTCTTAAAAATATAGCGCTTATGTTCGTAGTGTTATTTTTACTTTTTGCTATATTTGGAAATATACCAAACTCTATTTATTCATCACTTGGGCTAAACAGCGGCGGCGGAAGCTTTTTTATATTTTTATTTTTGTATTCTCCTATAGTATCTGCGTTTTTTGAGCCGATTATGTCGGCATTTTCAAGGTCTCATGAATTCGGTGCGGATGAATTCGGTGCGTCAGCTACTACAAAAAACGATATGATACAAGCTCTTAAGAAATTAGGCAATGAAAACAAAGCTTTTCCTATCTCTCATCCAGTTTATAGCTTTGTTTATCATTCGCATCCTAGTCTTTACGAGAGGATAACAAAGCTTGAAAATAGCTGATGCTTTACAAAGAGCAAAAGAGCTCGGAGGTTCGAATTTAGCTTTTAGCCTGATGGGTTTTCACCTTAAAAAAGATAGAGAATGGATATTTTTACACAAAGAAGATAAGTTAGATTTCGTAGATGAGTTTTTAATACTACTAGATAGATATAAAAACGGTGAGCCTTTGCAGTATATAACTAGATCTTGTGATTTTTTAGATTACGAGTTTGAGGTCGGAAGAGGAGTTTTAGTACCGCGTTACGAGACTGAAATACTTGTGGAAAAGGTAGCGAGTATTGCTAAAAATTTAGAAAATATAAGTATATGCGAAATAGGCATAGGTAGCGGAGTGATAAGTATTAGTCTTGCTAAAATACTAAAAAACTGTAAATTTACAGCTACTGATATCAGCGAAGATGCTCTAAAATATGCCAGGAAAAATATATCTAAATTTGGAGTACAGATAGAACTTTTTAATACGTCTTTTTTAGATGGAGTGGAGGGTGATTTTGATATAATAGTTTCAAATCCACCATATATAGCAAAGGATTATAAACTCGATAAATGGGTCATGAGCGAACCGTCTCAAGCTCTTTTTGGTGGTGAAAAAGGTGACGAAATACTTAAAAAAATAGTAAATTTGGCAAAAGATAGAACAAAATTTTTAGTTTGCGAAATGGGATATGACCAAAAAGCAAGTTTATCAAATGAACTTGAAAAAGCAGGTTTTAAATTTGAGTTTTATAAAGATTTGGCTGGATTTGATAGAGGATTTGTAGCTTATAGATAAAGGAGAAACAATGAAAAGAATAAAAGATTTATATCTATTTTTGCTTGGAATTTGCATAGGCGTGGAGATTGCTATCGGGGCTTTTTTGGCTCCAATAGTATTTTTTCCGACAAAATATATAGGCGAGGGAGTTCTTACTCACTTTCAAAGTGGGCAGCTGATGACTCAGGTTTTTTTGAAGTATAATATCTTGTTGCTTATCGTATGCGCATTTTGCGTAATCTATGAGATTATAAATTTAATAAAAAATAAAGACGAGGTATTTAACTTCAAATTTAGTACTTTTATGTTGAGCTTGATAAATGTTATATTAGGTGCTTCATTTGTTTTTTACTTCACGGATTATATAGTAAATGCACAAAATATGGGGGCCGAGGCTACTCAAACAGCGGCATTTGCAAGTGTTCATAAGGTAAGCGAAGTTGTAATGAAAATAATGATGCTAGCTCAAGCTCTGCTGTTTTTTATGAGAGCATACTCTAAGCGTTAGCTAGAAGAGGCTGCTTTTGTAGCTTCTAACATTTGAGCTAGAGTTATTTGTATCCTCGACATCAGACTTGCTTTTTGAGAATTTAATGATTGGAGCATATCTTTTGAATACGGATTATTGCTATTTTGCATTTGCGAAATTTGTTGTTCTATTTTCATTAATTGATTTTTGAGTTTTGTTATCTGTTTTTGGAGTTTTTGTGTTGTACTCTCCTCTTTTTCATCGCTTGTCGTACTGCTTACGTTTTTAGTTGTCATCTCTTTTTCGTTTTTTAAAGAGAGCTTTATGTTAGATCGATTTTCGTTTGAAATTTGATAGTTGTTTGCTAAATTTGTATTTATACGCATTTTTTATCCTTTTATTGTAAATCGTCATAGGCTTATATAATTTAATATAAAAAGCTTTATTAAAGCTGCTAATTTGTATAATTTTTAAATTTTAAAAGGAATCTTATGCGAATTAGAATTTATTATGAAGATACCGATGCTGGCGGTATAGTTTATCATTCAAACTATATAAAATTCTGTGAAAGAGCTAGAAGCGAGATAGTTTTTAAAGCCGGTATCAAATTTAGCAAAGATAGACATTTCGTAGTTACAAAATTACTTGCAAATTACATAAAACCGGCTGTTTTGGGTGATATTTTAGAAGTCAAAACTTGCCTTGAAAGCATAGGCAAGGCAAGTTTAAGTTTAAATCAAAATATATATAGAACAGAAAGCATAAATCAAGTATTAAAAGATCCCGAACTGCTTTTTACGGCAAAAATCACGGTTGGATTTATGCTCTATGGCAAACTTGGCAGGCTCGAGCCTGAGCTGGTTTCGTTGTTTTCATCTAAACTATAAAATCCAAATTGAGTTGTTTTCATAATTTTCGTATTATAAATAACTTGATTTTCTATGACTTGTTCGTTTAAAAGAGGATTCGCATCTGTATTTATAAAATTAGTATATAAAAAATCAAAACCAAATATCGTAGAGTAGGCTACCCAGTCATAAGTAATATTTTGTCCTAAAATTTCATTTATAGTAGTTATTTCATCGTCTAAAGTAGATATCGAGTTGGCTATATACATATTTTTTCTATCAAGAGGTTGAGTCAAACTAAGAAGTGCGTTGTTGTAATTTATCTGTGTTGATAAAATAGCATACGGATCTAAGTTAAAAACACGAAATTGTGAGCTTAAAAGAGCTGTTTTAATGAGTGGAGTATTTAGAAAAATAGATGCGTTTTTCAGCCTAGAGTTGTTTTGTAAAATCGGATTTAAATTTAATTTATTGCCGCTAATCTCTTTTATATAAGCATTTTGATTGACGCTTAGTATGTAATTGTTTAGAGTATTTCCGAGTCTGCTACCGTCAAAAAATACAGCCACCTTTGCGTTTGAATACTCAAGTAGTTTATCTATCTGATCTTTGTAGTCTATACCGCCGAAAAATATATTTTCAGCTTTAATGCTAGTCGAGTTTGTATTTAAAGTAGGTATATAAAATACTAAATCAGAGTATTGCGGTTTTGAAATGGTTGATATTCCATTATTTGTCAGC
Source organism: Campylobacter fetus subsp. fetus (assembly GCF_900475935.1). Lineage (NCBI taxonomy): Bacteria > Pseudomonadati > Campylobacterota > Epsilonproteobacteria > Campylobacterales > Campylobacteraceae > Campylobacter > Campylobacter fetus. The sequence goes on from NZ_LS483431.1 coordinate 547,635, forward strand.
GGAGCGATGACATATTTAAATCCTTGTTTTTTTAAATTTAAAATACCGTTTGATAACTTTATAGCAGATTCGTCATCTGTTAAGAAAAATTTTATATTTGCATTTATACCTCTTTTTAATACGTAAGAAAATATAGCGTTTGTAACTATCAAAGAGTAGCTTTTGATCACTTTTTGCGGTATTAAAACGGCTATATTGACGTCTGCTTCTGTTCCCATACGTCTATTTTGCTGCATAGATATCTCGTTTTCAGCGTTTAGAGTATCAAAAAAACTTCTCAAATCATTAGTCGAATATTGTTCATTGTATCTTGCTAAAAAGCTTATATATAGTTCGTTTTTTATAAGATCTTGCAAACATTTTGTGTTGCAAATTTGAGGTTCTAAGTTTATATAAAATATTTGAGCCGGAGGTATTTCGGATATAATCTGAGTTTTTGAAAATAAGATGCTTACGCAAGCCAATATAGTGATAAATTTTTTCATAAATATCCTTTAATTTTTTTTAAATCATCTATAAATTTCTGTTTATGGCTAGGATTTTTAATGATCCAAAAAGCCGAATAAGTCGGCATGATAAGACTATCTTTAAATTTAAAAATACCGCCTCGCACACTCTCAAAAGCGCAATTTCTATCTTTTGTAATCCTAAAAAAAACATCTTTACCAAAACTAATGATAAGTTTTGGTTTTACTATATCAAATTCTTGCTCAAAGTAAGAATAACACTGATCATACCACGTATCTTTTAGGATCATGTCATCTTTTGGTCTGCATTTTAGCATATGAGTAAAATATAGCTTTTGGATATCGATTTGAGCAAGATTTAAGCACTCTTTTAACTCATCATTAAAAGCAGCAGATCCGTTTTTATCTTCATCAAAACTAGGAAAATTCTCTACCAACATAACATTAGAAGATGCTTCTTTACCCCCTAAAACAGCTTTATTTCTACTTTTGCATAGTTCGCAAAGATTGCAATTTTTTATCTGCTCTTCTAATCTTTTTAAATTTGAAAAATTATTTTTATGAGTTAAAATCTCTGAAATTTCAGCTCTATTTATAAATTTATATCCAATTGCCTTATAAAAATATAGTTGGTATAAAATATTATTATTGCTCATTTAATATACTATCTAAAAGGTTTTTAAATTCATATAAATTTATAGTTTTGCTAAATTTTTAAGAGCATCTCCATCTACTCTTAGACTTATCCACTCATCAAGAGTTTTTGCACCTATTTTTTTATAAAATGCAAGGCTTGGTTCATTCCAGTCAAGGCACTCCCATTCAAGCCTTCCAAGAGAGTTATCTATACATTTTTTTGCTAAAAATTTTAAAAATTCTTTACCTATACCTTTGTTTCTAAAATCTTTTTTAACATATAAATCTTCAAGATATATACCGCCTTTCCCAAGAAATGTTGAAAAAGAGTAGAAATAAATAGCGTAGCCTATTATCTTGTTATCTGCTTCACAGACTAATGCGTTTGCGTACTTTTTTATAAATAACGACTCATAGAATATATCTTTTGTGCAATTGACTTGATCGCCCATATTTTCATACTGTGCAAGCTCTTTTATGAGCGATAAAATATCATCCAAATCATCTTTTACAGCTTCTCTGATACGAAACATTTTGTAGCCTTTTGTTTAAATTTAAGGCTACAATTATATCATTATATTAATTAATGTAAGTAAAATTTACCCGAGTCTCTCACCGTGACTTGCTATATCAAGTCCCTCTCTTTCTTCATCTTTTGATACTCTTAAGCCGATTGTTTTGTCTATAATTTTTAATATTATATAGCTCGCTATACCACTATAAACTACCGTTATCGCTACTCCTATTATTTGAATTTTTATACTAGACGTAGCTGCGCTTATGCTTTCATCACAAAATACCGCAGTTAAAATCGCTCCTATGATTCCTCCAATACCGTGTATACCAAAAGCATCTAAGCTATCATCATAGTTAAATTTTCTTTTTATTACTGTTATGACGTAATAGCAAACCCCCGAAGATATAATACCTATAGCCAAAGCGCCGCTTGCATTTACGTATCCTGCTGCAGGAGTTATGCCAACTAGTCCGCACACAGCTCCGCTAGCAAATCCAAGAGCTGAGGGTTTATTTTTATGAATCATTTCAAAAAATAGCCAAGTTATCGCTCCGATTGCGGTTGCAACTTGAGTTACAAGCATCGCCATTGCGGCTCTTGCGTCTGCTGCTAGAGCGCTTCCTGCGTTAAATCCAAACCAGCCAAACCAAAGCATCGCGACGCCAATCAGCGTTAAAACTAGATTATGCGGAGGCATAACTTCTTTTTTATATCCAAGGCGCGGTTTTAATATAATAGCTCCGACAAGTCCTGCGACCCCTGCATTTATATGTACAACGGTTCCTCCTGCATAGTCCAGTACGCCGTGATGTGCAAGCCAACCGTTGCTTTCCCACACCCAGTGAGCTGTCGGTGCATAAACAACTAAAACCCAAATAGCTATAAATATCATAAGAGAGCTAAATTTAACTCTCTCTGCGAAAGATCCCGTAATTATAGCACAAGATATAATAGCAAAAGTCATTTGAAATACGATAAAAACAGACTCTGGAATGCTACTGGCGTTTGGATGAACTGTGAGAGTTTGCTCGCTTGAGACTACACTTACTCCATTTAAAAATAAACGGTCAAATCCTCCTATAAAAGGATTTCCATTCGTAAATGCTATAGAATAACCTATAATCATCCAAAGTACGCTTACCATCGCTACTGTCGTGAAGCTTTGCATCATTGTTGCTAGTATATTTTTCTTTCTTACCATACCCGCGTAAAAGAGTGCTATACCAGGTATTGTCATAAAAAGTACCAAAGACGTGCTTATAAGTAGCCATGCGGTATTTCCGCTATCTATTTTATCAAACGAAACTACCCAATCGCTACTAAAAAGCGGAGCTGTAAATGATATTAAAAATAAGTAGTTTTTCATTTTATTTTCCTATATAGCATCTTCGCCGCGCTCATTTGTACGTATTCTTATAACTTCATCTAAATTTGATACAAATATTTTTCCGTCTCCGGTTACGCCTGTTTTTGCCGCCGATATAATTGCATTTACTATATTTTTAACTTCATGATCGTTGGCGGCTATTTCCACTTTTAGTTTTGGTATATAATTTATCAGATACTCTGTTCCTCGGTAGTTTTCTACGTGTCCTTTTTGTTTTCCATAACCTTTTATCTCTGTTATAGTTATACCGCAGACTCCTATTTTATCAAGTTCGCTTCTAACGTCCTCAAGTTTATGAGGTCTTATAATAGCTGTAACTAACTTCATCTTTCTGCCTTTCAAATTAAATTTTTAAAATTGTATAAAAAATATTATAAAATAAAACTTAAATAATAAAAAATTAGTAGATAATTTAAAATTAACTTTTAAAGTGATTAAAAGAGATCTAAATTTAAAAGCAAACAAAACTTAAAAGGTTTTTTAAGTAATTATTTGATAAAATCCAAGACTTAATTTATGACAAAAGGAAAGTTATGAAAAGAACTTATCAACCACATAAAACTCCTAAAAAGAGAACTCATGGTTTTCGTGGAAGAATGAAGACCAAAAATGGTAGAAAAGTGATAAATGCTAGGCGTGCCAAAGGCAGAAAAAGACTAGCTGCATAGTTATTTATAGATAGGCAAACTTGATTATAGATAGGTTCAGCTCTATTAGCGATAGCAAAGAGTTTATACGTGTTTATCAAGGTGCTAAAAAGTGGCACTTTGAATGCGCAGTTATCTATTTTTTAGAGTCTGATACTACTAAATTTGCAGCAGTCGCCAGTAAAAAGGTTGGAAAGGCAGTCGTAAGAAATAGAATAAAAAGAGTTTTAAGGTCTGCTTTTTTTAACTTTAGTAGCGAGCTTAAAGATGGTATTTATATTTTAATAGCAAAGGCGGGACTAGAAAAAATGCCATTTGATAAAGTAGAAAAAAATCTTAAATGGGCTTTGAAAAAGGTGGATTCCATAAAATGAAAGTAATTTTTTGGAATTTTATTGTTTTTTATAAAAAGTACATTTCGCCAATCCTGCCAAAATCCTGCCGCTACTATCCAACTTGTTCAGAATATGCCTTATGGCAACTAAGATATAATGGATTTTTTTACTCTATAGTTGCTATTTTTTTAAGGATTTTAAGGTGTAATCAACTATTTCGTGGTGGCATAGATTATCCATTAGTAAAAAGAAAATTTACGCCTTATACTATCTTTTCAAAAAACAAACCGTGTAAAATGAATTTTTGGTTTGTTCCTCATAGAAAAGGTGGGTTTTATTTGATAAAAGTATTTGATTCATTAAAGGAAACATAGTGTTAGATAAACTTTCAACCCAAAAAAGACTTCTTATAGCTACGGTTATTTCCATACTATTTTTTATAACTTATGATTATTTTTTTATTCCTAAAAGAACTGTCGATATAAATCAAACTGCTTCTTATGCAGAACAAAATAGTTCATCGGCAAATAGCGCTCCAGCTTCACAAGATAGCATAAATGCTTCAGATAGCGCAGCTCCTGTTACTTCTAATGCTAGTAAAAATATAGTTCAAATTTCGGGAAAAACATATAATGCAACTATAGATGAACTAGGACGAATTAGTAGTTTTGTACTAAATGAGTCCAAATTTAAAGATGAAAACGACAAACAGATCTCTCTTGTGAGTTTAAATCACTCTCCGCTTCCACTAGAAATTAGATTTTCAAATAAAGATTTAAATGAAGAAGCTTTTAAAGTAGCTTATACTAGCAGTGCAGAAACTATAGATGTTACCAAGTCTCCGGCCAATGTGGTTTTGACTCAAGCTTTAAACGGCGTTACTTTGACTAAAACGATTACTTTTTATCCAGACGGAGCTTATGATCTTAAAGTAGAACTTAGTAAAAACGAAGATTATTTTATCACCCCTGGATTTAGACCAAATGTTGTTGTAGATGGATATACCGTTCATGGAACATTAATGAGAAAAAGCGACGGCAGTCTTGAGATAATAGAAGATAAAAAAGCAAAAGGCGACGAGAGATTTACGGGCGTAGATATCTTAGCTAATAGCGATAGATACTATACGACATTATTTTATGAAGTAGATAAAACACTAGATGTTTATATACAAAACGATAGTGCTGAAAATACGCTATCATTCGTAAAGAGTTCGGGTAGTTTTAGCACTAAAGGTTATATAGGTCCAAAAGATCATAAAATTTTAAAATCTATTGATCCAAATTTGGTTGATGTTATAGAATATGGATGGTTTACATTTATAGCAAAACCAATGTTTTTACTACTTAGTTGGCTGCATAATTATATAGGGAATTGGGGTTTTGCCATAGTCGCTCTTACTATCGTGATAAGAATTGTGTTGTTTCCTCTAACCTATAAAGGTATGGTGTCTATGAATAAATTAAAAGATCTAGCACCAAAAATGAAAGAGATTCAAGCAAAATACAAAGGCGATCCTAGTAAGCTAAATGCTCATGTAATGGAGCTTTACAAGAAAAACGGCGCAAATCCTATGGGGGGATGTTTGCCGATACTTATTCAAATTCCGATATTTTTTGCGATTTATAGAGTATTATTAAACGCTATTGAATTAAAAGGCGCTCCTTGGATATTTTGGATAAAAGATCTTGCGATTATGGATCCGTATTTTATACTTCCTGTTTTGATGGGTGCTACTATGTTTATTCAGCAAAAAATTACTCCCGCAAACTTTACAGACCCTATGCAAGAAAAAATCATGAAGTTTTTACCTTTGATATTTACATTTTTCTTTGTAACTTTCCCTGCAGGTCTTACGCTTTACTGGTTTATAAATAATCTTTGTTCGGTTGCTCAGCAACTTGTGGTAAATAAAATATTTAAAAAACAGAAAGAGCAAGCTATTATGGAGAAAAATCATGAGCGTTAAAATAGAGGCAAAAGATCTGCAATCCGCCTATCTAAAAGCTGCAGAAGAGCTCCATTGTTCAGTTACTGATCTAACAGATATAAAAATAATCCAAAATCCAAGTAGAGGTCTTTTTGGGTTATTTAAAAAAGATGCCATTATAGAAGCTAATTGCTCCTCTCTAAGAAAACACCATGATTCTAAAAATAGTTTTAAAGAGTCTAAGAATGACTCTTTTGAGTATAAAAAAGATAGAAAAAAACGTTCTACAAAATACCAAAACGATAAATTTGAAAAAAATGATAAACAAAAAGTAGAAAAACCTACAAAACCTGTAAATATATCAAATTTAGAAGATAAAAAAGAGCCTCTTGAAATTCATAAAGAGGTTAAAGAGATCTTGCATGAACCAAAAACCAAACGACTAGAGATAGATCACTCTATTTTTGATACTTTTCATAAGAGCGATGATGCTAAAAATTCGCCTACTAGGTTAAAACTAAAGCCAAACGACTGCATAGACGAGATAAGATCCGGATTAGAAAAATTATTTAAAGCAAGCTGCTTTGAGATAGAAATTTCAGATGTAAGTGAATTTGATAATGAAACACTTTTTATTAAGCTAGATGGAGCTGACGCTGCACTTTTAATCGGCAAAGAGGGATATCGTTATAAAGCTATATCATACCTTCTTTTCAACTGGATAAACTCAAAATACAATCTTGGAATTCGCTTAGAAATAGCCGAGTTTTTAAAAAATCAAGAGAGTGGGATAGCTGCATATTTATCAGGAGTTATCGATAGAGTAGAGACTACAGGAAGGGCTCAAACAAAACCTCTTGATGGAGTTTTAGTTAAGATAGCACTTGAGCAGCTAAGACAGAGATTTCCTAATAAATATGTCGGTATAAAAAGCGGCGATGAAGGTCGCTATGTAGTCGTAAATGACTTTTACAAAAAATGAATATAGTCGCACTTGCTAGCGCTTATGGCGTTGGAAGTATTTCGATAGTAAGATTAAGCGGAGATGGTGCTTATGATCTGGCGATAAATTTATGTAAAAAACCTCTTATTCCGCGCTATGCTCATCTAAGAAAATTGTATTGTGAAAATATGGTTTTTTTGGATGAAGCCATAGTTATTTATTATAAAGCTCCATTTAGTTTTACGGGTGAGGATGTTGTGGAGTTTCAAACTCACGGCGGCGTTGTTGTAGCAAATTTAATTATAGATGAACTTTTAAGGCTCGGAGCTAGAGTGGCAAATCCCGGAGAGTTTAGTAAAAGAGCTTTTTTAAACGGCAAAATGGATCTAGTTAAAGCCGAAAGCATACAAAGCCTCATAAATGCTAGAAGCGAGGGCGCGGCTAAGATTTTAGCTAGAACAATGAATGGAGAGCTTAGCGTTTTTGTAAATTCATTAAGAGATGAGCTTATAAAAATACTTGCTTATACTGAAACCTGCATAGATTACGCTGATGATGATCTGCCTAGCGACATTCTACATAGTTCAAAAGATCTACTTTTAAATTCCTACAAAAAACTAGAGCATATTATAAATATTTCAAATTCAAAAAAAGGTCTTATCGATGGATATAAAGTAGCTATAATTGGTAGGCCAAATGTCGGTAAGAGTTCTATTTTAAATTCACTTTTACACTATGAAAGAGCTATCACTAGCGAGACTGCCGGTACTACTAGAGATACTATAGAAGAGCAGATAAAATTTGGATCTCATTTGGTTCGTATCATCGATACTGCGGGTATTAGAGATGAGTTTGATAGTAGTATAGAAGCCGCCGGAATAGAGTATTCAAAAAGAGCCGCAAGAGAAGCCGATATTATATTTTGTGTATTTGATAGCTCACAAAAAGCTAGTTTAGAAGATAGGCAAATTTTGGAATTTATATCAAATTTAAATAAAAAAACTATTTATGTATTAAACAAATCCGATTTGGAATTTAAATTTGATATAAGCTTAAATGCTGTTTTAGTATCTGCTAAGCTAGACTCTACTCCGCTTAGTAAAGAGCTTGAGTCTTACTTAAACTCACAAGATACAAACGATATAATGCTAAGCTCAAATCGACAAATAGAAGCTTCAAGGTTAGCTAGCGAGGCGATTAAAAATGCACTTGAATTGTTAAATGAAAGTGAGTTAGAGTTATTTGCTTATGAATTAAATATCGCTTTAAAACATATAGGAAGTATAACAAAACCTATGGAAAATAGTGAATTATTAGACAAGATGTTTAGCAGTTTTTGCTTAGGAAAATAATCTTTTTAGAGGTGAAAAATGGACAAAAAAATAGTTAAAGCTCATAAAATAAGTGATAGCGAGTATGCAAAGATATTAGAAATTCTTGGCCGTGAGCCAAATTTGCTTGAACTTGGGATATTTTCAGCTATGTGGAGCGAGCATTGTAGCTATAAATCAAGTAAAAAATACCTAAACGGTTTTCCGACTAAAGCTCCTTGGGTTATACAAGGACCGGGTGAAAATGCCGGAGTTATTGACTGCGGAGATGGCGTGGCTGCCGTATTTAAGATGGAAAGCCACAATCATCCAAGCTTTATAGAGCCTTTTCAAGGAGCAGCGACTGGAGTCGGCGGTATTTTCAGAGATATATTTACTATGGGAGCTAGAGTCGAGGCTAGTTTAAACTCTCTTAGATTTGGTGAGATAAGAGGAGAGGATCCTTTAAATAGACACCAAAGATATCTTGTAAAAGGCGTTGTAGGCGGTATCGGTCACTATGGAAATTGTATGGGAGTTCCTACTGTAGGAGGCGAAACCACGTTTGATCCTAGTTTTAATGGAAATATTTTGGTTAATGCTTTTGCCCTTGGAATTTGTAAAAAAAATGAGATATTTTACGCTAAAGCAGAAGGCGTTGGAAATCCAGTAATTTATGTAGGTTCAAAAACAGGTCGTGATGGTCTAGGCGGCGCAGTTATGGCAAGCGATAGTTTTAATGAAGAAAATAAAAGCTTACGTCCAACTGTTCAAGTAGGCGATCCGTTTGCTGAGAAGCTGCTCATGGAAGCTTGTTTGGAGTTATTTAAACAAGATTATATAGTAGGTATTCAAGATATGGGTGCAGCAGGGCTTACTTCTAGCAGTTTTGAGATGGCAGGACACAGTAGCAGTGGTATGAAAATGTATCTCGATAAAGTTCCTATGAGAGAAGATGGTATGACTCCATATGATCTTATGCTTAGTGAATCTCAAGAAAGAATGCTTATTTGCGCTAAAAAAGGTTGCGAAGATAAGATAAAAGAGATATTTGCAAAATGGGATCTCTCGGCTGAAATCATAGGTGAGGTAACAGATACTGGTATTATGGAGTTATTCTGGCATGATGAGTTAGTAGGAAGTATTCCTATAGATCCGCTTAGCGAGGCTGCGCCTGTGCTTGATAGAGCCGTCAAAAGACCTGCTTATCTAGGCGAGATAAAGGATTTAAATTTAGAAAATTATCCTAAATTTAAAAATCAAGATGCATTTTTGAAGCTATTAAAAGATCCAAATATAAGCAATAAATCATTGATTTATGATCAATATGATGCAAATATCGGCACAAATACGATTAAAAAACCGGGAAATCTAGGTGCTGCTATTATAAGAATAAAAGAAAACGGCAGAGCCATTAGTATGGGTATGGAGTGCAACACTAGACATAATTACGTAAATCCAAAAATCGGTGCAGCAGCAGCAGTCGCGGCAAGCGGCAGAAAAGTTGCTATGAGTGGCGCAACTCCGCTAGCTATAACTGATTGTTTGAACTACGGAAATCCGCAAAATCCAGAAGTTATGTGGCAGTTTGCAAATGGCTGTGAGGGTATAAAAGAAGCGTGCGCCGCTTTGCAAACCCCGGTAGTTAGCGGAAATGTTAGTTTATATAATGAAACAGATGGAGTAAGCGTTCAACCGACGCCCGCTATAGTAACTGTTGGAGTAAATGAGAACGCAGACAAGAGCCTAAATAGTATTTTTAAAAACTCAGGTACAGCCGTATATTTGCTAGGCGATACTAGCGGAGAGTTTGGCGGAAGTTTATATGTGAATGCCTTATATGGAGTTTGCAAAGGCGAGTTGAAGGAGATCGACTATAAAAAAGAGAGAGCTCTTTGGGACCTTGTTATAGAGGCAAATAAAATAGGTATTTTAGAGTTTGCGAATTCCGTAGGAGTAGGTGGAGTTGCTATGACTTTGGCCAAAATGAGCGCCGTTTCAAATTTAGGTTTTGATGGCGAATGTAAATTTGATGATTCAAAATGGATTTTTGATGAAAGTTTTTCACGCGCCGTTGTTGGAGTAAAAGATGAGAGTAAATTTAAAGAATTAGCAGATAAACACTCTGTCAAATTTGAAAAAATCGGCTTAAGCACAGGAGAAATATTTAGACTAAATGATATTAAAATAAATTTAAATGAACTAAAAAATATATATTTTAATGAGTTCTCTAAAATAATTAAAAGCGAAGATTGATGCATATTTTCATTATAATTGCGATTGTTGTTGCTATTTTTTATATTCTTAGTAAGAGTTATATAAAAAAACCCACCGTAAATTTCGGCGGAAATTTTGATAATAGATCTTTTGATATTTTAGATGCTAAGTTTTTCGTAAGACTTATAGCAAAAGTTGCAAAAAGCGATGGAGTTGTATCTAAAGAAGAGGCTTATTATATATCTTTAATATTTGATGATATATGCAATAAACTTAAAAATGCAAGTATCAGATATGAATTAAAAGAAACTTACGAAATAGAAAAAAATAGTTCAAATACTGCATTTAGCATAGCTTTAGAGTATAAGACCAAGCTTAAGCTTAGTGAGCAAGCTTGTGTAAATATAGTTATGTTTTTACTAAATTTAGCTTACATAGACGGCGAGTTCAACAGCGCTGAAAAAGAGATCTTAAATGAAGTTTGTGACGGATTTGGTATCGGTAAGTTTATAAAAGATACTCTGTTTGAGCGTTTTGAAAGCGAGTTTAGAAATAAACAAAGTAACCAAAATACTACTAACAAAGATCCGTATGAGGTTTTAGAGATCAATAAAGACGCTAGTTTTGATGAGATAAAAAAACAATATAGAAAACTTGCTAAACAAAATCATCCTGATTTCTTAATGGGGGCAGACGAAAAAGTCATTAGTAACGCTACAAAGAGACTTCAAGAGATAAATGAAGCTTACGCGGATTTAAAAGCTAAGTTTGGAAAATAGATATTAAATTTAAAAAAGGAGAGATTTATGAGAGCGCTTATCAGTGTGAGCGATAAAAGCGGGATCGAGCATTTTGCAAAAGGACTTGAAAGCTTAGGTTTTGAGATTTTGAGTACCGGCGGAACTTATAAAACATTAAAAGAAGCAAATTTAAAAGTGGTCGAAGTCAGTGATTATACCAAAAGTCCTGAGATGTTTGAGGGTCGCGTAAAGACTTTGCATCCAAAAATTCACGGTGGAATTTTACATAAAAGAGATGACGCTAGTCATGTAAAACAAGCAGGTGATTTTGGTATCGGCGCCATAGATTTAGTTTGCGTAAATTTATATCCGTTTAAAGAGACCACTATCCGAACTGATGATTTTGGCGAGATCATCGAAAATATTGATATCGGCGGTCCTGCTATGGTAAGAAGTGCGGCAAAAAACTTTAAAGATGTTATCATAGTAACGGACGTAAATGACTACGACACGGTTTTAGAAGCTCTAAAAACCAGCAGCGATAGCTATGAGTTTAGACTGGGTATGATGATAAAAGCATTCGAGCACACCGCTAGTTACGACTCTATGATAGCAAATTATATGAACGATAGATTTAAAGGTGGTTTTGGCGAAAAAAGATTTATAAGTGCGGCAAAAGTGTTTGAATGTAGATACGGCGAAAATCCTCATCAAAAAGGTGCTGCTTACGAGTTTGACAGCTTTTTGAGTTTAAATTTTACTCAGCTAAAAGGCGAAGCAAGTTTCAATAACATGACAGATATCAACTCAGCCGTTTCTATCGCTAGTAGTTTTGGAGATACTCCTGCGGTAGCTATCTGTAAACACGCAAACCCTTGCGGTTTTGCTATAGGTAAAGATGTTTTAGATAGCTATGAAAAAGCTTTGAAATGTGATCCTGTTAGTGCATTTGGCGGAGTAGTAGCGATAAATGGAACTCTCACAAAAGAGCTTGCGCTTAAGACTAAAGAGATATTTATAGAAGTTATCATCGCTGCAAACGTTGAAGACGGCGTTTTAGAAATTTATAGTGATAAAAAACGTACAAAAATCTTTACTCAAAATAACAAATACCTTGTGCAATCAGGCGATAAATGGGATTTTAAACACATAGATGGCGGTTTCGTGTTTCAAGAAAAAGATTACGTGAGCGATGATGAAGTTGCAAATGCAAAATTAGTAACCAAAAAACAAGCGGACGTTAGTGAGCTAAACGACTTAAAGATCGCTTGGAAGATAGCTGCACTTACAAAATCAAACTGCGTAGTTTATGTAAAAGACGCCATGCTTTTAGCTATAGGTATGGGTATGACAAGTAGAGTGGATGCCGCTAGAGCAGCGGTGACAAAAGCTCATGATATGGGTATAGATCTAAGAGGCTCTTCTCTTGCAAGCGAAGCGTTTTTCCCGTTTAAAGATAGCATAGAGATAGCTAGTAAAGTAGGCGTTAAAAACGTCATTCAACCAGGCGGTAGTATACGTGATGAAGACGTTATCGCTGCGGCTGACGAGTCAGGTATGAGTATGTACTTTACTGGTATCAGACACTTTTTGCATTAGATTTTTTGCTTGAAATGATTTTTATTAGAGTTTTGCATTTTTATCTTTATTGATATTTGCAAACTCTACTTATAATATTATCTGAAATTACCGTATATCATTGTTATAATAACTTAAATTTAACTTTTTCTATTGATTGCCATCAATGTTTATCGCTAAAAATAATACTATAATACTATCAAATTTAAAAAGGGTCAATATGAATTATTTTGAAAATTGGCAGAAAATAAAAGCAGACGGTGCAAGTTTAGATTTTTATAAAAAAACTGAAAATCAAACCGAGCTTATAGGATTTGATTCTTCAAGATGCATCCCGCCAGAACCTATGGTAAATGCGGTAATCGCTCTAAATTTTATAAAAGATAAAAATATAAAAGTCGTAATGATAAATCATAAATTTCCAGCAGGTCTTATACCGAAAATAGAAGATAAATTCGACTATACAAGTGAGAGTTTAGAAGATGGAAACGTAAGACTGATTTTTAGCTTAAAAGACGGTGCTCAATCGTCCTTGCTAGATACAAAATGTGAATGTCATGGCTAAGCTTTTAAGTACGTTTGCGCCGCCTTTTAAACTAATCGGCGCTTATTTTGTGATCTCTATTGTATTTGCGATATTTTCGGTTTTTTTATATAAATTTAGTGATTTTGATGTTTTGTTGAATTTGCAAACTGCTACTTTTTTGCACATATTTTTAGTTGGATTTGTTATTAGTATTATCAAAGGTTCAATTTATCAGCTTAGTTCAGTTATCCTAAATAGAGCATTTTTTACTTTAAAAGGTGCATATATCAATGTTTTTGCTTATACTTTGGCACTTATATTGTTTTTAAACGGAATGTTTTTTGAAAATACTTTGCTTATATATCTTGGCTCTATTATTTTATTTTTAAGTTTGCTTTATTTTGATATTTGCTATCTTTTGAGTTTTTTAAATTTAAAGATAAGTAGTTTTTCTCAACTCTGCCTTTTTGTATCTGCTATAATGTTTTTGATGGGTATTTGTCTTGGAATGCTTCTAGTGCTAATTATGTTTGGCTGGTTGGACGTTGATTTTATAACGATACTTAGGTTTCACTTATATTTTGTTTTTGGGTTTATATTTTTTACGGTTATTGGGGCTTCTAGTGTACTTTTACCTATGTTTAGTTTGGCTCATAATGTTAATTTCGGGCTATTTTACGCAAGCTTTACGCTTTATATATCTGGATTTTTTCTTATTTGGTTTTTACTGGATGGAGCTTTAAAAGTTATTTTGAGTGCAGCCGTATTGGCGATTTTGCAGTGGATTTTGATATTGAAAAATAGAGTTAGAAGAGCTTATGATTATTGGAATTTGAATCTTATTTTTAGCTTTTTTATGCTTGGTTTTTCGATATTTGCATACTCTTTTTTGAATTTAAATTTAGCTGTTTTTACTCTATTTTTCGGTTTTTTATATCCTTTTATCGTGGCTCATATATATAAAATTATGCCATTTTTAATCTGGTATCACTATATATCAAAATTTGTAGGAAAACTAAAAATTCCGAATTTAGAAGATATGATTATGAAAAAAACTGCTTATTTCGGACTTATTTTTAATATGCTAGCTATATTTTTTATATTTTTTAAATTTGAGTATTTAGCACAGGTTTTTATGCTTGTTAGTGTTATTTTAGTGCTAGTTAATATGATAAATTTTTTAAGATACATTAATTTCGGAGTTAAATTATGAAAGACAAAATATATGGCGAATTGAAAAAAATAATAGATCCCGAAATTGGCTTTGATATAGTCTCTTTGGGGCTTATTTACGATGTTGAGGTGTCTGGAGACAAAGCGGTTATAACAATGAGTTTGTCTACCAAATCTTGCCCTTTACATGAGCTGATTTTGAGCTGGGTAGAAGAGGCTGTTTTAAGAGTAGTAAAGGAGTGTGTGATAGATCTAGTTTGGGAGCCGGCATGGAATATTGATATGGCAAGTGATGAAATAAAGGCAATTTTAGGATGATTGAAAATACCGATAAATTAAGTATTATTTTATGATTTATTAAGTATTTAATCAGTATCATTAACGACACAAATTCAAAAAGGAGTTATGTGAGAACAAATACGATAGGCAAGAAAATTGCACTTAGTATGATTGCAGTATTGTTTATAAGTTTTGTTGTTATGCAGTTTATTATTGTTGGACAATTTAATAATTCCGCAACACAAACTACAAAAAATAACTTAGATATGCTAAGCAAATCAATATTTCAAACTGTGCAAGCAGCTATGAATACGGGCGATCCTGTTATGATAGAAAAGTCCGTAAAGGACGCCGGAACTATAAAAGGTGTTTCCTCTATAGAAATTTTTAGATCAGATGACCTTTCAGATGGGTTTGGTTTGGAAAAAGTAGTTCCAAAAGATGATATTATAAAAAAGCAGTTCTCTAATCCTCAAAATCTAACTTTTGATCTCAAAGAAAAAGGGGATCATAAATTAAGACTAGTCACTCCTTTGGTTGCAAAACAAGAGTGTTTGTCTTGTCACGCTACGGTAAAAGAGGGTGATGTTTTAGGAGTGATGGATCTTTCATACTCTTTTAACGAGATCGACGCAGATCTTAGAAATAAAAGCTTGATATTTTCACTTATATTTGTAGTATCTCTTATCGTTACTACTTTGGTTGTGCTTCTTGTGCTTAAAAAAGTAGTTATATGTCCTGTTTTAGAGCTTTTAAGCAGAGCAAAAGATTTAGCAAGCGGAGATGGCGATTTGAGTGCTAGAATAATAGTAAAAAACGATGATGAAATAGGGCAGAGTTGCAAAAATATAAATATTTTTATAGAAAAAATACAAGGCATAGTAAAAGCGGCTCAAGGAAGTGCAAAAAGCGTTGAAAATGAAACTATAAATTTAAATACAAATGCTTCTATGTTATCAAATAGTACAGAAGCAGGAAAACTGCAAGCTAAGAATTCATTTGAAGTAAGCAAGAGCGTATCTGACGAGCTTGATATCTCAAGAGAGATAGCGAATAAAGCCGCATCGGCAAATAAAAAGTCATACGATGAGCTAGATGATATGATAAATTCGCTAAATGACGTTGTAAACAGCCTAAATGATACAAATACCAAAGAGCAAGAGATAGCTGAAAGAACAAATTTAGTCGTTAAGCAGACTGAAGATATGAGAAAAATCCTTGATATGATAGGCGAAGTGGCCGATCAAACAAATCTTTTAGCTTTAAATGCAGCTATAGAGGCAGCGCGCGCAGGAGATATGGGAAGAGGATTTGCAGTTGTTGCAGAAGAGGTAAGAGTTTTGGCCGAAAGAACAAACGACTCTTTAAAAGATATTGATTCGAATGCACAAAATATGATAAAAGCTGTTCGAGATCTAGGCTCATCTTTAAATGAAAATGCAGTTCATATAGCATCTTTAAGTGATGAAGCAAATAGCCTTATGGATATGGCTAGAACTACTCAAAGTACGACATCTGAGTCTATGAGACTAGCAAATGAAGTAGCAGACAAAACTACTGATATAAATAGTAAAATTGAGAGTTTATTAGAACAGTCCAAAGAGTCCGTGACAATACTTGATAACAATACAAAGATAGCTTCTAAATTTATCAGTGCTTCTCAAAGTCTAAAAGAGGTGTCTTTGGATCTTGAGAATAATCTTAACAAATTTAAAACTTGATTTTAAATTTGTGCAAGTTAAAGTATCTCCAAATATTTGTTTGGGGATACTTTTGGACTACATTAGTCCGGCTTCTTTTTTCAAACGCTCTATATATAATTCACGCAGTTTTGGTGAGTATTTTCCTATCTTTGCGTTGTTTATTGGTTTTCCGTCGGCTTTTATAACAGGTAGAAGTATCAAAGTGGCAGCGCTGATAAATACTTCATCGGCATTATAAACTTCATCCATAGTAAATTTTCTTTGTTCTACTCTAAGTCCGGCTTTGTTTGCTAGTGCTAGCAAAACTTTTCGTCTTATTCCGGGCAAGATCTCATTGGAAAGAGGTTTAGTGATAAGGGTATCGTCTTTTATTATAAATGCGCTGCTACTACTTGCTTCTGTTACAAATCCATCTTCTACCATAAAAGACTCATAAGCACCTACTTTATACGCTTCATTCTTTGCATAACATTGAGCTAGGAGAGATATTGATTTTATATCTCGTCTTTTCCATCTGATATCAGGAGTGCTTATTATTTCTATTCCTGTTTTGGCATATTCGTTGTTAAATATCTCTTTTTGATAAACGAACGCCATCACAGTAGGTTTTAGTCCTTTTATAAATTTAAACTCACGTTCGCTCACGCCTCTTGTAACTTCCATATAGATACCGCCTTCTTTCACGCTGTTTTTTTCTATCAATGCGTAAAGTATCTTTTCAAATTCATCTTTATCTATAGGCAGCTCAAGCTCGATTGCTTTAAGGCTTCTTTGAAATCTATCCCAAAAATCTTCTTTATCGACTAGCTTTGAGTTTATTATAGGAACTACTTCATAAATTCCGTCTCCAAATATAAAACCACGATCAAATATGCTGATCTTAGCATCGTTTTTATTTAAAAATGCCCCATTTAAATATACGATGTTTTCTGCGTCACCTGCTGCCATAATATCTACTCCTATTAAAATTTCGAGTATTTTATCCATATTTCACTTATTTTTGATATAATATATTATTCAAAAAATAAAAAAAGTAAAAAAAGATGTTAGAAAAACTAAGAAAATTTATATTTAAAAAACTGTTTATCGTATCAAAGCAACCTGTATTATTTAAAGATCTTCTTGAGGCTAATTGCCTATTTAATGAAGGAATGCTAGTTGATCCATCTAAGTTAAATTTTAGATTTAGAGACGGTAGACTTTATATTATTTATGGAATTTTATGCTTTATTATATTAGCTGCGGCGATTATCATTTTGCATAAAATTTTTGAAAAAATAGACTTTCATTACTCTATTATAGGCACGATGATTATGACGGCTCTTGTTTTTATAGGATTTGATTTTTTTAAAGTTTGGGCTAGAAAAAGTATAAGTCATGAACTTATAAAAAAAGCTTGGGATATACATTTTCCATATTTTCCTTATGAGAAATACTCTCAAAAAATAGAGATAATTTATAATGAAGCCATCAAAAAAGAGATACCAAGAAAAGATCTTGAAAAATATGTTTTAGATCAGCTTGTTCTTAGAGTGTCATCTGATAAATAACTCCGTATTTACCATAATTTTTGCTTGCTTTTCAGCTATAATTTTTAAGAGATAGCTTATTTTTTCGTCATTACATATAAGTTTATCCTCTACATCGTCATAGAAATAATAAGGAAGTTTGTTCAATTTTTTGCCTATCATCTCAAATCTTGTTATTATGATATTCATATCTGAGTTAAAATGAGCTTCTATGATATCAAATTTATCTTTATTTTGTATCGATTTTATGTAATCTTTTAAATTTATAAGTAAGCTATTTATCTCATAAAGATTTTTATAAATTTCTAAATATATTTTAAAATTTTTACTTCTGTCATTTTCTAAAACCGCTGTTTTATAACCGCTTAATGCAATTAGAACCGAGTTTTCTTTTACTACAAATTTGCCTTTTTGATTATAGATAGATTTTGCCAATATATCTAGTTTTTTTATAAGTGTATCGAAATTTGAACTTAATTTTAGCTCGGTAGATCTTCTGAAAAATAGAACAGTTACGCCAAAAGCTACAAAAAATCCTATCAAAATATCCGTTACTCTAAATATTATCAAATCTATAAAATCAGTTTTTATCACAGAAAAAATTAGTGTAAAAGCCAGCATAAACATAGATGTAAAGTATATGGTCGGGAAATTTTTCAGATAAAACGTAAGAAAGATCGAAATGATAATAATAGGTATAAAAATATAGTTTGTTTTGAAAAAGTATATAAGAACAAGCCCCAAACAAACGCCGATTAATGCTCCTTTTATATTATTAAATCCAACAACTTTCGTCATATATGAACTTGCTCTGCTTACGCTAAGTACTCCGATAGCTATCCATACTCCGTGATTTATCTGCGTTAATTGAGCTATTAATATAGCTATAGATACGCCAAGTGCTAGTTTGATCGAGTTTTGTACGGCCGGGTTTTTTAAGTTTATATCAGAAATTATCATTTTTATGCTTTTTTCTTTAGCATTTTCTAATTTTATTTTATCTTCTCCTCCATTTTTTATAAGCCAAAATTTGGAGTATAAAACATTCAAAGAAGCTCTAAATATAAGGTATTGCGTATCGTTTAGCTTATCTATAGCATCTGTTTTGATATATGCGTTTTTGTCGTTAAATATATTTTTCAACTCTTTTAAATTATGTGTGATTTCATCTTGTATCTCTTTTAGTAAATTTTCATCTTTTATGGTTCCAAAGTATCTCTTTATAGCGATCAAAGAGTGAAAAATATCTTCTGACTTATATAGATAAAATATCGCCCTTGCGTGGTGTATGATAATCCTCTCGTCTTTTAAATTTGAACTTTGATTTGCAAATATCTTTTTTATCGCTTCTATATGTTTCTCACACTCGGCGCTAGAGTATTCAAAATTCTTTGTATTGAATAGGTTTTTGCTCATGTCCATAAGATCTTCTAGTAAAAGATTGTAAGTTTTTTTAGTAAATTTTCCGTATGTTCCTATGTGCATTATACGAAAAATTGAAGCTATAATTCCGCCGATAATTATCCCGAAAATACTGTTTTTAACTTCTAAATCACCGCTGCTTTGAGCTATTAATGCTACTAGTCCTGAGATATTGACTATAGATAGTATTTTGTTTAAATTTTGATTAAATAAACTACTTAATCCTACAAAAAGCATCCAAATAAATGTAGGTAAAAACAGCAGCCAGCTCGCTTCATAAGCTAATTTTGCAAACGGTAAAAACATAGAAGCTAAAACCACATATAAGAAAAAATATTTAATCTTAGTAAAATCGCTTCCATCAAGAGAGTTGATAAAAAATAGATTCATAGACGCATTTGCAGCAAAAATAGCTCCGTAAACACCGAAAAAATAGTAAGCCATACATCCGCATACTATCATAGAAATCGACGCTTTAAGGGCAAAACTAAAGGCAAAATTTGCCGGATCGTATGTTTTTATAAATTTAGAAATAGCTATGTTCATCAATAGCTCATATTATCGATGATCTGGTTTTTATATCTTATTTTTTCTAGTTTAGCTTTTAAAACTTTATTTTCTTCTAAAAGAACGTTTAGTTTATTTTTTAATTCCGCTATATCACGGCTAGTGTAGTAGATCTCATTACTGATGTAAATTTTCGGTATCGTAACGCAGAGTATTAGGAGCAGCATAAAATATGCAGCCATGAGAGATTGAAAGTTTAGATTATGCTCTTTTTTAAGCTCTTCATCATGCCTTTGTAACAGTTCGTCTTTATCGCTCATACATTCCTCTGTATATGAAAAATTCTCATTTTAGCACAGCTGCTTCTTGGATTTTGTTTTATTTCATCCTCGCTCGGAGTTATCGGTTTTTTTGTTAATATTTTTCCTATTGAATGGTTATTTCCGCACTCGCATTTCATAACAAAATTATCACATATGCAGCTTTTTTCCCACTCTTTAAATGTTGATTTTGCTATTTTATCTTCTAAAGAGTGAAATGAGATTATATCTAAAATTGCATTGTTTATTTTTGAACTTTTTATTAAATTTAAAAGATTATTTAGCTCGTCAAGTTCTTTATTTACTTCTATTCGTATCGCTTGAAAAGCCAAAATAGCTATGCTTACGCTTCTGTTTTTTAAATTTGAACGACCTATAATACTAGATAACTCTTTTGCTGATTTTATAGGAGATTTGTCTCTTGCGTCTACTATTTTTTGAGCTAAACTTTTTGCATTTGGAAGCTCTGCGTATTTATAAAAAATATCCGCTAATTGATCTTTTGAATATGAGTTTATCAACTCTTTTGCGCTAAAAGTCTGATTTTTATCCATTCTCATATCTAAATTGTTGCTATTTATGCTAAATCCTCTTTCGTCAAGATCTAACTGAAGTGAGCTAACTCCTATATCGGCTAAGATACCTCTTATATCTTCGTGGTCTATTTTATTTAAAATTCCTGCAAAATTACTTTTATAAATTTTTATTCTATCTGAGTATTTTTCAAATTTAGCTTTGCAAAATGATAAAGATTCGCTATCTCTATCGCAAGCTATGATTTTTAAATTTGGATTTGATATCAAAATAGCTTCGCTGTGTCCACCGTACCCTAATGTACAATCTAATATAGTACCGTTTTTTATATCTTTAAAAGAGTTCAAAACAGGCTTTAACAAAACCGGTATATGAGGCGAATCCAACACGTTTCCTTAATATAAGATTATTTTAGTATGTTAGCATAAATTTATTGAAGTTGTAATAAAAGCCGGATATTTGCTATAATTATCACAAATAATTTAGGAAAAGTTATGAATATTGAATACTCTATGGGTGAGATAAAAAAGATATCCGCATCTATGTTTAAAAAGAATTTTTTCGGTATATTCCATGGATCTATATCGGCTAGAATCGAGCATAATCAGTTTGTTATCAATAAAAAAGATGCGATATTTGATGGACTTAGCAACGATGATCTGACTTTGCTTTATTCCAAAAAAGATTATAGATGGAACGATGCTAGCATAGATAGCGATATACATCTAAATATATATAAAAATATCGGCGAGGCAAAATATATTTGTTACGCGATGCCGCCTTATTTGACAGCTTACAGCATGGATCATATAACTATTGAACCGCGAGATTACTTTGGATATATGAAATTTGATAATATATTTATTTATGATATAAAGCAATTTGATGATTGGTATGAGAGAGCTCCATCTGAGATATGTAGGTATATGATAGAAAAAAACAGCAATATCATGGTTATAAAAGGATATGGTGTTTATGTATATGAAAGAACTGCGTATGATCTGGCAAAGACGGTAGCTCTTTTAGAAAATAGTTGTAAAATGATAAATTATGCAAGCAGATTTCAAAATTTAAATTTAGGTTTGTGAATTAGTAAAAAAGTTAGTAAAATTTTACAAAATTTAATTTTAGCATATGATTTTAAGGTAATTTAAACAGAGTTTTGGTAGAATTGCGATGTTTATTGCGATTTATGATAAAGGAAAATTATGTTAACTTGGATGCAGAAGCATAAAAAGTATTTGGTTGTGACTATTTGGATAAGCACTATTGCATTTGTCGGAGCAGGTTTTGTTGGTTGGGGTGCTTATGATCTTAATAGTAATAGAGCAACTTCGGTAGCGAAAGTAGGAAATAGAAATATTACAATCCAAGAATTTCAAAAAACTTATAGCAATTTATATAATTATTATTCGAGTTTATCTGAGGGTAAATTTACTCAAGAACAAGCTGATGAAATGGGGCTTGATAGAATCGCTTTACAAAGATTAATCCAAGAAAATTTATTTTTAAATTATGTTGACGATATAGGACTTATGGTTTCCAAAGAGGAACTTATAGCGGCTTTGACGTCGGATGAAGGTTTTCAAGTAGATGGTAAATTCGATAAAAGCAGATATGAAGATACATTAAAAAGAGCTAGAATCACTCCAAAAGATTTTGAAAATGAACTTACGAATAAACTTTTATTAAACAAATTTTTTGATGCTATAAATTTAAAAACAAATCAGACGGATTTGGATATTTTGGCTTCTAGTTATTTTATGGAAGATAAGGTTTCTATAAACATTATCAAAGCCGATAAAAACAGTATTTCAGTAGATGAAAACGAGTTAAAAGATCTATGGGAAAAAAGTAAAAATAGATATCTAACTAAGAGCAAATTTGAGCTACAAACAAAATTTATACCGCAAACTAATATAGATGTGAATGATACCGTTTTAGAGGAATTTTTTGAAGAAAACAGAGGCAATTATAGAGACGGTTTTGATAAACTTTTAACTTTTGACAAAGCAAAAGATGATGTAAAATACGATTATGAGCTAAAACAAGCTAGAAAAACAGCCCTTGAAGAGTATTTAAAGATAAAAAAAGGAGAATCAAACGCTACTACTGCAGTAACAGTATTAGAAGATAATGAGGATTTTCCTATAAATGAGCTAAGAGATGCTAAAGTAGGCGATGTTTTAAAGCCGTTTGAGTACAAAAACGGATATATGATAGCAGAATTAGTTGGCAAAAATATGCCAGAAGTGATGAGCTATGAAGAGGCAAAGGATGCTCTTACCAAGGTTTATATGGATGAAAAAGGTAAAAAACTTCTCGAAGAAAAAGCAAAACAATCTTTGAATAATTTTAGTGGAAAAGATATAGGATTTGTAAGTAGAGATACTAAAAAAAGTATCGACGGACTTAGCGAAACTGAGTATTTAACGTTTATTATGAAGCTATTTGAAAGTCCAAATAAAAACGGATATGTTATGTTAGATACAAAGGCTGTTGTGTATAGTATTTTAGAGCAGAGACTTTTAAATTTAGATAAAGTAAAAGAGTATAATGCTCTACTCTCTCAAAATGCTAGTGCTATAAAAAATGGACAATTAGAGCGAGATCTATTAGATGCTTTGCAAAAACGTTACAAAATTGAACAATACTATAAAAGGTAATAATCGTGGGAACTAAGATACTTGGTATAGACATCGGCTCCACACAAATTTGTGCTATTATGGCTGAATGTGAGAATAGCAGCACTAGATCAGATAATGCGATTAAAGTGATAGGCATGGGGTCTGTAAAATCACAAGGATTAAAAAAAGGTTCTATCACAAATATTGAATTAGCATCAAACTCTATTAAAGCAGTCGTAAATGATGTAATGAGAATAGCAGGAACAAAATTTGATAAAGTTATAGTATCCATATCTGGTAAAGATGCTAAAAACATAGACTGCAAAGACGTTATAAACATACCAGAACGCGAAGTAAATATAAAACAGATTGAACGTGCTATAAGCTCAGCCGAATATAAGGTAAAGATCCCGCATGATTATGAGATCATACACACTTTACCGTATAATTTTAAAATAGACGAACAAGACAATATAGAAGATCCGCTTGGTATGAACGGCACTAGACTTGAAGTTCAAGCTCACATTATCGTAGTACAAAAATCAGCAGTTATGAATTTAAGAAAAGCTATAGAAAAAGCTGGTTTAAAAGCTGATAATATAGTATTATCCGGCTATGCTTCAGCTATAGCTACTTTGAATGAAGATGAAAAAGCTTTGGGAGCCGTACTTATAGATATGGGCGGAGCTAGTTGTAATATGGTTATTCATTCTGGTAACTCTATTAGGTATAATGAGTTTTTAGGTGTAGGCTCATCAAATATCACAATTGACTTATCTACTATTTTACATACTCCTCCTACAGTTGCAGAAGATATAAAAGTTAAATACGGAACACTTAAAAATCAAGGCAACGAGCTTATCGTGTTGCCTGATTTGGGAGATGAAAACTCAAGCCACGAAGTTGATATTAGCGTAATTACAAAAGTTATTTATATGCGAGTAGAAGAAACTTTGATGATACTTGCTAAGATGCTTAGCGAGAGTAATTATAAAGATCTAGCAGGAGCAGGAGTTGTGCTAACTGGCGGGATGACAAAATTAGACGGCTTAAGAGAGTTAGCCTCAGCCGTATTTGATAGCATGCCAGTAAGAATAGCTAGACCAAGAGAGTTTGAAAGCTCTATAGACGTATTTAAAGATCCTGCAAATTCGTGTGCGATAGGGCTTTGTTTGTATGGTGCTGGCTATTTTACTCCTTATGAGATAGACTCTGAAAGAAAACTAAGATACAAAGATGAACCTATGATAAAAAATAGAGGTTTAATATCTGTAAAAGAAATGGATGAAAAGCGTGATCAAGTATTACACAGTGACACTAAAGATAAATTTGATAAAGATTATGAGATATATGAAGGTATTGAAGATGAAATTAGCATAAATACTCAAAATAATGACCTAAAAGGTATTGATTTAAAGATAGAAAATGACGATTCTATAAAGAACGATGTTGGAGCCAAAAGGATAGATATGGCAGATAGCATTAATCCGTTTTCTAAGTTTATTAATTATCTAAAAAATTTATTCTAATAAGGGAGATGATATGGGCGGTTTCACAGTAGAAGAGAATAAAAACATATATGGCGCCAAAATAAAAGTTGTTGGAGTAGGCGGCGGCGGCGGCAATATGATAAATCATATTGTAAGAGAAGGCATAAATAATCAAGACGGAATGAGATCCGTTGATTTGATAGCTGCAAATACCGATGCTCAAGCATTAGAAGACTCTTCGGCTACAACTAGAATACAGTTAGGAGAGAAAAAAACTAGAGGTCTTGGTGCAGGTATGGTTCCTGAAGTCGGTAAAGAAGCTGCCCTTGAGAGTTATGAAGAGATCAAAACTACTTTGGAATATTCTGATATAGTTTTTATAGCGTCTGGATTTGGCGGCGGTACAGGTACCGGGGCAGCTCCCATAATTGCTCAAGCCGCTAAAGAGGTAGGCGCTTTAACGGTAGCTGTTATTACTACTCCTTTTGCTTTTGAAGGTAAAAAAAGAATGAGATTGGCTCTTGAAGGTATAGAGGAACTAAAAAAAGAGTGCGATAGCATAGTTGTTATACCAAATCAAAAACTTATGGGAATAATAGACAAAAAAGCTGGTATAAAAGATAGCTTTAAAGAGGTTGACAATATATTAGCTCGCGCTGTTAGCGGTATGAGTTCCATAGTATTGAGTTCTGGAAAAAGCGATATCAACCTTGACTTTGCCGATGTTAGAACTGCTATGAGTCATAGAGGATTATCTCTTATGGGAGTTGGAGAGGCTGATGGTGAAGAAGCAGCACAAGAGGCTCTTAAAAATGCGATCCAATCTCCGCTTCTTGATGATATGAATATCAAAGGCGCAATGGGAGTTTTAGTGCATTTTAGATTCCACCCAAGCTGCCCTATGAGTGATATAAGTGAAGCCATGCTTATAGTAGAAGATAGTGCAGACGCAGACGCTGATATATTCTTTGGAACTCTTACTGATGATACTATGGAAGAAGGAAGAGTTCAAGTAACTTTAGTAGCTACTGGTTTTTATGATAAAAACAGTACAAAACAGCCTGAGGCTGCTCCTGTGCCTGAAGCAGTTCAAGAAAAAAGAGAACAAAATATATTTGGTGCTTACAGAAGAGCATCTGGATATGATGTAAATGTGAATTCAGATGATCTAGATATACCAACAGTGAGCCGTTTTAAATTAGATTAATATATTAAACCCCCTTATTATCCTTTGTTTAGCCATATTTGGCTAAACTCCGGACGATATTCAAAATGCATTGTATCAAAATGTTCCCATCTTCCTCCCCATATAAAACCATTTTTTTCAAAAACTTCTACTATATCTTTTGGTATATTATTATGATATTTCCCGTCTTTACTCCATTGCCAGTAGTCGCTCATATTGACATTTATATCTATGGCTATACCCCAGCTATGAGCCGATAAAAGATCGGTTTTTGATATTTTTCTATAGTTGAAAGTTCCTGCTGGATTATCTAAGTATTTTAATAAATTTGGATTGTTTTTTACCATAAAATCCAGTTCGTCGCTAACTTTCTGCAGTGCTTTTGCAGCACCGTTTTTTGAGTTAAATTTAAATGTTTTATTGACTGAATTTTTAAGCCATACGACATCAATTAAATTTGATTGCACTTCATTTTTTGTTTTTCCATATATTTTTGAGAAAAATTGCTCATTTCTGAATCTCCCCGCATCTATAAGTTTTGCATCAAGAGGCTCAAGCAGCGGATAATCATAAGCCAGCATATCTTTTATGCTTGGACGCTTTATGAGTTCATCATATGTTTTTTGTTTTCCATCATCAAAAATCATACTAGAATTATCATCAAAAATTACTTTATTGTCTTCTATTTTCACTCCATAACCATTTTGAAATGCTGATTTTTCATCTTGTATGATTATATTCATAGATGTTATTTTAGAAAGTAATAGAGCCTCATCGCTTATGCTTTCGTTTTCTTTTCCTATCTCTAGATCGGTTATGGCGATTTTGCCTATCATGGCCCTGCCGTTATCTTTAGTTTTTATCCCCCATGAGTCATGTACCGATGTTAAAGTTCCGTTTATATCTCCTGCATATATCATAATATGCCCGGGCATATAAAGTAGTGTTAAAAACGGAATTGCGTATTTTTTTATCATATCTTTTTTCTCATTATTTGTTAAATTTTTTAAATTTATAACTCTGCCAATTTGTCCTTGAGCTTTTGAGTTTCTAGGTAGCCAAACACCAAATGAGCTAAAATAATCTTTTATAAATAGTGAGCAGTCTCTTAGCTTGTTTTCTCCACCCCATCCATAATTTTGACCAAGCAGTTCATTTAATGTTGTTTTTAAATTTTGGCTATTTATTGTTTGAAACTGTTTTGCATACTCTTTGCTTATTGTGAAGTTATTTTTAAATTTAAAAGAGAAGTAATCCTCAGAGTCGTACGGAAATATCGATCCTATCCTAGAATAAAACAGAAAATTACCGTTTTCATCTTTTATCGCTTCATTATCTTTTGTAAATACCGCAAATTTATATCTTTGAAACTCATCTGCTTCACTTTTTGTTAGCAATTTGATATCTTTTGATCTAACAAAACCCCACAAAGAGTCGCTTTTTACGAATGCCCACGCACCGTCTTTACTAAAATGAGATACTAAAAGTGGATGAAAAGCACCTAAAACAGACTCTTGCAAGTAATCAAACGGATATCCTTCTCCGGCTTTAGATGGATCTAAAAATAGTTTTTCTATAGTTGGAAAATCCCTAACTTCGGTATTTGCAATTGTAATAGCAGGCTGCAAAATGCTTTTGAACTTATCAAAATTTGCATTATTTTTTTGAGCCAAAAACCACTCATCGCTTCTTGGGAGTTTACTCTCTCCGTAATACTTCTTATTTGGACTGTTTTTATATATGTTAAAAGCCCACATAAGCTCGTTTTTACTCTCTTTGATCTCATCGTTCCAGACGCTAAAAAACTTACTTAATAGCTCAAATTCGTTAGCTTTGATACTTTTACCAAGATCTGGTAAAATACTTGCGTTTTGCTCAAATTTAAGGCTAAGTATAGGTTCTGGTTGCGGAATTTGATCTATTTTGGGAGCGCACCCGACAAAAAATAGTACTAAAACAGAATAAACAAGTCTTTTCATATAATTTCCTCAAATTTTTAGTATAATATAGTAATTATAACAAAAATAGGGTTTGATTTGTTAAACGATATTTTAAACATTTTAAATGATTCTAATCTATTTTTAACCGGCGGTGGCGGAGTTGGAAAAAGTTATACTATCAAAGAGATAATTAGCCACTATAAAAGCGGGTTTAAAAATGTAGTTGTGCTAGGAAGCACCGGTATAAGCGCTGTTGGAGTAGGAGGTGTTAGTTGTCATAGTTTTTTTAAATTTGGAATTAGCGAGAATTTTGAAGAGTTAAAACTTCTTGATAAAAAGCAAAAATCAAAGTTAAATGAGCTAAAAAAAATACTTAAAAATTGTGATTTATTAATCATCGATGAGATTTCCATGGTAAGCGCTGAGCTTATGGAGATGATAAGTTTAAGACTTATTTGGTCTGGATTTAGAGGCAGGGTTTTGCTTGTAGGGGATTTTTATCAACTTCCGCCAGTAAAAAAATCTGTTCAAAATCTATTATTTAGCTTTAATTACGCATTTAGCTCAAATGCTTGGAATAGTCTAAATCTCACAAATGTAGAGCTTAGAGTTTCAAAAAGAACTAAAGATATCAGCTTTTATAAGATACTATCTAAAATACGAATAGGAGTGATAGACGATGAAATTTGCGACTTTTTAAAAAGCAAAATGGTGCGTGAAATTCCAAACAATATAACTGCTCTTTTTGGTAGAAATTATGAAGCCGATAGATTAAATGAACAGCGTTTAAACGAGATAAACTCTAGTTTAGAGACGATAGTGGCTAAAACTAAAATTTATGATAACTCACTGCACAGCGTTGCTTTACAGAAATGGATTTCAAATTTGAATTCTCCTTGTGAACTTAGGCTAAAAAAGGGAGCTAAAGTTATGTTTTTAGCTAATAAATGGGGTGAATATTATAACGGAGAGCAGGGTATTATAAGAGAGTTTGTAAAAGGAGATGACGGAGTTGAGATTATTTTAGTGCAAAAAGATAGCGGAGAAGTCATAGGAGTAGAACCACATACTTATGAGCTATATGATTATCATATGAAAGATGAAGAATTGTCGCAAACTTTAAAAGCCAACTATATGCAGTTTCCTTTGAAATTAGCTTACGCCATTACTATCCATAAATCTCAAGGTATGAGTATAGAAAAATTTGCCTGTAACTTGGATAATATATTTGCAAACGGTCAGCTATATGTCGCACTTTCAAGAGCTATTAGCGCAGATGGACTTTATATACAATACACAAAAAATATAGATTTCGCAGATTATTTAAAAAAAGTGGTTAAGATAGACAATGAGGTTAGTGATTTTTATAGAAATAGCAAATTTATAAAGGAGAATAACATATGAGAAAACCGATTCTTTTTGTTCTATTTTGTGTATCTATGATTGCAGGAACTCTGCGTATAGATAATTTTGAGAGCGATTTATACTCAAAATCAGGAGCAAATAATATGAAAAAAATCTCCATGAGTTTAGAGTTTATAGCTAGAGACGAGAATGTAAATGAGTCTGCTATTTATGATTCTTTGAATGTTGTAGTTGGTAGTTTTTATGCCGAAGATCTTATGACTTCTAGAGGAAAAGAGAGCTTTAAAACAACTCTTATAAAATATATATCAAAAAAATATTCTTTAGATATCGATGAAATTTATATAATAAGTCTTAAGATTTTGAACGAAATAGATATAGAAAAGATAATAAAAGCTATAAAAGAAAGAGATCTTTGCCCTACAAATAACGGAGCAAAGAATAAAACAGATAACTATAATTTAAATTTAAATAAAGACTTTGGAAAAGATTTTGGAGAAAATTAGATATTTTTGCTATTTATAAATTTAAACTTAGCAAACTATCTAGTCTTAGTTTGCTAATATATCAAAGTTTTCAGGGATATTGGGTTCCAAAATTCCTGTATTTATAGGCTCATTTTTCCTCGTGTTTGTAAGAGTTATTTTTACTATATTTCCTAGTTTATCGCTATAGCTTATCTCTGATGGCAGTGAGTTTTTTACCTTAATATTATATGAAGTGTCATCATATACTGCTTTGAACTCGTTGTTAGAAACTTTTTTTGCTGCCCTTAAAATTTCTGTTAAATTTGGAGAGTCTTTTAAGTCTGTAAGTATGGCTTGTTCTAGCTCAGGCTCTAAAATCGTAACTCTTCCGTAATTAAAATATATAAGTTTAGTGGCAGGGGTTTTATAATGCCAAAATGCGCCTATTTCTTTATGTGCTACAAAGTATCCCGTATACGTTATTTTTTTATTTTGACTCGTGACTGTTTGCGTGAAGTTGCTTGAAAGCGTATTGAAATCAAGTTCGTTAGCTCCAAAAACGCTGATGGCAATGGCTAAAATGATTATAAATTTTTTCATATTTTTCCCTTAGAGTCTGAGTACTTTTAAAAGGTATAATTTTACCTAAAATAAGCTAACAAAAGCATAAAGCATAAATTTAACCGTTTTTAGATAAAATAACAGTTTATTAAATTTGAAATAAGGTTAAAAGATGATTACAGCTATTGCAAAGAAAATTTTTGGCACTAGAAACGATAAAGAGATTAAAAAATATTTCAAACGTGTCGCATTGATAAATGCTCTTGAGGGCAAATATTCAAATTTAAGCGATGATGAGTTGAAGAGTGAATTTAGTAAGCTAAAGGTCGATTTATTATCAAAAAAAGTGACAAAAGATGATATTTTAAATGATGTTTTTGCAATAGTCAGAGAAGTTTCAAAAAGAACTTTAAATATGCGCCATTTTGATGTCCAGCTTATAGGAGGAATGGTTTTAAATGACGGAAGAATAGCCGAAATGAAAACCGGCGAAGGAAAAACACTAGTTGCTACGCTTCCAGTCGTTTTAAACGCTATGGATGAAAAAGGTGTTCACGTCGTCACCGTAAATGACTATCTTGCAAAAAGAGATGCTACGCAAATGAGTGAAATTTATAACTTTTTGGGTCTTAGCGTAGGTGTAATTCTGAGTGGCGAGTATGATGATGAAAAAAGAAAAATCGCTTATAATAGCGATATAACTTATGGTACGAATAATGAATTTGGCTTTGACTATCTGCGTGATAATATGAAATTTGAAGTCGGTCAAAAAGTTCAAAGAGAGCATAATTTCGTTATCGTTGATGAAGTAGATAGTATATTGATAGATGAGGCTAGAACGCCTCTTATCATAAGTGGTCCTACAAATCGCACTCTTGATGGTTATATACAAGCAGATGTAGTTGCTAAACAGTTAGTAAGAGGCGAAGCTGCTGATCCAAGAGTTCCGAATTCTAAAGCTACTGGAGATTTTGTAGTAGATGAAAAAAACCGTACGATAATGATAACTGAAGCAGGTATAGCAAAAGCCGAGAAACTTTTTGGGGTGGATAATCTGTATAATTTAGAAAATGCTATTCTCAGTCATCACCTTGACCAAGCACTAAAAGCGCATAATTTATTTGAGAAAGATGTTCATTATGTTGTAAGAGATTCGCAAGTTATTATAGTCGATGAGTTTACCGGACGACTTAGTGAAGGCAGAAGATTTAGCGAGGGACTACATCAAGCGTTAGAAGCTAAAGAGGGCGTAAAAATTCAAGAAGAGAGCCAAACTTTAGCAGATATTACGTTTCAAAACTACTTCAGAATGTATTCTAGACTCTCTGGTATGACCGGTACTGCTCAGACTGAAGCTACTGAATTCTCTCAAATTTATAAGTTAGAAGTTATATCTATACCTACAAATGTTCCTATTAAAAGAGTAGATAGAGATGATCTTATCTATAAAACTGAAAATGAAAAATTTAAAGCCGTTATAGAAGAGATAAAAAGATCAAACATAAAAGGTCAGCCGGTTTTAGTCGGAACTGCAAGTATAGAAAAGAGTGAGATATTTCACAAAATGTTAGTTAAAGAGAAAATAGCACACTCTGTTTTGAATGCTAAAAACCATGAAAAAGAAGCTGAAATAATAGCTCAAGCCGGAGCAAAAGGCGCCGTAACTATAGCTACAAATATGGCTGGACGCGGTGTCGATATACGAATAGACGATGAAGTTAGAGAGCTTGGAGGACTTTATATTATAGGAACAGAACGCCACGAAAGCAGACGTATAGATAATCAGCTAAGAGGACGTGCCGGACGTCAAGGAGATCCGGGGCTTAGTAGATTTTATCTTAGTCTTGAAGATAGTCTTCTTAGGATATTCGGTAGTGATAAGATAAAAGCTATAATGGACAGGCTTGGTATAGAAGAGGGTGAAAGTATAGAGAGTAGACTTGTAACAAGAGCTGTTGAAAATGCTCAAAAGAAAGTTGAGAGTTTACATTTTGAGAGTAGAAAGCATATATTGGAGTATGATGATGTCGCAAATGAGCAAAGAAAAACAGTATATAAGTATAGAGATGAGCTTCTAAATCCAGATTATGACTTAAAAGATAAAATTATATCAAATAGACAGGATTTCGTAAAAACTCTGCTAGATGAGGTCAATATATTTGATGGCGGACTTGGAGATGAGTTTGATATATCAAGACTTTGCGAAGTTGTATATGGCGAGAGCGGAACTAAGATAGACGAAGATGAGATAAAAGGACTGGATTATCATAGTTTAGCAGATAAAGTAATAGATAAACTTGCAAAAGATTATGACGAGAAGATGTCGGTTATAGATGATGAACAAAGAAAAAATATAGAAAAAGTTCTGTATTTGCAAGTTTTAGACGGTGCTTGGAGAGAGCATTTGTATCAAATGGATATATTGAAAACTGGTATCGGGCTTCGTGGATATAATCAAAAAGATCCGCTTACCGAGTATAAAAAAGAGAGTTACAATCTATTCATGGAGCTTGTTAATAGACTTAAAAATGAGAGTATTAAGACACTTCAGATAGTTAGATTTAAAACAGAGGATGATGAAAATACGGATAGAGCTTTAGAAAAAATGCAAGACGAAGCAAATTTGCAAAATAAATTTGAAAAAAAACCTGCAAGAAATGAACCTTGCCCGTGTGGAAGCGGAAAAAAATATAAAGATTGTTGCGGAAAAAGCGGTCCAAAAAAAGGAGTTTTTGCCTAGTATGGTAAAATATCTACTATTAAAATATCTAAGATTTGATAAAACTCAGCCATTTATCACGCTTTCTGCTATTTTGGCGTTTTTAGGCGTAAGCATAGGTTTGATGGTGTTGATAGTCGCTATGGCTATAATGAATGGGTTCGATAAAGAGTTTGAAAGAAAGCTTTTTACTATGAACTATCCTATAACGATTTTAAGTCATCTTAAAGGATCGATTTCAAACTTAGACGTAGATGAATTAAGGCAAAAGTTTCCGAATTTAAAACTAAGTCCATATATAAGCACTCAAACTATATTGAAAAACGGTTCTCAACTTGAGGGTGGACTTGTATTTGGAGTGGATTTCAATGATGAAAAAGAGATAAACTCAGTTATAAAAGACGCTATAAAAGATAGTATTCCTACTGGATTTGAGATAGTTATCGGCAAAGGCATAAAAAATGAATTTATGCTAGGAGAAAATGAAAAAATTACTCTTATATTTATGCAAAACAGCCCCACTGGACTAGCTATAGTTCCTACTATGAAGCGATTTAACGCTGTAGCAGACTTTAGTTCAGGACTTATCGCTTACGATAAAGCGTATAGTTACACAGATGTTAATGCTTTGAGAAAAGTTCTTGGGTATGATGATGATAAATTTGATGGCATTCATATATACTCTCAAAATCCAAAACAAGATATCATAAAGTTGAACGATATCTTGCCGCCGGGTCAAAAAGCAGTTGGCTGGTGGGAGCAAAACGGTAATTTTTTTAGTGCTTTGGCACTTGAAAAAAGGGCACTTTTTATAGTTTTAATGCTTATTATCTTAGTTGCTAGTTTAAATATCATAAGTTCTCTTTTAATGACTGTTATGAACCGCCGACAAGAAATAGCTCTTTTGCTTGCTCTTGGTGCTAGTAAAAATGAGATTAAAAAAAGTTTTTTTACTCAAGGATTATGTATAGGCGGAAGCGGGATCTTGTTTGGGCTTGCTCTAGGACTTTTTGGCGTATGGCTACTCGGGAGTTTTGATATAATAAATTTACCAGCAGATGTTTACGGAAGTAGCAAACTACCTATGGAGCTATCTTTGAGCGATTTATCAATGATAATTATAGGTGCTATTTTTATAGTCGCATTTTCATCGTATTATCCTGCGAAAAAAGCAAGCAACGTAGATATATTAACAACTCTTAGGAATGAGTAGAGCTATTTGCAATCGGCTTTTTTTGCAGGTTGCTCAACATACGCAAAACCGGTTATCGGCGTGACTTTTATAAATATGCAATCATTATTAGTATGAGTGAGTTTTATCGTACATATTTTTGTAATAAGATCTTGAGAATGTCTAGTATTGCTTGTAACATTTCCTTTGTATGGGCGTCCTAATTCATCAAAAGTTATTCTAGTAGGAGATCCTTGTTTTGAGCATCCGTCTTGCAGTTTAACATTTATTATATTATATGTATCTTCTAAATTTAACTCTTTACTAGCTTCTGGGCTATTAGAATCAATGGCACCAGAGTATCCTGATGACATATACTTTGATGGGTTTAAAGGGTTTTTTGCCAGCTCTGTTTTATTTGGAAATCCAGCAGAATCGCCTATTATATCGTTAAATATATTATATGTTTGCTTATTTTTTGTTTCAATGGTTTTGGTAAAAAAAATTTGCCATCTACCTTTATACCAGTTTGTATCTTTTGTATCAAATTTATCATCTATTATAGCTAAATGTTGGGTGTATCGAATGTGGCTTACTATCTGATCTGCTGCTAAACGAAGATCATTTCTGTTTAATTTAGGAATCGTAAAAGACGCCATTATACCGACTATGACTAATACTATAATAATTTCTATTAGTGTAAATGCTTTTTTCATAGTAGTAGTATAGCATAATTATATTATTTTACAGAGATAAAATTTGTCGATTTGTTTGCCGAGTTTTTTTATTTTTATAACGGTTTGGTCACAGTTATCATTTTTACTCCTAGTTAAAATATACTCTTTACCTTTTAATACGCCATAGAATTTCAATCTTACGGCTAAATTTTGATCCGTTTTTACATAGCTTATACCAAGTTCATTAAGCTTTTGAGCGAGTTCTTTTGCAACGTCGTATTTATAGGCAAAATGGTCTTT
The DNA here is from genome assembly GCF_900475935.1 of Campylobacter fetus subsp. fetus. Lineage (NCBI taxonomy): Bacteria > Pseudomonadati > Campylobacterota > Epsilonproteobacteria > Campylobacterales > Campylobacteraceae > Campylobacter > Campylobacter fetus. Next base: position 582,838 of record NZ_LS483431.1, read on the forward strand.
CGGATCTTTTAAAAATACATATAAAAAGTTATGAAATATAGTAGCAGACGAGTTCAAAAATAGAGTTGTCAATACTATAATTGTAATAAATTTGTATTTTATTCTAAATTTAGGGAGTCTAGCTCTATATGAGCTAAAAAACGTACGTACCATGACAGGCATAAAAATCACGCAAAAAGGTAGAAACATTTCAAGGCTAGGGCGTTGTCTTATAGATATTATAGAGCAGATTCCAAAAGCGGTTATAGCAACAAACCAAAGAAAAGTTTTTTCCTCTTTTATGGCGATTCTGTATACCGTATATATAAAATATATAAAAATTAATGGCGAAAATACCGCCGCAAATACGCCTATCGTGTCTATAAAATACCCTTTTGGTTTTCCATAAGCGTCGATACCGTTTAACCAAAACCATGCTAAACAAAATATTAGCCCGAAAATAGCTAATTTTTTATCTCGTTTGAATATTCCAAAAAATATTATAGCTATATATAAACTTATAAAAGGTTCGCTTATTATAAGTGATACTAAAAGCGTAAAAATAAAAGATTTAAACATTTTATTTTGTTCGAAATATATAATAAGCAAAGTTATAAATATCACAAATCCGGCTTCATTTATCAGTATAGCACTTGCCAATACTCCTGGTAAAAACATATATAAAATAGCCGAAATAAGTCTATCAGATTTTCTTTTTAATATAGGCTTTGAAACTTTATATATCAAAAATATATTTAAAAAATGTAAGATCAAAAAAGGAAGTCTTAAAGCATAGTCATTGCGTCCAAACAACATAGTAGAAGCATTTGTAACTATGGTTAAGAAGTTTGTTTTTTGGAAATAAATAATTGCTTCGTTGTAGCTTATGCTTAAATTTGAAACACTATAAATGAGTAGTAAAATATTAAATATAATAGCGCTAAATAGCAAAAATAACTCATTTTTAAAAATACTAATACTTTTCATGTCGCAAAGCAAATACAAACATTAACGATACGGCGCTAATAACACTGATAAGGCTTAAAAAAGCTCCCCATCCATACGCTATATATAAAAAACTAGGCATAAAACTTCCAAGAGCGCCACCTGCGTAATAAAAGCTTACGTACAAACCGTTTGAGATACCTTTGTGCGAATCTGCTAATTTATTTATAAATCCGCTTGCTATGGAATGAATGATAAAATTTCCAAGACAAAAAACCAACATTGCACAAAACATTACTAAAAAGCTTTCAAATCTAAATATCTGAAGTGCAGCTAAAAATATGATTATACCGATTATCATCGCATTTAAAGGCGTTTTTAATATAGCGATTATTTTTTTAGAATTAAATGCTACTAATACGCCTATGATGTATCCAAAATACATCATACCTGTTTTACTGCCGCTATATTCATTGCCTAAATTTGCAAGCTCAAACGGTATAAAATTTAGTATAGCTTGAAATGAGAAAAATATACCAAATATCATAAGATAAATATATAAATTGTGTTTGATTTTTAAAATATGAGCTATATCTTTGAGTTTTGGCTTTATAAGGCTAGCGCTTATGTTACTACTAAATTTAAAAACCAAAAAAGCAGCCATTAAAAGCAATATTCCAACCAATAAGAAGAAGATTCTCCACCCAAAAATATCGGTAAATAATCCACTTAAAAATCTACCTAAAAATCCGCCTATTATAGTGACTCCGACATATGCTCCTATGGCGCTTGTAACATTTTCTTTGGTAGAAATTTGAGATATGTAGCTCATGATTCCTGTTAAAACCACAGGTACTATAAGTCCTTGAAATCCGCGAATATTTAAAAGCCAAAAATATGAGCTTGTAAAACTAAATGTTATCTCACTTCCCCCAAGTAGCAAAAATGCGACTACAAGCAGTTTTTTTATCTCGATTTTTTCTAGTAAATATCCATAAAATATACTAGCAAATGCTAGTGGCGCCATCATAGAAGTTGTAAATAAAGTAGCTTGTGTTCTTGTAATGCTCAGTTCTTTTTCAAATACCGGACCTATAGGCTGAGTTGCGTACAACACGCAAAGCGTAAGTCCTGTGCAAAAGTACATAATTAACAGTTCTACTTTATTCATAGTTTAATCCAGCTTTATATCCCAGAAAAACTCTACCCAATCATGCGCCTCTTTTACGCTGTATTCAGGTAGCAAAAGAGCTTTGGTTTTGTAGTAGATAGTTGCTACTTTTATCTCTAAATTCGGATATTTTTTTAAAAGTTCTTTTTTTATAGCGATCATACTTTCACCGCTGTCTATTATATCATCCGCTATCAGAATTTTCTTAAATTTGCTAAGGTCCGGAATATTAAAAATATTTATAGTATCAAGCTTTTTTGTATCTTCATAATGAACCGAGTTCAAGCTAAAACAATTTCTATTGTTTAATGCAACGCTAAGAGAATGAGCAAGAGTTAAACCGCCTCTAGCTATACCTAAAATTGCGTCCGGATCAAATTCGTTTTTTATATTTTTTGCCATTATTTTTATATCTTTTGCAAATGATTCATAGTCATAAAATATCATTTAATCTCCTTAATTTATACCGATAAGCTCGCCAAAAAACGATGGAGCAGACGTAACTAGAAATGCTAAAAAACTTATAAGCGTTAATGTGATAATGCCTAAGTTTATATCTTCCCATTTTCTTAGAACTAGTTTAACTGTAAAATATGAGATAAAACCTATACTAAGTCCAACGGTTATAGAGTAGGTAAGAGGCATTAAAATAACAGTTAGAAACGTTGATACGCATATAGCCGGATCATTATAATTCACTTTTCCTAGTTCACTAAACATAAGAACTCCAACCATAACAAGTATCGGATAAATAGCGTTTGATGGTATAGAACCAAATAAAGGTAACAAAAATAGAGTTAATACAAATAGCATTCCAGTAAAAACTGCACTAAGCCCTGTTCTTCCGCCGGCTTCTACGCCGCTAGCACTTTCTGCAAAAGCAGTTATCGTACTAGTTCCTACTATGGAGCCAACTACGCTAGATATCGCGTCGCTTTCTAAATTTTTAGCAAGTTTTTTAGTTCCTTCCTCATCGTGGTCGTTAAATAAATTTGCTCTATTGCAAACTCCTGTTAAAGTTCCTATCGAATCAAAAAGGTGAGTGATAAAAAATGTAATGATAGCAGGAAGTAAAGAGAGTTTAAGAGCGCTTAATATATCAAGTTCGCCAAATATAGGAGATAAAGAAGCCGGAGCTGAAAATATCTCATTTGGAGCTTGATAAACTCCAAATATCCATGCTATCATCGATGTGGCAACAACGGCTAGTATAAATCCGGCTTTTAGTTTTAAAGCCCAAAAAGCAACTATCAAAACAAGACCTAATATACCTATAAAAACTTTTGGATCAGATACGTTTCCTATTGCGACTAAAGTAGCAGGACTAGCTACTATAATACCCATCTGTTTAAGTCCGACGAAGCAGATGAAAGCACCTATTCCGGCACTTATGGCTCGTCTTAAATCTATAGGAATATTTTTTATAATCCAAATTCGAAAATTAGTAAAGCTCAAAATGACAAATATAATCGCACTTATACACACAACGCCAAGCGCGGTTTGCCAAGGTATTTTCATACCTATAACAAGCCCGTAAGTAAAATATGCGTTTAATCCCATTCCTACGCTTAGCGCAACTGGAGTATTTGCCCAAAATCCATTAAATATAGAAGATATTATCGTTATAACCGCAGTAGCCGTAAGAAGCGCTTCTTTTGGCATACCGGCGTCGCTCATAATTAGCATATTTACCGGCACTATATACATCATTGCTAAAAATGTTGTAAGTCCGGCGTTAAATTCCTGTTTTACTGAAGTGTTACTCTCTTTAAGCTTGAAATAATCCACTTCGCCTCCTTAGTTGTAAATTTGTAATTCGTTGTATAAACTATCTCTTTGTACAGGGATAAATCCGCTTGTTTGCACAAGCTCTATAAATTCATTTTTACTTTTTCCGTGTTTGCTTTTTGCTCCGGCGCTACTTTGGATACTCTCATTTTCTATAGTTCCATCTAGATCATCTGCGCCAAACTCTTGAGCTACCATTGCTAAATTTAAAGTAGAAGTTGCCCAATAGGCTTTGATATGTTTAATGTTATCAAGAAGTATTCTGCTTATAGCTATAGTTTTTAAAATTTCAGCCGAACCTAAAAATTCATCTACTTTTAAGTAGTTATTATTTCTTTGATAAACAAGCGGGATAAAAGCGTTAAATCCGCCCGAATTAGCGTTTTTGATGGCTTTATCTTGCAGATCCCGTATTCGTAATATATGATCAATTCTATGAGCGCGGCTTTCTATATGACCAAATAACATTGTAGCATTGCTTTGACGACCTTTTTTGTGCCATAAAGAGTGGATTAAAAGCCAGTTTTTACTGCTTACTTTGCCTTTGCATATTTGTTCTCTGATATCTTCATCAAATATCTCTGCTCCGCCTCCTGGCATAGAATCTACTCCGTATTCTATCATTTTGTCTATAGTCTCTTCATAACTAAGACCATGTTTTCGTTTTAGATAGTCTATCTCAGCTGCGGTCATAGCTTTGATATGCAAAAACGGATATTTCTGTTTTATCATTTTAAATATTTCTAGATACCACTGCGGCGTTACAAAAGGATTGTGAGACGATACGATATGTATCTCTTTTACGCCGTTTTTTACAGATTCGTCTACTGCTTTCATTATCTCTTCGTGAGTCATTGTATAGGCGTTATCATTTTTTCTATGAGCTGAAAATGCACAGAATTTGCATGTATCTGCGCATAAATTTGTAGGATTTATATGCCTGTTTATGTTAAAATAAACTTTGTTAGAGTTGAGTTTCCGTCTTATTTGATTTGCATATTTTCCAAGAGTAAAAAGATCTAAATCATATAACATTAAACCTTCGTCGAATCCCAACCTCTTTTTGTTTTGAAGTTTATCTAGTAGATTCATATATGTTTATTTTACCTTTTTTTAAATTTAAGAGACAATTATATGCTAATAGGGCTTAAAAAAGCTTTTTTTTTGGAAATTTTTGATAAAATTTTGGCAAAGGAATAAAATGGGTAGAGTAAGCAGCATTAAATTTTTAAAATCCAAAGACGAAGATAGCGTACTTGCTAGCTGTAAAGACGGAGTTTTAAAGTGCAAAAAAGCCCTTAAAAAGCAGTTTATAAAATTAGGTGGTAGAAGCTTTGGTGCTTATCAAAGCAAAGAGATAGATAAATTTTTTAAATGCGCTTTTGAGGCTACTAAGATCAGCTATTTTGGTGAATTTGCTCCCGATGATGAGCAGCTTCCTATATCTGTTATAGCGCTTGGAAGTTACGCTTTAAGTGAAATGAGCGTTAGAAGTGATATCGATTTTTTTATATCTTATAAAAACGTAGCTGGCTACAATGTAAAAGATATAGTAAAAAGTTATATTAAATTTCTTAAAGATATAAATTTAGATATTAATCCGGTATATTATGAGATAGACGAGCTTTTTGATGCTATAAAAGACGATTTAGAACTTAAAACTATGTTTTATCAAGTGCGTTATGTATGTGCATCAAAGCAGCTTTATAAGATGACTAAAGATAAAATTTTTGAGTTAAAAGAGTATAAAAAAGATGATTTTATTAAATTTCATTTAAGTAAACTTACTCCATTTGACGAGATTAAATTATTAAGCCAAAAACCAGATATTAAAAACGGCTATGGTGGATTTTATGACTTTAAAAGAGTTTTTTGGCTTTTAAATTCTGTTGATGAAAATAGTCCAAAGTCGCACGCGCTTAAATTTATAAGTGAAAAAGAGATCAGCGAGTTAAATTTAAGCGTTGATTTTATCAGTTCGCTAAGATCGGCTTTGCAAATAAGTGGCGGAGATGATGAGCTTAAAAGCGAGTATCTGTCTGAAGTAAGCAGTGTTATGCAGACTAAAGAAAAAAAGATGCTTAGCGCCGAAGTTTTGCTTATGGTAAAGACTTTATCGTCTATGCATACTATATATATTTACTCAAGATATCTTGCTAAAACTGTTTTTAGAAGATTCTTTGATAGCGGTTTAAATTTTACTCAAAAAAGAGTTTTAAGACTTGAAAACGGATTTTATAATATAAATGATACTATTTACGCTCCGATTCATAAAAAACCAAAAGATATATTAAATTTAGTGAGAGATCTTTTGATGCTTCCGGATATTGATTTGAAATTTGATATAGGAGCGATTTTTTACTTAAAACGTACAATTATCCAAAAAGAGTCCATTGAAAAATCCTTGGTAGAATTCAAAAAATTACTTTATAGAGATAGAAGTTTTGGTATATTAAAAGCACTTTTAGATAGTGAGCTTCTGTTTTTACTTTTAAAACCTATGGAACATACAAGGCACCTAGCTCAGCTTGACGGGTATCATAAATATAGCGTGGATGAGTATAGTTTACTTGCCTTGTATCATCTTGAAAATATCAAAGATAGTTTTATAAAAAGCCTTCATAGCGATCTTTGTGCAGATGGAAAAATCTTGATGAAACTAGTGGCTTTGATGCATGATGCTGGAAAAGGATTAGTAGGAGATCATTCAAATATAGGAGCAAATATATTTAGAGCTTATGCAAACAAGATAGGGCTGCCGCAAAAAGCTATAAATATGGGAGTAAATTTAATAAAAAACCACACTATTATGAATAATATCGCAAATAGAGAAGATATCTATAACCAGCAAGTTATCTTAAATTTTATCTCTCATATAGGAGAAAAACAAGCTCTTAAGCTGCTTTATATACTTACTTATTGCATAAGTAATGCTACAAATGATGGATTTTACAACTCGTATAATGCAAAGCTCCTTAGAGAGCTTTATGAAATAGCGTTAAAAAGTTTTGATAATAGCGATGAGAATTTACTTGATGAAGCTGCTAGAAGAGTTAAAAAAGAGAATCTTATAAAAAAACAAAAAGAGTTTTTGGAACTATCTAAAGACGAGCAAAATATAATTCTTTCTATATCTTCGAATTTACTTTTTATCAAATACCCGCCAAGCGAGATAATACGTATATTTTTATGGGCTCAAAACTGCTCTAATATATCAGTTGATATAGAAAATAGAGATAATTTCTGTGTTAAAATCATTGCCAAAAGAGGTTGGAATACAACTATGGTTTTAAATAAATTAGCTCATCTCGATCTTGCTTATATGGAGATTTTCGAGCTTTTTGATAGCAAATTTTTTATAAAACTAGAATATAATCAAAAAGCCGGCGATAGCGAAATGAAAAATATGGAAACTCTCATTATAGGTGCTTTATGTGACAAACAAAAAGCACTTACGAAAAAGCCGCTCATTTTAGAAAATGAGGTAAATTTTGATCTAAATCATTCAAAAATTTATGCTAAAATGAATATAAATGCAAAAGACCAAAGAGGGCTTATGGCGTATATTTTAGGCGTGTTTGAACTTTTTGATATAAAGGTGGCTAATGCCAGAATTCAAACTATAAAAAATAGAACTAGAAATCTATTTTTGATACAAAAAAATGAAAATTTAGAAACAAAGTATAGTAGTATTATAAATTTAATAACTACCAAAAATTAAAAGGAAATTTATGTGTGGAATAGTAGGTTACATAGGTGATAAAGAGAAAAAAAGTATTATTATAAACGGCTTAAAAGAGCTTGAGTATAGAGGTTATGATAGCGCAGGAATGGCTATAATGAGCGGAAATTGCTGCAGTGATATAAACTATTTTAAATCAGTTGGAAAATTAGAAAATTTGGTAAGTAAAATGGAAAGTTTTACGAGTAAAGAATTTGGCGTGGCAATAGGTCACACTAGATGGGCGACTCACGGCAAACCTACAGAGATAAACGCTCATCCGCATATTGGCGAGTATAGTTTTGTCATACACAATGGTATAATCGAAAATTATAAAGAGCTAAAAGACGAGTTAGAAACTTTAGGTATTAAATTTATAAGCCAAACAGATACAGAAGTCATCGTTCATCTTTTTGAATACTACAACAAAACTGCTCAAACTCCGTTTGATGCATATAAAAAGACTATTTCAAGACTAAGAGGAGCTTACGCGACTCTTCTTATCACAAAAGCAGCTTACGGAGAGATATTCTTTGCTAAAAATGCAGCACCTCTTATCATAGCAAAAGACGGGGATGAAATATATTTTTCAAGTTCGGATGCTCCTCTTATCGGTCTTGCAAAAGATGCTATGTATCTTGAGGATGGCAGTTTTGGCGTAGCAAAATTAGGTGAGATAAAGCTTTTTGATAAAGAAGCAAACGAGTTAAACTTAAGCTTTGCACCGCTTCCAAAAGACAAAGGGTATGCCAGAAAAGACGGTTTTAGATTTTTTATGGAAAAAGAAATTTACGAGCAAAGTCAAGTCATCACCGAATGTTTGATGGGAAGAGTGGGTGATGATGATATAAATCTTGATATCGATAACTCTATTTTCGATGGTATAGACGAGATAGTATTGTGCGCATGCGGTACTAGTTATCACGCCGCGCTAAGCGCGAGTTATCTATTTGAAAGAGTAGCAAAGATAAGAGCTAAGGTTGAGGTCGCAAGTGAATTTAGATATAAAGAGCCGCTTTTGCGAAAGAGTTCTTTATTTATAGTAATATCTCAAAGCGGAGAAACGGCAGATAGTTTAGAAGCCCTTAAAATTGCTAAAAATGCAGGACTTAAAACTATGGCTATTTGTAATGTGGATAATTCAAGCATAGTTAGACTTGCTAGTGAAGTTATATTGACTCGTGCAGGTATAGAAAAAGGAGTAGCTAGCACTAAAGCGTTTGCTACCCAAGTCATCTGCTTGTGGATGCTGGTTTTAAAACTAGCAAAATTAAGACAAAGTATAGATACAATCAATCTTCAAAATGAGATAAAAGCGCTTAGAAATATACCTAGTGTTGTGCATTTCGATAGTAGTTTGCAAGAGAGAATTTATCGATTAGCAAAACACTATTTGCATGGCCATGGATTTTTCTTTATTGGTAGAGATATATTTTATCCTCTTGCTCTTGAAGGGGCTTTAAAACTAAAAGAGATAAGCTATCTTCACGCGGAGGGTTATCCAGCAGGAGAGATGAAACACGGTCCTATCGCTCTAGCAGATACTGGACTCTATACTATCGCTTTGCTTCCAAAAACTTTGCTTTATGAAAAGACTAAATCAAACGTCGAAGAACTAGCCGCAAGAGACGCTTTTATAACAGCTATCAGTCCTGAAGCTTTTGAACTTAGCGACGATTTTATTCAAACAAATTTATACGATCATCCTATGAGCGAGTTTTTTGAGATGATGATAGTTTTACAGCTTTTTGCGCTTGAAATTTCAGTACGTTTAGGAAACGACGTTGATATGCCAAGAAACCTTGCAAAAAGCGTTACTGTCGAGTAATTGTTTTAAAAAGCAAGCTGAGTAAATTTAAACTATAAGTTAGTTTTTAAATTTAACTAGATATTAAACTTTAAAGCATTATAATTTTGCCTTTTAAAGGTGTCAGTTGGACACGTTACAAATTTACAAGGCTTATAATGCTTAATCTTCTTAACTCTTTTAAACAAAAATACATTGTAAATTTTTGGGGTGTCGGCAAGGCTATGATAGCACTTGCTATTTTGAGTGCCGTTTATTTCGGCATTTTCGGTGGTGTTTGGGCGGTTACTGGTGAGATGACACGCTGGGGCGGCGAGTTTTTAGAGCTTTTTGGTATGGATTTATCAAGTTATTCATACTATAAAATGCAAAATTTAAATGGCACTCCGCTTACTCGTTTTGAGGGCATTATGCTTATCGGAATGTTTTTAGGTGCCTCAATTGCTGCTTTTATGGCAAATAAAGTTAAATTTAGACTTCCAGTAAGCGGTATTCGTGTATTTCAAGCCATAGTTGGTGGTTTACTTTCTGGATTTGGCGCAAGACTTGCTTTTGGATGCAATCTAGCTAATTTTTTCACAGGACTTCCGTACTTCTCGCTTCATACTTGGTTATTTGCCGTGTTTATGGTGATAGGAATTTATTGCGCAGTGCAAGTGGGAAAATTTAAAATTTTTCGTCCGAAAGTCGTGCTGGAGAGATGTGGAGTAAATGGCAAAGGAATAGAACATGACAAAAATAGGGCGAATAGACATTTTGCTTATGGCGTTACTATACTTGTGTTTTCTATTATTTGGTTAGTTTATCTTTTTATAAACGTACCGAGCTTCGATCTTAAAGTAAAAGCCAGTATTTCGCCGCTTGCCTTGATATTTGGCATCGCTTTTGGTTTTATCATCTCAAAAGGGCAGGTCTGCTTTACTTCTTGTTTTAGAGATCTGTTTTTGTTCGGTCGCGATACGGCCGCAAAAGGTGCATTTTTTGGTATGATAATAGCAACTTTGATCGTTTTCGTGCTTATGCTAAATGGCTATAACTCTAAAATTATAAGTTTTAGTCCGGCGGTGGCTATAGGAGCGTTTTTGTTTGGTTTTGGTATCGTTTTTGCAGGAGGCTGCGAGTGCGGCTGGACTTATAGAGCTACTGAGGGGCAAATGCATTTTATGATAGTAGGTATCTCAAATTTTGTAGGAACTGCTATCTTGGCGCTTAATTACGACCGTTTTCCAGACTGGTTTAAAGACGGCCCGAAAATAAATTTACTAGATGCTTTCGGCTCTCTTGGAGGTTTGGCCTTAAATTTAAGTCTATTTGTGGTAGCACTCTTGCTGGTCGTCTTTTATAAAAAACGCTTTTTTGCAAAAGGAGGATACTAATGAAAAATTATGAGATAACTTATACTCTTGATATACAAGGCGAGGCTTGTCCTATGCCGGCTGTTGCTACGCTTGAAGTGTTACCGACTATGAAAAGAGGTGAGGTTTTAGAAGTGCTTTGCGACTGTCCGCAGGCGATAAATTCTATCCCTGTTGATGCGAAAAATCGCGGTTTTGAAGTTTTATCAGTAGAGCAAGACGGTCCGACTCTTAGATTTATCATAAGAAAACCGTAGATCGATATGAGCAAATTTGGGCTAGTCTTAGCTCAAATTTTTAAATCTAGTAGTGCGGTTTTTGTTTTTAAATTCGCGGTAAGATATTTGTATAAGTATAACGCTGCTTTGTTTTTAACAATTTTATCGCTTTATGCCGGTTTATTTATTATTTTTTGCATATTTACAATCTGAACTTAGTTTATTTCTCTCATTATATCTAGCCTTTTTAGATAAGGTTCTATCTTTTTTACATTCAAATTTTCCGTTGAAGATATGTATCTTATAGAGTTTTTATCTCCGAATTCGCTAACTCCTCCAAGTCTACGTATCATTTGATTTATCGTGCCGTTTACGCCGTCTATTATGCCGGTTTTGTTTGGTAAAATAGCTCTAAAACTATCTTTAAAATAGTTAAAATGAGTACATCCAAGTACAAGTAAACTGATGTTTGATAGATCGAATTTAGATATCTCATCTTTCAAGTATTTCAAAACCTCTAGACTGTCAAATTCCATATTTTGCGCAAATTCTACAAGTTTTGGTAAGGCTAAGAGATGCGTTTTGCTTTCTAAATTTACTTTATGGATTAAATCCGATAATTTATTTCCGCTTATGGTAGCAGGCGTGGCAACTACAAGTATGTCGCCACCAGCATTTACTCCTAATTTCACGGCAGGCTCCATTCCTATTATAGGCACTGAAAAACTGCTTCTAAGCTCAGTTATAGCAGCACTAGTCGCTGTATTACACGCTATGACTATCATATCTACGCTCAAATTAGTCAAGAATTGAACACAGTTCAAACAAAGGCGGATTATCTCGTCTTTACTTTTTGTGCCATACGGTGCATTTTTGTTGTCGGCAAAATATATAAACTCCACGCCTCTAAAGCGCTTCAAAGCTTCATTTAAAAGACTAAGGCCGCCGATGCCCGAGTCAAAAATCGCTATTTTCATCATCTATCCAAATATCTCAAATTTTTCAAACAATTCTTCGTCGCGTTCTAAAAGGCCTTTTTTGATGAGGTTTTCTATGACTTCTTTTGAACAGTTTGTCTCTTTTGGCCAGCCGCGAGTGTAGCCATCGAGCTCAAATTTGCTAGTAGCGTCTATGCAAACAAGCTCGTTGCGTACAAAAATATCGCGCTTTGCATCGATATTGTTTGTTATCCTCCAAACAAGCATGTATAGATTTTCAAGCCTTGAGCTAACATCTACGAAAATCAGTATTTTAAAGTGCTCATCAAAAGGTTTAAGCTCATCAAAAACCTGTTTTACGAGTCTATCTTTGTCAAATTTAACAAAACAAATAGGACTTTTCGTGTCTAAAAAATACTGCTTTAGCTCTAAGATATTTTGATTTACGCTTTTAAATTTATATAGAAGTTTGTCGTCACTTATTAAATTTGGTGCGCTTGATGAGTTATCGACACTTGCGTCAATTCCTAGCTTTCCTCCAAAACAAGCATTTGGACTAGCATGGTCAAGCTGGTCGCAAACACCGCTAGTTATCAACATGCTTTGCGGCGAAAAACGGTTTAAAATATATTTTGTAAGATTTGCGTAGTCATCAAGATGAGGTGCACTTGATGGTACAAAAACGGCGTGTTTTACAAAACTCATCTGCCCGACTCCCCAAAATGCGTGCATAAGCTGCGTAGCGTGAGCAGGATAAAGTGCGTTAAATTTAGCTAAAATTAGATTGTGAAATACCCCGTTTTCAGGCATTTTATAATCAACCAGCTCAGGAGCCGTAGTTTTTAAAAGCGGTAAAAATATCCGCTCAGTCGCATATCCCATAAATTTATCTTCAAGCGGCGGTTTTCCGACGACTGTTGCGTGGAAAATAGGATTTTTTTTATGAGTTATTTTCGTAACTTCCATAACGGGGAACGGCTCCACCGGTGTGTAAAATCCTGTATGATCTCCGAATTTTCCTTCGTTTTTTAGTCTATTTGTATCTACAAATCCTTCTATGACGTAGTCTGAGTCGTGCGGGATAAAAATGTCGTTTGTGAGAGATTTAACTAGTTTTGCCGGAGTTTTTCTGATGAACCCATAAAGCATAAGCTCAAAAATATTTTTTGGAAGCGGGGCTTGACCACACCAAATGTAGAGCGGATCGCCCCCGATTGCTACACTGACCGGCATTTTAAGACCTGCTTTTTTGTATTCATGAAAAAAATGAGCGGCGTCTTTGTGAATTTGCCAGTGCATTCCAAGCTCGTTTTTGCTATGTACTTGCAGGCGGTACATACCTAAATTTTGCGTGTTTGAGTTTAGATCTTTTGTATAAACTTGCCCCATCGTGATAAACGCTCCGCCGTCTTCTTCCCAAGTTTTGAGTATCGGCAGATCATATAAATTCGGTTCTTTAAATTCGCACTCTTGGGAGATGCCTTTAGTTTTTAAATGTTTTGGAAATACTGATTTTAGGCTTAAAAGATAGGTAAAAAACTCTATTTTTTCTTTAAGCGTAGAAGGTTTTGTCGGTTTTAGCAGCTTTTCTATCTCATTTGCTATTTCGTTACTATCTTTTCCGAATATTAAATTTAAAGCTTTAAAACTTCCAAAAATATTTGTTAAAACAGGATCAAATTTTTTTCCGTTTTTATCGATAGGATTTGTGAAAAGTAGAGCTTTTGAATTATCTTTTTTGACTTCTATATAGCTTAGATGAGCTATCTCAATATCTATATCGCAAGGTTTATCTATTATTTTTAAAAGACCATTTTTATCCAATAAATCAATGTATTTTTGCATATATCCTAACCTGAAATTTTAAATTATATTAGCAAAAAATAGATTTGTATTAGTTTAAAAATGGTCTTGTTCATCTATTTATTTGGTCTTTATACCAATCCATTTATTAAAGTCTTTCATTTTTAACTCCTTTTTATGCTTGATATTGTTTTATTTTACTTTAATTATACTTATATTATTCTTAATAATGAAATCTATTATCAATAAAATTTTATATAATTAACTTACTTACCCCCCCCCACTTTTTTCATCTCTCTCAAATTTACTCATAATTTTAAGCCTCCTTTAAGCACTACTCTTGTATAATTCCAACTCACGAAACGGGAAAGACCTTTTAACTCTTCTAGTTAGAAATCCTTTTTATTTTCGATGTTTTTTAAATTTATAAATGTTAAACTATTTTTATAGTCAATCTTTGAAATCTAAACAAGTGATCGATTGAGCCAGAACTAATTTTAAAGTTAGTTCTATATTAGTATAGAGTAATTATATTATCTTTATACTTATTAATATATAAAAACATTAAAAAGTTTTTTAGATTAAAAACTTCATAATCATTAATTATCTAAAGATCTGTTTTAGCTCTAAGCTAAAACATTAAATTTAGATTGCTTTTGCAATCTTTGTCTTTAGTATTACTTCTTAAGTTTAGCTTGCTAAACTGCTAGAGAAGATTTTTTTATGGAGAGTTTGATCCTGGCTCAGAGTGAACGCTGGCGGCGTGCCTAATACATGCAAGTCGAACGGAGTATTAAGAGAGCTTGCTCTTTTAATACTTAGTGGCGCACGGGTGAGTAATGTATAGTTAATCTGCCCTACACTGGAGGACAACAGTTAGAAATGACTGCTAATACTCCATACTCCTTCTTAACATAAGTTAAGTCGGGAAAGTTTTTCGGTGTAGGATGAGACTATATTGTATCAGCTAGTTGGTAAGGTAATGGCTTACCAAGGCTTTGACGCATAACTGGTCTGAGAGGATGATCAGTCACACTGGAACTGAGACACGGTCCAGACTCCTACGGGAGGCAGCAGTAGGGAATATTGCTCAATGGGGGAAACCCTGAAGCAGCAACGCCGCGTGGAGGATGACACTTTTCGGAGCGTAAACTCCTTTTGTTAGGGAAGAACCATGACGGTACCTAACGAATAAGCACCGGCTAACTCCGTGCCAGCAGCCGCGGTAATACGGAGGGTGCAAGCGTTACTCGGAATCACTGGGCGTAAAGGACGCGTAGGCGGATTATCAAGTCTTTTGTGAAATCTAACAGCTTAACTGTTAAACTGCTTGAGAAACTGATAATCTAGAGTGAGGGAGAGGCAGATGGAATTGGTGGTGTAGGGGTAAAATCCGTAGAGATCACCAGGAATACCCATTGCGAAGGCGATCTGCTGGAACTCAACTGACGCTAATGCGTGAAAGCGTGGGGAGCAAACAGGATTAGATACCCTGGTAGTCCACGCTCTAAACGATGTATACTAGTTGTTGCTGTGCTAGTCACGGCAGTAATGCACCTAACGGATTAAGTATACCGCCTGGGGAGTACGGTCGCAAGATTAAAACTCAAAGGAATAGACGGGGACCCGCACAAGCGGTGGAGCATGTGGTTTAATTCGAAGATACGCGAAGAACCTTACCTGGGCTTGATATCCAACTAATCTCTTAGAGATAAGAGAGTGCTAGCTTGCTAGAAAGTTGAGACAGGTGCTGCACGGCTGTCGTCAGCTCGTGTCGTGAGATGTTGGGTTAAGTCCCGCAACGAGCGCAACCCACGTATTTAGTTGCTAACAGTTCGGCTGAGCACTCTAAATAGACTGCCTTCGCAAGGAGGAGGAAGGTGTGGACGACGTCAAGTCATCATGGCCCTTATGCCCAGGGCGACACACGTGCTACAATGGCATATACAATGAGATGCAATATCGCGAGATGGAGCAAATCTATAAAATATGTCCCAGTTCGGATTGGAGTCTGCAACTCGACTCCATGAAGCCGGAATCGCTAGTAATCGTAGATCAGCCATGCTACGGTGAATACGTTCCCGGGTCTTGTACTCACCGCCCGTCACACCATGGGAGTTGATTTCACTCGAAGTCGGAATGCTAAACTAGCTACCGCCCACAGTGGAATCAGCGACTGGGGTGAAGTCGTAACAAGGTAACCGTAGGAGAACCTGCGGTTGGATCACCTCCTTTCTAGAGTACAATACTAGTAAGTCTCACAGCTACTAGTAAAAGAAAGATACGATAGCTCAATCACACTTGTTTAGGTTTGAGGGATTGACAAGTTTTACATTTTTATTCTATTATTAGGGCCTATAGCTCAGCTGGTTAGAGTGCACCCCTGATAAGGGTGAGGTCACAAGTTCAAGTCTTGTTAGGCCCACCAGGTAAAATTTAATTTAAGAATTAAAAATTTAGTTCTTAAATTAGACTTTAGTCTAAACGTTATTTAAAATATCATTGTTAAAAGTCACAATCAAGTTTTAATAAAATAAAACAATTTTACAGGACTTGTTGAAGCTTTAAATATAGACTAATTTTAGCAAGTAATTAATCACCAAATCTGTTATCCCAATAACTACAATAGATTAATTATTAAATTTAACATCACAAGCTATTGAGCTTTTAAAACTTACTTAATAGTAGTTAATGCTTTCCGTCTTATAAATCTATATTTAAATATTGTAAAACAAACATAATATTTAAGCTTTTAAATTTAATAATTTATTATCTTATATATCTGTTTTATCTTTAACAAGGAAGTGATGCAAATTAGAATAATAATCTAAACAAAAATATAAAAACTTCTCAATTCCGAAATACCAAATTTAGTATTTAAGTTTGTCTTTAAGGCAAATGAACACAATATTTTATTGTGTTGTATTTTAGGCGGTTGGGGGAGTGCTTGCACTTCCCATCGGAACAAGAGCTTTGCTCTTGCGAGAAGACTAAAAAAGGTAAGCTACTAAGAGCAAATGGTGGATGCCTTGGCTAGTAGAGGCGATGAAAGACGTGCCAGGCTGCGATAAGTCTCGGGGAGCCGTCAAGGGGCTTTGATCCGGGAATTTCTGAATGGGGCAACCCAGTATATAGTGATATATACTACCGCAATGCGGAGCTAACGTTGGGAATTGAAACATCTTAGTACCAACAGGAAAAGAAATCAAAAGAGATTACGCTAGTAGCGGCGAGCGAACGCGTAAGAGGGCAAACCGTTAGTTTACTAACGGGGTTGTAGGACTGCAACATAGACTTAAACAAACTAATAGAATAACCTGGAAAGGTTGACCATAGAGGGTGATAGTCCCGTATATGAAAGTGCGTTTATACTTAGCAGTATCCTGAGTAGGGCGGGACACGTGAAATCCTGTCTGAAGCTGGGGAGACCACTCTCCA